>NZ_LMUY01000144.1:1967-6511 GCF_009765685.1 Acidisphaera sp. L21 | reverse complement strand
AGCGGCCGCCCTGCCGCCCGCAGCGCCGCGTCCTCCTCCTCGGTAAACAACCGGCTGCGCGTCAGGAACCGCACCCCCTCCGGCGCCTCCAGCGAGAAACCCGAGCCCCGGCCCGGCACCACATCGATGATGAGCTGCGTATGCTCCCAATACTCGAACTGCGCCGCCCCAATATAGAACGGTGACCCGGCGATCTCCCCCAACCGGATATCCTGCGCCCCCACCCGAAACTCATGCAGCGGGTAGCACATCGGCGCACTGCCATCGCAGCACCCGCCAGATTGGTGAAACATCACCGCCCCATGCATCGCCACCAGCTTGGCAATCACAGCCTCTCCGGCCGGAGTCACGGTGACACGGTCGACCATATCGGTTCCTTCAAACAAAGCGGCGGCACGAACCGAAGCCCGCGCCGCCGATGCCAGGCGAGGTCTAGAAGAAGCCCATCGCCTTCGTGCCGTAGCTCACCAGCATGTTCTTGGTCTGCTGGTAATGGTCCAGCATCATCCGGTGGTTCTCCCGCCCAATGCCGGACTGCTTATACCCGCCGAACGCCGCATGGGCCGGATATAAATGATAGCAATTGGTCCAAACCCGCCCGGCCTGGATCGCCCGGCCAAACCGGTACGCCCGGTTGCCATCCCGCGTCCAAACCCCGGCACCCAGCCCATACAGCGTGTCATTGGCAATCGCCAACGCCTCGTCATCGTCCTTGAACTTGGTCACCGACACGACGGGGCCAAAGATCTCCTCCTGGAACACCCGCATCTTGTTATGCCCTTCCAGCACGGTGGGCTTCACGTAATACCCGCCCTCCAGGTCGCCGCCGAGCATCGCCCGCTCGCCGCCGATCAGCACCTTGGCGCCCTCCTGCCGGCCAATGTCGAAATACGACAGGATCTTCTCCAACTGGTCGTTGGACGCCTGCGCCCCGATCATTGTCGCCGGGTCCAGCGGGTTGCCCTGCACGATCTTGCCCACCCGGGCGACCGCCCGCTCCATGAACCGGTCATAGATGCTCTCATGCACCAGCGCCCGGCTCGGGCAGGTGCAAACCTCGCCCTGGTTCAGCGCGAACATCGTGAACCCTTCTAGCGCCTTGTCGAAGAAATCGTCATCCTCGTTCATCACGTCCTTGAAGAAGATGTTCGGCGACTTGCCGCCCAACTCCAGCGTGACGGGAATGATATTCTCGGACGCGTACTGCATGATCAGCCGCCCCGTCGTCGTCTCCCCGGTGAACGCGACCTTCGCCACCCGCTTGGACTGCGCCAGCGGCTTGCCCGCCTCCACGCCGAACCCCTGCACGATGTTTACCACACCGGGGGGCAGCAAATCGGCGATCATGTCCATCAGCACGGCGATGCCCATGGGCGTCTGTTCCGCCGGCTTCATCACCACGCAATTCCCGGCCGCCAGGGCAGGGGCCAGCTTCCACGTCGCCATCAGCATTGGGAAGTTCCACGGAATGATCTGCGCCACCACGCCCAACGGCTCGTGGAAATGATAGGCGACCGTGTCCTTGTCGATCTCGCTGCTGGTCCCCTCCTGCGCCCGGATCACAGCGGCGAAATACCGGAAATGGTCCACCACCAGCGGCAGATCGGCATGCGTCGTCTCGCGGATCGGCTTGCCGTTGTCGATCGCCTCCACCAGCGCCAGCGTCGGCAGCCGGCTCTCGATCCGGTCGGCGATCTTCAGCAGAATATTGGACCGCTCGGTGACGGACGTCTTGCCCCAGGCCTCCCGCGCCGCATGCGCCGCATCCAGCGCCAACTCCACATCCTCGAACGTGGACCGCGCCACGGTGCAAACCACCTTGCCGGTGATCGGCGAGATGTTGTCGAAATGCTGCCCCCGCACCGCCGGCACCCATTTGCCGCCGATCCAGTTGTCGTAATGCGGCCGGATCGCGATTTCCTTGGCAATATCGCTCAGAACTTTGTCGACCATTTCAGTCTCCCCATTTTTTTGTGTTTTGGTTCGTCTGGTCGGTAGGCGTGGTGCAGCTACTCCTCCACGCCTTTGCCGACCAGCACCGGCTGATCCCGCCAGTAGGCGGGGAACAGGCGTTGCAGGCCCTGCACCTTCGGAATGTCGTTCATGGCGATGTACGGCTGGTCCGGATGCAGCGTCAGGTAGTCCTGGTGGTAGTCTTCCGCCGGGTAGAACGACGCGGAATCGTCGATCCGCGTCGCGATCGGCTTGGCGAACACATGCGCGTCCGTCAGCTGCGCCAAATACGCATGCGCCGCCTTGTCCTGCCCCATGCTGCTGACGAACAGATCGGACCGGTATTGCGTGCCCCAATCCGGGCCCTGGTGATCCACCTCCGTCGGGTCCAACGCCACGGAGAAGAAGATCTGCAGCAACGTGCCGAAGCTGACCTGCGCCGGGTCGTAGGTCACGCGCACCGCCTCCGCATGGCCCGTACTGCCAGAACTCACTTGGCCGTAACTCGGGTTCGCCACGGTGCCACCGGCATAGCCGGACACCGCAGACGTCACGCCTTTGATGTGCTGGAACACGCCCTGGATGCCCCAGAAACACCCGCCGGCGAACACCGCCGTCTGCAGGCCCGGCGCATCCACCACAGTCTCCAGAAGCGGCGCCGGCATCGCCACGGCCGGCCCGTCGGCCCGGGCGGCCGTAATCGGCGTCAGTTTGAACACCCCAACCACGGCAACGACGGCCACGGTGGCAGCAGACCATTTGAGCAAACTGTGAACCATGAGAGACACTTCCTGTGCTTCAGGCACGATCGGGAGCGGCGAGGTCGGTAAACCGTAGCGTCGAACCCGGCGTCATACAACGTGCGCGGCTGCGGACATGTCCAGACGCTATATTTCAAACTATACAGCGCCCATGCAGCAAATGCCATGGACGCGCTGCGGATCGGAAAACACCATCAACGACATCAAACTCGGCCGCACCGGCCTGGAGGTATCCCGCCTCTGCCCCCACGCCCACGCCCACGCCGGCTTCGCCTAACCCGGCGGGACGTTTCGCTCGACGCATAGGGGCGGGACCGGATACGGTCGGGCGCATTCCGCGACAAAGGCGCCCACCCCATGGCCGAAACCCGCTCCTCCGTCTGCCCGCACGACTGCCCCAGCACCTGCGCCCTCGACGTCGAGGTGCTGGACCAGCGGACCATTGGCGCAGTGCGCGGCGCGGATAACCCCTACACCGCCGGGGTGATCTGCAACAAGGTCTCCCGCTACGCCGAGCGGGTGCACCACCCCGACCGCATCCTCCACCCCATGCGCCGCACCGGCCCCAAGGGCAGCGGCCAATACACCCGCATCACCTGGGACGAAGCGCTCGACCGCACGGTCGCTGGCTTCACCGCCGCCACCGACCAACACGGCAGCGAAGCCGCCTGGGTCTACAGCTCCGCCGGCACCATGGGCCTGGTCCACCGCGACGGCATCTTCCGCCTCCGCCACGCCATGCGCTGGTCCGGCCGCAAGGGCACCATCTGCTCCACCATCGCGGGCGCCGGGTGGACCGCCGGCTGCGGCAAGGTGATCGGCGCCGACTCCCGCGAAATGGCGCTGGCCGACCTCAACGTGCTCTGGGGCACCAACCCCGTCTCCACCCAGGTCAACGTCATGGCCCACGTCACCCGCGCCCGAAAGGAGAGGGGGGCCAAGCTCGTCGTCATCGACCCCTACCGCACCGGAACCGCCGCCACCGCCGACATGCACCTGGCGCTTCGCCCCGGCACCGACGCCGCCCTCGCCTGCGCAACCATGCACTGCGCCTTCCGCGACGGCCACGCCGACCGCGCCTACATGGCCCAATACGCCGACGACCCGGCCGCCCTCGAAGCCCACCTCGCCACCCGCACGCCCACCTGGGCCGCCGCCATCACCGGCCTCACCGTCGCCGAAATCGAGGCCTTCGCCACCCTCTACAACGCCACCCCCCGCGCCTACATCCGCGCCGGCTACGGCTTCACCCGCGGCCGCAACGGCGCCGTCTCCATGCACGCCGTCACCTGCCTCCCCACCGTCACCGGCAAATGGCAGCACGAGGGCGGCGGCGCCCTCTGGAACAACCGCGGCATCTACACCTGGAACAAATCCCTTATCGAGGGCACCGCCTTCCGCGACCCGGCCATCCGCGAACTCGACATGAGCCGCATCGCCAGCATCCTCACCGGCGACGCCGAGGCCCTGTTCGGCGGCCCCCAAGTCCACGCCCTCCTCGTCCAAAGCGGCAACCCGGCCTCCGTCTGCCCCGACAGCAACCGCGTCCGCGAAGGCCTCATGCGTGACGACCTGTTCACTGTCGTGCACGAACACTTCATGACCGAAACCGCCCGCCACGCCGACATCATCCTGCCCGCGACGATGTTCCTGGAGCACGACGACATCTACCAGGCCGGCGGCCACAGCCACATCCAGATCGGCCGCCAGGTCATCGACCCACCCGGCGAGGCCCGCTCCAACCACGACCTCGTCTGCGCCCTGGCCCAACGCTTCGGCCTCACCGACCCCAGCTTCCACATGACCGCCCTGGAACTCGCCGACGCCACC
>NZ_LMUY01000144.1:0-1841 GCF_009765685.1 Acidisphaera sp. L21 | reverse complement strand
CGCTGGATCGACGTCCAACTCCCCTTCCGCGAAGCCCACTTCCTCGACGGCTTCGCCCACAAGGACGGCAAATTCCACTTCCGCGCCGACTGGAAGGCCCTGGGCGACACCGAAGGAAAACTCCCCCAACTGCCCGACTGGGCCCCTCTCACGGACCTCGCCACCGAGGACCGCCCCCTCCGCCTGGTCGCCGCCCCCGCCCGCCAATTCCTCAACTCCACCTTTACCGAGACCCCCACCGCCCGCAAACGCGAAGGCCGCCCCCAAGCCCTGATCGCCCCCGCCGACGCCGCCCGCTTCGGCATCGCCGACGGCGCCCTCATCCGCCTCGGCAACCAACGCGGCGAGGTCGTCCTCCACGCCCGCCACGTCCCCGGCCAAACCCCCGGCACGGTGGTGGTCGAAAGCATCTGGCCCGCCACCTCCTTCGGCGGCCTCCAACACGGCATCAACGTCCTCACCAGCGACGAACCCGCGCTCCCCGCCGGTGGTGCGGTGTTCCACGACACCGCCGTGTGGATGCGCGCCGAAGAGGCCACGGTGATGCTGGCCGCGGAATAGGCAAGGCCTAAGCACGGGGCTTCGCCCTTGTCGATGAAACCAGATACCGCAGAGCGCGCCTCCAACTCGCCGCTGGAAATCTTGCTGATTTTCCTGCGGCTGGGCTGCACCTGCTTCGGCGGCCCGGTTGCGCATCTCGGATACTTTCATGCGGAATTCGTCCATCGACGCGGATGGCTGACTGAACGCGCTTATATCGATCTGGTCGCCCTATCACAGTTCCTGCCCGGCCCGGCATCAAGTCAGACCGGGTTCGGGATCGGACTAATGCGAGGTGGCTTGCTTGGCGGTTTGGCAGCTTGGACGGGCTTCACGCTGCCTTCGGCGATCCTTATGACCCTCTTCGCGTTTGGTGCAGGGACGATTGCCGATTCTCGCGCTGGCGCGGGCTTGCTTCATGGCCTCAAACTTGCCGCCGTGGCAATCGTTGCCCAAGCCGTCATGGGTATGGCGCGCAGTTTATGCCCAGATCGCGCACGTGCCTCGATTGCAACCGTAGCTCTCATCGTGATGCTGCTTGCGCCTTGGTCGCTTCTTCAAATTGGCACAATCGTCGCGGGTGGTCTCGCGGGCCTCGTGCTGTGCCGGGCTGACGCGGATCAAGCGATCGACGAAATCGCGATGCCGCTGTCGCGCATACGGGGAGCCGTTTGCCTCATCGGTTTCTTCGTTCTTCTCGCCTTTGCTTTGTTGCCGATCCACTCCGATGCCGTGGCGTTGTTCGACGCCTTCTATCGATCCGGCGCGCTCGTGTTCGGCGGCGGCCATGTGGCGCTGCCCTTGCTGGACGACGCCGTGGTCTCACCGGGCTGGGTCTCCGACAACACCTTCCTAGCAGGATATGGCGCGGTTCAAGCCGTGCCTGGACCGCTGTTTACCTTCTCCGCCTATCTGGGAGCGGTCGCCAGCATTCCGCCGGGTGGCGTCATGGGTGCTGCCATCGCATTGGTCGCGGTCTTCCTGCCTGGAATCTTGTGCCTCTTGGGCACGCTGCCATTCTGGCGTGTGTTACGCGCCAGAACCGACGCGCAAGCGGTGATGCGCGGTGCCAATGCCGTCGTCGTCGGCCTGCTCGGAGCCGCGCTCTACAATCCGGTCTGGATCAGCGCAGTGTTGAGCCCGGCGGATTTGGCGATTGCCGCGACGGGCTTCGTCCTTCTTGTCATCTGGCGTGCACCGCCGCTTCTCGTGGTTGGGCTATCGGCAGCCATCGGAATGGGCCTGAGCTTGATGCACAAGTCTTGCAGACCGTGTGAAAACGCGATTCGAAGGTGAAATAG
>NZ_LMUY01000143.1 GCF_009765685.1 Acidisphaera sp. L21 | reverse complement strand
TTCGCAAGCAATTTCTTGATTCCGGTCAAGCCGAGCACGCTCTAGATCGACCACGTCCCAGATCTCCAACCATTTGGGAAACACCGCCACCGCTTGGCCATCTATGATCTCCCGCACGGTGCCATCGTATGTTCCATTCGAGGGCCCATCGAGTCCGACTAGACGGACAATGCTGCCGCGCGACAAGACGGAGGCGGGTTCGGGAGGCATGGAAGCGTTACGCCCGATGTGGCTACACGTTGCAGCCCCCAGTGATCACGCTGGGCTGGGTCGCGGACAGGACTGAACACGTCAGCTTTGCCTGCCGCCGCTGCCGCGCCACGGTCGGTATGCGGTCAGGCGCCTTCTAGCCCGGCACGGTGACGTGGAAGTTTGGCGGCTGTTCGCAATCGTCGCCGCCGACTGCCCCAGGCAGAAGCCCGACCAGCACATTTACGAGTTATGCGGCGTCCACTGCCCACCCTTGAGCGACCTGCAGCCCAGCCGCCGAACGGGTCAAAATGACGATCTCCGGTAGGCGGTCAGAGGCAATTCTCGTTAGGCCTTCGATTATACGTCATTGACGTATATGCGTCGTTGCCGTATAAGCCATTATGCACGCCGTTGCCGAGACCTCTATTTTCACCAGGCGTGCAGATGCACTGCTCAATCGCGATAACAGGGCGGTTTTGATATCGACACTGGCAACCGATCCCGAGGCTGGAGATCTGGTGCCAGGTCTGGGAGGGATCCGGAAACTGCGGTTTGCCCCCGCAGGCCGCGGCAAGAGTGGCGCCTTCCGGGTGATCTACTATCTGGCTGGCGTAAATGTGCCGGTGTTGGCGTTGCTGATCTACGCCAAGAATGAGCAGGACAACATCAGCGCCGACCAGCGCCGCGCGCTCCTAGCCATTATCAACGCCTACAAGGCCGAACGACGGGCCAGGAAGAAAGGGACAGCAGAATGAAGAAGGGCATTCCAGGCAGCGACATTGGC
>NZ_LMUY01000047.1:15524-23901 GCF_009765685.1 Acidisphaera sp. L21 | reverse complement strand
ACCGGCAGGGCGGCCTGCTCGCGTGCAAGGCGCTGATGCAAGAGGGCGGGATTATCGCCTGCGAGTTGCCCCGCGCGCCGCTGGTCCCGATGCACCCGGCGGTGCGGGCCGGCTTGCTGGCCGCGGCACGGCGGCTGGACGCGATGGTGCTGCGTTGGGGCAAGTGAGCAGCCCAGGCGTTCCTCCCTCGATCGCGGCACGCAGCGCGGCAATGACTGTGGCGTCGTTCCAGTGGGATTGGACAAAGCGCAGTGCCGATACGGCCAACGCATTCAGCGCGGCTTCGTCTTGATGCAGGCTGTGGATCAAGGACGCGACGCCGCGTGCGTCGGCCGCCACCAGCGATCGCAAGTCGGCCGGGAGGTTGAGCCCCTCGGCTGCAATCGGGGTCATAACGCAGGGCACGCCAGCCGCAAAGCTCTCCAGCACCTTGCCCTTGACGCCGGCGCCGAACCGAAGGGGCGCAACCGTCAGCCGAACCTGGTCCAGCACCCCGGCCTGCAGGTCGGCCACGTGGCCGGAAATGCGAATGCGGTGATCGGCGCGGCGTTGTAGGTAATCGGGCAAGCCGCCGCCGACCAGAAGGCAATGGATTGCCGGATCGGCCTGCCAGACGAGCGGCAACACGTCATCTAGCAGCCAACGCGCGGCATCCAAATTGGGCGCGTGGGCGCCGTTGCCGATGAAGGCGATGCCGTTGCGACCGGCCGATGCAGGCACGGCCGATCGGACGGCAATGGACCATGGAACAAGATGCACCTGCGCCTCGGGCACCGCATGTCGCAGGATCGTGGCCTCGTCTGCCGAGTGGGTAAGAACCGCATCGGCGGACCAGGCGGCGGTGCATTCGACCAGGCGCAAGGCGCGGCTGGTGGACAACAGTTCGGGCCGCTGTTCCACGGCAGCCTGCCGTTCCAGACGAACGTGGTGCAGGTCGGCAACGCTATACAGAACGCGTGCGCCGGGCTGGTATTCTCGCGCCAAGTTCAGGTATCGCGCCGCCATGTTAGCCCGGTGCAGATACACCACATCGAAGCACTGTCGCTGGCGACTCAGCACTTCCTCAACTGAAGCGTAGTAGGGTGCGCCACATAGGCAAATCCCAAGCCCGGCCAGTGCCGCGTTCTCGCTCGCTGCCAATTCGTCGGCCGCCACGAGGCTGACCTGGTAGCCGATCGCCTGCAGCGCACGGACGTGGGACAGGATCGCCTGTGACCCGGCGTCGCGCCCCTGAACAGGCACGCGATCATCGATGACCAGCGCGCGTCGGCTCGGCGGCTGCAACGTGTCGGCGGTGGGGCCCCAACGCCGGGCCAGCCGCTGGTACGTGGCGCGCGCGCCACGATTGCCATGATTGTCGGCATGCTGCTGCAGCAAGGTGTCGGCCTGTTTCGCCAAGAAGTGCAGCAGCCGGTTGCGGTCGGTCTCGTTATGCACTGCCTCCACCGCGCGGGTGATGGCCTGTTCCACAGCGATGTCGAAACTATCCGCGGCCTCGATCACGCAAGGCGAACCAATTAGCTCCGCCCCATCCTGCACCCGCCGAACCTGAATGACGTGGCGGTGCAGCGGCGATAACCCACCGGGTATGAGGATGTCGAAGCCGTGGCGGCCATTATCCAGCCCCGCCGCCTCCAGATCGGGGCGATAGATGTTGGCAACGATCTCGGCGACAGGCCGCCCGTTATTCAGCACCTGCAGCGACGCCGGCTCCGACGCATCGGGGCCGGCTGCCCAACCGATGATGCGCTCCCGTGTGACGCTGTCCAAATGCCCGCATGCCGGGGCGGACGGCGCCACCACGGTCAAAACAGGCCTTGCCATCAGGCGCAGCGGCGCTCCGCCAAGATCGCGCCGTCGGATACGCGTTGCACGCGGATGACAGTGCCGTCGGCGGGCAGACCGCCAGGTATGACCACGTCAAAGGCGTACCGTCCGTCACCCAGCCCGGCATCTGCTAGGTCGGCCCGATATTGATCGGCTTTCACCTCGCAGATCACGACGTCGTTCGCGCTTACACGCAGCCGTACGGCCTCACCGGCCTCGTCACGGGCCCAGCCATACACACGGCTCCGAGTCGCGCCATCGATATGGCCATCCAATCGCCCAGCAATCGCGGTGGCGGCCGAGACGCGGGCCGACAGGCGGCGTCGCACCGCCTCCACAAGGTCGCCGTCCTCTACGCGGGGTGCGCAGTAACGGACGGGCTGCTGTGTCGCGTCCGGATACAGCGCGCGATAGTCAGCGGCATTGTGGAACATGAAGCGGCTGTGGTCATCGATGAAGCTCTCCGACGGGGCGCCGTTGGCGACGATCACGTCGTGAGTGGCCAGTTCGATGTGGATATATTCGACCGTCTCGACATTCTGGACTTGCACGATCGACGTGCCATTGACGAGGGCCGAGGCGGGGATAAGCACACCGTCGATGAACATCGCATGCAATGGCGACACCATTAGGTCGCATCGAGGCTGCCCATCGGCCAAGGCGTTGGCGCTGATCACGATTGGCAGGATTTGTTTCTGCCCGGCGGCAAAACGGCCGTCATAGGCGCGCCGGCCGATCCAGCGAATTGGACGTGCGGTGCCCTGGTGGGTGATGATCGTGTCACCGATGTGCAGATCCTCGACTGCGACTTCGCCATGGTCGGTCAGGATCTGGGTGCCTGGGCAGTAGCAGGGCGTCCCCACTGCGGTGATCGCGACACCCGTGGCGGAGTCGGGTGCCAGGTTGAAATACCCGGCGACGTAGGTGCCAGCAAACATGAACGACTCACTGGTCGTGCCGCTATTGACGGTTTCGACCGTGTTGCCGCCAACCACCGTGGAGGTAAGCGTTGCGCCCGATGCGATCGCCGTCAGGTCAACACTATCGCCGGCCGCGAAGCCGGAGATAACGGCGAAATCGCCGAAGCCGAAACTGACCACCGCCGACTCACGCAGCGTCCCGGCACCGGAAAAGGTGAGCGAACCGCTGAGCACAGCCTTCGGGGATTGCAGATCCACCACGCCGCCATTGACCAGAACGGTGTTGGTCGCGGTCGCATTGCCGCTGATATTGAGCGTGCCGCCGCTGGAAATTGTCACACCGCTGGCCACGGCACCTTTGAGGAACAGGTCGACCGCCCCGCCATTGAACACCGTCTCGTTGCTGACCACGGCCGTGGCGGCGCTGACGATCTGGGTGCCGAACACCTTGTCGCCGGTGGCGCTGCCCAGCACCGTCTCGGTCCCGCCGGCGGATATGATGGAATTGGCGTCGGTGCCGGACACGACGGCCATACCGCCGGACAGTATCGTCGAACTGGTGATCGCGCCACCCGACTGCACCGTTAGCGTCGCCCCGCTGGGAACGGTGACGTTGGACACCGACATGCCGCTGGACACCGTCGTTGCGGCCGGGGCCGTGGTGGCCGAGCCGATCGTGATCTCCTCGCCGCCGGCGCCATCGCTCACCAATGCAAGGGACGAACCGATCGTCGTGCCCCCAAAGATGTAGGACTGCGTGGTGGCGCCGCTGGTGATGGTTGCAACCGTGTTGCCGCTGACCACGGCGGTGGACAAGGTGGCGCCTGCAGCGATCGTCGATTGGTCGATGACGTCCCCGGCGGCGAAGCCCGAGATAACGGCCAGGTCGCCAAAGCCGGCACTGACGATGACGGCTGCGTTGATCGCGCCCGGGCCGGCGAACGCGACGGACCCGCTCAGCACCGCCTTGGGCGACTGCAGGTTGATGACGCCGCCGCTGCCGATAATCGTGTTTGTCGCCGTGGCATTACCGCTGATGTTCAGCGCGCCGCCATTGGTCAGCGTCAGGCCGTTGGCCGCCGCCCCTTTCAGAAACAGGTCGACGGCGCCGCCATTATACACCGTCTCGTTGCTGACCACCGCCGTGGCGGCGCTCACGATCTGGGTTCCGTCCACCTGCGCGCCAGCGGCACTGCCCAGCACTGTCTCGGTCGCGCCATGGGCGATGGTGCCGCCGGACGCCACGCCGCCGCTGGATACCACCGCAGTGCCGCCGGACAGGATGGTCGCGTTGGTGACGACGCCACCCGCCTGTACGGTGAGCGTGCTCCCGCTGGTCACGGTCACGTTGCTTTGCGGCGTGCCGCTGACGACGGTGATCGTTGTCGGCGCCGCTGCGGACGCGCTGGGTGCGAAGGACACGCCGCGGATGTTCGTGTCCGGCGCGGCAGTCACCAGGGCGGTGAAGTTCTCCGCCGCGGGAAGGGTGGTGGCAGAAAGGCTGTCCGTAATCCCGTATAGAAAGGTCTGGTCCAGATCGCCAACGGTGGAATTGGTCGCATAGAGCTGCACCGAATTGCCGACGACCACGCCCGTTAGCCCGATAAGCCCCGTCGTTCCGGAAGCAGCGGTATCCGGCACCAGGTTCAGCCCAGCGGAGAGTGTGTAGGCTAGGGTCCAGGTGCCACCGCTCAGCACCCATTTCTGCAGGCCGCCATCGCCCAGCCCGCCCGCCTTCGGGTTGCCGCCATCGGCGACATACAGCGTTGTCGCATTGGCAAAGAAATAGCTTTCGGGACTGAGGTTCACGGTCTTGCCGACAGCGCTGCCGTTGACGCTGTTGGCCTGCGCGGCGGTCAGGGTCAGCGTTCCGTCGATGCCGGGTAGGATGGTCGCGGTGGTCGCACTTGTTGGCAGGGTGGTGCCATAGGTCGCGATGTCGGACGTGCCGCCGCCAGTGCCCTGCTTGCTGTCGCGGGAGACGTAGAGCTGGCCATTGGCAAATTCGACCGCGCGAGTGTCGGTGCTGGTATCGATCGCGGTGGCCGCGTTGGCGCCGTCCTGCGCCAGGAACACGCCCTGCGTCGTGTCGCCCTTCACGCCCTGGCCCGACAGATAGAAGCTGGTGCCGTTGATGGTGGCGACGCTGCGCGGATTGTTGGTGTCGTCGACGTTGAACAGGGCTGTGCTGGTGTCGATCGTGCCATTGTAGCTGATGTCGGCGAGGAGGCGCGCCACCGGCGTCACCGTCGTCGCGGTGGACAGGCTGGTCGTCTGCGCAAGCGCGGCGTTGCCGTAAACGGCGGTCCCGCCGGCGTTGTAGGTGGCGGCATTGACCGCATACCCGGCAACCGTCAGCGATTGTCCGTCGGCTGAGAGCTGCAGCAGCCCTTCCGACGAGGAGCCATATTCGGCCGAGAAGGCATATTCCGTCGTGCCGTTCACCACCGTCGTGGTCTGCGGCAGCACCAATTGGCCGAGAATGACGCCGGCGGTGGTGACCTCCTGCAGGGTGAGCGGGCTCCCCTGGTTGTCGCCGTATGTCCCGCTGCCATCCCCGTCGCCGGAAATACTGATCACCAGGTTGCCCGAGGTGAACGCGGTGAGGGTCGGCACGGAACTATTGGCCATTGGGATTGTCCGCTCAAGAGAGTTGAGTACTTGGTAAACGAGGCCCTAGACGAAAGAAAATGACAGAATGATTGCAGTTTTGCCAAACCAAATGGAACCGAAATGTCCTTAAGTCTTGACTTAACTCATTTTGCGTAGAGCTGAGGCTGTCGTTGTCGGTGCAGCTTCGATACTATGTTTTTATTTGCGATCATCGCGGTGTTAGCCAAACTTCGACCGCAGTTCGTCCACTTGTTCCGGTGTGAGATGGCGGACCCGATGTCCCTGCAGCATCAGGAACAGGCGCGCCGTTTCTTCCAATTCCTCGATCGCGCCGGACGCTGCGGCGAGGGACGTGCCGGCGACAACCGGGCCGTGATTTGCCAGCAGAACCGCGTGGTGTTTGCCCACCAATGGGCGCACGGCCTCCGCCAGACGCATATCGCCGGGTGGGAAATACGGCACCAGAGGGAGGCGCCCAATCCGCATGACGTAGTAGGCCGTAATCGGCGGTAGCACGTCATGCGGATCGACATCGGCCAGGCAGGACACCGCTACCGAATGGGTGGAATGCAGATGCACCACTGCGCCCGCGTCCGGCCGGCCCTCGTACATCACCCGGTGCAGAAATCCCTCTTTCGTGGGCGCGTCGCCGGACAGTAGCGCGCCTTTGTCGTCAAGATGTGAGAGACGCGCCGGATCAAGCTCGCCTAGGGAGGCGTTGGTCGGGGTCATCAACCAGCCGCCTTCGTCCAGCCGGACGCTGATATTGCCGGAGGAGCCGAAGGTGAGGCCGCGGTTGAAAATGCTGGCGCCCAGCTGGCAAACCGCCTCCCGCGCCGCGGATTGCGTTAGCGCCGGCATGG
The DNA here is from genome assembly GCF_009765685.1 of Acidisphaera sp. L21. Lineage (GTDB taxonomy): Bacteria > Pseudomonadota > Alphaproteobacteria > Acetobacterales > Acetobacteraceae > LMUY01. Next base: position 17,678 of record NZ_LMUY01000047.1, on the reverse strand, counting down.
CAGGGGAGTTGGATGCATGCGTCGCCTTTCGGGTGCGGGGCCGATCGTATCGGGCCGCCGCCGACCAATCAACCGCGGTGCAAACGGCGGGATGCGAGGACGACTATGACACCCAACACAGCGACGGCGAGGCCACGCCAGATCCAAGGGGTTTGGTCGATCATGAAGCTGGTAGCGGGATAGGGGAAATAGCCAGACCCCTGCCCCATCCACACCAGCCCCACAACCACCGCCAACCAGCCGAGCACTGAAAGCGCCGTTTTGGCGAATGTCACGGCATTATCCTCATTTGCGGCCCGGCAGCATCCGCTGCAGTTCCGGCTGCTTATCAATAAATTGGTGCTTCAACGCGCCCAGAATGTGCAGCGCGACCATCGCGTACAGGACGTAGGCGAGGCTGCTGTGGATCTGGAACCAGAGTGTGTGAACCTGCTCTTTCGTCGCTGGATCCAGCGCCATGATGGGGCCAATGCGAAACCAGGGGATTACTCCGTAGAGATAGAGCGGAAAGTCACCCGCGCTCTTGAACGCAGAATCGTGAACCCAGCCGGAGATCGGCAGGCCGAGAATGAGTCCATACAGCACGAGGTGCGCCGCATGAGCACCGAGCCGCTCCCACACCGGCATCCCAGGCGGCAGCGGCGGCGGACGGTGCGACAGCCGCCACAGCACACGCAACAACCCCAATCCCAGCACGGTGAGGCCGATGGATTTATGGAGGTTGATCGCAGGCCGAACCATCGCGTCCGGGAAGGTATCCACGAACAGGATAAGGGTGACATTGCCGATCATGAGCACTGCGATGAGCCAGTGCAGGGTAATCGCGGTCCTCGTGTAACGGTCGGCAACAACCATGGCGTTTTAGGATCCCCGGGGTGCATACGCTCGCTGCAGCGCCACATAGCGGATCACCGGCCTGCCCGTCCGGTGTAAAATTCGACAGGATTCGAATGAACACGACTGCCATCGAGCGAGATCTGGCAAACCTTCGGCTCGCCATCTCGCCGCGCTTTAACCCGCCGCCTACGCCGCTGACCAGCCGGCTGATCCATGGCGGAGCGTTGCTGCTGTGGGTGTTGCTGTTCGCGCGCGCGTTCGGCGGCGGTGGCATTCTGGCCTGGTCGGCGGGGCTGGCCTATGTCGGCTATGACACAGTGTTGCTGATCTTCGTGTTCTGGCAGACCCTGACCCTACTGCGGCAGCCCGGCGACACCGATCCCGCGCCTTTGCCGAGCGCAACAATCATTGTTGCCGCCCATAACGAGGTGGGTAGCTTGCCGGTCATGCTTGAAACCCTGCTGCAGCAAACCAGCCGGGCGGATGCGATCATCATCGCGGATGACGGCTCCAGCGACGGCACGGCAGCCCTGCTCGGCGGACAGTATGGCTTTACCGTCCCGGCGATGGGCGAGATGAGCGGACCCAGCACAACCAATCCCAGCCTACGCTGGCTGCGCTTGCCACATGGGGGCAAAGCCCGGGCGCTGAACGTTGCCTGCGCGCTGACTGAGACGCCTCTCGTCCTGACCATCGATGCCGACACCCTGCTAGACCCAGCTGCGTTGGCAGCCATGCGCCAAGCCTTCGCCGCCGACCCGGGGTTGGTGGCAGCGACCGGGGTGCTGACACCGCTATGCGGGCCATCCTTACAGGGACGCCTGCTGCAGTGGTTTCAGACCTACGAATACGTGCGCAACTTCCTGTCCCGTTACGCCTGGGCGCGGGTGGATGGGCTGCTGCTGATCTCAGGCGCTTTCGCCTGCTACCGGCGGGATGCGGTGCTAGCCGTGGGCGGGTTCGATCCCGACTGCCTGGTGGAGGACTACGAACTGACCCACCGAATGCGCGATCACGGGGCACGGCTGGGCGAGACCTGGCGCACCGCCGTCATCGGCACTGCCCACGCACGGACGGACGCACCCGCGACCCTGCCCGCCTTCCTGCGTCAGCGGCGGCGCTGGTTTGGTGGCTTTTTGCAGACGCAGCTTTGGTATCGCCATATGGTCGGTAATCCCGCCTATGGCCGGCTGGGCACGGCGATGCTGCCGGTCAAAGCCATCGACACGCTGCAACCGCTGTATGGGTTGACGGGCGCAGTGTTGCTGCTGGCATTCCTCGTGCGGGGCCAGTTCGGCATCGTCGGGCCAATCGCCG
>NZ_LMUY01000047.1:7848-15434 GCF_009765685.1 Acidisphaera sp. L21 | reverse complement strand
TCTGAGGCATGCGGGTGCCGCACTCGGCTGGGTATCGTTCATGACTGGAGTGCGGTCTTGGGACGGGCAGCGGCGGCTCGGGATCAACGCTAACCCGCCGGCAACGACCAGAAGTTAATGCACCGCCGAATCCATTTGCTGCGCTGCAGCATATGAGGCGATCACATAGCAGAGGTTTTAGATCTTGGTGTCCTGCTGCTAGAGGTAAGAGTCGGCGAGGCCGTTTACCGTAACTTTGTGGCTGAGGCCGTGGTGTCCGAACTGACCCGCTAGCGCCAAATCACCAGGCCACTGCGGCCCAGGCAGGCCGTGCCGCGCGCAACCTCCGTGCCGCAGCGCGGCCCTGCCCGGGGTTCGCGATGATAAATGTGCTGTTGCACCAACGTCTTGGCGCTCGCCTGGAAAAACGCACTCCGCCGTTCCGTTGCATGGGCGGCGCTGCTGAGGAGCATCGCGGCTAGGCCGAAAAGGGCCAGTGGAACAATGTGGCGCATATTAAGAACGTATGCGGAACACGGGACAGGAGTCGAGTCGAGTTTGAAGACTGCGGCGCATCGGACGCTATGGCTGTGGCATCAAAGCCGCAAAGTCATAGGCTGAGCGGTGCGTTGTCGACGACCTCCTTCATCACGAAAAAAGTCCGGGTTTGGCGCACGCCGGGCAGCGCGATCAGCTTCTCACCATGCAGGCGGTTGAAGTCGGCCATATCGCGCACGCGGATCTTGAGAAAGTAGTCGAAATCCCCAGCCACCAAGTGGCAGTCGAGGATCATCGGCATCGCTTGGGCCGCGGCCTCGAACGTGGCGAAGCTTTCGGGGGTGGAGCGATCCAGCACTACGCCGACCATGACGAGGGAGCCACGGCCCACTTTGTGAGGATCGACCAGGGCACGCACACCGCTGAGATAGCCCTCCGCGAAAAGGCGCTGGATGCGACGATGGCAGGTGGCAGCGCTAGTGTTCACTCGCTTTGCGATCTCCGCATTGCCGAGGCGGCCATCGGCCTGAAGCAAGCGGAGGATCCGAATATCGGTGCGGTCGAGCCCTGCGGTGAAAGGATCTTCCGCTAAATTAGGTTTCTGTGATGATTTCAGCGGCGCAACCGACATTACGTGCAGGCCCTAAAGCAGAAATAGCCCGTAGATTGAGAGCACGTTTCACGGTGTTGCTGATAGTCTCCGCTCCATCATTTCGCGGAGCTGAAGCTTATGTTGTCTAAATTCGAACGCTATCCCCTCACCTTCGGCCCGACGCCGATCGAGAAGCTGTCGCGGCTAACGGCCCATCTGGGTGGGGACGTGGAGATCTACGCCAAGCGGGACGACTGCAACTCCGGCCTCGCGTTCGGCGGTAACAAGCTGCGCAAGCTTGAGTATATCGTGCCCGACGCAATCGCCAGCAACGCCGACACACTGGTGTCGATTGGCGGCGTGCAGTCCAACCACACCCGCATGGTGGCGGCGGTGGCGGCCAAGATCGGCATGAAGTGCGTGCTGATCCAGGAAAGCTGGGTGCCGCATGAGGACGCGGTGTACGACCGTGTCGGCAATATCCTGCTGTCCCGCATCATGGGCGCGGAGACGCAGTTGGTCGATGAGGGTTTCGACATCGGGATCCGCGAAAGCTGGACGAAGGCCCTGGAGAACGTGAAGGCCCAGGGCGGCAAGCCCTACGCCATTCCCGCGGGCGCCTCCGTCCACAAGTTCGGCGGCCTGGGCTATGTCGGGTTTGCCGAGGAAGTGCGCGCGCAGGAGGCCGAGATGGGCGTCCATTTCGACTACATCATCGTCTGCACCGTCACCGGGTCGACGCATGCGGGCATGGTGGTCGGCTTCGCGGCGGATGGACGGGCGCGCAACGTCATCGGCATCGATGCCTCCTTCACCCCGGCACAGACCCGCGCACAGGTGCTGGACATCGCGCAAAAGACCGCCGAGCTGATTGGCCAGCCCGCCATCGTCGCGGACGACGTGGTGCTGCTGGAAGATTACGCTTACCCGGTCTACGGCGTGCCCTCGAAGGAGACGGTGGAGGCGATCCGCCTATCCGCCCGGTTGGAGGGCATGATCACCGACCCGGTCTATGAGGGGAAATCCATGCAAGGGATGATCGACCTGGTGCAGAAAGGCTACTTCGCCCGGGGCTCGAAGGTGCTTTACGCCCATCTTGGTGGCGCGCCGGCACTGAACGGCTACAGCTACACCTTCCGCAACGGCTAGACCCGCGCGCCCCGGTGGCGGCATGGTGCTGCCGCCGGGTTGGACGGGATTCGCATGACAGAGGCGCCAGAGTCGACCGACATCGCCATCATCGGCGCCGGCATCGTCGGCATCGCCGTGGCGTATTACCTCGTCGTGGACCATGGCCTGACGAACATCGTGCTGGTGGATGCGGGCGACCCGATGGGCATGACCTCCGCCCAATCTGGTGAGAATTACCGAAACTGGTGGCCACACCCGGTGATGACCGCGTTCACCGACCATGCTACGGATCTACTGGAGCAGATCGCCCGGGCCAGCGACAACCGCATCCACATGACGCGGCGCGGCTACGCCCTGGCAACGCGGCGGGCGGCGCCGGAAGACCTGATCCAGGAGCTACAGGGCGGTTACGGCGACGCCGCTGCAGGCCGCATCCGATTCCACGAAAGCGCCGGGGCGGGATATCAGCCGGCGACCTCCAGCGAGTGGACCGCGGCCCCAGACGGTGTGGATGTGCTGCTGGATCGCGCCCTGATCCAGACCCACTTTCCAAGTCTAGCGCCGAAGGTCGCGACGATCCTGCACATTCGCCGCGCTGGCGACATGAGCGGCCAACAATTGGGGCAGTTCATGCTTGAGGCGATCCGGGCTGCCGGCGGCAAAGTGCGCCGGGCGGCGGTGACCGGGATCGACCGCGGCACGGCGTTCACGCTGGCGCTGGATGGCGGGACTTCCAATCTGCGGGCCGACCGTGTCGTCAATGCCGCGGGGCCGTTCTTCGCCCAGGTCGCGGCGATGCTGGGCGAGACGCTACCGGTCACCTGCGTGTTTCAACAGAAGATCTCGTTCGAGGATCGGGAGGGCGCGATCCCGCGATCGCTGCCATTCACGATCGATCTGGACGAGCTGGAACTCCCTTGGACGGAGGACGAGCGGGCCGAGCTTGCCGCCGACCCCGCCGGTGCCACGCTATTGCAGCCCATGCCCGGCGGGATCCACCGTCGGCCCGATGGCGGAGATGGCGGCCGATGGATCAAGCTCGGCTGGGCGTACAACACCACTCCGTCCGACCCCGGGGCCGCCGAGCCGCCGATCGACCCATACTTCCCCGATGTGCTGCTACGTGCGGCTAGCCGATTGAGCCCAGCACTGTCGGCCTACATTGGGCGCCTGCCGCGAGGCGCCCGGCATTATGGCGGCTACTACGCGATGACACCGGAGAACTGGCCGCTGATCGGCCGAATGCAAACGCCGGGTGCGTTCATGGCTGGAGCCCTATCGGGGTTCGGCACCATGAGCGCCACGGCCGCTGGCGCTATCTGCGCGGCTGCCGTGGCGGGCGTGGTGCTGCCTGGCTACGCGACCGGGTTCGGCCTTGGGCGCTACGACGACCCAGTGATGGTCGCCGCGCTGCGTGGGCAGGCGAGCAGGAGCAAACTATAGCTGCCGCTAGGATTTGGTGTAGTCCAGCGGGAAATGGCAGTTACCGGTGCGGCCCATCGAGAGATCTCCGACAAACTTATTATCGGTGATCTTCCCATTGAGCGAGTTGTTGCCGCTCTGAATCTGTATTGTGCCATCAGGTGAGACCGGGCCCGACAACACGCCGGCTGTTGCGCTCCGCATCGAAGCCTGGCCATTTTTTACCGTCAAACGGTAGCCGAAACGAGTGGTGTTACACTGCGATCCAGTCCCCATGGCACCGTTTTTGTTCCAGTAATTGCCGTCAAAACTACCCGCCGGCATCGCGCTTGCGACGGGTGCCGCAGGGGCTGCAGCGACGCTGGCGGCGGGTGCCGAACTTTGTTGCGCGCAACCAGCGATCAATGCGGCGGCAAGCATGACCGACGACACGGCGATACGAGACATCATAAAACCCCCTCAGCTTGTCCGAAGATAATGGCCGGGCGTACGGCTCGGCCTGCCGCGGGGATTGTTGCGCGAGGAGTGTGGTCGTGTCGTCATCCAAATGAATGACGACACGACCAAAGCTCGTTGCCGCGGGGTTGTTAGATGGCGTGGTCTAGCGGCTCGGCCTCCACTGCCTCGCCTACAGCGTTTGGGTTCGCCAGAGCGAAACGCATCTTCTCGCGATCCAACTCCCCTTCCCATGCGCTGACAACAATGGTGGCCACGCCATCACCGACTAGGTTGGTGAGCGCCCGGCATTCGCTCATGAACTTATCGATGCCCAGAACCAGCGTCATTGCCGCCACTGGCACTGGACTGTCCGGAATGGCCGCCAACGTCGCCGCCAGGGTGATGAAGCCCGCGCCGGTTACGCCGGAGGCGCCCTTCGACGTCAGCATCGCCACCAGAATGATCGTGACATATTGGCCGAAACTCAGATGCGCCCCGACCGCCTGCGCCAGGAACAGGGTGGTCAGCGTCATGTAGATGTTGGTGCCGTCCAGGTTGAAGCTGTAGCCGGTCGGGATCACCAGCCCTACGACCGATTTGGACGCGCCCAACCGCTCCATCTTCAGCATGATCTGCGGTAGCACCGTCTCGGAGGATGAGGTGCCCAGCACGATCAGCAGCTCGTCCTTGATGTAGGCGATGAACCGGAAGATCGAGAATCCGGTGAAACGGGCGATCAGCCCCAGCACGATGATCACGAACAGCGCGCTGGTCAGATAGAACGTCGCCACCAGCCCCGCCAAATTGCCCAGGCTGGCCAGGCCATATTGGCCGATGGTGAACGCCATGGCGCCGAACGCACCCAGCGGCGCCACTTTCACGACGATACCGATAATGCCGAAGAAGATGCGACCCAAGGTTTCCACCACCCGCGCCGCCGGTGCGGCATGCTCGCCCAGCCCGGCGATCACCACGCCGGTCAGGATTGCCACCAGCAGGGTCTGCAGCAGGTCACCGCCAACGATGGCGCCGAGATAGCTGTTGGGGATGATCCCCACGATATGCGCGACGACGCTGTCCTTGGCGGCAGCGTTGGCGTAGCTGGCGACGGCGGCTGGGTTCAACGTCTTCACATCCGCCCCGAACCCGGCGCCAGGATGCACGATCTCCGCCACGACGACGCCGACCAGCAGGGCCAGGGTGGACACGACCTCGAAATAGACCAGCGCCTTGATGCCGACGCGACCGGCCTTGCGCAGATCCCCCATCGAGGCGATGCCGTTCACGATGGTGCAGAACACCACCGGTGCGATCATCATGCGGATGAGGGAAACGAACGCATCGCCGAGCCATTTCATCGACTTGGCTGTCTCTGGCGCGACGCTGCCAAGCACGACGCCTGCCACGATCGCGATCAGGACCTGGATATACAACGTCTTGTACCAGGCCCGACGGTGGCCCAGGCTACTTGCACTCATCTTGGTTCCCTTACCCAAACTCACATAGCCCGCTATGGGCTAGGCAGCAGCGCGTTGAACGCTGCGTCCAATTTGACATCTGCCTGCTGTAATGCCGCACGGCGGGCGGTTAACCAAGCCTGATCTGTGGCGAGCGAATCCTGGGCCTCTGTCAGCATGCGCGCTAGCTCGGCCGGCTGCGAACCGCCAACGCCCTTGGCGGAATCACCCATGTTGCGGGCGCCCAGCACGGCGTGGAACCGATCCTCGCTCAGCGGTAGGGTGGTCGACTCCTGCCCGGTTTCCTTGGCGGCTTGGGTGTACATGACCTGCGCCTCGGTATACGGGATCGTCGCGGGAGTAGCGTTGTGCGCCCGGCCCCAGGTCACCAGATCGAAGGCGAAGCGGTGCCTGAGGCGGAACGGCACGTCTGCCTCGCGCTGCAGCGTGTCGGCCAACTTCGTGGTGGTGGACCAATCGAGCGGTCCGCTTAGTCCAGGACCAAGCCGCCCTGCCCGGCGGTGGCGGCGAAGATGCTGCCGATCATCGCCAAATCCGCCTCGGTATCGAGGGGAGCGATCTGATTGGCGGCCTAGCTGTTTTCGGCCACGGCAGCGAAGCCCAGCAGGTCGGCGAGGCGCGGGCGGTCGACCGGAAAGCTGGATGTGCCGAGCGCGGCAGCGCCGAGAGGTGATTGGTCTAGCCGGGCATAGCCCTGGCGCAACCGCTCCCCGTCGCGGGCGAGAGCGGCGTCATCGGCGAGCATCAGGTGGCCGAAGTTGGTGGGCTGGGCCCGCATGCTGTTGGTATAGGCAGGGATGATCGCGTCCCGACGCCGCACCGCCTGTTCCAACAGGTCGGCGTGGGCGGCGTTCAGCGCGGCCATGAAGGCGAGCGCCCGTCCGCGCATCATTTCTCGCCGCGTAGTGGCCAGGATGTTCTGCCGGCTGCGGCCGGAATGCATGCGTGTCACGTCCAGCCCGGCGCGAGCGATCGGCAACGGCTCCAATTGCAAGTAGTTCAGTGGGCGCTTGCCGCCCGGCTTGTTGCCATCGTCGGCCTCGGTGCGGGAGTTCTATACCATGCGGCGGCGCAACCTGCTGCCCTGCACTTCCAATGCCGCCCATGCCGCCCATGCCGCACTGGCCCAGTTGCAGGCCGGGTTGCGGCACGGGGCGATGCGCTGGTGTTGGTGGCACAGAATGTCGACGATCGGCACGGGCCGGGTCACCTCGGGTAACGCACATGCATGGCCAATTGCTGAAGGCCCAATGCCTAGCCTATGGCGCGGCGCATGGATGTTCGGCTATCGAACAAACACGGTCGCCGTTCGCCGCTGATTGTCGATGCACCTGCCTCGGACTAAAAAAGCGCACTCCAATCGGCGCAAAGCCGACACAAACAACAATGCGGAGAAATGCTTCGTGTCCCATTCATCTCGTCTTGGCCGCCGTGCATTGCTGATGGCCGCCGGGGTGACCTTGACCACACCTGTGCTGACCTCGCCGGCCCGCGCATTAGATCCCAAATTGATCGCAGCGGCGGAGAAGGAGGGCAGTGTTACCTGGTATACGACGCTGGTCGTGACCCAGATCGTGCGGCCGATGATCCAGGCGTTCGAGGCGCGCTACCCCGGGATCAAAGTCCGCTATGTCGGAGCACCCTGGCAGGAAACCGCGATACGGTTGTCAACAGAGGCCCGCGCCGGCAGCGTCAAGGGCGACCTGTTCGACGGCGGCGTCACTTCGTTTCCGCTACAGGCAGCGGGGTTGGTCGCTAGTTACCGCCCGGAAGCGGCAGCAAACTTTCCGGCGGAGTTCAAGGATCCGGACGGGTTGTGGACCGCCAATATCATTCAGATCGCGACGCCATCGATTAACACTGACGCGGTGAAGGACTCCGACGTTCCGCGCACGCTGGAAGATCTGCTGGACCCAAAATGGAAGGGCAAACTTGCCTGGACGGACTCCCCGAGCGCCTCCGGTCCGCCGGGCTTCATCGGCAATGTGCTGATGACCTACGGCAAGGAAAAGGGCATGGCGTATCTGGAGGCGCTCGCCAAGCAGCGC
>NZ_LMUY01000047.1:0-7639 GCF_009765685.1 Acidisphaera sp. L21 | reverse complement strand
AGGACGCGCCGCACCCGAACGCCGCGCGGTTGTTCGTGGAATTCAACCTGTCCGACGAGGGCCAGCAGATCTACGCCAAGGCCGGGTATATTCCCGCGAGTCCATCGGTTCCAGCCGCAGTCGCGACGTTGAAACCGGGTGCCGGCCATTACGTCGCGCGCGTCATGTCACCAGCGGAATTCCAGGACAAAAGCGCGGAGTGGATTGCTATCTACAAACAACTGTTTCAGTAGCCCCGATCGGGCAAATACAGATGCGGCGGACTATCGCCACGCTCCAAGGCCGCCATGCCTTCCACCACATAGGCCGCGCGCGTCCGGCGCGTCGCAAACCCGGCGACGTGGGATGTGACGGTGATCCGCGGATGCGTCCAGGCAGGATGGTCGGCGGGCAGCGGCTCGGACTCGAATACGTCCAATACGGCGCCGCCGAGCCGGCCACAGTCCAACGCCGCGACTAGGTCGGGTATGTTCACCAGCGAACCGCGCCCCGCATTCACCAGACCGGCGCCGTGCGGCATCCAATCGATCGTCCGCTGGCAGATTAGGCCGCTCGTGGCCGGCGTGTGCGGCAATAGACCGACAGCGATGTCGCTGGCCGCTAGGAATGGCTGCAATTCGCCTTCCCCAGCATAGGTGGTGGTATCCATGATTGTCTTGCGGCTGCGCGACCAACCATGAACCTGAAACCCTAGGCCACGCAGCATCTCTAGCGCGTGTAGCCCGATATGGCCCAGACCGAGCACGCCGACACGCGTGGTGCGGGCGGTGCGCGTGCCCAGAAACGGGTCCCAGGTCCGGCGTTCCTGTGCGAGAGCCAAGCGCCGCCAATCCCGCAAGAGGCCGAGCGCGGCAAGGCATACATATTCGCCCATGGTCTGCGCGTTTTCGTGCGTGGCCATGCGGATGATCGGTAGGTGGGGCGGCAGCGTGGGCTCTCGCGTCAGATGATCGACCCCTGCCCCGCCGCTGAAGATCGCCTTCAGCTTTGGGAAACGCGAGATGCGATCGCCGACCGGCTGGCCAACCAGCACGTAGGTGACGTTGTCATCGCGGACGCTGGGATCATCCCATTCGCGCACCTCCAGCCCAGAGCTTGCTTCGGCGAACCCATCAACCCATTCGTGGAACACAGCCGGCCCGCCGGATTTTACGAGCAGCAAGTCCCCTGCCTGGTTCACTGCGAGGCGACGCCCGTGAGAAGATTATCCCACGCCCTGCCGACGAGCATCGTGTGAGTTGGTCGTTTGATCACGAATCGGATCCCTTGCCGTCATCCGCAAGGCAACAAGACTCTGCGGGTTCTTGCAGTGCAGTCTGGTGAAGCAAAACCGAACTGGCAAGGCAAAGGGATCGACCTTCGAACATGACGCGGTCGCTTATGTGTTGCTGAGGCTCGCAGAGGTCTGGGTGGTCAGGTTGCGAACACCGCTGTGTTAAACGAGCGATCGAAGAACCCGGCGACGGTTTGCGGCTTGGGGAGAACGTGCGCCGTATGAAAAAAATCGGCGACGCGTTGCTGGGCCGCGATAATGGGATCTTCGATCGCGACAGTCCGGGTCTGCGCCGTGTCCACTACGACCTTGCCGACCGGATAGGAAAATCCGGTTTGCTGCGCCCAGACACGCGCCTGCGCCTCAGGGTTTTGAAGACCCCACTCCCGTGCGATACGAAGCCGGCGAAGGAAGTCGCTCAGCGGGGCGCGCCGATTGGCAATCGCATCATCCGAAGCGACCAAGTAGCTCTGCCCGCTCATTAAATCGCGTCCGTTGACGATTTCACGTGCGCCATCCTGGACCTTGGCCAGGGCGATGTAAGGCCCCCAGGTCGCCCAACCATCAACACTGCCAGCGGCCATCGCTGCTTTCGCGTCCGATGGCGAGAGAAAGACAAACCGGACGTCTTCGGGCTTTAGGCCAGCCTTTTGCAATGCGGCCAGCACCAGAAAATGACCCGTTTGCCCCTTGAGGGTCGCAATCGAACGGCCTTTAAGGTCAGCAATCGTTCGGACCGCGGAGTTGCTGGGAACAACCAACGCCGTCACAGCGCCATCGGATTTCGTGACAGAGACAGCCTTCATTGGAATGGCCGACGCGATGCCAGAGGCGAATGGTGCGTCGCCGATGCTGCCAGCATCAATGGCGCCGGCATTCAGGGCCTCCATCAGCATGGGAGCGCCGGCAAACTGGCTCCATTCCAATCGGTACGGCAGAGCGCTCAAGACACGAGCAGCTTCCATCAGTGGCTGAGCGCCGCCCTTTTGGTCACCAATTCGCAGAAGCGGCGCGTCGGCAAAAACCGGCAGGGCTGTCACCGTAGCAGCGGTAGCGGCCGCGCCGATAAGCAATGTTCGACGGGAAAACATCATGTCTGGCGTTCCTGACAGCGACAATGGCGCTTAAATCGGCGTGGTCGGCTACGTTGACCGGGTTGTCAAAGGGGTCGCCAGCACAAAGAATACTTCTTCTAATTCAAACGCTGGCCAGAGCATGATGCACGCGCCGCAGGTGAATTGCAGGGGATTTTCAACCGGCTTCTATTTTGACTGATGGGGGGGACTCCCCACCAACGATCAAGTTGTTTTTGGAGCGCGAGCAGCCTCGTGCGCGGGATCGAAGGCAGTGTGATTGGTGAGCATGACGCATGCGATGCCGAGCAGACGATCGGCAACGGTTCTAAGGGCACGTCCATGAGAATGGCCGCGAGCTCTGAGGGCTGCGTAACGGCTGCGACTGCGGGTGTCATGCTGGGTAGCCACGCGAGCCCAATGGTAGACAGCGGTTCTCAGGCGACCGGAGCAAGCCTGTCGCATTTCAACGCGACAGGATTTGCCGCTCCGCTTTGTGACCGGCGCCGCCCCGGTCAGGGTTCGCAGGGCATGATAATCTCGCGCCGGGATGGCTTGGTGAGCCTCTGCGAGCAGCGTGGCGAGGACAATCCTTCCCACCCCCGGCAAGGAGCGCAGGATTGCCGCGTCGCGCTGCTCGGTCTCTTGCCCCGGTTCGATCTCCGGGCCGGCAAGTTGGTCGACCAAGACGTCGAGGCGACGCGTGACGTCTTTGATCTGACGGTTCACCAGGTTCAATCGCTCGGCCACGGTTGCGATGTGAGCTTGGGCTGCATCGGTTGTGCCTGGTGCCACGGTCAGCGCCGGACGCTTCAGGATCGCCACCACATCCGCTGCGGTGATGCGCCGGATACGATGTGCGGTCAGCACGCGAGCGATCTTCTTCTCGGTCAGCCGGGCTCCTTCCGCAGGCGTGGGAGCTTTGGCCCAAAGTGCGAGCACCCAGTCGGCTCCCACGTCGTCGGTAAGATCGAGCATCTGCGGATAGTAACGCCAGAGTTGCTGTCGAACCCGATTGGTCAGGCGAACGCGTTCCTGCTTGAGTTCCTCAGCCATGCGCGACCATTCGCGAAGCTCCACGACAACCGGATCCATTGCTTCCACACGGCGGAAGCAATGCCGGTCCGTGCGCAAGGAAGAGGCCAACACGAGAGCATTCCGGCGGTCATCCTTAGCTCCGGCTGGAGAGAAGCGATCCCGAAAACGGTCGAGTTGCTTGGGATTGATGGCGAACACGGCGATGCCGCGGTCCATCAGCGCCTCGACGATTGGCCCATGTGGCGTCTCGATAGCGACAGCCACTTGCTCGGGCTGCTCAGCTTGGGCGCACAGCCAATCGACCATCGTGCCGATCCCGGTGGCGTCGTGCGCGAACGCCCGCTGGACGGGCCCATCCGCGCCAGTCAGGCAAACTTGGTGTTCGGTGCTCGCCCAGTCTACGCCGACGAAGACAAGCGGTTCAACGTCCATGGCCTCCTCCCTATGTTACCGGGCCGCCGCATTGCTTCACCGTTCCCTGTACTGGCGCTCAAGGCTGATGGCGGCCAGGGCGCGACTCCCCACTGGGTGTGCAACACGGTCGACCGATTGAGGCGCGCGTCCCCCCCAGGTGCTCGACGGCACAGGGGGCGAAAGGCAGCTCTCAACCAGCCGATCCGTTACGGATCATGATGCACCGTGATCCGCCGTCAAACAGGTACAGGGGGTGGAACAGGCGGTCCGTCTACAGTCCGCCGTCTTGAATGCGGGAATAGCTTTGTATTGGTGATGCGCACGGAACCGCCGGGCAGGCGCAGCGCATCTTGAACCGTCATGCGATACGCAAAGCTCTGCGGCACCGGGCCTGCTGACCATGCTGTCCTGCTGGAACGAAGCCGGCACGACCGCCGAGAAGATATACTTCTCCTTCGTCGGTAGCTGCGCCAATGCATCTTCGCTGACGCCGAAGTTCTTCGCGAGCACGTCCTTCGGGGCATGGGCCAGCCAATCGGTGATTTGGACCGTAGAATCTTCGGAGAAAGCGCCATCGTCGAGCACCAAGAGGAACGTGACGCCGTCGTCGGGTTTTGACCGGCACTTGCATTTGCCACCGACAATTCGCACGAAGGCGAGCGACGCAGGGCTACCTTCGTCGCTCCGTATCGCAAACGCCGCCTAGGCTTGCGTGCCGATTTTGTTCAGCCTTGCCATGGCGTCATCCGGCAGGGTCAGCGTAGCAGCGGCAAGGTTCTCCTGCAGATGCGAAAGTGAGGACGTGCCGGGGATCAGCAGCATGTTCGGTGCCCGGCGCAGCAGCCACGCCAGCGCCACCTGCATTGGCGTAACACCTAACTGGGCCGCGACCTCGTTAAGGCCGGTTTCCTGCAGCGGCGTGAAGCCGCCTAGCGGGAAGAACGGCACATAAGCGATGCCTGCAGCTGCAAGACCGTCGACCAAAGCATCGTCGTCCCGGTGCGCCAGGTTGTAGTGGTTCTGCACGCACACGATCTCCGCAATGCGGCGGCCCTCGGCGAGTTGCGTCGGCGTGACGTTGCTGAGCCCGATATGGCGCACCAGCCCCTGCTGCTGTAGCCCCGCAAGCACGGTCAACGGCGCTTCGATCGAGCCCTCCGCCGGGCCATGGGTGCCGAACATTGCGCGCAAGTTGACGACTTCAAGTGCGTCGATCTCCAAGTTCCGCAGATTGTCATGGACCGCGCTGGTGAGTTCATCGGCCGAAAACGCCGGGTTCCATGAGGCATCGGCACCGCGCCGAGCACCGATTTTGGTGACGATGACAAGATCGGCAGGATATGGGTGCAGCGCCTCCCGTATGAGCTGGTTGGTGACGTGCGGTCCGTAGAAATCGCTGGTATCGATGTGGTTGACACCGGCAGCTACGGCTGCGCGAAGCACGGCGAGAGCCGCGGCGTGATCCTTCGGCGGCCCGAACACACCACGCCCGGCAAGTTGCATGGCGCCGTAGCCCATGGACCTTACGGTTCGATCGCCCAGCTTGAAGGTTCCAGTCGTGGTGATATCGGTCATGCCATGTCTCCTGTCCAACAACAGGGATGTAGACGGTGCCGGGCTAGCAGATAATGGCGTCAGCACCGCACGGGCCGTTCGCGGGAGCGAACAATCGACCGTCCTAGCTACGGTAGGCCGAACTGAGCACGCGGTCGATCGCCGACATGATCCCTACCGCGTCATCCTCCGCCAAGGACAGCACCCGTTCCCCAAGTTTCTCGGTGGGAATGGAGAACATCAGAAGCGGGTCGGCCACGACTTCGATCCCCGCAATCTGGAAATGGGGAGCGTAGGAGCGAGGATATAGAGCCGTCATCGTCGTCATGGGCACGACCACGCGCTGCTTCATTGCCGCAAACTCGTTGGATTGTACCACGACGAAGTATGGGTAGACCGCCCTGCGCTGGCCAAGATTGGAGCAGACGTCAAACTGTGCAACCAATCAGAACTGGCTCCACTCATCGGGCGAACCGGCCCGGGCCAATGTCGCATTGCTGGCGGCGACCCATTGCGCGACGCACGCGACATGGTCATTCCGCCTGGCCTCTTCTGCTGCCACCCAAACTTCGAGAAGCATCTCGACTGTTTGGCTGAGGCTGGGCGTGATTGCCTTCGCGCGGCTGACGAGGTCAGCTGAAATGTAGATATTGGTGGGACGCTTTGCCGTGACCTGCTCGCTGCCCATGGCGCTTCACTCCTGTTATGCGCATAGTGCTGCGCATATAGCCTGGCTGCAAGTTGTGATGGGTTTGACAGTCTCCCGCCGACAACATGGCGGCACGATGAGGTGGGGACTTTAGACGACAGGCGGCAGCGTCAGGCGGGGACTTTGGGCGACATACGAGCCTGATCCGAGGCCGATTCGCATTAGAGCCTCGGAATTGGGTGAAGATGGTCTGATGCGGGCCGGACGGGAACATTAGAAGACGCCACCCCGGAGTCGGGTGGGGACTTTAGACGACGGCCATGGCCCTGTTTTGTGGCCGTGGGTCAATGTCTGCCGGGGACTTTGGGCGTAATGATGGGGACTTTAGGCGCTGACCGAAGGTTGGCTTTTTTTTATCTTCAATGACTTAGACTTAGTTATCCCGAGGACTTTGGGCGAAGTCTCTAATAGAAGACCTACTAATAACACTGCTAATAGCCTCGTCGTCTAAAGTCCCCAAAGACAGCAGAGTGTAAGCTGTGCAAGCTAGATCCATGGGAACAATTCACCAGTTGATAGAAGCACGCGGGAAGTCAGGCGCACTACAGGCCGACCTCAACCGTGAAGAGGTTGAAGCAGCAGCGGCTTATCTTGCCAACGAAGATGCTGGAGTGGGATTCCTGTATAGCGGATGGTGCCAGGCCGCCCTGCCCCACCGCCGTTTGCCAGACCATAAAGGTTGGCAGATCACGGGCGATCATGTCACGCTCATAGTAGAGCCGGGTATGCGCCCTCATTTGTCGGGTGATCCAGAACCAATAGGCGCTCCGTACGGCAGCCGCGCGCGACTGATCATGCTGTATATGCAGTCGGAAGCCTTGCGAACCCGGTCGCGTGAAATCGAACTCGGACGTAGCCTGCGGACCTGGCTGATGCGGATGGGCATTCCCCAGGGTGGAAAGTCGATTGCTGCTGTCCGGGATCAGGCCGAGCGGATCAGCTCGTGCCGATTGACCCTACGCGTGAAAATCGGCAAGGCAACCGGCCTGATGCGCGGCCGCCGCCGACGCGGTGCCCGCACTGTGAGAAACTCCTCGCCGAGACCAGCTAAACTAATCTGCAAAAGTAGTGCTAGAGCAGATTCCGTTCACTCCGGCTCATACCCGCATGCGGTGAAGTAGTTGGCGCACTCGCCTGGGGTGAAGGCCTGCAGAGCATCCCGGATGGCGCTGATGAGGTCGTCGAAGGTGCGTGCGGCCGTGCGGCGGAGGATTGCTTTGAACTTAGCGAAGGCGTTCTCGATGGGGTTGAGGTCGGGCGAGTAGGGCGGCAGCAGAACCCGGCGTGCGCCCGCGGCCGCGATGGCCGTACGGACCGCCTCGCCCTTGTGAGCGGGCAGGTTGTCCATGATGACGACGTCGCCCGGCCGCAGCGTCGGCACCAGCACCTGTTGCACATAGACGAGGAAGGCCACCGCGTTCATTGGGCCGCCGAGGGCCCAGGGGGCCGTCATGCCCTCGAGCCGGAGTGCTCCCACGAAGGTCGTCGTCTGCCAGTGTCCATGCGGGACGCTGGTGCGGCATCGCTGCCCGCACGGGGCCCGGCCGCGCAGCCGAGCCATTTTGGTCGAGGCGCCGG
>NZ_LMUY01000027.1 GCF_009765685.1 Acidisphaera sp. L21 | reverse complement strand
ATCACCATCACGGAAGCCAAGGGAAACCAACCCGACCTGGAGCCGGCCGATCAGTCGATCATTGGCCACATTCGCGAGGCTTTACTGCCCGATGATGGCCAGGTTGGGAAACGAGCCGCCATTGCCGATAACGACGTCACGCTGACGGTGTTGCCGCAGGATGGAGAGGTTGACCGGATCGTTGACATTATCCAGGCCAGCAATCCGC
>NZ_LMUY01000140.1:34566-38739 GCF_009765685.1 Acidisphaera sp. L21 | reverse complement strand
AAATGGCCGGACCGCAACCGTCTTCTGACCCGTGCAACACAGTCCGATAGCGCCCCATTTTGGACCCGTGCTCCGCATCGACGCGATTGATCCTGAATGGGATGGCTGGGATAGTTTACGGAAGGGTTTCCGGCGTGCAGGCTACCACACCATACCGTTTGCCAGCTTCGCCAACTGGCACGAATCGCTCAACGGCCGCCGATGGACCGAATATCTGGCTGATCGGCCAGGCGCTCTGCGCGAAACAATCCGCCGCCGCTTGGCCCGCGCAGAACGTGATCCATCGGTCGAGATTGTCTGCGGTAACACGGAAGACACCGCTATGCCTCTGTTGGCCGAATACGAGCAGGTTTATGCCCAAAGCTGGAAACCCTCTGAGCCTTTGCCACGTTTTACGGCCGCTTTCGTAGGAGAAGCGGCTCGAGCGGGAGTTCTACGTATTGCGGTTCTTCGCCGAGATGCAATGCCAATATCCGCCCAGTATTGGACTGTCGAAAATGGAACCGCAACTGTTTTGAAATTGTCGCATGCAGCGGGCTGGTGCTGAATCCCCTGGTACTGTGCTGACTGCGTGGATGATTCGACGATTTATTGAGGTGGAACACGTAACAATGCTGGATTTTGGTCGCGGCGACGATCCTTACAAAAAAGGCTGGGCATCCGAAAGACGGCTGCGTGGAGGCTTGATCGTTGCCAATCCATGGCATCCATTCGGCGCCGCTACACTGCTGCGCCAAGTCGCCGGTAACGCTGCAAGGTCACTCCGTGGCTGATATCATCTGCAAACGCTACCTTGTAACGGGAGGAGCTGGGTTCATTGGCTCCCATCTATGTGACGCCTTGTTAGCGGCTGGACATCAAGTGGTCGTTCTTGATGACCTTTCGACAGGGCACCGTTCAAACCTGGATAGCCGAGTGACTTTCTACCACGGCAGCATCACGAACCCAGCGATTATCCGACAAGCGGCGGCCTCGGTAGATGGAATATTCCACCTTGCTGCCATTGCCTCAGTTGTAAGGGGCAACGAAGATTGGTGTGGTACGCACAGTGTTAACCAAGGAGGCACCGTCATAGTACTTGATGCTGCCCGCAGGGCATCCCCCGTCGGTGCGCCAGTACCCGTAGTGTATGCCTCCTCAGCTGCCATTTACGGGGATGTGGGCGCTAGCGCTGCTCATGAAGATTTAGTGCCAGCCCCACAGACCGCCTATGGCGTAGACAAGCTTGGCAGCGAACTCCATGCCAGGATTGCCACACTCGTCCATAGCGTGCCGACAATTGGATTTAGATTTTTTAACGTTTATGGGCCACGGCAGGATCCCAACTCTCCCTATAGCGGGGTGATTTCAATCTTTGCTCGCCTGATTGGTGCCGGGAAGCCAATCACACTGCACGGCGATGGTGGGCAAACCCGCGACTTCGTGCATGTGAGCGACGTTGTAGCCCACCTTCAGGCGGGCATGCACACTTTTACCATTTCTTTAACAGGCAGCACTGTGCTACCCGGCATCTTCAATGTCTGCACTGGGCATTCGGTAACAATTTGGACATTAGCTAAGCAGCTTGCAAGCTTGCAGGACACTCCTCTGCAGGCATTTTTTGGGCCCGCCCGGTCGGGGGACATACGTCACTCGCAGGGCTCTCCCGATGCCGCTATTCGTCACTTAGGGCTGCAAGCGACTACCTGCCTTGAACAGGGCCTCAAAACGCTTTTCTGATTCGTCACAAGCAATCGAGATGTTGTTACCCTATAGGTTAGGCCGCGTGGACAAAGGCGATCCATTGTTTGATTGTAGCTAGCTTAGCGAAGCCGAGAAAGCTGGTTGCGGTATGATCGTATCGGGTGGCGACGCGCCTGCTGTTTTTGAGCCGGTTGAAGAAGCGCTCTATCCTATTCCGGGTGGCATACAGGGCGCGGTTGACCGTGTGCTGAACATGGCGGTTCTTCTTGGTAGGGATCTCGGGCGTGCCGCCTCCAGCGCGAACCTGGTCTCGGATAGCGTCGCTGTCATAGCCCTTGTCGGCCAGCATGACCTCGAGGTCGGCGTCATGCTCGGCCATGAGGTCGGTAAAAGCCGTACTGTCGTGCGCCTGGCCCGGCGTCAGCAAGAGCGCGATTGGAAGACCCTCAGCGTTGGTCCAGGCATGGATTTTGGTCGAGAAGCCACCGCGCGAGCGGCCAAGAGCCTGGTTTTGAGTCCCCCTTTTGCGCCGGCGGCGCAGTGATGTGCCCGGATGACAGTGCTGTCGACCATCTGCACAGCATTGCCGACGCTGCCCTCGGCAAGAGCATCAAGCATCAGGTCCCACAAGCCGCTGAGCGTCCAGCGACGATATTGCTTATGCGCCGAGTTCCAATTGCCGAGTTCTTCGGGAAGATCACGCCAGGGCGCACCGGTACGGGCAATCCAAAACACCGCGTCGAGTGTTCGCCGATGGTCTAGCGGAGGACGGCCACGCAATGCGCCCGTCTCGGTGACGAACGGCTCAAAGAAGGACCATTCGAGGTCGCTTAGAAGGCCCCTGACTACACCCGATCTCCCGCATGAAGATCAGCTTCGAATCACATAACACCGCGTCGGGGGAATCCCCTTCACGTACTTTGCCCACACGGGCTAGATAGCGCTGGCTAGGCTGATGCCATGTCCAGTGTGCTTCCCGTCGATCGTCAAACCGCCCTTGCCGAATTACGCCTCACGGTAGCTCGTCTGGAGCGCGGTGGTGCTCAAGCACACGCCAGCGGGTTGTCGATCTGCCCTGCAATCGATGCCAGTTTACCGGGCCGTGGCCTTGCCCAAGCGGCTTTCCATGAAGTGTTGGCAGTCGATCCCGGAGCGGCTACCGGGTTTTGCGCCGCAATCCTCGCCCGAAGCGCAGGCGCGGTTGTATGGATTGGCCGCGAACCCGACGTGTGGCCAGCCGGGCTGGCTGCCTTAGGCCTATCGCAGGCCGATCTGATTTGCGTTGCTGCGAAGAAGGCAAAGGATGGGCTTTGCGCGTTCGAGGAGGCCCTTCGTTCGTCTGGCGTTGCTGGTGCGGTGCTAATCCAAGAAGGCCATCCGCTCGACCTGATCGCGGCAAGGCGTCTCCAGCTAGCGGCAGAGGCAGGCGGCGGGATCGGCTTGCTGATGCTGCCGGATACCCACCTTGTACCACCGTCAGCAGCGCGTAGCCGCTGGCGTGTTGCTTCTGCTGTGGCGTCAATCGCAGAAGAGCCAATTTGGAATCTGACACTCATCCGCGCGTCCGGCGGCAGGCCCGGTTCATGGACGGTGCGCTGGGACGCTCTAGCCCGCAGCCTTGTCTTGGAAAAAGCCCCAGCCTGCGTAGCTGCCGGCACGGCATGAAAAGCCGACGTTACCCACGTCGGTGGTTTCGTCATGAGCCGTGGACCACTTACCGAGATGGCGGTGGTAGGCAACGCCGCCATGGCCGGGCGCACTGTGTTGGAGTGGGATAAGGATGATGTCGATGCGCTGAAGCTGCTCAAGGTCGATATTCTGGCGCTGGGCATGCTATCGTGCCTGCGTCGCGGGTTTGACCTGCTGCGGCAGCATCATAAGCGTGATCTTGATCTGGCTGCGGTGCCGAAGGATTGCGAAGAGACCTATGCCATGCTGCGGCGGGCCGACAGCCTCGGCGTCTTTCAGGTCGAGAGTCGCGCTCAAATGGCGTCTCTGCCGAAGATGAAACCAAGCAAGTTCTACGATCTGGTTGTTCAGGTTGCGATCATACGTCCCGGTCCGATTCAGGGTGACATGGTCCACCCGTATCTGCGTCGCCGCTGGGGAATAGAGCAGCCGGTCTATCCGCAGCCTTCACCAGAGCATGAGCACCCCGACGAACTGAAAAACGTGCTGGGCCGCACCCTTGGCGTGCCGTTGTTTCAGGAGCAGGCGATGCGGGTGGCCATCGTGGCGGCCGGATTCACTCCCAATGAGGCCGACCAACTGCGCCGGGCCATGGCGACATTCAAGCACACTCAAGGTGTGAGCATGTATCGCGACCGGTTAGTCGGCGGCATGGTGAAGTGGGGCTACGATCCCGAACTGGCTGAACGCGTGTTCAAACAGATCGAGGGTTTTGGGTCGTACGGCTTTCCGGAGAGCCATGCCGCCAGTTTCGCCCATCTTGCCTACGCGTCATCATGGCTGAAGCGCCATCATCCGGCT
>NZ_LMUY01000140.1:3766-34556 GCF_009765685.1 Acidisphaera sp. L21 | reverse complement strand
GACTGTGTTGCACGGGTCAGAAGACGGTTGCGGTCCGGCCATTTCGCAGTGCTGTCACGGGAGGCGGACGTACTTTGGACGTCCGAGCTCGAGCATCCGGTTCAGTGCGTTCACAGCAATCGCGACCTCGGTCGCTCGCCGATGATCGGTGCGGGATCGCAGCCCGTTCCCGATCACCCGTTTGAAGCGACTGATGTCGGCCTTGACCAGAGCCCGCCAGTTGTAGCCAGCGGCCTTCTGCCAAGCCATGCGGCCGTGCTCGGCGATGATCTTCAGGTGACGGTCTCGCATCGTCGGCGCTGTCTCCGCTGTGTCGCTCGGCACGGCACTGGAGCGTGGCGGGACGATAACGGACGCCTCTGGATAGCGCGCAGCGACCTCGTCATAGACGCCGTCCTGATCGTAAGCGCCGTCGGCGGTGAACGAAGTCACCGGACCGTCCACCTGATCGAGCAAGGCGCCCACCTGCGAGGCATCAACGACGTCGCTGGTGGTCAACGCCGCCGCCGCGATCTGCCCGGTGTCGACGTCCACAGCGATGTGCAGCTTGCGCCAAGACCGCCGTGTCTTCGTGCCGTGCTTCTCCAGCAGCCACTCGCCTGAGCCGCAGAGTTTCAGCCCTGTGCTATCCACCAGCAGGTGCACGGGACCGGAACCTGACCGGGCGCGAACCACGTCCAAGCTCTCGGCCCGGCGGCTCAAGGTGGTATGGTCTGGCACGGCAAGGTCGAGGCCGAGCAGGGCGATGATGGAGCCGACCAGCCCTTCGGTCTGACGTAGCGCCAGGCGGAACACCGACCTCAACGTCAGCGCCACAGTAATGGCCAGAGCCGAGTGGCGCGGCTGGCCGCCTCGCGTGGTTCGAGGCTCCGCCTTCCACGCCGCGATGGCCGCGTCGGTGAACCAGATTGTCAGGCTGCCGCGCTGACGCAGGGCCGCGTCATAAGCCGCGGAGTTCGTAACCCGGTGACGCTGCTTTGGAATGTGGTGGCGACGATCGGCATTGGCTTTGAACGGCACGGACCACCCCAGGACACAGCGGGCAACACGCCCAGCATCATCCTACCCCAGCTGCTGCGTCGGCGGTCCATGCAACAAAGTCGCGATCTGGCGCACCACCTACCTGGCAGACGACGGCGCGCGAACTGCGGGCCCATGCAATCGTCGAGCGGTGCCAGAAGGCTATGAGAGACGCCGGGAGCGAGGTAACGATCCGAACTATCCAAGCCAAGCCGCCCGGTTGCTCGTCGCAAAATGGCTGGCCGGATGGTGCGGGCGTTTGACGGTGGCTATTGCAGCATAGGCTAGATCGTAGCCGCAGGATGGTGAGGGGTCAGCAACCGATCACTGACGAACTGGGATGGGCTTAGCCGCTCAGGACAAAGTGCTCTGGGTATTATGATAGCCTAAGGATTACCGGCTTACTGCCAATTTGCTCGAACCAGGTGACGCCCTCTGAAACCAAATCGAACAGAAAGCGTGCAGGCCGCTCAGGTGGAATAGGTAGGCTAAAGTCGACAGACACAGTTTGACCCGGCATTATAAAGTCATCCGATAGCCAAATTCGACCGAAATCGGGATGCGCCGTATCGTCCGGGCGCTGTACGCCCAAGGCCACATTACCGATTAGCCTGCCGTCGCTCGAGGGTCGCCATGGCGTGGAGCCGGTGTTTGTAACACGCGTACGGCCACGTAAAAGATCCGGAGTGGACTCCGCTAGAACCACGTCGAAAACACCTGCCAATCCGGCAGAGCTACGGCTATCAGTAACATCGTCACCTTTGGTCATGCTGAAGACACGCAGGTTTGCAGCTCCCTGTACAATTGTATCTAGGATTGCGCTCACATCCTTAACAGTCGCCTCACCATTGATGATCCGGCTATAGCGGTTTAGCGGTACACTAAGGGTGCGGGGTGTACTCAGCGTCAGTTCCAAGTTGCTAAAGCCAATCGACTCCGCCAGCCTCCAGATCTCCTCGACGACAATGTCGTTCTCTATCACACCGTGTCGACGCATCTCATACTGCGACACGGGGATGGTCGAGTGTTGTGGGCCTGGCTCGTGGAACGCGACCCGGCCTCCATCGGTTAGAGCTCGATAGAACTCACTCAGTATGGCTGCCTGATCCGCAACATGATGAAAAGAATCATAGCAAACAATTCGGTCGATCGATCCGCTCTCAACTGGAAGGGAGAGACCATCGAACGACCGCCACTCCACTGCGAGACCTGTCGTCGTCGGATCGCGACCGAATGCGCGCTCTCCTAGATTTAACGCGATTGGCGAAACGTCTACTGCGATGGGATGACATTCGATCATCGCCAGAATACGACTAAACCAACCCGTTCCAGCGCCAAAGTCTAGCACGCGAGCGCCAGGGAAAAGACGAAGGTGCTGCAGCACCTCGCCGATTCCCTGCATATTTGCCCGCGTATCTGGAATGCCAAAGAATGGCTTACGTAGCAGCTTGTCATCAAGAGTTACACCGGCGAAATAGGCGTCGGCACGCGCTACATGCTCTGCGTTCGAATACCGCCCGATCAAGTCTTTAACGTCAATAAGATTGCTGTTTTCGACCATAATCGTGTCTTTCCGCATCAACGGCTCTTCACTCACTTGGTAACTCCGCCCTTAAATTGGATCTGACCACTGGCCGCCATTCAAAGGCTGTCCAACTTGCGATTGTGCAGCGAGCCCCTGCATCATGCCGAACAACCGTTGAGAAATGTCGGATACCTTTCGTGAGGCGACCCAATCCTGAGCCGTGGTCTGCAGTCGACTGCGTTCTGCCTTGTTAACCAGCAGGCGAGATATTCCCTCAGCCACCGAGACGGCATCGATCCCATCGAACCGGGCAACGGATTGTAAGGCCTCGTCAAACAGGGGAAGTGGTGTGACCGCAACTGGGATGCCGGTGCCTAAGGCTGTTCGCAATGCGGCGCTTGAGGATTCATTGGAGTTTTCATAAGGCAGCACAATCAAGTCACAGTTGCTCAATACCAATCCTATCTCGGCAAGAGGCAGAAATGAGGTATGCCATTCGACGGGTAATCCCGCCTCCTCCGCCAGCATCCGGCACTTAGAGATCTCGGCGGCTGAGTCCGAATGATCATATTCCGCATTTACTAGCTTCAATCGAATACGGGGCCAGCACCGACGCAATTCGGCCACGGCCAGAATTAATGTGCCAATTCCTTTGCCCGGCAAGAAGAAGCCGGTGCAGCCAATAACTGGCTCACTGTCCTCTGGCAATGCACGCAGCGTCGCGGGCTCTCCGTATATGGCAGCATGTGGCAACAGCGTTGCTGGATTGCTCAAACCAATTGAGTCTAATCCCCTGATGTCAGCGAGCGTATGAACGACGACCCTGGCAATAGAATTCAATGCCTCAATTACCGGCTTAAGAATCCGGGGGCTACACTCCAACAGGTGACGCGTGTTGTGGAGCGTCACTACAACGACGCGGTTTTGCGTGACAAGTGCTTGCAGTAACTGTGCAAGGACGTCCCATGTAAGCAGCCCAGGTTGATGCTGAATCATGACGACATCAGCATCAATGCGTCCCACTGCATGTAGCAGTCTCTCGACGTTGTTCGGATCGCCCAAACGCCAAGCGATGTGAACGTTAGTGGCCAGCTGGGTACGTTCATCTGCCAGGATGGTAATGCCAGAAGATGGCATTGCACTCAGCAAAGCGCGTGAATATTCGGCGATCCCACAACCAACATCCCAAGTCGAGATCCAGGCAATCCGCGCGTCGCGTGGCTGCGATGCCAAAATTAGCGAGGCAGAAGCGGTGGTAAGCCGCGCTGCCCAGGCTTCCGGGTCCGCTGCGTGAGTGATTGCGGCACGGGCGGCCTTACGTTGCATAGCGAGGCCACCGCGGCCGGCCGAGAATGTCTCACGCAAGGCTGCCACCAAGTCGTCAAGATCTGGTTCGGCCCAAAGCGAGTGCGGCACTGCCAGATGGCTGCCTGAGGGTGTTAGCCGACGCGCAAGTAGGCGAGCCGTGCCGGTTAGACAAAAGTCCATATGACCACCGTAGGAGGTCGTAATTAGAGGAATTCCGGATGCCATTGCCTCTGCCGCGGTCAGGCCGTACCCCTCACCACGAGTGGGTAGGACCATTGCGTCGGCCTGAGCTAACAAGGCGACCACTTCATCGTCAGCGATGTCCTTATTGACTAGTTCTACCGGAGCCGACCCAGGAGGCAAACGGGTCAATTGTTCAGCAACATCGTTGTGCGGGTTTGGAAAAGTCTTCAGTACTAGCTTCACTGGATCATCATGGGTAAACGCTTGACGCCATGCTGCAAGCAGTATGTCGACCCCCTTGCGGGGGAAAGCTGACGAAATGTGCAGGAACGTGAACGGCCCGTTCTTTGGGATGGCCTCAAGTGAATCGAGCCCTTCCAAATCCGGCGCATGGCCGATGTTCAGGACAGGCAGATTTACGCCAGAGTCAACCAAGACACGTGCTACGAACTGGGAAGGCGCAAACACCGCGTCAAATCCGGCACATAGCGCTGCCACAGTCTCCGCGGGAATAAGGGATTCTTCCCAGAAGAACAGCGCCGCCTTCAACGCGGCGATCTCTGGCGGGACGTAGATGGGATAATGCTGGCTGAGAATTAGCTCAGGGACACCTTCAGGTGGCTTCCGATTAGCTAAACTTCGGATCAGCTCCCTTTTTGATTCAGGCACCTCCGATAGGTCCTCCGTCGGCGCACCTTCGACCGGTATCATCCGGACGGTCTCTGGACGCCGCTGGTTTAGCAGACCAGCCATTCTCCTGTTGACCGAGGCCAGGCTGTAGCTCTTACCTACATGGCCTGCGATGGCAACGTGCAGAGTGTTTGTAAGACCCGTCAACGCCGTTTTGTCTGGTGGAGCAGAGGCGCCAGCCGCGGCAAGCGCCTCCATCAAAACCGGCACATGACGTCTCGGCTCGAAGCGATATAGCCCAAGCTTCTGGTGTGAGGCCGATTGGCCATTTCGAGCCACGTCAAGCATTCGCTCGGCGACACTCTCCGGCTTGCAGCTGGCCAGCAGTGCTCCTGCATCTCCCAACGTCTCTGCAACAGCGCCACTTGGCCAGGCGAGGACGGGTATGCCATGAGAAATGGCTTCTACTAAAGGCACCCCAAACCCTTCATGTTGGCTGAGGGAAACATACAGGTCTGCCTGCCTGTACCAGTTATGCAGTTCCTCGTCGGATACCAGCCCAGTCAGGTGCACATAGCCCACTAGTCCTTCCGTTTGGATCTGCGTTTCCAATTGGCCGAGGAACCGATACTCATCGACGTCCAGCGCACCCACTAACACCAGGCGGCACGGTTGGGTGAATAGGGTTCGGAAGGCAGCAAAGGCTCCTATCAAGGCGTCCTGTCCTTTGGACTGCGTGACGCGGCCGACGAACAAAACCGTGAATATGCCTTCTGATATCCGCTCTTTAGTAGCGCGGGTCACAACCTCTTTGAGGTCGAACAGCAAGGTACAAGTTCGCACGATGGGAAACCGAAGGCTTCGTAGCTCCATAGCGTTGTAGTCGCTATCAGCCAAGGCAGCGACAACCTGGTTGCGGCTGAACGCAAGTTGCTCGCGACCAATTCTCGCCATTCGTTCAATGCGTGGGATAGCTGTTAGAAAACCTGGTGGCGTAATATTGTGGTAAACCAAGACCTTTGTCGCCGGAAGCGCGATGACCTCGTCGAACTCTGTATAGCCCATGGAGTGGTGTAGCAGCAGCACATAACCATCGTGCCGGGGCAGCTCGTCAAACATCAGGATGTTCTGCGCCTCAAGCCCGACCGCGCGCTGCTTTACATAAATATTGCTGTGGAATCCTTGCGCGCGTAGGATGTCGCGGGTCAGCAGCATTCCGTTGGTAATTGCATCGCCTGGCGCGGACCCAGCGTGAAACTGGTGCACAACGCTAATTGGGCCGCGAAGCCGCGCCCGCGTTTCGTTCGCGGGCGGTTGATTGATGTTAGGCGAACTTGGCTGAAGTACTGGAATGTCGACGGGACCAACAGCCTGTACACGATCGGCTGTGGCAGGTTCTTCGGGCGTTGATTCGTCCGGCGTCTTCATCCCCAACTGGAGTGGCAACTCAAGCTCCTGCTGAGGGGCTACAAGTGCGTTGCTGCCCTTGATTTGACGTAGCCGACGCCATACTCGTGCTGTGAACCGATGTTGTATTTCTGCTTCCGCAATTGCAGTACGACCAGAGAGTTCTGTGATGGTTCGCCGCAGTTCATCCACATTCCGATTGCTGTCGGCCAATTGCTCTCGAAGCCAGCCAGCTTCTGCCTGCAGCCTCGATTTCATGTCCTGCGCCTCGTCAAGCAGGCCCCGTAGCCAGGCCGCCTCCGCTCGCACATTAGACTCCGCTGCTCGCGCCCTATCGGCAAGTTCACGTAACCACCTGGCCTCTTGGGCCATCGTATTCACGTCAGCCCGCGCCATCCCGGCGGCCCGGATGGCATCAAGCATTCGCTGTTGACTGCCCATCTCCCGGACTTTGGCTATGGCCAGCACTGTTTCCGCAGAATGGATCTGGTTGGACAGATCGTGGGATGACTGGAGCAAATGCGACGCAAGCTGCTCATGGTGTGCAGCCGCAACATAGAGACAAGTGCTGCCCTCATGCAGCACAAGGGAAAATCCGGCATCAGTCAGTATGCCGCCGGATGCATCGTCTCTAGCCTGCATTATTATAAGCCATGGGGTGAGCTTTAGTGCTAGAGAAACGGCTGGCTCCTGACCGGAGCCTAGATTCAAGATCACTAGATGGACTTGGGTCACCCCCATCCCCTGCACGAGGCCAACGAGATCTGGATAGCCGCTATCTGGGGCTGTGATCACGCAGTCCAGGGGCCGGACTTGGGCTAAATCGTCGGTTTGCACCTGCGCCGGCAGAATGCTAAGTCCTCGCCACCCGTTTTCGTACAACACGCGGCTAGTTTGGCCGTGACTGCCGCCTTCGCTGTTCCAGTTCACGTAAAAGCCATGCGCGAAGGCTTTAAGGGCGTGCCAAAACAGCCCATTCTCGCTATTTGATCGGCGGGAGGGTAACGTCATCTCCCGCGCTTACCTGCCGTCGTCCAGTTATGCAATGCGCATAGCTTGACAGGCAATGCAACGAACGCCAGCACATCCATCATGTCGCAGCACCCCAACCATCTTACCCAGCCGTGGCTTCACTCATACGAGCCAGCCGCGACTCCGGATGACATCCTGGCGTGTTTTCGTTTGATCCTGGGCCGGACACCCAATGAGGAGGAATGGACGGGTCATCTTGGGTTGGTTGGGCAAGACCTGTCTGTCGTGGTCTCCAACTATGTCGGCAGTGCGGAGTTTGCTCAACGCGGGTTGCTGACCCAGGCACCTCCCAGCGATATCCAAATGACAGTTCTGGATGGCTACAAAATATACGCATCTGCAACGGACGAGGCGGTCGGGCGTCACGTGCTTGGTGGCGCTTACGAGCCCTACGTGGGCGCTATATTGCGCCGCTGCCTCCGACCTGGCATGGCCATGCTTGATGTGGGTGCGAATATCGGAGTGTTTGCACTGTTGGCAGCCTCCATAGTCGGTCTAGAGGGGTCAGTGCTCGCTATAGAGCCCAATCCCGCTAATGCTCGCCTTCTAGAAGCAAGTCGCCTTGCGAATGGGTTCAACAAACTCACCGTCTTACAAGCCGCCGCTGCCCGCCAAACCGGAATACTGGTGCTAAACACCTTTGATTCCAACGGCACGACCAGCCTTCCGCATCCAGAGAGGGTGCTGTCAGCTCATACAGTGGGCGCCATTCGGCTGGACGATGTGATTGGGGCAACAAGGCGGATCGACGTTCTCAAGATCGACGTAGAAGGAGCGGAATTCAACGCTTTGCTGGGTGCGGAGGCCACCCTTCGGCGTTGTCAGCCGGCCTTGCTCAGCGAGTTTAGCCCAGGGCAACTCGCTGCTATCTCGGGCATCGATGGAGCCGCATACCTGAAGTGGCTGATGAATCTTGGTTATCAGCTTGGCGTTGTGCGCCGTGACGGGTCATCGCCCATTATGGGGCTCTCTGTGGAGCAGATCCTCGCCGAGTATGAGAACTCCAAATTAGACCACATCGATTTGATTGGATTAGCGAATTAGTCCGAGCGTGCCTTTGCCGGACAGCTTGGAACGTATGGTTCACTCGCGAATCATCTTTGCCAACCAGTTGCGCGGTATTGCCGCGCTCTGTGTGGTTCTGATCCACTATGCAGTCGCCTATCAAATCATGCAGCCTACGGTTGCGTGGGTAATTGCTGCCCCTCCATTAACCGGACCGATCAGCCCTGTTGCTCGGTGGCTGTTTCCTTACTGGCTGGATGGCGGTGCCTTTGGTGTGGCATTATTCTTTCTTATCAGTGGCTTCGTCATACCTCTATCGCTCGATCGATCAACACGTGGTGGCTTCTTAGCAGCTCGATTTCTACGAATTTACCCCACCTTCTGGCTAGGCTTGACGGTCCAGTGGCTATTGATCGGCGCGAGTGCTGCCTATTGGCATCGGCCGATCGTATTCGGCTGGCCCGTCTTCATTCGAAACGCGCTACTAGTAAATACATGGTTCGATGGAATCAGCGTTGATCTAGTTAGTTGGACGTTGAACGTAGAGATAAAATTCTATCTTATAATGGCGTTACTTAAACCATACGTCTTAGCATCAAGAATTTGGCCGCTTTTTGGGGTTGGGGTTTTTGCCGTAGCTCTTACGTTGCTAGAAGCTGGGCGTCTACCTCCGCAATTAGTGCAGGAGGCAATGTTTATTACGTATATGCTGATTGGCACTTTATTCCAGTATCACTTTCGTAAAGCGCTTAGCACGCTTCGTCTACTTGCTGGATGTGCGGTTCTCCTGACTATGGGTGCTTTGTGCTGGGCACTTGGCCCTGACGCAATTGCTTGGCCATACAAGCCGGCAAATTATTTATACGCTTCTGTAGTCTTCGGTATTACTTACATTCTACGTGATCGGTTTCGTCCCTCGCCCATTTTGGATGCCGCAGCCGCCATTAGCTATCCACTTTATCTTGTCCACTCGCTTGTTGGCTTCACAGTCATGACGTTCCTGATTGCGGCGTGGGGATTAACTTATGTTGTAGCGGCAGGCTTCGCATTTGTTATTTCCATTGCTATTGCTTCATTGCTTCATATCACGATTGAACAAGCATCGGTTCGTCTGGGGAGATCCGTCACGCATTCTAAAGAATGATTATGACATTCCAAAAGGGGTTTTGGGTTTCGAATTGGGCATCAATCCAAAGCTTAGCCCGGAATACGATAATTTAATAAATTTTCCTGGTCCGGTGCATCCGCGCTGCCTCTACGGCAGTTACCCCCTCACGGAGACATAAGTCACCGCGGCACGATTATACCTGATCGCTGGGTAGTCGAAACGTTATTGGGAATAGGTCACAAAATGGCAGATAACGACCAACTGATTGATCGAGGCCGCGAAGCTCTCGAACGTCGCGCCATGTTTAAGCGGGCAGGAATGGGCGTTGCTGGCGCGGCAGCGTTTGGGCTGCTGGCCAAAACTGCAGTCTCCCCTACACCGGCGCAGGCTGCGACGACGCCCCAAACACCAACCGGATCACCAACCCAGTTGGACTTGAACATCCTCAACTTTGCCCTAAATCTTGAGTATCTTGAGGCGCAATTCTACCTCAATGCTCTGACCGGAACTGGTCTCACCGCTGCTCAACTCGCTGGCGGCAATGGTCAGGTCGGTGGAACCCCTGTCGCAGCCGGAAAAACGGCGGTGTCGTTTGCGACCCCTATCGTACGCCAACTGGCTCAGACAATTGCAGCTGATGAATTGGCCCATGTGCTGTTCCTGAAGGGCGCGCTCGGCACCGCCGCCGTGCCTGCTCCGGTGATTGATGTATCTGCAGCCGGAGCCTTCACCACGCTTGCAGTAGCTGCCGGCCTGATCTCAGCGGGGCAAATTTTCAATCCCTACCAGGATGAGAATGCCTTTCTACTGGGTGCCTATATCTTCGAGGACGTGGGTGTAACAGCTTATGGTGGTGCAGCTGCTCTCCTCTCTCAGCCGAGCGCGCTTGTTCAATATGCTGCCTCGATTCTTGCTATGGAGGCATATCACGCTGGCACGATCCGCACGCTCTTGACGGTTCGAGGCGGCGGCGGCGCTACGGATGCGGTTTCGAACCTACGTTCGATGCTCTCGAGTGGGGCGGCACCGGGAACCGCACAGGGCGATGATTTTGGGACATTCGATACGGTCAACAACGTTGTCATGCTCGCTCCGCGTGACGCCAACGCGCTGAGCTATCGCCGGTCGGTTCAGCAGGTCCTGAACATCGTCTACGGCAATTCTGGCACTGGCCGGACATCAGGACTGTTCTTCCCCAATGGCTTGAGCCAGGCCGCGGGCGTGACTGGCTTCGCCTAATCGACTATCGGGGGCGAGTTAGTGGAGGCCCCACTGGCTCGTCCCTGCTTCGTGCAAACAAACGCGAAGCTGAATGCAGTACCTTCATCTGGTAGGCCTGGTTTAATGGAGGTGTGTGGGAGTTGTAGTTGCCGACGGCACGCATCAGATCTCCCCGAGTTTCATCCAGGTAAAGACGCAGGATAAGTCCGGCAGCGGCAATATTGTAGCAAGCTCGGCTCAAGAGGTTCTGGCGCACTACCTCTGGCGACTGCCCTGTGTAGCGCGCCAGCACCGGCAACCATCTTGTATTCACTTGCATATAGCCAAGATCGTGCGAACCATCGGTATTGAGGTGATCTGTAACGATCTGCCCCCCTTCGACCACATGGATTGAGGGCAGTACGCGTGGTGGAAGGTTGTAGAGTGACGCCACAAGCGTCATGCAGGCTACGAACGGAACGGCCATCACATATTGGGCTCCAAGCCGTTCGCCTCATGATGACCATAGGAAGACGAACCATGGCTGAGCGTGACGATGACAGCGGTTTTACTCTTTTGGAAATCTTGGTGGTCATCGCAATCCTGGGCCTTCTGATCGGTTTGGTGGCCCCGGCGGTGTTGCGCCAGCTTGGCGGTGCGCGAGTTAGTGTTGCAAAACAATCCGTCGAACGACTGGGCTCTGTCCTGGACCTCTACAAGCTCGATATTGGATCCTACCCCTCGACAGAGCAGGGTCTCGCAGCGTTGGCGCGTCAACCAACGGGTGTGACCAATTGGGACGGCCCTTACGTCAAGGGAGATGGCGTGCCATTGGACGCGTGGAACCATCCGTACACCTACCGAAATCCGTCGCAACGCAGCGGTCATGACTATGATCTCTGCTCGTTGGGGGCCAGTGGCAGTGGCGGAGATGCACAAATCTGTAACCCATAGTCCGTCATTGTCCCATGGAGAGGGGTGACCCATCTCGCTGCTGCAGGCCCAGACGGCGGCGTGCCTCCGCGTTGGGGTCGGCCGAACCGGATTGCGGCAGTCGATTCAATTGCTGCGGCACTGCGGCCGCTCCCCGAAGCTGATCGCGGAGATCCTCTGTCAATGATCGCGCATCTCGCTGATCTTGCACCACATGTGGTGTGATTAGAACCAGCAACTCGGTGCGGGACCGTCCATTGTTTTGCTGTCCTGCCAAGGCGCCTAGTAACGGGATATCCTTTAGCCAAGGAATTCCTTCGTTTTGTCGCGAGTCAGAATCCTGAATCAACCCGGCTAACCCAACCGTCTGGCCATCTTGGATCACCACGCGGGACGTGACGCTACGCTGATTGAAGGTGGGAGAATTCACACCTGGCGTCGTCACACCTTGTGCGACGTCGCTAACCTCCTGCGCAATATCGAGTGTCACCAGACCGCCGCTATTCACTCGTGGAGTTACCTGCATGATCACACCGGTCTGCTGGTAGTTGATTGAGTTAATGACTGGCGAGCCGCTGGTGATAGTGCTTTGTGAGGTTTGACTCAGGTAGGGAACGAGCGCGCCGACCTCCAGCCGAGCGGCTTGGTTGTCCAGCACCATGAGCTGCGGGGAAGACAGCACTTTTACCTTGGTGACAGACTGGAGGAGGCTGAGCGCCGCAGACGTACTATTCGGCCCGCTAAGAACGAATCCGGGGAAACCGCTTGCAAACGCCGCAGCGGTTGTTCCAAACGACAAAGCGCCCTGCAGTCCAGACTTAAAGAAGAATTGGGTGCCATATTGCAGATTATCCGTCAGCGAAACCTCTGCGATTGTTGCGTCAATTCGGACCTGGAGCGGCAGGATGTCCAGCTTGCGCAGCATCGTCTCGACTGTGTCGTTCTCCTGGGGCGTCGCATAGATGAGGACCGCGTTATTCTGACCGTTCGGAATGATCCGCATCCCATTGGCTGTCCCACCTCCGCCACCTTCCGAGGGGTCTAGCCCACCAAGCAGCGGATTACCCGAAACCGGTGCGACTGGAGCGGCCGTTGGAGCCGGGGCACTGCCTGCCGAGCTAAGGCCGCTGGGGCTGCCGCTGCTGCTCAGCCCTCCGGCACCTCCAGAACTGCCAATGCCACTTCGAGCAGCCGCCACGCCCGTCCCCATCCCAGTTCCAGTCTGGGATCCGAGTCCAGCTTGTTGGGGGGCAGAAGCCGGCGTTGGAACAGCGGTCACGTTGTCCGGTGTGAAGGCTTGTTGCAGAACATAGGCTGTGTCGTTGCTGCGGCTATTCTGCAGATAGTATACGTGCCAGGATCGTATGGTCTGACGACGCTTACGCTCGACCAAGCCGTAGATGCGGCGGACTTCCTCGATATACCGAGGTTGGCTGGAAACCACCAACACGGAGTCGATCCGCGCCATTGGGATGACACGTACCACGCCGGACAATGAAGCCCCAGCCCCGCGAACGGCATCTTGCATTGCAGACGCGAAATCTTTCGCATCGCCAGAGGTCACGGGGAGCAAGGCGTAGGACTGTCCAGCAAGCGTGTCGATATCGAACGCTTGGATCAGGCTGGTCAGGGTCTGTCGTGTTGCCGGATCGCCTACCACGATCAATGCGTTGCGACCCGCATCCGCCGAGATCCGGCCACCATTCTGTACGAAAGGCTGCAAGACTTTGGCCAGGTCCTCGGCTCCAGCATAGCGCAGCGGTACCAGGGCCGTGCTTCCTCCCCCATCCCCAGCTAGCCCGGAGATGCCCCCTGCAGCCGCGGCTGGGAGAACCCGGTATATGCCATTACTTTGGACCAACGCTGCTCCATTCTGGGCCAGCAGGGTTTGCAGCACCGGCAGCAATTGCTCGCGCGACAGAGGCTGGGATGTTCGAAGTGTGGCTGTACCGTGGACAGCCGGATCAATGGTGTAGGTCTGACCGAGTGTGGTACCGAGGATCTGCGACACTACTTCTCGAATATCCGTGTCGGCGAAGTTCAACGCGATGTTGCCAGGGCCGCTCCCGCCCTCCGATGACGGCCGGAGAAAGATGTTTGCTGTTGGCGCCAGACTGATCTGGGCCGGGGGGGCTCGATTAGGGGCACCGACTGACCCGTTATCCCGCTTTCCTGCCTCCCCCGCGTCATAGGGCACCTGCGCGATACTCGTCAGCACTGGTTCATCCCGAGGATTGCAGGCTGTCAGCGCCGCCAGTGGCAGCAGGGCAAGCAGTCTGCGGGTGGTCATTGAGGGCTCCTGGCCGCTTGCGAGCGCGTCATGTTGGTAAAGATCGCAGCACCAGAAGGCTGAACAACCGAATTAAACGGTCTGTTATCGACCGGCGCAGGCGGGAGCAACTGATTCCCGCCTGTTTGTTGAGCGGGCGCCGGAGGGGCCACCGCAGGCGGCGCATTTGCATAGCTTGGACGCAGGATGCGCTCACCATCCGGGCCGGCAACCTGCACGCCTTCTGCGCGGATTGCGACGACTCGCCACGCCCCAATTTGGCTCCCCTCGGTTGCTACGATAGAACGGGCACCTTCCGAGTTCGGCGCGAAGATTGCCTGGCGTCCGCTGGGCAGAACAATAATGCCTGTCAGGCGTGGTAGATCTTCGCGATATTCGGGGCTGACTTCCACACTTGCGGCGATGGTGGGACGGCGATCGGGGTTAAATAACGGGCGCGTGAGGATGGCGGCAATCCAGGGCGCCACCGGCTCGACAGTTTTACCTGAAGTCCGGTCCAATTGGGGCGGCGGCGCAGCCGTTTGCACACGGTCCGATCGCGTTGGCCAGACTATCTCGGCCACAACGACGAGCATCAGGACGCACACGAGCCCCCAAGCTCCGTTGAGGCTGCGGAAGGCAGATCTCATCGCGGCGCTTGCGGCGCAGAATTATAGGCAACGACGGTCAGTCCGGCTTCCATCGGGCGTGCGTCCCGTGCACCGACCACCTGCGTCTGGCGAAACTGAAGATCATCCACAAGCATCCGCGGAGTTGCCTGCAATGTGGCGCCCAGCAGGTTCGTTAATGCGGGCCAGGATCCGGAGACTGTGACATGGATGCCGAGCCGCCGGTATGCGCCGACGCTCGTCGCTGGCAGCATCTCGGCGCTTAGAAGAGTCGCGCCGGCATGGGTAGCAATGTCCTGCACCGCTTGCTGCAGCGCCGCCCCGGCAACCGCATCTGTCGCACCATCGAACATCGCGCGGGCTGGTGGGGCGTCGGCATCGGTTGTTACGAGGCGTTGTTGCAACGCCGGCGCTGACCCGGCGACGGATTGCATGCGGGCGGCCAAAATCTCCTGCTGTGCAAGGTAATCCGCCCGATCGGCATACCAGGCCAGGGCTGGCGCAATCGCGCTCAGCCAGATCAGCACCAATGCCACCGCCGTTACAGCTAGGGCCAGAATCCTGCCACGCGGCCCCGTTGGCAACGTGGTCACGGCGCCAACCGGACCTGAATAGAGAACAAATCCAATTTATCGCCCGCGCGGGTGACCGGCGCATCGAACGCCGGATCACGCAATTCAGGGTCGGTGGACAGGGCATTGATCAACCTGGCGGCCCCGGCAGACCGACCGGCGATGGAGATTTTGCGTTCGCGCATGGCGAACGCTGTCAGGTAAGTATCGTCCGGCAGAGCCGCGGTGACGGCTGCCAACGCACGCAGCGGATTACCGATTCTAGCGTTTTCGGCAGAGAATACATCTGTCCCGCTGGTATTGGCGGCAATGCGGCGTCGCAATGCATCCACCAACGCAACTCGCGGCCGAAGGGAAACCACGGTGGATTCGATACGCGAGATCGCCCACTCCTGCCGAATGACCGGAACGATGAAGACCGCCATCACCAGTCCGGCACAGGCCCAGGATGCGACGAGTGCCGACCTACGCCTACCTGACGTTGCGTCCGGACCTGTGAGCAGAAGGTGTTCCACACCCGACGATGTCGGGACTTCCAATGCGACTGGCCGCAAGCCGCTGGCGGCCATAGCGGCCAATGCGGTCTGAACGCCGGGCTTGGGTACCAGCAGCAATCGCAGATTCAGCAGTCCATTTTGCCGGTCTCGGCGCTCCTCCCGCCAAGTCCAAAACAGATCTTCGGCGCGAAATGGCGTAAATCTATCCATTTCGTGGCGCAACACGGCCCCCAAATCCCGCTCGCTGGCCAGTGGCAGGGTGGCCGACTGCTCCAACATCGCACCGGCATCTAACGCCAGGATGGTCGCGGCTGCCCTGCTGCGACCTCGAATGGCCTGATCTGGTTTACCCAGGGCTATCTCTACCCCTCGGCGCCGGCTGAACAGCAGCATCCCGCCCGCGCCGAACCGTGCAACAAGGGCATCTGCATACCGCGCTCGCGCTAAGAGACGATTGGGTAGCAGATCTTTCATCTGCTGAACCCACCAGATGAGCAAATCCATCAGCATAGCGGAATGTTCAGCTTTCTTCAGCCGCAAACTATCTACGGGTGGCTGCGGGATATGGATGCCAATTGGTACAGCATACAGCAATGCGCCCGTGGGCTCGCCGGAGCAAGCGTGCTAGGTGGCTAGCTACTCCGCGCAACGCGTGCAGTGGCGGCGACGATATCGGGCCAAGCCTGTCCCTTGCCGGGTATGAACGTCAGCCGGATACGCACCAAAGGCGGGATTTCTTTTTCAGTCCAGGCCGAAAGCCACTGACCAGACCCGCCTTCCGCGTGTCCCCAATAGGAAAATTGCACCCGATCCACCCCCTCCAGTAACACAGATACGCCGGGTACGGGTACAGGCCCGAGGTTTATGGCGTGGCGATAGGGTGTCCAATGGAGCACCAACCGATGCCCCTCGTCGACGCCCAGCCCGACCTCAGCCTCCCCATTTCCCAATCTACCGGCTGCGGCAAAGCCTAGATCTGTAATGAAACCGAGACTGCCGGCACGTCCGGCGATCTCGGGCGCTTCGGTCAAGGTACCAGGGTCCATTTCCGCTATCAGACGACGCAGGATACGATCGGCAGCGCTTAGATCGGAATCGGCCGCTATTCTGCGAGCCTGCATGTCACCGGCACGTAGGCCAAACTGCACACCGCCAGCAATCCCTGCTAGCACGAAGCCGAACACGACCAAAGCCACCAGCAATTCCAGCAGAGTGAAGCCGCCATCTCCAGCAGGAGCCTGATTCTCCGGCACGATCATGGGGGAGGTGGCGGCATGCTGGCCAGCCGTTCGGTAACCAATTGCACGGTGCGCGTACGGTTCTCCTCAGTCCAGGAGACGGCGCTGCTGATGGCATACAGCGCCAGAATAGGAAGTGTCGGATTGGCTGAATCAGGAGGCCTTGTCTCGACCGGACTTATCCTCACGCGCCAATGAAAGCCGTGTCCCTCATCGCCCTGCCGGTCACCCGGCGTCAATGCATCGCCGACACTGGCCGCAGTCAGATGGGATTGTGCCCGCGATACTGCCTCTGCATATCGACTAGAGACGTTGGCCGCGCGCAATCCGCCGAGTGCACCGCTGAACAAGGCTGTCAGAGCAATGGCAGCGATAATAAAGGCGACTAGCACCTCCAGCAGGGTGAAACCACGATCACCGCGCATCGACGATGCTCACCCGGCCCGTCAGCCAGTCTACCGCGATCGCCTTGTGCACCGTCCCGGCAGTGACGGCTATTTGGCCGCCGCCTGAAGACCCATCTGGCGCAAACACGATCGGCTGGCCCGCAGCCACTCGGGCGCCGATAAGCCGGGCCGGCCGGCCGCCGACCCGAACCGTGCCGGCCGAGCCATCCACCACCACAGTGACGGAGCGATCAGCTGCGATTGCCTCGCTGCGCGCTGCACGCAATGTTCCGGCCAGCATATTCGCCGCCATGCGGGCATCTAACCCAGCGCTGCGAGACGGACCGTGGGCAACCACCAGTCCAATCATGATGCCGAGCACAACCAGCACCACGAGCATCTCGATCAGCGTGAAGCCACCATCGTCGTGCCGTGTCATCCGGAAGCCAGATCGTTTAGGCTGAGCATTGCCATCAACAAGGACGACACGATGGCCGCCACTACTGCCCCCATGACGATCGTGATCACCGGAACCAGAAGCGATACCAACCGCCCAATGCCGAGCCGCGTCTTTTCTTCATGGATCTCGGCTGCCCGTAGCGCCATAGGGCCGAGTTGTGCCGTCTCCTCTCCCAAGCGAAGCAGGTAAATGGTACGCAACGGCATGATTCGCGCAGCCGCCAGCGGCCCCGACAATCCGGCACCGCCCTTCGCGCTGCCACTTGCGGCCTCGATCGCGGCAGTCGCCGCGAGATTGCCCACCGCCTCCGCGACGATCCCGAGCGCAGCAATCAGTGGCACCCCGTTGGTCAACAAAGTGCCCAGTGTCCGAGTGAAGCGAGCCGCCACGACCTCCTTTGATAAGCCACCAATGACGGGAATACGCAGCAGCCACCTGTCCGCTACTAACCGTGGGCCAGGCCGCTGCAGCCCTTGCCAACCCGCTACCCCCAGTAGAACCAGCGCTGACAGCATCCACAACCCATACGCTGACACGGCATCGCCCATATCGACCAGCAATTGCGTCGATCGTGGCAATGACGCCCCATTCTGCTCGAAAAGAGGCACGAATTTTGGCAGCACGCTGGTCAGCAACAGCACGACTGATCCAATCGCCGCCGCGAGCAGGAGCGCTGGGTAAATCATGGCCGATTTTACCGTGGAGGCAAGCGACCGCTCACGCTCTAATAAGGTCGCCAACCTATCGAGGGTTGTGGCTAATGTGCCTCCCGCCTCTCCTGCCCGTACTAACCCAATATAGAGGCGCGGGAATGATCGAGGCTGCTGTCCCAGAGCTGCTGCTAGGGGCTTGCCGTCCCGCAGTGCATCGCGCACCTGCGTCAGCACCGCGCTTACCCGCCGGTTTGGTGCCGTTTCCACCAGGAACCGCATAGCCCGGTCGATATCCTGCCCAGCGCCCAACATGATAGACAACTCTCGGGTGGCGTTGGTCAGTTCGGTCCGGCTAAGCGACTCACCGCGTCCGAACTCAAGGCTGAGCAGAGCCCCAAGCCCAGCGGTTCCA
This sequence comes from Acidisphaera sp. L21, assembly GCF_009765685.1. Lineage (GTDB taxonomy): Bacteria > Pseudomonadota > Alphaproteobacteria > Acetobacterales > Acetobacteraceae > LMUY01. The sequence continues at coordinate 16,089 of NZ_LMUY01000140.1, read as the reverse complement.
GCGGGCACGGCCTTTACCGGAATGGAGCCCGCGCGTTGCAGGGCGCGGATCACCCCGGCCTCATCCTCCGCCTCCATCTCGCCCCGATCCATCGTGCCGGCCGGACTGATCGCAGTGTAGCGAAATAAAGGCATCAGACCTCAGCGCGGATCGCGCGAACGACTTCCTCGATCGTCGTGGTGCCTTCCAACGCCGCGGTGACGCCGGCATCGAACATGGTGACCATGCCAGCCGCGACGGCAGCTCGCTCGATCTCAGATCCATCCGCGCGTGTGAAGATAAGTCGCTCGATCGTGGCATCCAGTTGCAGGAACTCGGCTATAGCCTGACGCCCGCGATAACCGGTGTCCCGGCAATGCTGACATCCCACGGGGTGCCATAGCACTGGTTCACCCTCACATCGCTGGTCCAGGCCGAAGCGGCGGACCATCTCAGGCAACGCCGGTGCAGGCCGGCGGCAATTTTGGCACAGCCGCCGCACCAGGCGCTGCGCCAGAATGCCACGCAGCACAGCCGTCATCAGATAGTCCTCCAGCCCCATGTCCCGCAGTCGGGCTATAGTGGAGGCAGCGGAATTGGTATGAACCGTCGACAGCACCAGATGACCGGTTAAGGCGGCCTGCACTGCTATCTGCGCCGTCTCCCCATCCCGAATTTCTCCGACCATGATCACGTCAGGGTCTTGCCGCAGAATAGAACGCAGCAGAGTTGCGAAAGTAAGACCTATCTGTGGCTTAACCTGAATCTGGTTAATACCGTGTAGTTGGTATTCAATTGGGTCTTCTGCCGTGACAACCTTCCGACTGACGGCATTCAACCCGTTCAACCCTGTATAGAGTGTTGTGGTCTTACCGCTTCCGGTCGGTCCGGTGACCAGTACGATCCCGTTTGGCAGGTCGAAGGTGTGCTTCAACTTCTGCACAATCCCGGGTGCTAGCCCCAGCGAGGCATAGTCTAATGATAAGGCAGAGCGATCCAGTACCCTGAGCACCACCGTCTCGCCGTGCAGCGACGGGATGGTCGAGACACGAAAATCAATGTCGCTGCCCCGCACTGCCAGCTTGATCCGGCCATCCTGCGGCAATCGCCGCTCCGCAATATCAAGACGGGACATGATCTTCAGCCGGGAAATGATCGCTGGTGCCAACCGGACCGATGGCGAGTCTGCCTCGTGCAGCACGCCATCATAGCGATAGCGCACGCGCAACCTATCCTCGAACGGTTCTATATGGATATCCGAGGCTTGGGTCTCCACGGCGCGTTGGATGATCTGGTTAACCAAGCGAATGACCGGCGCCTCGCTCGCCAGGTCCTTCAGTCGCTCCGTATCCTCCTCCAGACCGTCATTGGTGTCCCCAATATCGGCTGCAGGAGCGTTACTGTCTGGATAGAGACGGTCCAGCGCAGCCTCTATATCGATCGGAATGGCAACCTCGATGCGAACGGACTGACCAGTGGCAATGCCTGCCGCAGCAGGTGTGAAGCGGTCGAGAGGGTCTGCCATCGCTAGTACCAGCCCGTTTTCATCTACCAGGACCGGCAAGGCGCGAGCGTGGCGTAAAAAGCGGGCTGCGAGCAAATCCGGCAGGAGCGGAACTGTCGGATATCGCTCCGGTGCCGCGAGCGGCAGGTTCAACAGAGTGGCAAAAGCGGCTGCGAGATCGCGCTCGTTCACCAGACCGAGCTGGATCAGCACACGATCGATCCGTTGTCCGCTTTCGGCCGCGACCCGTCGGGCCCGATCAACAGTACGGGCGTCACATTGCCCATTTGCCTCCAACAGGGCGATCACAGACTCGGCCGCCACGTTGGGCAGACTGCGATCTGAAATCGTAAGGGGAGACGAAGGATCCATAGTGCCCATACTTGTGCTGACGGGAAGAGGATGCCAATGCCTCTAGGTGTTTCAGCAAATCCTAGTTCTGGCCCTTGCGCCCTTTATCGGCAGCTTCGTCGGTGTGATAGTGCGGCGTTTACCTATCGGGTTGCCTATCGCCTTAGATCGCTCTCGGTGTGAGCATTGCCATCGTACGTTGTCGTTGGTTGATTTGGTGCCGATCCTGAGCTTCCTTTGGCTGCGCGGACGATGCCGGCAGTGTGGTACCCGCATCTCCCCGATGCATTTGGGGCTGGAACTTGCCGCAATTGCCGTCGCCACATCCGCCATATTGGTTGAGCTGGATCCTGCCATTTTGTGGGTGGATTGCGTGCTGGGATGGACGTTGCTGGCTCTCGCCTGCATCGACTGGACCCATTTACGCCTTCCAGACGTGTTGACTCTGCCTCTGCTGCTAGCAGGGCTGGCTGCAACTGCCGCTCTGGATCCCGGTTTAGCCTCCGATCATGCCGCCGCCGCCGCGGTGGGTTACCTTGCGCTACGATTACTAGGGTGGGCTTACCAGGCTTGGCGTGGCCGAGAGGGCCTTGGGGGCGGCGATGCGAAAATGTTGGCCGCAGCGGGGGCATGGGTTGGGTTGGAAGGACTAGGGCCAACCATTCTGATTGCAGCATTGATGGGGATTACCGTTACGGCGCTTCAAGGTCGGGGGCTTAGAGCGAATACAGTCGTACCCTTTGGCACATTCCTGGCGTTGGGGACGTGGCTAACCCGCCTCTACGTAGAGCACTGATGCGGGCAACGCAGATGCCGCGTGGTTTCGCACTGCTTATCGTGCTGTGGTCACTCGTTTTGTTGTCCCTGCTAGCCACCGGCATTACGGCGGCCGGCAGGAGCCAACTTCAACTTGCGGGTAATCTGCGTCGCTCGGCCGCGGCCGAAGCAGCGGCGGATGGTGGCATATACGCCGCCGCGTTCCACGCTAGCGACACATCGCCGCGCGCTTGGTTGCCCGACGGCTCGGCTCACACAATGCGTATCGGCGGCTATGAACTCGATGTCCGGATCCGCGACGAATCGGCTTTCTTGAACCCGAACACCGCACCGCCAGAGCTATTCGCCGCTCTGTTAATCGCGATTGGGGCCGAACCCACACAGGCGACTGCCATCGCACAATCAGTGGTAGACTGGCGAGCTCCAGGTGCACGCGAGCCGGTGATTCAGCGTTATCGTAGCGCTGGCCTGAGTGCCGCCCCCACTGGTCAGCCTTTTCGCAGCATCGACGAACTGGGGCTAGTCATTGGAATGACCCCCCAACTACTGGCCCAACTGCGTCCGCACCTGTCAATTTTTACAGAAGGACCGGTGCAAGCCGCCCGAGCCGACACGATCATTCAGTCGGCCTTGCGGAGTCTTGGCGGCGGGACGTTGTCTGCATCGACCAACCGACCAAAGGTGCTGAACGTGACCGTCGATGCGCGTGGTTCCGATGGCGGCCGGTTTATCCGCAATGCCATCCTGACACTCGGTCGAAATCAGTCCGAGCGGCCAGCTGACATTCTGCTATGGGTCAGCTTACCCGCTGAATAATGTGCGCAATTAAGTGCCCTATCGGGCGTTCGCGTGGTCGATGCCTCTTTCCTACTGGCCAATCCATCACTATGCCCACTAGTGGCTAAAGTTATTCTAGTATCCCCTTGGGGTAACGTAACCTATAAACCTCTCTTGAACCTCTGATGGTCCTTCGGGTACCATTGGTTCTATGGGAACTATTGTCGCTATCTGCTCGAGCAAAGGCGGCAATGGCAAGAGCGCGATCACCGCTCTACTCTCGGTTAATCTAGCCTTCGCTGGTCTCCGAGCTGCCGTGATCGACGCAGATCCCAACGGCAGCTTCAGCACTTGGCACCGAACCACCTATGGCGGGTATCCTGCCCTTTCGGTCAGCCAGTGTATCGACGAGGACGAGATCGTTGCCCACGCCCTGGAAGTGTCAGGACAGCACAATGTAACCATAATAGACACAGCTGGGTTTCGGAACCAAACGGCCAGTTTTGCCATGGGTGTGGCCTCGTTGGTGCTGATCCCTGTTCTACCAGACCGCCACAGCCTGATCGAGGCGGCGAAGACGGTGAGACAAGCGGAGTCAGTTTCCCAGATTGCTCGGCGCTCTATCCCGTGCCGGATACTTCTAAATGCATGGAACCCACGCGGACTGGCTGAACAGGCGACCCTCGACGACATCGAAAGCTTTAAGCTTGAGAGGCTGCCAACGGCCATTGGATCCTACGTGGCAATGGAAAAATATACCTATTCTGGACTAGTCCCTACATCAGGGGCTTTGGGTAAAGCGGCGCTTGAGGTAATAGAGCATATACACTCACTAGTGGGCATAGAAGCATGGCCGCCGCCTTCAAGAGCAAACCTCTCGCGCCCGAAGAGCTGACCGCAGCGCTTAAGGTCGGGACCTCCCATATACCTCGCACCACTGGAGAGCCTGCGACGCCACCCACCGCATTGCTTCCGGTTGCCGTGGAAGCTCCAACGGCAGGCAAATCTAGCCGGGAGCGGCCCCCTAAGGTGGTGCAGATAAATTTTGCCTGCACGCCGGCCATGGCCCGTGTGATCGCCCAGTTGTCCGAGGCCACCGGGTCTGTCCGCGTGATGTTTGCTAACCTCTTGAGGGATCAGGGCCACGAGATCCCCCACTGGGACTTGAAACCCTTTAGCAACCGGAGGCAACTTTAACCACTAGTGGGTATTGAGGCGGGGTTTGGTTGAAGCCGAACGCATCTCGATTTTCGACGTCAGGCCTCAGAACCTAGTTATCGATTATTGATGAGGTGGAGGCGACGGCTTCGCGAGAACGACCGGTGCGGCCTTGCCCATCCGAGACGCCACCGCCGCCTTGTCCATGTCGCAGAAGGTGGCGTGTAGCCAGCCTTTCTGGCAAAGCCTCCTGCCATGTCACAGCCAACGTCTACCGCCGAGGACATCCGGCGCGTCAAAGCTCTGGTGAGTGTCGTCGCCGCCGAGTTGCGCCACAGCGGCGCACCGTCACTTGAGATGGTCGGGCCGCCCTGGCTGGAGAGCCACCCGCAAAGCCTATGGTCGCTGCTCGACGTCACCGTGGCAGCCAGCACCGTTCGCAAGCGTGACGAAGCGCTACTCGCCGCAAGCCGATTGCTGCTCGCCAGCCAACTGGAACTAATCCGCTACAAGCTTGAGCGTGGCCACAACTGGGCGCGGGAGATGCTCGATACTTTCCAAGAGAAGCTGATTGCGCTGATCCAGGCCAAAGCCTTGCCGGAGCAGGATTGGTTCGATCTGGTCAACCTGCTCAAGGTGGCCAAGGTGCCGATCCGCCCGGAGATGCAGGAGGCGCTGACCATGGCGGCGGTCGATGCCATACCTGGCGAGGCGCCGTTGCCCCAGGAAATCCCACAGCAGTTTCGGAGGCTACTCGACGAGATCGGCGCTGCATCCGACAACCCTTTCATGGTGGTGGAGGGGCTGGCCGAGACGGGCACGCTGATGCCCGCCGATTTGCGCGCCTATATGACCCACGAACTCGGTCTGTCGCCGCACGCGGTGCTGCGCGAGGCGGTGCCCCTGCTGCTGCTTGATCCTGAGCCGGCGGTGCGCCACGCGGCAGCCGCCGTGTTGGAGCAGGTCACCAATCCGGAAATGATCTCGCCTGTGATGTTGCGGCGCACCCTGTTGATCCGCAATTGGGTTCCAGAGGCGGAGCGCGAAGGGATCGACCAGCTAGCCCGCAAAATGCGGGTCAAGGGGGTGACGTGCGCACAATGGGTAGTGCCGTCGGCGCTGTCGATTTACGGGTCGATGGTGGACGGTTCGGGCGCGCAGAGCCTGCTCGTAACCTCGCTAGGCAAGCGGGCCGGTCTGTTTGCGGGCCTCCTCCTCAAGCAGGGCTTCGGCATCCGCGACGCCTGGTGCGACACGCGGGTGCCTCGACGGGAAATCAATAATTCGATCAAAGAGACGCAAGAAGCGGCGACATGGCATGCAACCGGGCGTGAGCACCTAGACACAGTGATACAGCACCATATCGCGCGGGGTCTGGCTGTAGGAAACCTGCCGTCAGCGACGATCGTGGACATCGCCGAGCAGATCGGCGCGGCGGACTGGAAGAATCGTGGTCTCGATGTGTCGGCAGATGTCGAGCGGCTGTTTACGGGACTGGGAGTGGCACTGACAAATTCGGCAGCAATAGCAGCCTCGCTGCAGCGGAGCGGTAGCTGGATCGAGAAGCACATGATGATGCAATCGTGGTTCGAGGACGACGCAACTGTCCGAGTTCTGGTCGAGGGACGGCCTCGACCGAAGCGGGAAGTGTCGGTGCGGCGTATGCTGGAGGAGGTGCTGCCAACACGACGCGAGATCTGGGTGGAGCGGCTCTTGCTGCTGGTGCTGTGGCTGCAAGCGGCCACCGACAATCCGACGCCGTTTGGACGGTGGCAGGACTGCGTGGTGCTGGCACACGAGCTGCTAACAGGTCGATCACTTGCAGAGATACCTGCCATGGTCGCAATCGCCAAACGTAGCATCTTCGCGGCACGAGCTCGAGCATAAAGTCTCGAACTATCGTGGCGGTCAGTGTCACTCGAAGATGCCGAGTAGCTGGCGCCAGCCAAATCGACCTACGCAAAGCCAAGCATTCGAATAACGGGCTTTGGCACGGGGAACTTCACGGCATGAGCGAAAAGATCAGGATAGCGACTGGTCCGAACGAAGTAACTATCGTCTATGATGCGAACCATTCTCGGGAGGATCCGCAGTTCACCGTCAAAGTAAGAACGGCCAAGAACGCGCATATTAATGCGCCCGCTCGGATGTCCGACATCAAGGCGCTCAGCATCTGGCTAGCCAAACGCATCGTTGAAGCCGAGAGCGCCAGGGATGAGGTCCCCGTGAATCAGTTAGACATGTTCAAAGTCTGAGGGACTACCGCCCACTCTACTATCTTACGTCGCTTCCTAATCAGGCAGCACCCTGCCATCGTTGTGTCCGCAAAGCAGGATTAGCGGATGTCATAGCTGAGCTTGATGGCATTCTCGCCGATACGTTACAACGCGTCAGGTAAGTTCGCCTTTATTCCTAAGCCTCAATAGTTCAGGTCCTTATTTCCGGGGCGATTACAACGAAAGCTGCATCTTTTCCTGGGCTTGGCTGTTCAGTCTTCATGCTGCTTCTGTGGAGAACTTTAGGCCTGCAAAACGTGATCGTTGGTGCCATCCTTGCTATAGCAACGACGAGCGCCATGGCTGAAGGCGCCATCGCCCAGAGCGATGATGGACGCTTCGGTCTGTCATACAACCACTCAAGCGCTGAGACTGCAGACGACGTTGCGCTGAGCGGGTGTGGGGCAGATTGTAAGATCGTCGAGCATTTTCATGCGGCCTGTGCTGCCATCGCGCGCAATCGCCTCGGCGGTTTCGGTTATGGCGTTAAGCCATATGAAGGACAGGCGCAGCACGAGGCCTACTCGGTCTGTGAGCGAAAGCATCAAGGGTGCGGACTTTATCTGTCGGGGTGTGACAAAGGTGGCGATTGAGCTTAATCCAACGGCCCGCAGAACAATGCATTCGGTGAATGCATTGCACGTTCGATGCCAACGTGGAGATGACGGTAAGCTAAAGGGGCTGTCCTTCGAAGCCGAAACGGGGTTCTACCATAGTGGCTGGTGGGACCTGTCGGACGATGACGCCCAAGCCCTACTCGGCGGCTGGCTCTACCTTCACCCACCAACGTCCATTAAATCTGAACTTGGAGGTCGCATTCGCGACTTCAGCAGAGCTCAAATTGGCTCGCTGCCAAAAGGGCTTTTGACCTTTGTGTTCGACTTCAGCCCAGCGGCACGAAATGCCGACTGGCGGGGGAGAAGCTTCACGGACACTCGAAACCGCACCGGTGGTCTCGTGCCTGCTGATCTGCTGCACGAGGAGCCATGATATTCAGGTTCAGTGGCACATATCACAATTAGGTCTGATCATCTTTCAAACGCCGCCTGAGCTTGCGCCACAGGCGCTCATCTGTTCGGGACCCATTGGGGGTTGAACTCCGACCTTGGCGGTCGCTCAATTCCTCCACCAGGCGTCGAGCAATCATCCCACGGTGACCGCCTTCCCAATGATCGGTTGCGTCATCGCTCGGCACCCACTTCGGAACGGCCAGCAATAAATACCTCGCAAGCCCGTCCATGAGCGGCTCATAGGTAGCCCTGAGGGCTGCCAGCGTGTGTTCTGTCTCAGGATCGTTATCCCAAGTCAGACTGGCCTTGGTCAGTGTCTCGACCATATTCTGATATCCGTCTTGGCCAAGACGATCTCCGCCGTCATAGCGCGAAGGGCGGATGCCAAATGATTGGGACATCTCCACCAGAACTTGCCGGGCCATAGTGAACGTCATGCGGGCCTGTAGAGGCGGAAGCCCCGACGTCCCCACTAGCACAAGGGAACAGGCATCCATGATGCAAGCCAGTGCCGTCAACCAGGACTGGTTATGGTGCTGCGACCGGTAGTAGGCGAGCATCGGGTAGGACAGGTGGCTCTCCAGCAACTCCGCGCTCCACACCTCCCAATCCCGGAGCGCTACATTCAGTTGATCCAGGCGACCGTCATCGGCATGTCGGCACAGCATTGTCGTCGCGGTTGGCGGCGAGCCGGCACGGCCGTCCAGCTGGATCACATGCGCTTCCCGGCGTGAGAAGAACTGGTAGAGCACGGGAAGGTAGCCGATGACGACGGCGATGAAACCCAGCCCTGTCCCGGCCTCGATGACGGAGAGGGCTCGGGCGGAGGAGCTATGCGGTACGACGTCGCCATATCCCAAGGTGAAGAACGTCACCCCACTCATGTAGATCTGCTCACTGATTGATGAGACCGGACCTGATTGAGTTACCGGCGGCTGCAGGGTCCAAGCCAGGACACCAAACGCGACGATGAGGGTAACTGCCCAGATCGAGAACAGGAGCAGCATTGACAGCGGGCCGTAGAGCCCCAGCACCTGCTCCCGCCGGTCGTCGGAGCGAATCCTTTTGGCCAGAGCCGACCAACAGCGCCACGTCGTCCGGAAGAACAGACTTGCAAACCGTAGCCCGCGACGTATCCGGCGAGGCAGAAGCATGACCTCAAAGGCATCCTGGAGGATGACGACGAGGACGAGCAACGCCACCAACGCAAGAACAAGTTTCATGGGCACACAACGCGCGGTGACCATGCAGGACGCATTCTCGGCGTAGTGTCCATGTCTGGACGACGGCAAGGCTAAGGAACCCGGCGGAGCCGCCCTCACGCACGTCGGGCTGCGGGGTGGTGTTTTTTAGTTTTACATAGCGTCGATGATTTGCCTTGGCCCTCCGGCCGGGATCTCCGATGCCCCTGATCAGGGGAATGCTGACAGCTTAGACCATCGTCATCCGCACCACGGCGAACATCAGCAGGCTGCTTTAAAGGGCCTTAACTGTGGACCAACGGGCATTTGCTTTCAGATAGCAGTCTGAACGCTTTGTCCGCAGGAACCGTGGACAAGATGTCGCTGTAATCCCAAGGCCCTTTCGATTTGTTAGGAGCTTTCACCTGCACGAGATACATGTCGTGCATCATGCGCCCATCAGCACGAATCCAACCGTCCTCGGCGTAAACGTCTCGTACTCGGTTAGCCCGCATGGCAGCTATCACCGGATCAGTATCGGACGTTCCAGCCGCAGCGACAGCCCTTAGATAGTGTAACGTGCCGGAATACACGGCAGCCTGGGGCATGGTAGGCGGTGCTTTGTGTCGCGCCATGAACCGCTCGCTGAAACGGCGTGTAGCATCCGTCCGGTCCCAAACGAAGGCGATCAAGAACGTCAATCCCTGAGCTAGCTCCAACCCCATCGAGTGGACATCGGTAATATTGACCAGAGGTGCCGCGACTTGCCTGCCATTCTGGCGGAAGCCAAACTCCGTTGCCTGCTTCAGCGAATTCGCCATATCCTCGGCGCTGTTGAGAAGACCCAAAACTTGCGGCTGAGGCTTTGCCGCAAGCGCCTGTAAGATGTAGGCGCTGAAGTCGTTTGTGTGCTCCGGATGCCGAACCCTACCGACCACGCGGCCGTTGTTTCGCCCGACCGCGGCCTCTACCTCCTCCTCCAGAGAATGCCCGAACGCATAATCGGTAACCAGCAGGAACCAGGTCTTCAATTCTCGGCCGGCCATTGCACTAACCAGGCCGTTGCAGAGCGCATAAGCGTCGTAGCACCAGGAAAAACCGTTTGGACTGCATGCCTGCTCGGTGATTTGGGTGGTGCCAACGGCAGTGTAAATTGCGATCTTGTTGCGGGCGCGCACAATATCCTGCACGCCAAGAGCAATGGCAGAGTGACCGATGTCGATGATTAGTCCGACCCCACCCGTGTCACACCACTGTCGGGCAATGCTGGTGCCGATGTCGACGCTATTCTGATGATCGGCCGCCATGATCTCGATTGGTCGACCGAGCACGGTCGGGCCGAAATCCTCTACCGCCATGTTCGCTGCAATCACAGATCCGCGGCCCATGGACGCTGAATAGGGACCCGATTGGTCGTTTAGAACGCCGATACGGACCGGCTCACCCGCCGCATGCGCATACCCCGTCGCAAGTCCGGCCGCCGCCGAGATCCCGGTGCCCAGCACCGATCGCCTCGTAAAATCCATATAGACCACTCCCTGCCCAGTCCGCCGCTGCGCGCGGGTCATCCCGCTTAAAAGGGGCGGCTTTATTGGTCCCGACGATCCGCCGATGTCGTTGCGCTGTCAACGCAACGAGGTACTCTCACTTGCCGTGGGATCGCCAACCGATCACGATACCCTCAAGAAAGCCGCCGGACCGATGCCAAGCTCGTTGCTGACGCAAGATGGGCCAAGTGGACGCATTGAGATGCAGCGGGAGGAACCATGCCCAAGACCAACGCGCACGACGGCGTCGCCTTGAACTACGAGGTGCACGACTACACTGATCCCTGGAAGAATGCCCCTGTCCTACTGCTGCAGCACGGCTTTGGGCGGTCATCCAGGTTCTGGTATAACATGATCCCATACCTGAGTCGGTTCTATCGTGTCGTGTGCCCAGACCTGCGCGGCCTGGGGCAGTCGTCGCGCGACTTCGACCTCCCGACCGGAATCACCGTAGACAACTATGTTGCCGACTTGGTCAGTATCGCGGACGCAGTCGGTGCGCGTGACTTTCACTATGCGGGTGAGTCGCTCGGCGGCATCATTGGAATGGCGCTGGCCGCTCATCACCCGGACCGGGTCCGCACCTTGTCGCTGCTAGCAGCGCCGCTGTCCATTAGCCCCTGGACGCAGAAGACCTTCGCCTTCGATCATTCAACCTGGCAAGACGCATTGCGCCTTATGGGTTCAAAAGGCTGGGCGGCAGCCGTGAACACAGCGACACGCTTTCCGTCAGACGCCGAACCAGGCCTGCTTGAGTGGTATGGGGCGGAGATGGGCAAGTCTGATGTCGAGGTGATGATCGCAATGTCGCGCCTTGCCGCCGTCGTGGACGCGACACCTTTGCTGGAGAACGTGCGCGTACCGGTGCTTGGGCTTTATCCAAGTGGAGGTCGTGTCACAGGCGAGCAGGAAGCGGCATTGCGTGCTGGGCTGACCAACTTTCAGCTGGTGCACCTATCGATTGCCACCCACATGATCTGGACCTTAGCCCCCGCAACCTGCGCCGATCACATACTGCACTTTATGGCGGCCCATGACGGGGTAACCTGTCGAGAGCTGTGACCGACACCGGTTGAGAAGCGCGCCTTCACGGGTAGAATTGTGACCTCGGCACCTATCGGCACGAGCAAGGGGGCGCTACAAATTGGCAATGATCTTCACTCGAGCCTGCGTCGCCGTCACCCTGCTCGTTTCGGCTTGCGCCGCACCTCCCCATACGGCTGCCGACCACACGGCCGCTCTAGCTGTTTGGTCCCGGGATGAGGTGACACGGGTTAAGTTTAAAGATGGCTGGGGTCGTCGTCCAGGCATGGCAGACGAATTCGAAGGGTGTCTTCCACCGGATAGACTTTAGGTGTTTGGCAAAATTGTATGCTGACACGAAAGCAAGGACGTGGGCCTTGAGGCTTTCAAGGTCGGGATAGTGGAATGTCTTGATAGTGGCCTCCTTCACAGTGCGGTTCATTCGTTCTGCCTGACCATTTGTCCACGGGTGGTATGGCTTGGTGAGCTTGTGTACGATGCCGTTCTCATTGCAGACGCGATCGAAGATGTGCGGGCCGAGATAACGCCTAGTTGGCCCATTGCGGTTCTTTGGCAAGTCGGCGAAGGCCATTCCATTGTCGGTCAGAACGGTATGGATGGCGTATGGAAAGGCGCTAATGACGCCACGGAGAAAGTCGGCTCCGTTCATCTTGCCGACGTCATCTCGGAACTCGACGTAGGTAAACTTGGACACGCGATCGATGGCCAGGAACATGTTT
>NZ_LMUY01000140.1:0-3756 GCF_009765685.1 Acidisphaera sp. L21 | reverse complement strand
ATGGAAAGGCGCTAATGACGCCACGGAGAAAGTCGGCTCCGTTCGTCTTGCCGACGTCATCTCGGAACTCGACGTCGGTAAACTTGGACACGCGATCGATGGCCAGGAACATGTTGAGTTTGCCTTGAGCAAGGCGTAGTTCACTGATGTCGATATGGACGAAGCCGATTGCGGTCTCGGCGAATTTGCCACGCTTGGATCCCTGGTCTGGGTTTGGGGGCAAGCGAGATATACCATGGCGCGCCAGACAGCGGTGCAAGCTCGATCGGGTGAGTTTGGGAATGCTGTCTCGCAGGCAGCCGAGCACATCATCTAGGGGGAGCAGGGGGCGGCGGCGAAACTCGACCACCATGGCCTCCTCGGCTGCCGTCAACACGGTGCTGCGTGGATCCGTTGGACCCATGGGCGCGTCGCTGGTCGTGGTCCGGACACGCCACTTGTTGACGGTGGTGCGGCTCAGCCCGTAGCGGTGGGCCAAGACGCTGGTCTTTTCTTTCGCCGCTTGGAGCTCGGCTCGAACTCGCGGCGTTGTTCGGGCTGAACCGTGAAGACTGCCTGCCATAGCGCTTCCTCTCCATCTCGCGTCAGGATAGAGTCACGACTCCCCGGGACCAAACAGCTAGCACTACTATGGCAGATTAGTTTAGCTGGTCTCGGCGAGAAGTTTCTCACAGTGCGGACACCGCGTCGCCGGCGGCCGCGCAAAGAGGTCCAGAATGGCTTGCCTGATGGCCGGCATACTCGGTTGTGGTGGTGGGCCCCCGATTCTTTTTTTGTCCCGCCGCCCCGAGGCGGCGGGATTGGAGGAAGGCGTAGGCGATCATTGTCATTAAGGCATGTCGATGTAAGCCAGGCCAGGATCGACCCTCGAAATGGTCGAGGCCAAGCTCCTCCTTGAGCTGCTGTGGTGGCCGCATAATAGAGGTCGGACACATGACCGCACTCGCACCGTCCGCCAATTTTCTGCAGCAGATCCTTGCGCCCAAGGGGCCGTCCACACGCGGGTCGTGGTGCCGCATTTGCCTAGTTTGAGCGGCAGCCCAGGCTGGGTGCAGTCGAGCGCTTGGATCTGGCTTTTCTCGTCGATCGACAGCACCACGGTGTGCATCGGCGGATCCATGTAAAGCCCGACGATGTCCTCGACCTTTTCAGCAAAAGCCGGGTCGCTGGAGCGCTTGAAGGTTCGCAGGCGGTGGGGCTGTAGGTGATGGGCATCCCAGAGGCGTTGCACCGAACGCAGGCTGACCCCGACAGTTTTTGCCATAGCCCGGCCGGTCCAATGCGTGACCTGTCCCGGTGGCTCGGAGCAGCTCAGCGCCAGGATCTTTGCCACGGTTGCCGTTGCCAGCTTCGCCGTGCCCGGCCGGCGTGTTTTGTCCCGCAGGAAAGCTTCCACGCCTGCTTCGGCATATCGCGCCCGCCAGCGCCACACCGCAGGCTGGCTTACTCCGGCTTGGCGGGCCACTTCAGCCACAGGCAATCCCTCGCCTGACAGCAACACAATCTGCGCACGCTGGATGTGTTTCTGAGGACGGCTTCGATCTGCGGCAATCGAGGCCAACTGTTTCCGACTGCTGTCACCAACGACGACGCAAACTGTCTGGGCCATCTGGCAAATATGCCAGAACCGCCTGACCCTGTGAATCGTTCGTCCGCGTCATCGCACTAGTCGACGAGGTTGCCATCGCAGTTGTTCCAATCCGGATCTTTGGTCCGCGTCTAACGCAAACAGCCTGTTCTTCGACCATCGCCTGCCGCGTTCTGGCCGTCAAAGCAGTCATAGCTTAGCGGCGCCTGCACCCACTTGAAATCTTGCTAGAGAACAAACGAGATTATGGATATTCAAACGAGAACAAACAAGATTATGTGATATTCGAGCAAGAATCAACGAGGTTATATAATAGCTGGGCTATTTCTCGTTTGATTGCGGAGGTTAGCGTAAATTCTCCAGCGAATAGGATGGCAGGATAGGCATTGTGGATCCACAACGAGGCGGCTGCTCGTCCGCGGCTCGACGAAGACCTGGGCGTCTCCTGGCCATCTATTGGACACCTGAGGGACGTTCCCTGAACGTAGAACGGACGTTCCATACCCCTGCCCCGTTGACACTCTGGACTGAAGTCCGGACGATCGTTACACCTCGTGCCGTTAATATGTCCGGCACCGGCTGTGTCCGTGCCACCGCTTATGACAGGCATGGAGAAAGCGATGCAGATAAACTGCACAGTGAGGGTGACCTTGGCGGCTCTTGTAGTGCTCCGGCCACCCACCATTGGCGGCAAGATGACTGGCTGGAGTATCCTTTCCCAACCAACGGAGTTAGATCGCGCCTTGCAAGACCCTCTGGCCGCAACCCCCACCTTGAGTTAAAAGCTGCCTTTTAAATGGGCCTACGCCCCTCGGGGGTGGCAAGATGGCCGCTCCACAAGCCCAACCCCTGGGAAGCCCACTAAGCAGGTCAACCGCGGGGTTCAGCGGGAAGCAGCAGCTGCCAGTCTGGCTGGCGGGATGATCGCGGCAGAAAGCCTGCTCATTACTGCCGCAGAAGCCGTCGGGCGTTCGGCTCGCGCGCCGTTTTGGGAACGGCAGCTACAAACCGAGTCGTTCACGTCTGTTCGCCCGACCGAGTCGCGCCTGCGACGGTTGCCAAGTGTGGACTCTGCCGACCTCTGGCCATGAATGGTAAGATCACCTACCGCGCATTGAGGTGACGCTGAGCTCCGAAACCCAGAGTGTTTGTGCTGCCGGGCAGCGATGATGGTGATCGGAACGGACAGCGCCGAGCCGCCGGACGTGGTGTCGGTGCAATTCCGGGTGCTGGTGATGCTTGCGACGGCGTGGTGGTGCAGATGCCTGCGCCGCCACGGCTGATCGAGGGCGGTATTCCGACCGAGGCGCTGGCATTTCAACAGATGGCGGAAATTGCAGATCGTGGTCTCGTCGGGCACCGGCTCGTGCCTGAGATCAATGCCGACGAAACGCCGCATCGCATGGGAGTCGTAGAGCGCTTCTTCAGCTCAGGATCGGACAGGTTGAACCATTGGTGGAGACAATAGATGCGCAGCATACGTTCAAGCGTGATCGGCGGTCGCCCCTCGCCAGCTTTTGGGTAAAAACGGTGCGATCAGACCAATGAAGGCTGACCACGGCTTGACCCCTTCCATCTCGCTCAGAAACGTCTCGCGTCGCGTAGTCTTGGCAATCCAGCCGTCGCCATCGTCGTCTGCCGCATACTACCGCCCCGCCTCAAGACAGCATGAAGGCTAGTACGCACAGCGCATCATGTCGAATGGAACTTTCAGACCCTCCTTCATCGGCAGCGCTGCGTCCCGGGTGTTATCGAGTGCCGACGCGTGTCATCCTTCTAGCTTCGGTGGCAGGCTCTGGCGGGCCTTCTGCAGCTCCGCAGTCAACGCGTCTATGCCCTCGGGCCCAAGTTCGATTCCGACCCATCCAAGCCCCGGATGCATCAGTAGCAGTTGCGCAAACCCAGGCGCCGGATGCTTGGCCTTGCAATACCAACGCATCTTTTCGCTCACCAGCACCTGCGTTCCTCCAAAAGGATCCAATTGTGCCCGAGGCGGAAGCATCCCCTCCCGCGTCCCAATTAGGTGAACGATGAGTTCCTCCAACTGTGCGCTGTCTAAGACTGCGGGCCGGGCACTATCACAGAAGACGGTCGCCTCTTTGCGATCTTGGCTGACGCCGGCCTCAATCTTTGCCATTCCAGTTCCCCATGGGTGTCTCGTAAACGCG
>NZ_LMUY01000139.1 GCF_009765685.1 Acidisphaera sp. L21 | reverse complement strand
TCAACCAGGGCGCGGAACCGGGCTACGCTTTCCCGGGTGCGCCGTTCATACAACCGTGTTTCCCGACGCCGGCGCGTTGAATAAACGCCGACCGTGGCAATCGCGCCTGCTAGCGCCAGAAGGCACAGGCTGGTGAGGATCAGCGTGTGTTGCCGGGCGCGGCGGCTGGTTTTGTCGATCCTAGTCTGTGCCGCCGCCTCCATGTTACCGATCCGAACGCGGATGGTGTCCATCGTTTGCTTGCCGCGGCCGAATGAAGTCATCGCCACCGCGCCCTGCAATCCATCTGCCCGGCGGGCCCGGATGCCAGTCTGTATCAGGGCCACACGCTCATCGACCAAGGCTGGCAGCCCATCGAGTGCCCAGCCCAGCCCAGCCAAGGTGTCCAATGCGCCGTGGAGCAGCGGCAACGCCTCGTTGTAGGGACCGAGATACGATTCATCCCCGGTCAACAAAAAGCCACGCTGCGCCGTTTCGATATCCTTCAGCGACGACAACAGTCGTTCGCTCACGAGGATCATCTGGTTGTCCCGGCGCGCCTCTGCCTCGAAATGGCCGCGATCCCAGCGATCCACTGAGAATGCCACAATTGAAATCGCAACCAGAACGACAGCGCAAAGTAGTTCCCGCTGACGAAGCAGGGCTATCCAATTTGATACCGCAGTCGGCGGGATAGGGGAAGGCGATGCGGGCATGGCTGGTCACCACAGGTAGATTGGCGCGAATTTGACAGTTTTTCTTGGTTGCCGGGCAACTTGCGCCCGTCCATCGCGTGTTACCCAGCCGGTTTGGTGGAGACGGTTTGATGGATGACGCGTGAGCAGCCCTTCCGAGCGCCTAATCCGCGTTTTCCTCACGCCGGAGCATCGCGTCATCGATCTGCTGCAGCAGTGTGTTGAAATCGACTGGCTTCGGGTGGTACTCGTCGCATCCGGCATCAATCGCTTTCTGCCGGTCGCCCATCATCGCATGCGCGGTCAACGCGATTACGGGCGTCGTGTTGGACCCCGCCCGCAACGTCCGCGCCACCGTCCAGCCATCCATCACCGGCAAGTCCATATCCAACAAGACCAGGTCCGGCGCCTCGGCCGCAATCTGGTCCAGCGCCTGCTGTCCGTCATGGGCCAGGACAACGTCGAACCCACGCCGGCGCAGGCGGCGGGACAGAAAGTCCCACAACTCTTCATGATCCTCGACGAGCAGCAATTTGGTCATGTCAAGCCTTAATGCCCCGGAGATCCGGCACGGCCTGAAAGCGCGAGTGGCCCGCGAGTTTCGCGCACATACCAAAGTAAACGGAGCCAGCCACGCCCATGAGCCCCATTCCAGACGACACCGTTATCCCTACGACGGCGCTGCCGGACACATCCGCGGCATCCACTCTCGTTGTGGGCACCATCGTCGTTGCCGCGCTCTACTTTGGGCAAGAGCTTTTGGTGCCCCTAGTGTTGGCGGCACTGCTAGCCTTCGTGCTGGCGCCGGGTTGCGCGCTGCTGCAGCGAACCCGGCTGCCGCGAGTCATCTGTGTGCTCGTCGTGGTGGCGATTGCGTTTGCCGCGATCGGCGGCATTGGCGTTGTCGTGGGCAACCAGGTTGCAGCCCTCGCCGGCAATCTGCCGTCCTACCAGACGACCGTCATGACCAAATGGTATGGGCTGACCTCGGGCACCGGTTTGATGCATCGGTTGCTGGAGAACGTCCTGCCCAAGGGCGGCAATCCAAGTACTGCGCCATCGGCCACGGAAGCGGCCTCCGTCTTGGGGCTGGAGCGCGTGTCCGGCCTGGCGATTGCGCGAACCCTAGCCCAGCCGTTGTTGGGGCCGTTGGCAACGGCGGGCGTGGTGCTCGTGTTCACCATCTTCATGCTGCTGTCCAACGAGGATCTGCGCGATCGGCTGGTGCGGCTGGTGGGACGGCGGGACCTGCACCGGACGATCCTGGCGATGAACGACGCCGCCGGCCGGTTGTCGCGCTATTTCCTGTTTCAATTGATGCTGAACGGCAGCTTCGGCATCATCATCGGCCTGGCGTTGTGGTGGACCGGACTGCCCAATCCGGTCCTCTGGGGGATCCTGGCCGCAATGATGCGGTTCGTGCCCTTTATCGGCACCTTCATCGCCATTATTCCTCCGCTACTGCTGGCAATCGCCGTTGTGCCGGGCTGGACCCTTGCTTTCGTTATACTGGGCCTGTTCATCGGCACCGAATTGGTGATGGGGCAGATTGTCGAGCCGCTGATCTACGGCCATAGCACCGGTCTTTCTCCCATCGCCGTGATCGTCGCGACTGCGTTCTGGGCCTTCCTATGGGGCCCAGTCGGCCTGCTGATGGCTACGCCGCTGACTGTCTGCCTTGTGGTCATCGGCCGCCATGTTCAGCCCCTTGCGTTCCTCGACGTCATTCTCGGCGACACGCCGCCACTCTCGCCGGAGGAAACGTTCTACCAACGTGCGCTGGAGGGCAAAGCCTTTGAACTCACCAGCGGAGCGCGAACCCAGATTGCCGCCACATCGCGCACCGAGTACTATGACACGGTCGCCCTGCGAGGGCTGGCGTTGGCCCAGCGGGATCTATCCCGCGACGCTCTGGCTTTCGAAAGGCTGGAAGAGATCCATAGCCAGATTGCCACCCTTCTGAGCGACCTCAGCGGCGATGACTGCATGATCTCGCCCCCCAGCGCCGCCGATTGGCAGCTGCCCGGCGTTGTCGTCTGTATTCCGGGGCGTGGGCAGTTGGACGATTTGGCGGCGACGATGGCGACCCAGGCCCTTGGCGCCGCAGGTTTCGGCGTGCGGCTGGAGCCGAATGTCATCCTCGGCTCGTCCGGAGGCGGCTCGACGGAAAGCCTGGCGACCGCGCGGCTCTGTTGCCTGTCCGTCATCGAGGAAGGGAGTACAGCGTCTGGCATCCGTTATTTCGTTCGCCGGATGGAGAAGACCATGCCGGACGCGATGATCGTGGTCTGCCTGTGGCATGCGCCGGGCGATAGCCCGTTGCTCGCCGATCTACGCTCGACGGGGGGAGAGGAACACCTCGTCCGTTCGATTGGCGAATTGCTTGCACTGGCCCAGGCTATGGCGGCGCGGCCAGTGGCGACAGCGTAAGATCATTGGCGTAAAGTGTAAGCGTACCCTGATCCGACTGCCTGGTCAGCGGCGCGCTGGGGGAGAGGGGCGTTGCCAGCAAAACTATCATCAACAAACGCAAGTTCTATTCAGAGACTTTTGACGCTGACGGCTTTCAGCAAGTTCGCCAAGGCGTCGCGGTTCTGGACGTCTGCTGTCATACCTGGCACTTGATCGGCAGGCCGTGGGTATCGACCGCGATGCGGCAGTGATGACCTTTAACTTCTTTCCTACGTTATAGCCTTTCGGCCAGCCAATTCAGTGGTATGACAGCTGACTAGCGACAATCACGCCGCTCGGCACAGCCTCTCTTCCTTCCGTCTCACGGGCGGTCAAGACCAAGACGCTGATAATTTTTTGCCATCGACCGCAGTCGTACCAAGTATAATTGCGATTTTGCGCTTGCGATGGAAGAAAAAGTCCTTTGGCAGGTCGCTTGCGTAGCGCGCGTTGGATCACTGCATGTTCTTCTCGCTCGGTCTCGTTCTAGGAGATGGCAAATCGCTCATCGTGTTGCAGAGCAAGCGAGTCGCAGTTTCACCAAACCAGTCAACCATTTATAAATTAGCCTGCTATCAATTGAATCCGATGACGGTTCCGGTCAGGCTCTTAATCATGATTTGCTGCTTTGGGGAGCGGATCGATGGGGGAACGGATTAGCATACGGCGTCGTCGACCAGCCGCGTGGGTTGCAAGGCAAGAGTGCCAGCGGATCACGGCTGATGCCGGCCGCCTTCCGAAACCACCGTACTCCTACCGGCACCGATATGCCCGCGCCAATCGCCGCGTCCTCGCTCGACTGACCTTTCGCAATCAATACCCAAAAACGCCGCCGGTGCATCCGACCGTCACGGCCGCCAGGCGCAGTAGGGCCGCGGCACGATTGCTGGAGCGCCGCGTCCGAGCTGAGAGCACCTTGCCGCCGGAGATCTTGTTGCTCGGCGCCAGGCAGAGCCACGAGGTGAAGTGCTTGGCGCTCGGCCATGCCGAAAGGCTCGTGCCGCATTCGCCCACGAGCTTGAGGGCCAGATATGGACCCAGGCCGTGGATCTGGGTCAGGTCGACGCCGAGGATACGATGCAGCGCCTCACGAGCCGGGAAGGCCAAGGCATTCGGCTGCTTTGTTCAGTGCCTCGGGGATGGGATCGGTGACGCGGGAGGCGAGCAAGCGGCCTCGATTTCCTTGAGGGCTGCTTCGATCTGTACGTCGCAGGCGGCGACTTTGGCCTGATAGGCGTCATACAGTTCGACGGCCTGCAACAGGGCGAAGACGTGCTCCGCGCGGTCATTGCCGACCAATGCCTGGCGGACGGTCTCCTCCGACGCCTTAACGCGCTGGTCGCGCAGCGCTGCAAGGGTCGCCGGATCACGCTCGCCAGCCAAGACGGCACGGATGATGCGCATGCCGGTCGCGCCGGTGATGTCGGACACGACGTGGTGCAGTTGCAGGTTCATCTGCATCAGCGCCTTCTGCATGTGCTGGATGTGCGAGGCCGCGTAATCGAGCAGACGCTCCCGCTGGCGTAGGTAGTCCCGCAAAGCCGCGATGCTGCGCTCCGGGTGGAAGCTGGCCCGCAGCAACCCATACTCGTGCAGCCGCTGAAGCCACTGCGCATCGGTGACGTCGGTCTTGCGACCGGGGACGTGCTTGGCGTCCCGGGCGTTGACCACCACTGCAAAGCCGCGTTGTTCCAAAATTTCAAAGGCGGGGATCCAGTAAACGCCGGTGGACTCCATGGCGACCGTCTTGATCCCGTACTGCTTGAACCAGTCCGCGAGGCGATGCAGATCGGCGGTGAAGGTGCTGAAGCTGCGAACCGGTTCCGGGTCGCGGCCGGGGCCTACTGCGGCCACATGCATGGTTGCGCCGACATCGATTGCCGCTGCACCGACGTGGACCGGAGACATCTCCCGCTCGCGGCGGGATCGCTTGGGCTTGGTCATACATCCTCATCGAGCGAATACGGGACGGAGGAGATGGATTGCGCGACAGATCAATTTCCTAATCGGGATCGCCGAGGCGTCACCATTTGCAAGTACGCAGCAACCCACGGGCCATGTTTGACTACGGGGTACTAACCACCAAAAAGCGGACGGCCGCTCACCTCCAATCGCAACTATAAATCCTGCCCGTTTCTACGCCACAGGCGGACCGCGATCCGCGCTGGTTTGAGAGGATATCACTGTGGATAAGCATGGAAGATTGACCCCCTTGGTGGGGTGATAGGCGTCCAAAATTTTCAAAGCCGATTGACAGCCGACGACACCCGCCGCGTCCAACCACGTGGTCAGCGCACGGACGGGGCACAATCGGACTAGTTGTAGGGCAGGGGGACGATCACCGCGTCGGCCTGTGAGCCTTGGTGTATGGCAAGGTGAGGGGCTGCCCTCTTGCCGTTTTCTCAAGATGCTCGATATGGATGGCGGCAAGTTCCGAGTTCCGAGCGCCGCAAGGCGCCGGCGAAGCCCAGCAGGATCAGGGTGCGCTCGCGTAGGCCGCGCAGGTCGCCGGCATGGTGGCCAGGATCTGCCGAAGGATCTCTGCGGTCGCCTCGGCCTTTTTGGCTAGGGGCTCCCCCCCTCCAGCCGACGTCGCGACGGATGCCGGCCACGGTCTAGGCGACGCAGGCATCGTCGGTTTGGAACTGGGGAGCCGGCGGCGCGGTGCAGGTAGCGGATAGCAGCCCACCGGAGGTCGATGCTATGGGGGGGTTAGGCCGCGGTGCAGCTCGGCGGCTAGGAAGGCGGCGACGTCTGGTCCGGTGGCCGGCATGGCGGCCCGATACGTCGTTTGGGTTTTCTGCGCCTTGGTCAAACGCTGGAAGGCTTGTGCCGCCACCCGTTCCGCGTCCAGGGTGCCGTTGACGACAGGAGCGGCCGCGTCAGCGACGGTGTCGGACCAACGCGATGGTGTGCGCTGGGTTGCCCAGAGGCAGTGGGACAGGGTGAAACCACCGACGGCATAGCCGCCAAGGCACTGTTAGGCGGCGGCGTGGCAGGGCCTGGTGCGGACGACATGGGCTTTTCCAGGCGAGATTAAATTATCCTGCACGGCCTTCGCCAAGCTGTAAGCTACCCTCGTTTAAGAACGCTTATCGAAGGTAGATGTAACGGCCGTGCGTTACCAGGCGAGCAGTGTGAGGGCGCCGACCCCAACCATCGCTTTGTTCGTCTGAAGGGACCGTCTCTCCGTTCCGACCTACCACGCTGAGTGCCGCTTCGCGCCTTCGGCGAGGCGTCAGCAGATGTAGAACCAACTCTCTAGCTTAAAGCGGTCTTGGGGATCTCCAAGCCTTGGTATGTCAACGACGCAGCTTCCGAAGCCGCCAAAAAAACCCATACGTCAGCCTCGATTTCGTCATCGGGATGCACTTCGCCGCGCCCTGCGTCGTTGGCGAGTATCCTGTGGATGACGCTCGGATCAAGCATCTGCGGCATCTCCATTTCTTCCAGCACGAATGCTTCCTCGACGTCAGAACGCCACGGATGAGCTTCCCCGACGGCCGGGCGGTCCCGATCGAGTCTGACTGGACCGGCAGGTTTGGCGGCTTCACGCAATTGTTCGAGGCGTAGTGCTGACGATGGCACGGCAGATCACCTTCACTACAAGTGCCGCTCTGATCGACCTGTCTTGGCATCGCGTTCATACGGTCTGTTCGCGCTATATCGCTCTCGCTCTCGCCGATGCAGACCTGTCGCCGGTGACAGCCGACTTCAATGGAGAGACTTCAGGGGCAGGATAAAGTGCCCGCCCGGACACCTTCCAAAATACTTGGTGTGCCGCTAATCTCTCATCACACGTTAAGGAGGTTCTTATTTAAGGCTCCGAACACGCATGGCTGGGTTCAGGATACGGCTGAGGATGGTCGCACGGTTCGATAATCGGCAGGTTCCTGCAGATCTCGCCCTATTTGTCAGGCGGATCCAAGTTCCGGAGCGAACGCCTCTATTGGTCGAGCGGGTATCGGGTAGTCAAGTGGTATGCCAACAACGTAAGCTGACGGTGTTTCCAGCCGTCGCCAACGTCGTCTGCCGCATACCATCGCCCGCCCCAAGACAGCATGAACGCTAGTAAGCACAGCGCATCATGTCGAACGGAACTTGTTCAGACCCTTCCTAGGCATCCTGGCCGGCACGGACGCAGACCATCACGGCGCGTCGCTTATACCTCGGCGGCAACTACCCACTGCTGTCAAGGTGAATCGTCTGAACCGCGAGCCGCCCTACTTCGCCACGATAGAGCAACAACTGGTTGAGGACATGCAAATCGCTATTGTCTCTCGTGCACGAGGGGGAAATGAGCACGTCGTCATCCTCACCACCGTCGCCGGCACCCTGCTGCTCGCTAACGGCATCGACGGGTAGCTGCTGGCGGACTGGGTGATCGAAATGAAAACCGAAAACGACGCCGAACGGTCCGAGATCCTGGCCATACAAATTGTCGAGCAGATCGTCACCTTGCACACCCGGCCGGAAGG
>NZ_LMUY01000138.1:12477-17870 GCF_009765685.1 Acidisphaera sp. L21 | reverse complement strand
GTACCAGTGCGCGACGTGGCGAAGGCGCGGTCGAAGGCACGGATCGGCATGGTGTTCCAGCAATTCAACCTGTTCCATCACCTGACCGCGCTGGAGAATATCACCGAGGCGCCGGTCCGGGTTTACGGCGTCGCAGCCGCAATCGCCCAGGCTACGGCGGCCCAGCTGCTTGCCGGGCTAGGCCTGTTTCACCTGGCGCATCGGCTGCCACACCAGCTATCGGGCGGCCAGCAGCAGCGCGTGGCCATTGCCCGTGTGCTGGCGACGGAACCGCGGGTGATGTTGCTGGACGAGCCGACCAGCGCGCTGGACCCCGAACTGGTGGGTGAGGTGCTCGCGGTGATCCGCCGGCTTGCCGCCAGCGGCATGACCATGATCGTCGTTACGCACGAGGTGCGATTTGCCAGGGAGGTGGCCGACCGGGTGGTCTTCATGGACGAAGGCGTGGTGGTGGAGGAGGGACCGCCCAGTGTGGTCCTGGACGCGCCCGTGCATGTGCGCACGCGGCGTTTCCTGCAGCTGGTCAGCGCATAGGCGCCTCAGAACGCCATCAGATTGTCCTTGAACAAGCTATGTTCGTATACCGTGCGGGTCAGGCCGCGGCGCTGCAGTTCCGGCACCAGCCCGTCACATAGCTCAATGACGTAACGGCGGTCGAACGTCGCATTGAAGAACAGGAAGCCGTCGCCGCCGACTTCCTCCATCATCTCCGCCATGATGCCGGCGACGTGGTCGGCCGTGCCGGTCAGGTCCAGGCCCTGCTTCACGGCCTGGTTCATGCCAAGCTGGCGTGGCGTCTTGCCGATCCATTTGGCCAGGGCGGATTGATGCCCGTTCGTCTCCAGCCCCTGCAGCGGCTCGTCGGGGTCGAAGGTGGCGAAATCGATGTTGGTCAGCCGCGACATGTTGGCGAGCTGCATGTCCAAATGCTGGTTCGCATCCGCCTGCTGCATGCGCCGGCGTTCCTGCGCCGCCGCCAGCGTGGTGTCGATCACAGGGTTTGCCAGGAACAGCACCTTGATGCTGTCCGGGTCGCGCCCGGCAGCGACCGCATTGCGCCGCACGGTGTCGCGGTAACGCTTCATCGCCTCCGGATTGCCAGCATCGGCGATGATCGTATCCGCCCAGCGTGCGGCGAAAAGCTGCCCGCGGGCCGAGCCGCCGGCCTGGCAGATCGGTGGCCGGCCTTGTGGCGAGCGCGGCGCATTCAGGGGCCCGCGGCAGCGGAAATAGCGGCCCTCGTGGTTCACCACATGCACTTTGCTGCCATCGGCGAACATCGGCGTGTCGCGATCCAGCAGAACCGCATCCGGCTCCCACGCATCCCATAGCTTGGTCACCAGGTCGGTGAATTCCTCCGCCCGGTCGTATCGCTCGTCATGCGGTAATTGGCCGTCATGGCCGTAATTCTGCGCCGCGCCATCATTGCTGCTGGTGACGCAGTTCCAACCGATCCGGCCTTCCGTCACATGGTCGAACGAGTTGATCAGCCGGGCGAGCAGGAACGGTGGATACTCGCTGGTCGACAGCGTCGGGATGATGCCGAGGTGCTTGGTGGCCTGGGCAAGGTAGGCGACGAGCACGGAGGGGTCGAGCTTCGGCGTGCTGGCGGCATATTTGAGGTAGGTGTCGTGGCTGCCATTGAATTGGTAGGGCAGCATCGAGGAATCTTCGATGATGAGGTAGTCGAAACAGGCCCGTTCCAGAGACCGGGCGAGGTCGACGAACAGATCCGGCATCATCCAGCGCGCGGTGTCGCTGCCGGGCCACGGGCCGCGCCAGCCTTTCGGGCCGTAGCCCTGGGACAAGAACCAGGAGAGGTGGAATTGTTTCCGTGCCATGCCGGTATGCCCCATTCAGCCGGCTTGCGTCACCCGGCCCCGATCGTCAGTACTGCAACCCTATCAGACGAATCTCTGGGGGCAAAGCAGCGACGCGATGGTTCGTAGGATCCTCCTTCTTGCGCCGCGCCGTTTGGTGAAGACGTGCGCTCAGCGCCGGCCGAAGATTGCGACGACATCCGTCACGAGGCTGTCGTGGTCGCGCAGAACGGTGTCGTGGCCGGGGTTCCACAGTTTCATCCCGCTCAGCGGCGGATTACCCGGCGCAGGCGCGACATCTGGGCGGAACGAGTAGACGCCGCGCAGGCGCACCAATTCGGTCTGCGCCGCCTTGGACAGATACCAATTGCCGAACAGCTCGGCCGCATTCGGGTGCGGCGCGCCGGCCAGCAGCATCATCGGGTAATTGACGAAGGGAATTCCCTCGCTTGGGTAGACCGGCTGGATCGGCGCGCCTTGCCCAACGCGCAGCGGGTAGTCGTCGAGCGAGTCGGTGATGCCAACCGTCGTCTCCCCCCGCGCCACGGATTGCACGACGGCGGCGTAGGTACTGAAGATCTTCGACTCCTGGGCTGCCAGCGCGGGCAGGTATGTCGCGGGCATGGACTGCTTCATGAAGTCGAACTGCACCCAGGACGTGCCGCCAGTCGTCACCGCGGCCATGCTGACATTGCCCTTCCACTTGGCGTCCAGCAGGTCCGCCCAGGATTTCGGCGCCTCGGCCGCCGTCAAGGATTGGGTGTTGTAGATCATGTACATCAGCGCGCCAGACGCACCGTACCACCAGCCCTGCTGCTTCGCATTGGCGGCGAACATCGCGGCCTGCGGCGGTGTCCAGGGGCGCAGCATCTTGGCGTCGATCATGCGCTGGGTCAGCGCTTCGTCGGTAATGATGGTCAGGTCGGCCTGGGTCTTGCCGGCCTGGCTTTCGGTTTGCAGCCGTTCGTAAAGGCGTCCGGTGACGGCCGAGATGACGGAGACCTGGATGCAGGGGAACGCTTGCTGGAATTTCTGCACGATCTGCCGCTCATCCGCGTCACGCTGCGCGGTGTAGTATGTAACCTTCCCCTCGGCGCAGGCCGCCGCCACCAGTTCGGGCGTGGCAATCGTCTCACCCTCCACAACCGGGCTGGGCGTTGCGGCGAGCGCCGGGCCGGTGACAAACAGGGCGGCGAGGACCAGGCGGACGGTCATGAGCGGGCTCCTTGGGTCGGTGCGTGCAGGCGCATGATGAGGTTGCCGAATTCATCGACGACAACACTGGCTGCGGGGCCAATAACGCAGGTCGTCTCCGCCTCGGTAATCAGCGCCGGGCCGTCGAGAGTGGTGCCGACCGCCAGCCGGTCCCGCGCGTAGATGGGGGTCGCGACGTAGCCACCAGCCTCGGCGAAATAGGCGTCGCGGTGGCCCATCAGGGGGGCGCCACCGGCGGCACTTTTGGCGTCAAACTGCACCTCGGTCACGGATGGGGGTGCCAGCACGCGCACGCGCCAAGACACGATTTCCACCGCCAGCATGTCCAGGCTGCGCTTGAATCGATCCCGATACGTGCCGTCGAAAATTGTCCGTAACGCGGCGGCATCGCGCGCCGTCACCAATCCGGCCGGGATTGTGACGCCGACCTCGAATCCTTGCCCGGCGTAGCGCATGTCGGCGGTGATTTCGGTCGTGATCTCCGCTTCGGTGACGTTGCCTTCGCGCAGGATGCCGCGGCCGCGGGCATCCAGTTCCACCAGCAGCCCATCGACCACGCCCCAATCCAGGGTGTCGAGCGGGGCGACCAAACTCCGCGTGAACTCCACACTGCGCGGCGCGACCAGCATCCCAATTGCGGAGGCGACGCCGGCGCCGCGGGGAAAGATCACTTCCGGCAGGTTCAGCAGCCGCGCGAGCGCGTAGGCGTGCACCGGGCCAGCACCGCCGAACGCGACCATGCGATAGTTCTGCGCGCCGGTCCCGGCCTCGGCGATATGCACGCGCGCGGCGGTCGCCATGTTGTTGTCGACCACGCGGGCAATGCCAACCGCTGTCTGTGTCACATCAAGCCCCAGTGGTTCGCCCAACGCATGCAGCGCTGTTTTGGCCGCCTCGGCGCTCAACTGCATCCGGCCCCCCAGGAAGCCATCCGGCGCCAGGTAGCCCAACACCAGATCCGCGTCGGTGACGGTCGCGTCCATGCCGCCAGCGCCATAGCACGCCGGGCCGGGCACCGCGCCGGAGCTTCGTGGCCCGACACCCAGCAGGCCCAGCTGATCGGTCGCGGCGATGCTGCCGCCGCCCGCCCCGATCTCGATCAACTCGATGACGGGGATGCGCAGTGGCAGGCCGCTGCCTTTCTTGAAGCGCCGGATGCGGGCGGCTTCCAGCTCGTGCGTGCGGTGCGGCTGGCCATGATGGATAAGGCTCAGTTTGGCCGTCGTGCCGCCCATATCGAAGGCGATGACGTCGGTCCAACCAGCCTGCCGGGCCAGGAACGCTGCGCCCATCGCGCCCGCTGCCGGACCCGACTCGACCAGCGCGATCGGCTGCTCGCTGGCGGCGCGTGCCGTGGTGATCCCGCCATCGGACAGCATCACGAAGAGTGGCACGCCCAACGACTGCTCCAACTCCAGCAGATACCGTGTGGCGATCGGGGCGATATAGGCGTTGGCGACGCAGGTGGAAAACCGCTCGTATTCGCGGACCTCGGGCGCGATCTCGGCGGAGGTGCACACTGCGAGGTCGGGGAAGGCGGCTTGCACGATCGCCTTGGCGCGGTCCTCGTGCACCGGGTTGCGGTAGCTGTTGAAGAAGGCGATTGCCACGGACCGTATCCCGGCGCCGTGCAGCATCGCCGCCGCCTCCGCCACGTCCGCCTCGTTCAGCGGCAGCACGACGCTGCCATCGGCGCCCAGCCGCTCCCGAATTGGGCGGCGGAAGCGCCGGGCGACCAGGGGGGCCGGTCGCTCCAACTGCAGGTCGAACGTGTCGTAGCGCAGTTCGGTGCCAATTTCGAGCACGTCGCGATAGCCGTCGGTGGTGAGCAGACCGGCCGGCACGCCGCGCCGCTCGATCAGCGCATTGGTGACCAGGGTCGTGCCGTGGACCACTAGGCCAGCCGGCATATTCAGCGCCGCCAATCCGTTCACGATGGCCCGGCGTGGGTCATCGGGCGTGGTCAAGAGTTTGTTCAGGCTCAGCGTGCGGGTTTCGGTGTCGTAGACGGCGACGTCGGTGAAGGTGCCGCCGACATCCGCACCAGCCAAGTAGCGGGTCATAGGCCGTACACCTCCCGTGCCGCTGCCGGGGATATGATCTCGGCATCCACATCGTCCTGCACTGCCGCGCGGTCCCGCTGCAATGGATCCCCGAAGCCGCCGCCACCGGGATAGCGCACGACCAGCCGGTCCCGCCCGGCGATCGGGCTTTTGCCCTTCAGCGGGAACCCGCTTTCCCGGCCGTTCCACACCACCCGGGATGGCGCACCGGCAAGGCCGCCATTGACGCCCAGCGCCGGGTGCTCGCGCCGTTCGACCAGCAGCGACAAGGTGCCGGGCTGGTCGGTTGCGAGTT
>NZ_LMUY01000138.1:8431-12449 GCF_009765685.1 Acidisphaera sp. L21 | reverse complement strand
CCCGCATACGACGTTGGAGGGAAAGCAGGTGGCGGACAGCCCGTCCTGCGCGCAGCGGGCGCCCATGCCGCCATTGATGAACAGGATGGCGGTGTAGCGCCGCCGCTGCTCCCGATAGCCGGAGATAATCACCCGCAAGGTCGGCGCACTGCCGGATTCGGCGATCACCGCTTCCCCCAACACCGGGGCCAGCGCTTTATACAAGGCGGCCGCCAGACAATGGCCGACCAGTTGGCGGGCATACACCGGGGCAGGGCGGCGAGGGTTCAGAATCGACCCCTCCGGCGCGGTCACATGGATCATGCGATACGTGCCCTCATTGCGCGGCGTGTTGGGGTCCAGCGCGCATTTCAGCGGGTAGCAGGTATAGGCCTCGGTATAGTTCATTACGGTGTTCAGCGCCCGGCCAACCTCGGGCGAGGTGCCGGCATAGTCGATAAACAGGTCCTCACCGCGTTTTTCCACGGCGACTTCGATATGCACCGGCTCCTCGCCCGTGCCGTCCAAATCCACTGTGCTGCGATAGATGCCGTCGGGGATCCGCGCGATTGCTGCGCGCATCAGCCGCTCGGTTCGGGCGCAGATCTCGTGGGAAATGGCGCTCAGGTCATCGATGCCTTCGCGCAGGATCAATTCCTGCAGCGCCCGGGCGGCGGCGTCCCCGGCGGCGATCTGGGCCGCGATGTCGCCAGCCACCTGGTCGGGCAGGCGGGAATTGCCACGGATGATCGCCTCGACATCGGTGTTGAGCACGCCGGCCTTGAAATACAGCAGCGGCGGCAGAAGCAGCCCTTCCTCGTGCACTTCTTTCGTATCGGCCGACCACAGGGCGCCCCCCATATCGGCCATGTGCGCGATGCTGCCGGTCCAGGCGACCAGGCGGCCATTCAGGAACACCGGCGCCACGATGGTGATGTCGGGCAAATGGCCCGAGGTCAGCCACGGGTCGTTGCAGATGCCGACATCGCCCTCCACCCACTGCGCCGCGGGGCGGATCGCCAGGAAGTGGGCTAACGTCCGGCCGATCGTCATGTTGAAGGAAGGAATGCCGATCGTGTTCTCTGCCAGCGCGTTGCCGGCGGCGTCCAGGATGACGCAGGCAAAATCGTTCGACTCCCGCACGATCGGCGAGAAGGACGTCCGTCGCAGCGTCGCCGCCGCTTCGTCGGCGATAGCGACCAGGCGCGTCCAGATTACCTGCAGCGCCACCGGGTCGTCGACGATCGAGCGTGGTTGGGTCACGAGGTCCATGATATGCTCCTATCGGCCAGCGGCGACCGGGTCCTGCCGCAAAACTTGTCCCAGAAGAACGACGACCAGCAAGATGGCGCTTTGCACCAGCGCCATCGCGGCCACCAGCCCAGTCGAGCCGCGCTGCCAAAAATCGAACATGGCGAGCGAGAAGAGTTGCGTGTTGGACGTGTAGAGGAACAGCGCCGTGGCCAATTCGCGAAACGACAGCACGAACAGCAGAATGGCGGCCGAGATGACGCCGGGGCGGGCCAGCGGGATCACGATCCGGCGCAGCGTCATCGCGAACCCGGCGCCGCAGAGGCGGGAGCTTTCTTCCAATTCCGGGTGGATCTGCACCAGTGAGGCGCCGATGGCTCGGCTGGCCTGTGGCGCGAATTGCGACACATAGGCCAGGATGAGGATCCAGATCGTGCCATACAGCCCAATGGGAATGCTGATCCACGACCAGAGATAGCCGAGCCCTATGATGATCCCAGGGATAGCCACTGGCAGCACCGTCACCAGATCCAGCGCGCGCCGTCCTGGCAGGCGGGTTCGGTGCACGATATAGGCGGTGGCGAAATACAGCACGCAGCCAATCACCATCGTGCCGGTCGACACCGCGAGCGAGTTCCACAGCGTGCCAACCACCACCGGGTCGCTGAACGCGATGCGGAACTGGTCGAGCGAGAGCTGCCTGGTGTCCAGGATGGCTGTGACGTTGTTGAAAAAGATATTCCGGCGCAGCGAGATGAACAGCAGCGCCACGTATGGCAGCACGACCACCAGCAGTAGATATCCGAAGCCGCCGATCGCCAGGGGCCAGCGTGCAGCCCCAAGCGCCACCGGGCGCACGCGCTGCCCCTTGCCGGCGACGGTGACGTAGCTTCGGCGGGAGACGATCTTGTGCTGGATGAGCACCAACGCGACTGTCACCAGCAGCATCAGCACGCCAAGCGCGGAGGCGTCGTTCACCCGGGGCGGCGTGACGCCGACCATGTCCCAAATGCGCACGGCGATGAAATGCAGATTGCCGGGCTCGCCCAATACGGCCGGGATCGCGAATAGTTCGATGAGCAGCACGAAGACCAGCAGTCCGGAGGCGAGCACAGCCGGGGTGACCAATGGTAGCGTGATTTGGCACAGCACCCGAAGCCGCCCGGCGCCGCTCATGGCTGCGGCCTCTTCCAGCGTTGCGTCCATGTTGCGCAGCGCGGCGGCGGCGAACAGGTAGACGTAGGGCGCGTAATAGATCGCGTAGACCAGGCCGATGCCGGCGAACGAGTAGATGTTGACCTTGACCGACGCCCCAGCGGAGCGGAGCAGGATGTTGATGATGCCGGCGCGGGGTGACGCCAGGATGTCCCAGGCGAAGGCGCCGATGAGCGGTGGCACAAAGAGCGGCATCACCGCCACGACGTCCAATGCACGCCGGCCCGGCACATCGGTACGCACCGCCAACCAGGCCAGGCTGCTGCCAACCAGCACCGCGCCCGCAGTGCCGGCCAGCGCCGTGCCCAGGGTCGCCGCCAGCACCGGCCCGAAGCCGCCGGCCGTGATTACGTTGCGGTAGTTGCCGAACGTCAGCCCGCTCCAATCGAAATGCAGTGCGCGCGGCGCCTCCGACAGGAATGACCCAATGACGAGCACGCCGACCGGCAGCACGATCAGCAGGCCAAGCAGCACCAGCAGTGCCGCAACGCCGCCGATCGCCGCGGGCGAGTGCGGCACGCGCAAGGTCATGCCTGGACGATCCGCGCACGCCCAGGGGCTATGAATAGATGCGCTGGCGCCCCTGGGGGTAGCGGATCATCGGTGCCCAGCACGATCACATCGAACGGCTCGCCATGCAGCGACACGGTGTAACGCGTGGCCGTTCCCTGAAACCGCGCCTCGGTCACCTGCACGGCGTAGGCGCCGTCGGGCAAGGGGCTCGTTGCCGGGCGGAGGCTGCAATCCTCGGGATGGATGACGACGTCGACGGTGCTACCCGGCGTTGCCGGCGCATCGTGGCGCGCATCGATTTCGAAGCCAGAAGCTGTGCGAACCCGGCTGAATCCCGGGCTAAATGCGCCGAGCACTGCGGCGGAAACGATGTTGGCGGTGGCGATGAACTCTGCGACGAAGCGGGAGCGCGGTTCTCGATACAACTCCTGCGGCCGGCCGATCTGCACGATCCGGCCGCCCTGCATGACCACGATCCGGTCGCCCAACTCGACCGCCTCGGCCTGGTCATGCGTGACGTAGACGCTGGTGAGCCCTGTGCGCCGTTGCAGCGCCTTCAGTTCCAATCGCAATCGCTCGCGTAGTTTCAGGTCGAGGTTGGAAAGCGGTTCGTCGAACAGCAGGAGTGTCGGGCCGGCCACCAGCGCGCGGGCCAATGCCACGCGTTGCATCTGCCCGCCTGAAAGTGCCGTGGCTGGTTGCGCGCCGGTGCCGGCCAGACCGACCAGTTCCAGCACGTCATCCACCCTGCGACGACGATCGGCAGCGGCGACCCGGCGCACGCGCAGCGGGTAGGCCACGTTCTCGAACACACTCATATGCGGCCAGATGGCATAGGACTGGAACACCATCCCGATCCCGCGCTGCTCCGGCCGAAC
Organism: Acidisphaera sp. L21; assembly: GCF_009765685.1. GTDB lineage: Bacteria > Pseudomonadota > Alphaproteobacteria > Acetobacterales > Acetobacteraceae > LMUY01. The sequence goes on along the minus strand of NZ_LMUY01000138.1, from coordinate 8,613 downwards.
GAAGCGGTCGGCGGCGGACATCACATCGCCACCGATGCGGATCGTGCCGGCATCCGGCCGCTCCAATCCCGCGATCATGCGCAGGGTCGTGGTCTTGCCGCAGCCGCTGGGGCCGAGGATGACGATGAATTCACCCTCCTGCACCGTCAGCGACACGTCCTGCACGACGGCTCGGCCAGCGA
>NZ_LMUY01000138.1:0-8245 GCF_009765685.1 Acidisphaera sp. L21 | reverse complement strand
GGCAGCTTGGCTGAGCCGGGAGCGCGGCACCACCTCGTTCATGAACAAATTCAGGCTTTGCGCCGCGTGCTCGTAGCGCATTGGGCCAAGCCGGAAGGCCAGGATCACACCGCCCACGCCGGTTGCCTCCAACTCCGCAATCCGCTCTGCGACGGTCGCGGGGGAGCCGCAGATCAGCGCATGGGTCGGGTCGATCCGGGCCGGCGGCTTGGCGTCGGACGAGACGAGCGTGCTGCCTTGTTCCCGCAGGATGCGTTGGCGCATGGCGGCCCGATGCTCCTGCATTGCCGTGAAGGCGGGCAGGCCGATCCGCAGCGCCTCGGCGTCGGTTTCCGCCACGTAGATGTTGCGCCATACCCAGCTTTGTTCCAGCGCGCTGGCGATGTCGGCATCGGCGACATGGCTCTGCCGTCCCGCGTCGCGCCAGGCGGCGACGCGGGATTGGGTGGTGGCGAGGCTTTGGACGTTCATCAGGAAGGGCTTGCCCTGGTGTCCAAGCTCGATCATCGATGCCTCCCCCGACGCGGCGCGAATTGCGAATGGGTGCGGCCGGGTGAAGGGGCGGGGGCGCAGCACGGGCACGTTCACGTCCCAGAACTGCCCGGTATAGGCAAAGCCTTCCTCGCTGGTCCAGGCTTGCAGGATGATCTTCGTCGCCTCTTCGAACCGGGCCTGTGATTCCGCCGGATCGATGCCATAGCCTTGATATTCGTAGATATTGTAGTTGGTGCCGCGGCCGAGGCCCACAATCAGGCGGCCCTTGCTCAGATTGTCGATCAGCGACAATTGCTCGGCAAGACGAATTGGGTGGTGCAGCGACATCTGCGCCACCGCCAGGCCGATCCGGATGTGTTTGGTGGCCATTGCCAGCGCCGCGGCGAAGCTGATCGGGTCGACATAGGCGCAATTGCCATCGAAATGATGCTCGCTCAGCCAGACCGTGTCGAAACCGAGCGCCTCGGAGAGCTGAACCTCGCGCACCACTTCATCGAGGACCGCTTCGTCCCGGGCAGGATCTCGGCTTTCCGTGAAGACAAAGTTGCCGAACCGCATGGTCGCCTCCAGGCAAGCTGATTATCGAGCCTAGGAGCCCCGGTTCCTAATCGTCAACAGTTCTGAATAGATCGTAGGACGATCTTGCTTATAGGCGTTCGATAAATCGGGTTTTGCTGTTCAGGATGTGGTGCTCCAGCGCCGCGCCAGCGGCCTCGACGTCACGGGCGAGCAGGGCGGTGATGATCGCCCGGTGCTCCGCATTGCGCGGGGGCGCATCGATGACAGCGGCCGTGCTGCGCCGGCGGCAGATTGCCAGTTCGCGCTCCATCGTTGCCTCGATCGCACGCAGCCGGGCATTGCCGCTGAATTCAACGATCCGATCGTGGAATTGCACATTCAGCCGCTGCATCGCCGGCAGGTCCCAAACCTGCGCCGCTGCCTCGTGCTGATCGACGATGGCGGTCAGTTCGGCCTGCTGTGCCGGAGTGATGCGCTCGGCGAGCGTGCGCCCGGCGAGCCGGGCGAGGGCGGCGCGCACCTCGTATAGGTCGACGATATCCCGCACCGACAATTCGCGCACAAAGCAGCCGCGATTGGCATGGGTGACGAGCAACCCACGCTCGATCAGCGCCCGGCACGCCTCCCGCACCGGGCCACGGCTGATGCCGAGATGAAGCGCCACGGAGGGTTCGCTGACATGGTCCCCGGGGCAGAGCCGTCCGTCCGCGATCATGTCCTCGATCGTGCTGGTGACACGCTGCACGACGGTCGGGCGGATGGCAGGTTCAGCCGTCATATGGCGCCCCTGGTTCTGGCGGGACAATACCTGCATCGAGAATTGCGCCAAGGCTCTCGCTGACACATTTGTGAGCCACTGGAGCAGGAAGATCTTGATATTCGGCAGTGTCGATTAGTCCGCCGTCCCAACACTTTGTATCCCGGGCATCACGGCGAGCGCGCCGTTCTTCCGCGCCCTGCCAACCCACAGCGCCACAAGCCCGGCGATGCCGCATACTGCAACGAAGGGGAGCATGGCGAAGGTGAAGCTGCCCGTCGCGTCGCGGATCGCGCCGATCGCGTAGGTCGCACCGAACACACCAAGATTGTTCAGTGAGTTAATCTGGCCGATAGCGAGCGCGGAGATACTCACCGGCAACATCTCCGTCGCCAGCGCCCAAAATGGCCCCTTGATCATGGAGGCCGAGGCGATGACGACACACAACACCACGATCATCGGCACAAGCGAGTGCACCAACATCGTGCAGATGAGCCCGAGCGTCGCTAAACCGAGGGGCAGCGCGGTGTGCAAGGTCCGCTCGCCGGTGCGATCGGAATGCGAAGCCCAGAGATACATGGCGACGCTGGCGATGGCGAAGGGGATCGAGTTCAGCATCCCAACCTCCATCGTCGTCAGGTTGTATGCCTTGATGATTTGTGGCTGCCACAGCGACAGTGCGTTTGTGACCGACGTGCCGCCGATGTAGATCAACGTCAGCAACAGCACGTATTTGTTGCCCATCACCTGCCAGAACGACAGTGACCCGGCGATCGTGTCCTCCTGCCGTTTGCCCGCGATGTCCGTCTCCAGCCAGGTCTTCTGCGCGTCGTTGAGGAAGCGGGCGCTACGGATCGAGCGCGGCAGCACAAGCGCGCAGCCAATGCCCATGAGCACCGCTGGGAACCCCTCGATGATGAACAGCCAGTGCCAACCGCGTAGCCCCAGCCAGCCATCCGTCAGCAGCAGCGCGGCCGAGAGCGGCGAGCCAAGCACGCTTGAGACGGGCAATGCCATCATCAAGATCGCTACCATGCGGCTACGGTGGTGGGTCGGGAACCAAAGCGTGAGTAAGTAGATCACACCCGGGAAAAAGCCCGCCTCCGCAATACCAAGCACGAAGCGTAGCGCATAGAAGGAATTCGGGCCGGCCACGAATGCCATTGCCGCCGAGATCGCGCCCCAGGCAACCATCACGAAGGAGAGCCAGCGCCGCGCGCCGATACGCACCATCAGCATGTTGCAGGGCACGGCGAATAGGCAGTATGCCACGAAGAACAGCCCGGCGCCGAACCCGAAGGCTGCCGCACTGAGCCCGATATCCTTGTTCATCTGCAATGCCGCGAAGCCGACATTCACCCGGTCAAGCGACGCCAGGAAATAGCCGATCGTCACGAACGGCATGATGCGGATGGCCACTTTGCGGATCACCTGGCGTTCCATCAGCGTAGCCTCAGGCATGAGTCGGGTCCTCTTGGTCGGGGCGGACAGGCAAGCGCTTTTGCAGCCAGTCGTGGATGAGCAACGCGATGTCAGCGTTGTTGCGCTCCATCATGAGCATATGAGAGTTGCCGTGAATGCCTTGCAAGGGCAAATCCAGCACCTCGATACAGGCCCCGGCAGCCCGGGCGGCGGCAAAATAATGCTCCGTCCGGGCGCGGATGGTAGGCCAGCGCGCGTCCAGGTTGAGGTGGTCGCCATAGACGGCGAGGACGGGAATTCCGGCTAGCGCCGCTCCATCGGTGGTGCCACCCTGCGCGGGTTCGATCGCCACAATAGCCGCCACTTGGCCGGGGCAACGCTCTGCCGCACGGAAGGCGAATGCGCCACCCTGCGAATGTGCCACGATGATCGCTGGACCAACCTGCTCCAGCAGCCTGCAATAAGCGTCCACGGCCAAATCGTCGGTTGTCGACCAGCGGGGCACGACCTGGCGCATGAACGCGCCGAACGCATCCAGGGGGAAGCGGCAGTTCGGGTAGGCGGCTGCCGCCAGGCTCGCAAGACTGCCGTCGCGGACGGGCCGGCCGATGCGAAATTGGGTGAAGCTGTCCTGCCAGGTGCGGAGCATGGCGGGTGCGGCGAAATGCGGGTCGCGTGGCGCCCAGCCCGACCGGCCCCGCTCCACCGCATCGACATTGTAGCAAGGCCAGCCGAGGCGCAGGAATTGGTTGAACCAGCCCTGGCGTCCATCGGGCGTCGTCTCCCACGTCACGCCGGTGAGCGAGCCGCCATGCCAGAATAGCACGGGAAGCCGGGCTGACACGGCCGGGATGGCGTATTGCACATACATCTGCCCCAGCCATGTCGTGCCGTTGGGGTCGATGCGCACCGGCACGCCGTTACGCGCGAGAACATGCTGCTCGACCGCCGCGTCCGCCGTCTCGACGGTTTGGCCGCCGACGAAAAAGGACCCTATGTCTCGAAGGGTGAGCGCCGGCGTGATGTCGGCTTCACCGGGGGACGCGAGTGTCACGAGTACATCCATTATCGTTCAGTCCGGGTTCTGCACTATCGTCCGGGCTGACCCAACCCCCGGCTCGGTGATTGGGTGTGTGACCCGAGGGTTGCCAGCGAGCGTGCCGGAAGGGGCTACTCGGCCCGGCCAATGGAAGGGAATGCAAGATGCCAATCCTAGGCCAGGACGCCTTGATCGTGGATGGGTTCGCGGCGGTGATCGTCGATGACGCCACAGCCGGTCGGGTGCGAGACTCGGATGCAAGCGTGAATACCCTGCTGAACGAAGCCGGGGTGAAATGGGTTCACAGCCGTGCATTGGCCGATCGAGACAAGCAGTGACATTCACCAGACGGCGGCCGAGTGGCAGGTTTGCAGCGCAACGCAGTCTTCGCATAGCGGACTAAGTGCGTTGCGAACCGTTCCGGCTGACCGCGTGCTACAGTCAATGGGCGTCACCAGGTTTAATCCGCACGCTGCGAAGCTAGGTATGTCCTTCCACTACATGCCTTATCGAGAGGTTATTGTTCGTTCAAACGTCGTTTATCCAGTAAAATGGTCTATTTGTGCCGCCGTGGGCGAAAAGCGGCTTATTTGACGTTTACAAAGGCACTTGCTTTTTGCGATTGCCCTGATAGATCGACGTCGGCTGTACTGAAGAAGTATTTTGGGCCGACGTTGGAAGGGTGTGACATGCTGAACACTGTCGCCGCGCGTCTGGCGGAAGACGCCGCCGTGCCGGACGAAGTGGCAGACGCCATCGTCCAGGCTGGCCGCCGGCTGGATGCACGGGGTTGGGTTCCAGCCACTGCCGGCAACATCAGCCAGCGGCTGGACGACCGGCGCATCGCTATCACCCGGAGCGGCGTGCATAAGGGTTTTCTCACCCGGCAGGACGTCATCGTCGTCACACACGATGGGCACAGCGTCGATGGCTTGGGCCGTCCAAGCGCGGAAACACTGCTGCATTGCCAGATCTACGAAAGCTTTGCCGACACGGGCGCGGTGGTCCATGGCCACTCTGTCGCAGCAACGGTGATGTCCCGGCAGAACAAGGCGAACGCGCTGCGGTTCGCCGGATACGAGGTCCAGAAGGTTTTCGAGGGGCAATCGACCCATGATAACGTGTTGGACCTGCCGCTTGTGGATAACGACCAGGACATCCCTCGCCTAGCCCGATCCGTCGCAAGCCTGTTGCCGCATTCGAAGCTGGGCTATTTAATTCGCGGGCACGGCACGTATGTCTGGGGACCGACTATGCCGACCGCCTTGGCGCGGTTCGAGGCATTGGAATTCCTGCTGGCCTGTGAATTGGAACAATGGGTAGCAACCGCATGAGCCGTCTGACCGTCTACGACGACACCAACCCCGCCGAACCCCGGCTGGTAACGGAAGATCCCACCGGCATTGCCGATGCACTACGCCCGATCGGCGTCCGGTTTGAGCGTTGGGACAGCCCTGTGACCCTTGCCGACGACGCCGCGCCAGACGCGGTACTTGCGGCCTATCAACCCTATCTAGACACGCTGATGGGCGAGGGCGGCGCCGGCTCGGCCGATGTCATCAGCCTCACCCCGGATCATCCAGGCGCTCCGGCGATGCGACAGAAATTCCTGTCCGAGCACATCCATACCGAGGACGAAATCCGCTTTTTCGTCAAAGGCAGCGGCAGCTTCGTCATGCATGTGGATGGCCGGGTCTATGATGCCTATTGCACCGAGGGAGACCTGATCAGCGTGCCCGCGGGGACCAAGCATTGGTTCGACGCCGGCAGCCGCCCGTCCTTCACGGCGTTGCGGGTGTTTCAGGATACCACGGGTTGGACCCCGCACTACACCGGCGACGCCATTGCCGAGCGTTTTCCGGTTGGCTAATCCCGCCATCCGCGCCGTCGTCATCGACATCGAGGGCACGACCACGCCGATCTCCTTCGTGCACGACGTCCTATTCCCATTCGCCCGCACCCACCTGCCAGCACTGGTCCGCACCGGCGCTTTCGATCCCGCCGTCGCGGCCGAACTCGCCGCGATTGAGGAGGCCGCGCCAGGGTCGGATCCGGTCACGGTCCTGATGGGCTGGATGGACACCGACGCCAAGCATACGCCGCTGAAGACGCTGCAGGGTCTCGTGTGGCGCCAGGGCTATGCCGAGGGTGCGTTAAAAGGGATGCTATATCCCGACGTGGCGCCCCGCCTGCGCAAGTGGCATGCGGCCGGGTGCCGGCTATTCGTGTACTCCTCCGGTTCGACGGAAGCCCAGCGGTTGTTATTCGGGCACTCAGATGCCGGAGACCTGACGGGGTTGTTCGACGGGTTCTTCGACACCCGTATCGGGGCGAAGCGCTCGTCCGGCAGCTACCAGGCAATCGGCAGGGAAATCGGGTTGCCTGTAGACACCATCCTATTCCTATCTGATGTCGAGGAAGAGCTGGACGCGGCGGTGGAGGCCAGCCTGGTCACGTGCCAGTTGGTACGTCCCATGGACAAGACCGCCGCTTCCGAGCGTCACCCCACGGCGGATGACTTCATGCGGGTGGAAGAATTGTTCGATCTCGTTCGCTGGCGAGCCTGAGTGTAGAGTGATCAGGCCGAGACGGACACGAGACGGCGACGGATGATGAGCGCTACACTGAAAAAGGCCCCGGTGCAGACCATCGCCAGCTTTAAGCCGAGCCCAAGCCCGTGCCGACCGGCAAGCGAATCCCCCACGGGCGTTCCCGCACACCGTTCGGCCAGCACGGCGCACCAATAACCAAGCACGCCGACCGGCGCGTGCGAGCGCAGCCACAGCATGATCAGCAGCACCAACGTCAGCATCGCGGCCGCGGTAAAGAGCCCGACGGTGTGGGACGCTAAATCGCCGGCGACCGTCCCCATCAACCCGGCTGCGAGCATGGCGGCCCAGTACCAACCATCCACTCCAGGCGATCCGCGCCCATTCGGCGCTGGCCTGGTGCACGATCCCAGCAACAGTGCGATGACGCCCAGCGCAACAGCCGTGCCGCCATAGGCCAGGCCGATGTCGTGGGTCAGGTAATCCGCCGCATTCGTCGCAGCGGCCCTCAGGGCTAGGATTGCAACCCAGTAGAACGCTTCGGTCCTATCGCCGGATTGCGTGTCCGCCGCCACCGCAGGCACGCAGATGAAGGCGAGCGAGGCGAAGCTGAGCATACGACCAACGCCGAGTTCGTCGACCCAGAAATCGCCCAAATTGGTGCCGAGACAACTTGCGGCAAACATGGCCAGCCAGAACGTCGGGCGCGCATCGACAGATCGCGCTGCGCCTACAGAGGATCGGCCGGCGGCATCCACGTCACGTCTCACAAACGACCTTCCTTTCGAGTGGTGCCAGAGGATCCCATACCCCCATCACCAAATCCACACGAGCTATCCGCCAGTCCCGTGGTATTCATGCCTCCCGTATCCTTCCGGTGCCGCTACACGGCAGCCCACTAGTCAGACGTTGGCAAGCAAAATACACTAGGCGTCGGCAAGCGGCTGCCCCGTCTCTTCAGGTGACAATTGGTTTTCCCACTGATCGATATCCTACGTGGATTCGCCGCACTTAGCGTCGTTGTCTATCATGTCATTGCCCACTTCAACTGGGACGCGTTTCCAGTTTCAGGCCCGCTCGTGTGGTTTCGGATCGGGTGGATGGGGGTCGACCTTTTCTTCGTCATCTCTGGCTTCGTCATCGCCCTTTCAGCGTTTCGGGCACTGGACGCGCAACCCGACAGATCGACATTCTTCCAGCACTTCGTGCGGCATCGCGGCGCGCGGATCATCCCGCTGCATTACGTGACTTGCTTGGTGTTCGTGGTGTCTCTTCAGCCATTCATGTTCTTTTCCGCGGAAGGTTGGTTACAGTTCGTAACCCACGCGCTGTTCATCCACGACTTTTTCCCGAACCATCAGGGCGGCATCAACGGCGTAAACTGGTCGCTGGCCGCAGAGATGCAGTTCTACGTGGTGATGATGATATCGGCACGCTGGCTACGCACGTGCAACCCAGCCGTCC
>NZ_LMUY01000125.1:3086-12048 GCF_009765685.1 Acidisphaera sp. L21 | reverse complement strand
AAAGGTCTCCGCCTCGGACGGGCCGGTGGCGACACCAAGCACCTGGCGCCGCCCATCGGTGTTGACGCCGACAGCTATTATAGTCGCCACGGACATGATCCGCCCGGCCTCCCGCGCTTTCACGTAGGTCGCATCAATCCAGAGATACGGCCACTCCCCTTCGATGGGTCGGGAGGAAGGCGTTGACCCGCTCGTCGATTCCTCGACTACGCGGCTGACCTGGCTCTTCGAAACACCCGATGCCCCTCCAGCAGCTTTCCATCGCCTTTGGCGACGGAACCTTTGCTGCTTCCGCCCATCGCCTTGACTAGGTCATCGACCGAGCGGGTCGAGACACCGTGGACATAGGCCTCCTGGATCACCGCAGTGAGCGCCTTCTCGGCGGTCCGCCTCGGCTCGAGAAACGAGGGAAAGTAGCTTCCCTTGCGCAATCTGGGAATTTCGAGGTCGATCCGCCCAGCACGAGTATCCCAGCCGCGCTCGCGATAGCCATTACGCTTGACCTTGCCCCCTGAAATACCCTCGTTTTGAAGTTAGGGTCCGTCACACAGGAGACGGATGATGAAGCGATCGAGGTTCACGCAGGAGCAGATCATCGGCGTGCTGAAAGAGCACCAAGCGGGTGCGACGGCAGCGGATTTGTGCCGCAAGCACGGTATTAGCGACGCGACGTTTTACACGTGGCGGTCGAAATACGGCGGTATGGAAGTCTCTGACGCGCGCAAGCTGAAAGGCTTGGAAGAAGAGAACGCCAAGTTGAAGAGGCTGTTGGCGGAATCAATGCAGGACGTATCGACCCTGAGGGAGATGCTGGCAAAAAACTTCTGACGCCTGGTTCGCGGCGTGCTGCCGTGACCTGGGCCATTGAGCAAAAAAATACTCGCAGCGGCATGCATGCAGGCTGGTCGGGGTTGAGCCGAAAACCTACAGGTATGCTTCCAAGCGACCCGGTGACGGTGAGATCCGTTCCAGACTGCGTGCACTGGCGGCTGAACGGCGGCGGTTTGGCTATCGGCGCCTGCACATCCTGTTGGCGAGGGAAGGTATGCTGATCAACCACAAGCGCCTGTTCCGTTTGTATCGCGAGGAACGGTTGGGTGTGCGCAAGCGGGGCGGCCGGAAACGAGCGATTGGCACGCGGGCACCGTTGGCGCTGCCGCAGGGGGCGAACCAGCGCTGGTCGCTGGACTTCGTGTCTGATGCATTGTCCAGCGGTCGCCGGTTCCGGGTGCTGGCGGTCGTGGATGACTTCACCCGCGAGTGCCTCGGTCTCGTGGTGGACAATTCGCTGTCCGGTCTGCGGGTTGGCCGCGAACTGGACCGTATCGCCGCACTGCGCGGCTGCTACCCCGCCATGATCGTCAGCGACAACGGCACGGAGCTGACGTCGCACGCGATCCTGCGCTGGCAGGAGGGGCGATCGGTGCTGTGGCACTACATCGCGCCAGGCAAGCCGCAGCAGAACGGCTTTGTGGAAAGCTTCAACGGCTGGTTCAGGGACGAATGCCTGAACGAGCACCTATTCAGCAGCCTGGTAGCAGCACGCCGGATCATCGAAGCATGGAGGGTCGATTACAACACAGAACGCCCACACACGAGCCTGAACGGGCTCACCCCCACGGTCTTTGCAACCCGCCCCAAGCAGGGGCATACGGAGAACGGATTCTGCTTATAAACGAGGGCACGTTCGGGGCAGGGTCACGCTGAACAAGGCGCCCAGCGTCCCGTTCGCCACGGGCAGCACCGGTGCGGACCTCTATTTCCGCTTCCATCAGCCGCTCAGCGGCGAAGGACAGCATGTCACGGACCAATCACCATCGGCCCCCTTCTCGATCAACTCGATTAGCGCCATTCTATCGTCGGTCATCGTCATCTCCGTTCTAGCGTTCAAGTCCGCAACTCGAACTTAAAACGAAGACCGGCGATGGCCACCCTGGATAGGGGCCACGCTGTGGATAAGTGAGCCGCCTACGCCAGACTCTTGGCGGTCGCTCCGGCAACCCACTTACCCACAGCTGCTACACCACCACCTGGGACACGGCCAACGCGACTAAGCTTGGCTTTGGCCATTCAGGCAGCGTAGCAAGCCGCTCCAATTAGGGCGTTGATTAGCTTGCCTCGCCATGTCAACTCGTTCCATTATCAAAGGGCCGGAGCAGGCGTTCCCTATTGAAGGCCACTGTCCTCCCACGCTTTAGCGCCGCATCCTCTTGGACCTTCGTGTCAACCTTCGGTCTCCAGTTCCGGCTTACTCTCCCAAAGGTCTCCTGCATCTTCTGCTTGATTACAGGCCCTTTGACACGAAGCTCCAATTCAGCGTTGTTGCTGGCTACGCCCGTCTAAAGATGAAAGCGGTCCCATCCCAAAGCGAAAACGGCCGGTAAATTGCAAGCGACAAGCCATGTAGGTGCGCCCATCGCTCAGCGTCATGCTGATCAGCCAACGCCGATCTACCATAGGATAAGTTTAGGATGCCGATTGAGCCACACGGCTGCAACGCCGCTCTTGATTGAGCCATGATGGCATCAGCTAAGCCGACTTGGTGGATGTAAGGCATACTATCGACAAACAGTATGAGGTCGAACGGACCACCAGGCACGGCATCACCGGATGTGAGCTCAAACTCCAAGCCAGCGAGGGACCCAGTTCTCCGACGCGCTTCCGATATCATCCCGGGTGACACATCAAGGCCTAGTATACTGTGGCAATGTGGCGCCAGTGCTTCGGCGATGCGCCCAATCCCACAACCAAAGTCAAGCACCTTGGCCTGCTGTGACACCAATCCTTGCTTCAGGAGCCAAGACACGATCTCTGTAGTGGCGTCGTCGAGCATGGCCTTGTTGCCCAAGGAATACAAAGCTACCCCGGCCTCGGCGAGAAGCGGACGGCATTATCGAAGAACGCCGCTATGCCGGCGATCCCGCCGAGATTACTATGGTCGCTGCCAGTTCGTCCGACCTCGCTGGCAAGGCGGTCCAGGGTGGATGCTTGTTCAGCTGTAAGCGCTGCTAACGATTGCCAGGCTGCCGTAGGTGGATCGGGTCGAGCTGCGAAAACCGCAAGTTTTATCTGTGCCGCATCCATACCCTCTAACAACAAACGGGATAGCGCCACCTGGGGTGAAATCTCGCCAGCCAGATAGAGACCAATTGTCGAGTTCACAGCCATCCCAAGTGGCTCAAGGTCGCCGCATCTTCGCTAACAAACCGAGCGCCGATGTCGTTGCGCCATCGAAGTTCTGGAACAATGACGTTCTTTGCTCGGAGACAAGCCGCTGCCTGAGCCGCGGTGACTGTCGCTCCAGTCCCAGTGACAATCATCAGGTGACCGGATCGTCTATGACCCAACAGCTGATTGTTCCCGAGACGCATGTCGACGTAGTGGTAGAACGCTTGCTCTGCGCCCTCTGGCGTTTGATGGAAGAAGATAGGTGCGTCTTCCTCCGCAATTGTGTCGACGGTGTGCGGAAATGGAGGCATTGTCAGCACGATTGCAACTGCCCATCCTGATAATGTTCGGATCCGACCACCGCAACCTGCAACCATGCGAGACAGCAGGTCTCCCCATCCATCCACTTGCATCGCCGCGAGTACGGCAAAGCCGGGATTGCCAAAACGGCAGGTGAACTCTAGGGGGAACGCTCCATCTTCATTGACAATCAAGTTGAGGTTCACATAGCCAACATGCCCAGCCTCCGCTAATTGCGGCCCAACACGGCTAAGTGTGGCGGTGAACAACGCATCGGCGCCCTCATACGAGGCGAGAGTTCCCATTTCACCGGTCATTTCCCCAATGTCGCCGGGAAAAAACCGCTTGTGCTCAAAGTCTATGCACGCGGGCAACAGAAACTGGGTTCCATCAAAGTAAGCACCTATACCAACCTCTACCCCGCGTAGTCTTTGCATCAAGAGCACGGGACCTGCCTCTGAATAGCGGCGCAGGATAAATCGCACGTCGGCCCCAGATGGGTGTTCTCCCACGAAGGTAGAGTGGCTGTTATCATCATACTTCAGGACATAGGCACCCGGATTTCGCTCCAGCCAATCCAAGGCCTCGATCGGCCGATTGAAGGAGTGACTCTCGGCTATGGGCATGCCAACGCCGGCGAGTACCCCCTGACCAAAGGCGCGATCCAGTTCCAGCCGATCGCCCAGCGCGCTACCGCCCACGACCCGATAACCGTCCTTGCGTAGGCCATCTTGAACGCACCCCTGCCCTACTCCCTCGAACAAGATAATGCCTGTGCGGCCGACCCAAGGAAGTTGCGTTTTCCAATCATCGACTGCAGTGATTATACCGCCAAAGGCGCGCTGGCTTGCAGGATCCGATGCGTAGACACGAACCTCATGTCCTTCTCGCATGAGGTTCAGGTAGAGGTCGCCCAGATAGATCCGCAGTCCAACGGCAAGGATCCTCATGGACTCGGATGCCTTACAGCAGCCAGCCGCTGCGCCAGGAGCTCAATGCCACTTGAATTTACGTTCGCGAACGATACCCGCACATGGTCTGGCGAGCCCGCGAAAGCAGGTGCTGGCAGCAGAAGCACGCCGTACTCACGAGCGAGTTGCTCAGTAACTTTCCAAGCAGACGTTCCGCGGAATGGATGTCGAACGTAGGCGAAATAGGCCCCTAGAGAGTCAATCTGCCAATCGGGGATTGTCGCAAAGGCATGCCGCATCGCTAGAGCCCGATATAGCATCTCCTGGCGATTGGCTTCTCGCCACTCTCGGAGCCCGTCAACTGCCCAGGCAAGAGCCACCTGAGCTGGCCGTTGTGGGCAGATGTGCAGGCAGTCGAGCACCTTTACGGCCTGCGGCACCAGGTGAGAAGGCAACGTCAATGCGCCGATACGATGACCTGGAACTGCATAGGACTTTGAGAAGGAATATAGCCGGACGATATCATCCGATGGCTGGATCGCCGAGCTGGACTGAAAGTCTCGGTAGGTCTCGTCGAGCAGCAACGTCGCGCCACGGACACGACAAAGTTCAGCAAACCGCTCGATGGTGGTGGAAGGATAAATGGCGCCGGTTGGGTTGTTTGGAGTGATCAAGACAACAGCCGCCACGCCGTCCATAAGCGCGGCTGCCTCGTCCGGGTCAGGAATGAACCCTGTCGCGGGGGTTGTTGGAAGAGCCCGGGCTTCAAGGCCGAGCATATCACATGTCATTTTGTGATTGTAATACCAGGGTGTTGGCAGAAGCACGGCTGCGCCTCTCGGCACGAGGGTCAGTAGAGCCGCAAAGAAGGCCTGATTACATCCCGCGGTTATGAGAACGCGATCTACACTCGTCCCTGTCTCAACAGCATAGGCTTCGCGCAGCGCGGTGTCTCCGACTATAAAGCCATACTTGGCATTGAGCGGGTCGGCCGCTGCAGCCGCCATTCGACCTAGGAAACCCTCATGTGGCGAGTAGCCAGGAACGGCTTGGCATAAGTCTATCATTGGACCAGCGGCCTGTCGGTAAGTCCGACCCCATGCTTGGACGAGGGGAATAGGCGGACTGTCGGTATTCTCAACGAGAGGGTTCATGATGGTTCCACCTAGCTTGGCAAACAGTCGATATCCAATTGATACTTGGACACTTCCACAAAGCAAACGCGGATACCGGCATTGTAGAACATGATCCGGCTTTATTGCACACGGCCTCGTGTTTTAGCAGCTGTGTTCGGGCCACCCGTTTACGTCTGACATGGCTCCATAGGATTTCGTCAGCGTCCGGGTGTGTATCAGGGGTTGGCTGTCCAGCTAGCCTGCTCGGGCAAATCACTCTATCGAACATCCAAGTCACTCAACTCAATACGATTGATCGTCCCCAAAGCGGGTAAGCTCATTGTAAAAGCATCGAATGTCGTCTATGTTATGGTTGTGAAGCTTATATTGGTCAGGCGGGCACACGCCTCATACGGCGTATTCTTCACGCAGACGTGGAAGCACTTCCGCCTGGAGCGCTTTGAAGGCAGCTCCAATTGCTTGATGCATGTCGAGGTAGCGATACGTCCCTAGTCTGCCGCCAAAAACGACTTTCGCCTCGACAGCGGCGAGGGCCGCATAGCGGCGGTAAATGTCCTTGTTTGCCGCAGTCTCGATGGGGTAGTAAGGCGAATCGGCAGGCCCAGCAAACCTAGATTACTCACGCGCAATAATGGTCCTGTCCTGAGGGTAACGGCGTTCTGGATGGAAGTGTCGGAACTCGTGCACGCGCGTATAAGGAACCTCCAGGTCAGGATGATTCATCACGCTCGTTCCCTGATAGTCGCCAGTCGGAAGACACTCAAACTTTAGATCTAAAGTCCGCCACCCTAACGCTCCAAATCGATAACCGTAGAATTCATCGACAGCTCCGGTATAGATGCACAATGCGGTGGGTGCGATCTGATCCCGGACATCAAAGTAGCCACAGCCAGTCCGGACCTCGATGTTAGGGAGTGCCAACATGCGTTCGAAGATGGTGGTATATCCGTCTACTGGGATGCCCTCGTAAGGGTCGGAGAAGTAGAAGTCGTTGTAGCTGAAACGTACGGGTAATCGAGTAATGATGTCCGGCGGAAGCGTACGGAGCTCTGTCTCCCACTGCTTTTGCGTATATCCAGCGATAAAAGCCTCAAAGAGTGGTCGACCGATGAGCGATATGGCTTTGTCTTCGAGGTTCTCCACGTTTGCAACACGGTCGCGGGCAATCTCAGCATGTATGAACGTTTCGGCTTCCTCAGGCGTGAAGTCACGTCCATAGAACGAGTTTATCGTCATGAGATTTATCGGCATGGTGAACGTGCGGGCGCCATGACGGCTAAAAACACGATGTCGGTAGTTGTTGAACGCACTGAACCGGTTGACGAAGTCCCAAACCGACTTGTTAGCGGTATGGAAAATATGAGATCCATAGGTGTGGACCTCGATGCCGGTCTCGGGATCAACCCGGGAGTGAGAGTTGCCTCCGATATGATCGCGCTTCTCCAGCACAAGTACGTTAACGCCGTGGTCCCGAGCTAGCAGGTGCGCGATGGTGCTTCCAAAGAACCCAGAACCAACTACAACCACTGGAAAGTCGCCGATACTCATGCAGCTATGTCGTCGTCATCGACTGGTATGTGCTGTCTCTCTCCGAGACCAAGATAGCGCTGCCAGAATGAGCGCGAGACAAGCTCAGGGAAGCTTGCCTGCCACAACCGAGCAGTCTCGGGGCCTCGGCGGTAGAGCTGCCATAGGACCCGGACACCGTCGAACGCAAGCTCTCGGAAGTTTTCACGTGATCGCTTGAATACCGGTAGGTCGTAGTCCCACAAAGTATCGACAGCCACATGCTCGACGTCTCTCATCCCCACGAGGGAAAACTGTCCGAGCGGCATGCGGCGTACGGGTGCTTCCCGCGTAGGGCGCATAAACTGTTGCAAGATTAGCCTCGGGAACAAGGCTATGTAGCCTGCCCGACCGCGGGGGAGGCGCCTTTTGGAGGGCGGCTGATCGTAGATGACCCGACCTCGAGGACTGGTGGTCTGGGGATACCGCACGCGATACTGGGTCAACCCGGCGTGAAGTGCCTGTGGCGCTTCATGAAAAAGGCCGGGCCCCTTGAGGTAATCGGCGATACCGCGGATCACAAGCGCCGCGCTATAATAGCGGAATGTCAGAAGATGCACGAGGAGGTGTCGCATCATCCGGCGAAAAACCGGTAGCCGTCCTGACGGCTGGTGGAGCGACGCCGAGACGAGAATATTTCGGGTTTCGTAATACAGCTGCCAGCTACCAAGCTTGAGATAGAATGGCTCGTGCCATACTGCGATACCAGGTATGGAAACCGTCTCAATTCCCTGCTGATGTAGCCGAAGGCCGAATTCTACGTCATCGCCCCGTATAAAACATGGTAGCGGAAGTCCAACCTTGCGGACGAGAGCAAGTGGGAATCCGCAACACCACCATCCATTGTAATGTAGTGGCGTAGGTTGGCTCAGCACCTCCAGGTTTGTTGGATCGCCAACGTCACATGATGTGTGATTTGGCTGGAATGCCCAATGACGTTCGGAGATTGTTGCTCCCGCCTCGAAGAGCCGCGTCGGTTAAGCGCCATCCAACATCTGGCCACCAATTACAATGTCCGTCTTGGCAAGGTCAAAAAACGATACCATGCGGAAGAGGCTGTCAGGTTCGACCTCGATATCATCGTCGAGGAACACGGTGTGGGTTATGGTAGGATTGTCAAGGGCCTCAATCAGCCCGCGTGTGAAGCCACCAGCGCCGCCAAAATTAGCTTGGACAATGATCTCAAGCTTTTCGCCATACCGCTGGCGCAGGGCCGAAAACTCAGAGGATAACAAGGGTTCTCCCTGATTGACGAGGTAGATGCGCGAGAGCCTTCGAACCAGGGCGGCATCAGATGCAATGGACTGGAGTACACACGTAATCTCGTGTTCGCGGTTGAATGTGCAGAACACGAGGGCGACACCGGCCGCAGGGACGCTCGCATCAACGAACCAGCAGGTGGCTTTCCAGATTACCGGCCGGTCAACGGGTGTCACCTCGAGCGATAGAACTCCATATTGGCGGAAATTCTTTGCGTGATCTGGAAAGAGAAGGTCCGCGGTGCCGGTCGTGCAGATCACGTCGGCAACTAGAACCCGCTCATCAAACACCCTGCGATATACCCGCAAATGACAGTTTCCATCTACATGCACTCACAGCTTTAGAATGCCTGCAGTAGTATGTTGCCGCCACGAGCGCTCGAATAGACTATTGAAGTAGGTGTCAAAGCTCAACGTCGTCTGACAGGGAACGAGAAGACTACCGTCCAATTGCTGCTGGACCCGTGCAGCTGTATGGGGGTTGACTTCATCTCGCCAGTAGAGAGCACGACGATCGACCGGCCGATCTACAACAAAGCGTTGAAGAATGAGCTCGCGAGGAACCCGACCGGCAGCTTCGTTCTCGACGGCAGGGATCAACTAATGCATTCCATGGGTCTCC
>NZ_LMUY01000125.1:2953-3076 GCF_009765685.1 Acidisphaera sp. L21 | reverse complement strand
GTGTCAAAGCTCAACGTCGTCTGACAGGGAACGAGAAGACTACCATCCAATTGCTGCTGGACCCGTGCAGCTGTATGGGCGTTGACTTCATCTCGCCAGTAGAGAGCACGACGATCGACCGGT
>NZ_LMUY01000125.1:1904-2943 GCF_009765685.1 Acidisphaera sp. L21 | reverse complement strand
AAGCCATCATTGCTCTTGAAGTTCATGATCATCAAAGATTTTGAAGATACAGCATATATTTTGGCAGAATAATCATAGGTTATTTCAGTGGAGCCTGTATTATTATAACGTGAGTGGCCATGCCAAAACGCATTCTCCTTAACTTAAGTAAGTCTGGGCAGATGAGTTGGGCTCGGCCTCGGGCTGCCTATCGCATCGAGCTAGCTCCGAAGACACAAACTCCACGTAGTCGACGCCTCATCGCGCTAGAGCAGACAGGTCACCTGCCGTGCCCATAGGTGGTGCTGCGCAGGTTGAATTGCTTCTGAAGGCAGAGAATGCGCTGGGTGAATCGCCTACATGGTCCGCGTCAGAGAATGCGCTCTACTGGGTTGATGTAACAGCCCCGGCGCTCTACCGGCTCCATCTACCCAGTTTGAAGATCCACCAGTGGAAGCTTCCGGCCGACATTGGTGGATTTGCACTCACGCCAAGCCTGGACGGAGCATTGGTGGCTTTGCGCCACGGCCTGTTTGGATTGGACTTTCAAACCTGCTTGCTGACTAAACTGGCAGCAGCCCCGTTTGACTCAGGTATGTTCCGGTTCAACGAGGGAGGATGTGATCCGTCAGGACGGTTTTGGATTGGCGTGATGTTTGATCCAGCCAAAGCCACTGCAACGTCACGCATGGGTAGGCTCCACAGTTTCACTTTTTCTGGCGGCCTGCGGCGAGAGCCCGATTTCGCAGAGCTTCACAACGGCATGGCGTGGACTGAAGATGGATCTACTATGTTTGTCACCCATGGCGAAGATCGTGCCATTTTCCAATATTCCGTTGACGATGATCAACGAATCAGCAATCCGCGTGTGTTCGCGGTTGTTACCGACGGCGGAGCTCCGGACGGCGCGGCACTAGATTCGGACGGCGGGTATTGGTGCGCGGTATACGGTGCTGGCAAACTTCGTCGCTATCGGTCAGACGGCTCAGTCGACCGAGACGTTGCTCTTCCAATCAGTCAGCCTACGATGTGCGCATTTGGCGGGGAGCGACTTGACACT
>NZ_LMUY01000125.1:1784-1894 GCF_009765685.1 Acidisphaera sp. L21 | reverse complement strand
GGACTGAAGATGGATCTACTATGTTTGTCACCCATGGCGAAGATAGCGCCATTTTCCAATATTCCGTTGACGATGATCAAAGAATTAGCGATCCGCGTGTATTCGCGATC
>NZ_LMUY01000125.1:0-1774 GCF_009765685.1 Acidisphaera sp. L21 | reverse complement strand
TTGTTTATCTCTACTGCCCGCCAGGGGCTCACGTTCGACCAACTCGCTCGCGAGCCGCTCGCCGGTTCGATTCTCTGTTTCAAGCCAGGTGAACGGGGTATCTATCAACGTTGTACGGTTGCGTAGCAGGTGCTCTAATAAACGCTATGACTGACGAAGGGAGAATGCTCGCGCGTAGGCGGCAGCACATCCTCGTCATACATGATGCGCACTCCTGAACGTGGATGTCTATACGACCGGCATATTAGAGTGTTTTTAGCCTGACCTCTAATACCCGCAGTGTCGGATGTAGTTTGCGCATTCAGTCGGTGTGATTGCGTCGGCGATGCGGCCGAAGGCACGCCATAGTGCATCGATGGCGCGGTGGGCCTCGCGGCGCAACTCTGCCTTCATTTTAGCAAAGTCCATTTCGATCGGATTGAGGTCGGGGCTATACGGTGGCAAGTACAAGAGTTTGGCTCCAGCCGTTTCGATTGCGCTGCGAACGGCAGGGACTATGGACGGGAAGGTTGTCCATCATGACGGTGTCGCCTCGTCTGAGAGCAGGAATCAGGACCTGCTCTATATAGGCAATGAACAACTCGGCGTTGGCGGCACCGTCGAGTACATAGGGTGCGATCATGCCGTCCTCACTAAGACAGCCGATGAAGCTCGACGTTTTGCGATGTCCCTGCGGCACGGCGGCAATGAGACGCTCGCCCCGGAGCGCCCTTCCATGGGTCCGAGCCATGTCGGTCTTGACCGAAGTCTCGTCGAGAAAGATCAATCGCCCTGACGTCAGATTGGACTGGCTCTGACGCCATTCAGTCCAAGCGAGCGCAACATCGGGACGCTCTTGTTCTGCAGCGTGGAGCGTATTTTTTTTGCGTCAAGCCGAGTTTGCGCAGCGTGCCGTGCATGAGAGAGCTGCTGGCAGTGACATGATGCGTTTGTTCAACCCAGTGGCACAGCTCAGCCAAAGTGGCATCCGGCCGTGTTCTCACCTCGGCCTCGATCACCCCATAGAGCCCGGCTAGCTTCGGAGGAACATGGCAACGCTGAGGACGAGCTGATATCTCACCGGTCCGATTGCGGCGGCTTAGGACCTTAGAGACATACGCAATGCTGACGCACAAGGAATCCGCGATCTCTCCAACCGCCTCTCCGGCCTCTGACCGGGCAAACACCCGGTCACGAAGATCCTGTGAGTAAGCCATCCCGGGCCGCCAGGGCATCACCATTCTCCAGCAAAATCCAACCAGAGCCCTTCGAATCAAATCTCCCACTCGATTCGCAAGCTAAATCTTTGATTCTAGTCAGCCAGAGCACGCTCTAATCCTGCGACGAGCCGGAATTATTTCAACCGAGATGGGCGATCGACAGCCACACGAACGATTACTGCACTCGATAGCAGAATCCCGGTCACCAATGCACCGATAGATAAGAGGCCCCCGCTGCTGATATTCACCACCACCTTCAACCTGACTTGACTGCCCAGGCGAAGAGATAAGCGTCCTGTATGTCGTTGAAACCGCCTCAAGCGAAGGTGCTGGTCTGGTTCTTCCATTCGGAACCAACGCGGGTTCATGAACTCAGTTCGCGCCATTTGCATGTCGCATCCCGAGTAACTCCCGTTGGAAGGTTAACTAGCTGTTTGGTCCCAAGACGAGGCAAAGCGGATTTAGTTCGAAGATTTCCGGCGGCGTCTTCCAGGCGTGACAGCCCGCTTCGACAGGTACTTGCGAAATGATCTAAGGCTCCGTCAGGAAATAAGTGAGCGACGTCTTCTGATTTG
>NZ_LMUY01000136.1:38600-41479 GCF_009765685.1 Acidisphaera sp. L21 | reverse complement strand
CACCGACTGCCCGCTCTGCCGGTGCATGGTCGCGATGGCGGACCGGCGGCGGCCGAGCGCGCCGCGGCTCAGCCCCGGTGCCGCCGCCAGCAAATACGCCGCAACCGTTTCCGCCGACGCCGGCAGCGCCGTGTGCTTCGTCTGGTGGCACCAGGCGAGGAAATTGGCCCAATCCCCCGCATACAGCCGCCGCGTTTGCGGGGTCGGGTCCAGCACTGGGGCGCCCACCGTCCGGACCGCCATCATCGGCGAGCCACCCCGATGCGGCGCCTCTGGCCATGTCTGCGTCGCATGCTCGCCATCGTCCATCATCCTGCCGGAGTCACCCCCAATCTACGAAGCACGGAGTCTGACGCGCCTACCGGAATAGGACAACCCGCGAACAGGTGCGGTAATGCAGTCAAACCCGCCACCCGCGCCGCCGCTCAGGCCATACCAAGCCCATTCCAAGCCCATTCCAGGCCCATTCCAGGGCCAAATCCCACCCCAAGGAAGCGTCGATTACCAAGATTTCGCGAGTCGGTGTATCAGCCCTTCGGCGGCGGGCCTTCCACCTGTTAAACTGCCCGCTCTTCAACTTCGGTCGGAGACAGTCCCATGGACGATAACGACAACGACACCATCACCCGGTCCCGCACGACCACGACCATCAAGGTCGAGCGACCGCGCCTGCACAAGGTGCTGTTGGTGAACGACGATTACACGCCCCGCAATTTCGTCACCAAGGTGCTGCAGGCCGAGTTCCGCCTGAACGAGTCGCAGGCGCAGCGCGTGATGATGACGGCGCACCAGAAAGGCATCTGCGTCGTCGCCGTCTTCCCCAAGGATGTCGCCGAAACCAAGGCCGACAACGGCACCGAGGCCGGCCGCAAGGAAGGCTACCCCCTACAATTCACCACCGAGCCGGAGCAGTAGCGGCTCAGCCTCCCAGGCGAACTATCAGGGGCTGACCATCACCGCCACAGCCACCGCATGGTCGTTCGGCTCGATCGTGACGGTGAACTGGTCCGGCCCGGCATAGCCACGCTGCGGCGTGTAGGACACGATCGGCGACCGCAGGCCGTTCACCAGCCCGGCAATCGCCTGGCCATGCTGCGCCGGAGCCGTCACCAGCGTCGCGGACGGGAAGATCTGCAAGTCCGGGTTCAGCATCGTGAAGGTGCAAGCCTCACCAGTGTTGTGCACCGCTGCGGTGGTATGCGCGACCGTCAGCGGCTCCAGGAAGAATTTCTGCACGTCGCACGGCCCCTGGACCGTCTGCGGCTGTAACCGGCCCTGGTCGTTGCGCGCCAACCCGGTGCACCCCGCCAACGATAACATCGTGGTCGCGCCTATGACGAGACCGTGTAACACGCGCATACCGCAACCACCTTTTTCCTGGCATCGCCATAAGACGGCAGGTTGGCCGGGGTTGCTACCCTTCACGAACCACGCCGCGTCAGCCCGTTGATGATGCGGCTGGCGACGGCGACGTAATTGCTGTCGAAATGATGCCCACCTTGGGTGCTCACCACCTCCGCGCCCTGGGCGGCCAGGCCCGGACAGGCCGTGTCCTCCTCATCCTTGCCATAGACGCATTGAATGAGGCGACCCGGAATGCGCTGCGTCTCCGCCCCGGTCGGCAGCGCGGCAGAACTGGGCGCCGCCCCCAGCCAGCCGGTGACCTGGATCTCGAAATCCGCCGAATTCGACAGCGCCAGCAGCGTCATCATCGTCACCTTCGCCTGAACATCGGGCGGCAGCCGGTTATAGGCGAACGGCAGCACGTCCGCCCCGAACGAATACCCGATCAACGCGATGCGCTTGCTGTGCCAAAGCGTGGAGTAGGTGCGCAACACGTCCGCCAGGTCGCGCGCGACCTCGTCCGGCGTCTTCTCGTGCCAGAAATACTGCAGCGAATCCCAGCCGACGACCGAGACCCCGCGCGAGCGGAGATTGTCGGTCACCTGCTTGTCGATGTCGCGCCAACCGCCGTCGCCGGACATCACCACCGCCATGATCTCGGTCGGGTTGTCCGCCGGCATCGGAATGATCGGCAATGACGCGATATCCCCGCCGGAGGCCGAGGCCGGCGCCCCCAGATGCGGCGCCACCAACGGCCCCAACGCGCCCGCTTCATCGGTATTGGCGCCCAGGCGCTGGGCCTCGACCGGCGACCCTGCCGCGGCCCAGCGCGCCAGCCGATCCCACATGCCCGGCGCCGCATCCGGCCGCAGTCCCACCGACCAGAAGCCCTGCGCCCCCGCCGGCGATTGCTCAGCCGCATCCGCCGCCACACTCATCCCATCCGTGTCAGAACACGGCGGCTTGCGCGTAGGCACATTCAGCGCCGGGTCGACGGAGACAGCACCGGCCACAGTGTTGACCCGCGCCTGGCTCAGGATGGCCGCTGCCACCGCCCCGCCATCCCCAATCCCGGCCAGGATCGGAAACATGTACGGCCCGGTATTGCGCAGCCGCTGGGCCGAGCGGCTCATCGCCTCCGCATCCCCGATCAGCACCTGGCATGCCCCCTGGCTGGCATCGAGCTGGCGGATATAGCCCGGGGTATCGATCCCGATGACCAACGCGCCATCCCGGGTCATCTTGCCCGCAGCCACGCCGTCCGCCGCATTCCATCCCGCGCGGTCCGAGAACATCAGCACCACGCCACGCAGCGCCCCCCGCGGTTGAAACTCTCGCACCGCGCCGAAGCGCCCGCCATCCAACATCGGCACCGCCGACGGCCCCAGCGCCGCCAGGCACGCCGCCAGCACGACCGCCCGGCCGGCAAGGCGGATCACGCCGCGCATGCCGAATCCTTCGCCCGCGCCGCCTTATACGTCCCGCTCAGCACCGCCACGTCCGCCAGGGTAACGAACGGCCCCACCGTGCCGGAC
>NZ_LMUY01000136.1:37366-38520 GCF_009765685.1 Acidisphaera sp. L21 | reverse complement strand
ACCGCCGCAGCCCCTGGAAATCGTACAACCGCCCGCCATGCCGCCACAGCAGGCTCCCAGCCCGATGCCACCACGACGACAGCGGCAGGCTCGACAGCCCGGCCAGTGGCGCCATCCCCAGGCTCAACGTCTGGTAACCATCCTGCCTCAACGCCTGTCCCAACGCGGTGAACAGGAACTCCATCGCCACGGCGGGCGCGTCCGGCGTGTAGCGCATCACCCCAATCGTCGCCTCACTGCGCAAATCGGTGGTCATGATGGTGGCGAAGGCGACCGGCCGGTTGTTCTGGCACACCATGGCGATCGACTGGGACGCCAGATACGTCTGATCGAACGACGCGACCGAGAACCCCTTCTCCCGCGCCCCCCGATGCCGCAGCCAAGCGTCTGAAATCTGCCGCATCGCCGGCAAGACCGCCGCGACCTCGCCCGGTGGGATCAGCCGGAACTGCAGCCCATCCCGCTCGCCACGCTTCAACGCATATCGCAAATGGCTCCAGCGCGACCCGGCCAGGCTGAACCCGTCCAGCGCCACCCGCGCCTCCTCGCCCAGCTTCATGATCTTCAGCCCGGCATCCAGGTACAGCGCCAAATCACCCGGCCGGATCTGGTAGAACGCCGCCCGCCCGCCATGCGACGCCGCCGTCGCAACGAAGCTGCGGATCAACGCCGGCCATTCCCCCCGCGGCCCCACCGGGTCATACAGCGCAATCCAGCTCCGCCCGCGCTTGGCATACATCAGGAACGCCCGGCGCGAGGCGGAGAACATCACGCTCTTATCCCCCATCATCACCAAATGGGCGTCGCTGCGATCCTGCTCGCGAATGATCTGGATCGCCGCCGCCAGGTCCGCCGTGCTGGGCGGCTGCAGCCGCCCCGGCGCCAGGCGCAGCAACTGCCACACCGCGATTACCCCCGCCACCACCGCCGCCGCAAACGTCGCGCGCAGGGCCCGCGGCGCCCGCGCATCGAACGCGAACTCCCACCACAACCCGCGGCAATATTCCGTGTCATGGAACGCGAACAGCAGCGCCCAGACCGATAGCGCGACCACCATGCCGACCGCGATGAACCACCCGGCCGTAAACCGTTCCCGCAACAACGACGTCGGCCGATCGAACCGATGCCGGGTCGCCGCCAGCAACAGGATCAGC
>NZ_LMUY01000136.1:36957-37336 GCF_009765685.1 Acidisphaera sp. L21 | reverse complement strand
CACGGTCGCCTCCCCGAACGCCAGCCCCTTGGCCAGCGACAGCGCCATGCCGGTGCAGGCAATCCCCATCGCCAGCCACCACGCCCCATCCAGCCGCTTCAGCAGCCCACGCGCCACGAACAGCAGGATCACGCCCAATATGCTGCTGAGGAACTGCGAAACCTCCACCACCCAGAGCGGCAGGATCGTCTCCAGGAACTCCAGCCGGTGCCGAAACGCCGGCGTGGCGCCAGACAGCAGCATCATCCCGCCCGCGGCGAACGTGACGACGCTGAGGTAGATCGGCGCCAACAGCCCAACCCCGCGACGCACTCGCGCCAGCCCCGGCTGGTCGACCCGGATCGCCCGCGCCTCCAACGAGGCCAGCAATCCGGCCGAC
>NZ_LMUY01000136.1:8588-36856 GCF_009765685.1 Acidisphaera sp. L21 | reverse complement strand
CACCGCCTCGAACACACCCAGCCCGCCGGGCACGTGGCTCAGCACGCCCAGCGCCATCGCCACCGCATAGATCGCCATGAACGGCCCCAGCGCCATGCTGGATTCCGGCAGCAGCGCCCAAAGCGCAAACCCGGCGCCGAGCAGATCCACCGCCACCAGCGCAAGCTGCGTGGCGACGAAGCGATGGCCCGGCCGCTCCAACTGCAGCTTGCCAATCCGCCAACTGGTCCGCGTGCCTTTGCCGACCAAGCCATACCCGGCAGCCGACCCGGCGATGGCCAGGACCCCGATCGTCCGGATCCAGTCCGGCGACAACCCGACGAACCCCGCCACGGCAGGCGCATACAATGCCGCACTCGCCACCGCGAACCCGGCCAACCCGATGCCGAAGCCGCCCGCCAGCAGCAGCATCAGCCGCGCAATCGCCTCCGGCCGAACATCCGCGCCCCGATACAAACGGTAGCGAATGGCCCCACCCGTCAGCGTCCCGAAACCCACCGCGTTCCCAAGCGCCGAGCCGCATATCCCGCCGAAGATCAATGCTGGCATCCCGATGCGCATCCGCAGGTGCCGCACGATGCTGACATCCCGCGCCACCAGCGCCAGGTAGCTGACCACCGTACCACCAAGCGCCAGCGCGATCGCCGCCATCGGCGTGCTGCGCAGCGTCCGGATGACGGCGTGATATTCCAGTTCCTGCGACAGACGCTGCAACAGCCAGATCGTCAGCGCACCAGCGATCAGCACCATTGCTGGCCCGACGATTTTGCGTAGGCTCGCCATACGCGGTGCCGAAGCAGGCAGCGATTCGGCGCGGGTTCTGTCGGGGGCTGCGGCGTTGTCAGACATTCTTGTCACAATCCAGATCGCGTAGGCTCAGCCGAAACGCCAGTGCGGGTCGTGCCCGCCAAATTACCCTCGCCGCCACGCTACCGCCGCCAACATCCCCGACCTCACCAATCCGTGACCATCATGCTATTATGAAATAACGGCAATCGGCGTCGGCGGATGATGACCTCGCGCCGTCGTAGCGCAGTCGTGCTCCCTCCGCGTAAAGGCTGCAGCGTTGCCTCCTCGGAATGGACTGAATACTAGCGTCTGATGCCGTTGCATTCTGTCTAAATCATGGCGTTAGTCTGATCGGCCGGGTTGTCTTAACCGATCCGGCGGCGAATGTTATAGAATGGCAATGCTGTCCTTCTGAATCATCGCGCCGGTGCCATCGTGACCCCAAACTCGCTCCTCCTTCTCACACGCCTTGCCGGCTTGCCGGATCCCGACCCGGCGCTGGTCGATGTGATCGCCACCGACCCGGTCTTCCCCACCCGCTACTGCATCGCCCAGGCCGGCGCGTCCGCCATCGCCGCCACAGGTGTCGCCGCCGCGTCATTGTGGGAGGTACGAACCGGGCAGCGCCAACGCATCGCCGTCAACGGCCGGGCCGCTGCCGCAGCCCTCCGCAGCAACCAGTACCTGAAGGTCGATGGTGTGCGGCCCGCCGGCGTCCGGGATGGCGTCACCGGCTTCTACCCGGTCAAGCATGGCCGCTGGATCTACCTGCACTGCAACTTCCCCAACCTGCGCGCCCGCAACCTCGCCGTGCTCGCCGCTGCCGAGGACCGGGAGTCCGTGACCGAACGCGCCGCGCAATGGGACGGCCAGGCATTGGAGGACGCGATTTTCGCCGCCGGCGGCTGCGGCGCCCTGGTGCGTAGCGAGCAGGAGTGGAACGCCACCGCCCAAGCCGCCGCCGTCGCCCAAACACCTCTGATCGAGATCGTGCGCATCGGCGATGCGCCGCCCGAACCACTCCCGCCCGGCGACCGCCCACTATCCGGCATTCGGGTGCTGGATCTGACCCGCGTGCTGGCCGGCCCCACCGGCGCACGAGCCCTGGCCGAACACGGCGCCGACATCCTGAAGATCGCCCGCCCCGACCTGCCGGATTCCGGCATGTTCGATCTGGATACCGGGACCGGGAAGCTATCGGCCTTCCTAGATTTCCGGCAGCCGAGCCAGGCCGGCACGCTGCGCCAGTTGATCCGCGACGGTGACGTGTTCCTGCAATCCTACCGCCCCGGCGCGCTCGCCAGCCACGGCTACGGCCCGCAAGACCTGGCGGCGCTACGTTCCGGCATTGTCTACGTCACGCTCAGCGCCTGGGGGCATACCGGGCCATGGGCCAACCGCCGCGGCTACGACACCGTCGTGCAGGCCGCGAACGGCATGGCCTTCAACGGGCCGGACGCCAAGCCGACCCTGCAACCTGCCTCCCCGCAGGATTACGTCGCCGGCTACCTGCTCGCCTACGGCACCATGGTCGCCCTGGCCCGGCGCGCCCAACAGGGCGGAAGCTGGATGGTCCGCCTTTCCCTGGCCGGCGCAGGCCAATGGATCAAGAGCCTCGGCGCCGCCGACCCCGCCCAAGGCGTGGCGGAGCTACCTGCAGAGGAACTGCAATCCTACCTCATGCAATCCCCGTCCCCATCCGGGCAACTAACCCATCTGGCGCCCGTGGTGCAGATGTCCGCCACCCCGCCGCGGTGGGATCGCCCGGCGGTGCCACTCGGCACGCACGAACCCGCTTGGCCCCGCCGGGCGTAGCGCTACGCCGCCCAGGGTGACTGGCGGATCACGCTGCAGAAATTCCCGCGATGGAAATGCGGGTCCTTGTCGGCCAACACGTCGGCCTTGACGTTGCCGAACGTCGTCTCCGGCTTGTGCTTGATGCCGTCGTAGAAGGCCTGGATGATGTCTTCCTTGAAATGGTCGGTGCGCGGATGCGCATGCACTAC
Organism: Acidisphaera sp. L21; assembly: GCF_009765685.1. Taxonomy (GTDB): domain Bacteria; phylum Pseudomonadota; class Alphaproteobacteria; order Acetobacterales; family Acetobacteraceae; genus LMUY01. The sequence goes on along the minus strand of NZ_LMUY01000136.1, from coordinate 34,061 downwards.
GGCCTTGCGCTCCGCCTCGCTGTATTCGGCGTAGGTTAATCCTAGGACGTCCATCTCCACACCCGCCGTCACCAGCGCCACCACGGGATGCATATGCTGCGGAATGCCCGGCGTCGTGTGCAGCGCGATCGCCGTCCACACCGTGTCGATATCGGCTTGCGCGATCCCATGCTGGCGCAGGAAATCACGCGCGGCGTTGGCACCATCCACCTCGAACCGCTCCTGCGCGCTGCTGTGCTGCGGCGTCAGCCCCATATCGTGGAACATCGCGCCGGCATACAGCACCTCCGGGTCGAATATCAGCCCGCGATGCTGGCCGGATAGCGCGCCGAAATAATACACCCGGCTGGAATGGTGGAACAGCAGCGGCGGCGCCGTGTCTCGCACCAACTCGGTAATCTGCCGCCCCAGCACGCTATCCGGAACCGTGATGCCGCCAATCGCTGATGCCATGATCGCCTCCTTGTGTCAGGTGACGATACGCCGTTTCCACTCTCGTCTGCATTTGACTCTATGTATCATATTCAGCCATTTTGCCGCGTGGAAGGACACCTGACCCGATGCGCTCGAAAACAGTCGCGATCCTGGCAGTGCCCGGCGTCCAGCTACTGGACGTCAGCGGCCCGCTGGATGTGTTTGCCGAGGCCAATGTCCAAACGGGCCAGGACGCCTATCGCCTCCGCATCATCGCCAGCGTGCCCGGTGACATCAGCACGTCATCCGGCGTCCGCCTCGTCCCCGACGCCGTCATTGGCAAGGACGCGGAGCAGCGGATCGACACGCTGCTGGTTGCCGGGTCACCCCACGCAGCAGACATCGCCATCGACCCCATTGTGCTGGATTGGCTGCGGCGCGTCGCCCCGGCATGTCGCCGCTACGGCTCGGTGTGCAGCGGCGCGTTCTTCCTGGCGGCGGCGGGGCTGCTGGACGGCCGCACGATCACCACGCATTGGGCGGTGGCCGACCGGCTCGCCGCCGCCTACCCGGCCGTCACCGTCGACATCGACGCCATCCACATCCGTGACGGCAAGCTGCGCACCGCCGCTGGCGTGACCGCCGGGCTGGACCTGGCGCTGGCCCTGGTGGCAGAGGATCTGGGCCGCGACATCGCAATGCGCGTCGCCGGCCAACTCGTCATGTTCTTCAAACGCCCCGGCGGTCAAACCCAGTTCAGCCGCAAGGGAGCCACCGCCCTCGCCGGCCGCTCCGCCCTGCAGGAGGTGCAGGGTTGGATTGTCGCCAACCCGGCAGCCGACCTGGGCATCCCCAGCCTCGCCACCCATGCCGGCCTGAGCCCCCGCCATTTCGCCCGGGTATTCCAGCAGGAAACCGGCATCACCCCCGCCGCCTGGGTCGAGCAGGCTCGGGTGACCGCGGCAAGGCGCTTGTTGGAACTGGGACACGACCCACCGAAGCAGGTTGCGGCGTTATGCGGCTTTTCCGACGCCAACACGTTGCGCCGCGCCTTCACCCGCCACCTCGGCGTCACCCCCGCCGACTACCGCAAGCGTCATCGGGGGCCGGCCGAGGCCGCCGGCTGATACGTGCTGCTGCGGGCACCCCGCATGCGCACCGCCGCCTATGTCCGCACCCGCTCCCCGTCGCACCAGCAACACCATGCAGGCTTCCAGCCCTCACACCAGACGGTAATCGACGTCCGAGCCGTCTTTCGCCTTCGCCCGCAGCTTCACCCAATGCTGGGCGTCGTCATACCAATCCTGCAGCGCCAGCTTGCCGTTCAGCCGATAGCCATTCGCTTCGACACCGCTGCCATCGAGAAACTTGACCATCTCCGGCCCGGTCTTCGTCACCTCACCAGGAATCGGCACGCCATCCTGCGGGTTGAACAACGGCGCGGACATTGCCGCAACCGCCCAATGCGTCAACGGCAACGTCTCGGCCGGAAGCAGGCTGTCCGGCATCCCGCTGGAGCGAACCTGCAACCCACTGCCCACCCGGCGCACCGTCACCTTGTGCTGCGTGCCATCGTCATTCGTGTCGGTGTCCAACGCCACAAACCGGCCGCCGGACCAGCGCTCGGTCCCCAGCAGGGTGTAACGATACAGCGTCAGCGGACCGAACCCCACCGCAAACCGAACCTCGATCCGCACGCTCAATTCGTCACCATTGCTGGAGAACGACAGGGTATGGGTGCCAATGCGGCTGTCGTTGCGGAATGCCTCGAACGCGATGCGGCCATTGGGCGGCACTGGCGGGTTGGCGGCCCGCGCCGCCCAGGGCAGCCCGGCGGCCAGTCCCGCGAGCACCGCCGCGCGCCGCCCGATCACGCTGGCGCATCCGCGTGCGTGATCTGGAACAACCCGACATCGATCGCCCCGGCCAGAAATCCCGCCTCGCAATAGGACAGGTAGTAATCCCACCGGCGGCGAAACCGCTCATCCGGCATTCTGCCACCAATCTGGACGCTTGCGCCTCGCGGTCCAGCCAGTTGCGGCCAGGCCTGATGGAAGCGATCCCGCCACTCGCGCAGGGTTCGGGCGTAGCTATGGCCAAAATGCTCCGCCGAACTCAGCCGCAGCCCCGCCCGCGCGATCTCGCCCGACAAGACCGAGACGGAGGGCAACATGCCGCCCGGAAACACGTAACGCTGGATGAAATCCGCACTACGGCGATAGATCTCGTAACGGTCTTCGGCGATGGTGATGACCTGCAGCACCGCAACCCCGCCGGGTCGCAGGCACGCGCGCAGGCGCTCGAAATAGACCGGCCAATACTCTGCGCCAACCGCCTCCAACATCTCGATCGAGACGATGCGGTCGAAGGTTTCCGTCGTGTCGCGATAATCCTGCAACCGCAGGTCCACATCGGTGTCCTGCAGCGTCGCTTTGGCGTGGCCTAATTGCGACGGCGACAGGGTGATGCCGGTGACATGCGCCTCGGCATCACGCGCCAGTCGCCCGGCCAGCCCGCCCCAGCCGCAGCCGATCTCCAGTACCGTCTCACCGCCTGACAGGCGCAACAGATCGATCACGCGATCCTGCTTGGCCCGCTGCGCCTGCTCCAACGACTGGTCCGCGTCGCTGAACAACGCCGACGAGTAGGTCATGCTGCGATCCAACCAGGCGGCATAGAACGCGTTGCCCAGGTCGTAATGCGCCTCGATATTCCGCTTGGCGCCCGCCTTGCTGTTGGGGCGCAGCCGATGCAGCACCCGGTTCAACCCGCGAACGATGCCCGGCCCGTCGATCGTCGCCCCCAAGGCCGACATATTATGGGCGGCGAGCTGGATCAGCGCCGTCAAATCGGGGCTCGACCAGTCGCCATCCATATAGGATTCAGCGAAGCCGATATCGCCCTCCAGCATCAGCCGCCGCACCGCGCGCCAACGATGCAGCACCAGCACCGCATCTGGCCCGGCGCGATCCGCGTAATGCGCGATCTGGCCGCCACCGGGCGGATGCACCACCAGGCTGCCGACCACCAGCCGCCGCATCAGCCGCTTGACCAGCCAATTCGCAGACAGGCCCTGCATGCGGGCCGTGCCGATCGATGCCTCGCTCATGCGCTTGCTCCGCGTGCGACTGGTATCGTCACGGCATGGGCCGGCGCGTCCGGCCGCGGACGCAGCCGCAATCCCTTGCGCCAAATCTTCAAAGCCTCCCAATGAATGCCGGCCACGACCTTCAAGCCCAGCAGCGGCGCACGCAGCAGCGCCAGCGCCAATCGCCGGTCGGTCAACGCCTCCCGCTCCCCGGCGAACGAGGCCGCCAACAGCAGCCCCTCCGCGTCATGCACGTTCACCGTCACCGCGGTGGTCTCCGCCGGCGGATGAACGACGAACTCATACCGCAAATCCATGTCCATGAACGGCGAGACATAGAACGCCTTCTCGCATTCTTGCCGCACGACCCCGCTGCTCTGTTCCACCGCAATAAGGTAGGAGTGCCGCTGCCCGAACGTGTTGTTCACCTGATAAAGGATCGCGCTCAGCCCACCGTCCGGAGTATGACAGAAAAACACGCTCAGCGGATTGAAGCAGTGTCCGAATACGCGCGGCATGCACAGCACGCGGATTGCACCACCGCTTTGCAGCCCTGCGGACCGGAGATGCGTCTCCACCCACGGCCGCAGGCCGCCAGCCGTTCCGTCGCCATGATCGGTTTGGTGAAAACTCATCACCCCCGCCCGATCGAACTTGAACAGCCGCAAACGCCGCGACAGCACCGGCAACTCGTCCAGATCCACCAGCAGGTTGAACAGGCTGTAGCGCAATTGGTGACGGCGCGGCCGCAGCCGAGTATGCTGCACATGACCGCAATACAATGCCGAAACGCTCATGCCGCCAGCGCCGGCACGAAGACGGGCGCCGGATGCAGGTGAATGCGGCCAGACTCATTCGGCACCGACCAGGGTCGCCGCACACCGCCCAATTGCTCCGCAACCGCCAACCCAGCCTGCAACCCATCCTCGTGGAACCCGGCGCCGAAATGCGCACCGCAGAACCACGTACGCCAAACCCCTTGCAACGACCACACGGCCCGCTGCGCCGCAATCGCGTCGGCGTCGAACATAGGATGCTCGTAACGCTCCTCATGCAGCACCGTGCCTGCCGCTGGCGCTATCGTCGGGTTCAGCGTCAGGAACAGATCCGGCCCCGGCAGGTTTTGCAGCCGGTTCATCCAATACGTGACACACGGCGCCGCGTCGCTGGAGCCCTCGCTGTCGCCGACATAGTTCCAACTCGACCAAACGCCGCGACGGCGCGGCATCAGCGCCGGATCGGTATGCAACACAGCGATATTGCGGCTGGTGCGGAACGCGCCCAGCACGCTCTGTTCCGCCGCGCTCGCATCCGCCAGCATCGCCCGAGCCTGGTCCCCATGGGTCGCCACCACGACATGATCGAACCGCGACGCAGCGCCAGTGCTATCGTGAACGCTCACCCCAGCCGGGTCGCGATGCAACGCAAGCACACGCCGGTCCAGATGAACCGGCCCCGACACCCCGGCCGCGAGTGCGGCCACCGTGTTGCGGCAGCCGCCCGTGACGGTGCGCCAGATCGGCCGGTCGCTCACCTTCAGCAGCCCGTGGTTCTCGCAAAAACTGATGAACGCCGCCGCCGGGTAATCCCGCATCAGAGTCGCCGGCGCGGACCAGATCGCGGCAGCCATCGGCAACAGATGGTCCTGCTGCATGGCGCGGCCAAACTTGTTCCGGTCCAGATAGGTGCCCAGGCTGCACACCCCGTCCTGCATCGAAGGACCATCCTGCGGCGCCTGCCGGTAAAACCGCATGAGGTCGCGCAGCATCGACCAGAACCGTGGACGCAACAGGTTGCGCCGCTGTGCAAACAGCGATCGCAAATTGGTGCCGCCATATTCCAACCGGCCCTGATCCAGCGAAACACCAAATGACATACAGGATGGCTGCGTCGCCACGCCAAGGTAGGCCAGCATCGCCGTCAGGTTCGGATAGGTCGATTCGTTATAGACGATGAAGCCGGTATCGACCGCCACCGGACCATCGGCGCCGGGCACCACGACCGTATTGCTATGCCCGCCCAGCCGCGGCGCGGCCTCGAACACGGTAACGTGGTGGCGTTGCGACAACAGCCAGGCACAGGATAATCCAGCAATACCGGAGCCGATGACCGCCACGCGGTGCTGAGTCGCAGAATCGTGCATCAACGTCACGCCCCTCGGTGCATCTATCTGCACGCCTTACGGCGTAGTAGGCGCGACGGATGCAAGGTCCGTTCGTTTGCAGAGGTAAGGCCAAACCCATGATTGCAGCCCGCTGTTGATGCGATTGCTCCGTCGAAGCGTCTTGGCCTTGGGTAGCGCATTCGCTGCCGCTGGCTGTTCTCCCGTCACGATCCTCAACAATCTGGCCCCATCGCGCCTGGTCGCGGACGGCGTGCCCTACGGCCCCGACCCCCGCCAAACGCTGGACGTCTACGCACCCGGTGGCGCCGGGCCGTTTCCCGTGGTGGTATTCCTCTACGGCGGTGGCTGGACCAGCGGCGACCGGGCCATGTACCGCTTCGTCGGGGGCGCCCTGGCCGCCAGGGGCTTCGTCGTGGTGGTGCCGGACTACCGGCTGTTCCCCACCGTCCGGTTCCCCACCTTCCTGCAGGACAACGCCACCGCATTGCGCTGGACCCGCGACCATGCCGCCCAATACGGCGGCGCCCCCGGGCCGTTCTTCCTCATGGGACATTCCGCCGGCGCGTACAACGTCGCCATGCTCGCGCTGGATCCCGAGTGGCTGGCCGGCGTGGGCATGTCGCGCTCCGACCTACGTGGCGCGCTCGGGCTCGCCGGGCCGTATGACTTCCTGCCCCTGGGCACCGACGAACTCAGGGCCATCTTCGGACCTCAGGATCAACTAGCCAGAACCCAGCCGATCAACTTCGTCGACGGCCACGCCCCGCCAATGCTGTTACTCGCCGGCGAAACCGACACCACGGTCTACCCCCGCAATTCGATTCGTCTCGCCGACCGCATCCGAAGCGCCGGTGGCATCGTAGACCTGAAACTATACCCCGGCATCCAGCATGAGGAGATCGTGGGCGCGATCGGCACTCCGCTGCGCTTCCTCGCCCCGACGTTGCAGGATTGCGTCGATTTCATGCGCCACCCGCCCGTGGCGCCAGGCGGCGCCTGAAGCGCGCCGAGGAGAGGTATTCGGTGTGACGTGGCTTTGGGCGCTGTTCGGTTGCGTCGCGTTGGGCCTGGTGCTCGTGATGTGCGGTGCGTGGGCCGTCCAACGGCAGACCGGCAACGCCGGCTGGGTCGACGCGATCTGGAGCGCCGGCACCGGCCTGGGCGGGATGCTGTGTGCCGTGGTGCCGCTACCAGGCCACCCGGTCGGCCTGCGCGCCTATGTCGTCGCGGCCTTGGCCATCCTATGGTCCGGCCGTCTCGCGTGGCACAGCGCGTCCCGCACGGCGGGTCATCCGGAGGATGTGCGCTACGCCGGGTTCCGCCGCGACTGGGGCGCCGGCTTCCAACGCCGCATGTTCTGGTTCCTGATGATCCAGGCCGCCGCGGCGATCCTGCTCACCCTGTCGATCCTGGTCGCCGCCCGCAACCCAGCGCCCGCGCTACGCCTCGCCGACTGGGCGGGGATCGCCGTGCTCGTCGTGGCCGTCGCTGGCGAGGCGGTGGCCGACGCACAGATGCGCCGCTTCCGTGCCACCGCGGCAAAGGGTGCGATCTGCGAAACCGGCCTGTGGGGCTGGTCCCGCCATCCAAACTACTTCTTCGAATGCCTGGGTTGGTGCGCCTACCCGTGTTTCGCCATCGACCCGGCGTGGTGGCCTGGCTGGCTGGCGCTCACCGGGCCGGTCTTCATGACCTGGCTGCTGCGCTACGTGTCCGGCGTCCCCCCGTTGGAGGCCGCGATGCTCGCCTCCCGCGGCGACGCCTTCCGCGACTACCAACGCCGGGTCAGCGCCCTCATCCCGCTGCCGCCCACCAGAAGGAAAAACCCGTGAATTTCATCTCGCTTGGCACGGCCGCCGTGGAGCGTCTGCCCCTGCCCGACCCGATCACCCGGCGTGGCGTCTCATTCCTGGTGGGCCGCACCGCCCGGCGCATGTCGCAGCAGCCCAATTTCGACAGTCAATTCGCCTCCGACATGGACGCCCACCCGATCGCCATCCACACCGACGACGCCAACGCCCAGCATTACGAACTACCGCCCGAATTCTTCGAGCTCGCACTCGGCGCGCACCGCAAATACTCCAGTTGCCTATACGCCAATGACAGCGACACCCTGGAGATGGCGGAGGCGCATGCGCTCGCCGAAACCTGCGCCCATGCCGGTCTTGCGAACGGCCAGCGCATCCTGGAACTCGGCTGCGGCTGGGGCTCGTTGAGCCTGTGGATGGCCGAACATTATCCCGACGCCCAGATCACCGCCGTCTCCAACTCCCGCACCCAACGCGCCACGATCGAGCGGCTGGCGACGGAGCGGAGCCTGCGCAACCTCACCGTCATCACCGCCGACATGAACAACTTCCAGCCGAACGAGATGTTCGACCGCGTCGTGTCGGTGGAAATGTTCGAGCACATGGCCAACTGGACGGCGCTGCTGACGAATATTCGCCGCTGGTTGACCCCAGCCGGTCGCCTGTTCCTACACGTCTTCACCCATCGCGCAGCACCATACCGGTTCGACCACGCCGACCCGTCGGACTGGATCGCCCAGCATTTCTTCACCGGCGGCCTGATGCCGAGCCATGGCCTGATCCGCTGCTTCCCCCTGCTGTTCGAAGTGGAGAACGAGTGGCGATGGAGCGGCACGCACTACGCCCGCACCGCCATGCATTGGCTGGAAAACTTCGACCGTCATCAGGCGCGGATCGGCGAAATCCTGGGCGACGCCTACGGCCCCGATGCCCCGCTCTGGCGGCGCCGCTGGCGGCTATTCTTCCTGGCAACCGCCGGCCTGTTCGGCCACGACCAGGGCCGGGAATGGGGGGTCAGCCACTATCGCCTTCGCCCAATCTGATTTGAGCAATTCCTCTGATTTGAGCAATTCTTCTGATCCGGGCAATTCTGGCGTGCGCACCGGCGTTGCCAAACTGGTCGCGCTGGTGGTGGCGTGGAACACTCCGTTCTACCCGCTCTACGTCTGGTGGGTCGCGGGATCGGGCGGGATGCCATGGGCGCTGCTCACGGTCTGCTCGTTCCCGTTCTTCGCTGGAATCTACCTCATCGCCCGCTGGTCCAGCCTGGCCGCCCGCATCGCCCTGCCGCTGGTGGGCGTCTGCAACACGATCTTCTGCACCTGGCTGCTGGGCGAGCCAGCGGGCGAGCAACTCTTCCTGCTGCCATGCGCAACCTTGGGCGCGATGCTATTCCACCCGCGCGAACGCGTGGCCATGCTGGGCCTGGCAGCCCTGCCGCTGGTGGCATTCGTGGCGCTGCAGGGCCGCTACCCGGCGCCACCGCACCTCTACACGGCCGAACAATACCGGGCATTGCTGTCGATGAACGCCATCAGCGTCGGCTGCCTCACCATCTTCCTGGGCGTGGTCTTTGCCCGGCGGCTAGCATCAGCCCCCAAAGCGCCGGGCGATCATGCCGCCACATAGGCTGCCGAGCGTGGAGGCCACTGCCGTCAGCACCATGCCCCACACGATATCGGTCGCGGCCAGTTGCACCGTCCACGGCTTCAGCGTGGCGTAATTGGTCAAATCATATGTCGCATACGCGAACAGCCCGAACAGCGCGCCATACAGCGCCGTCATCTGCCAGCCGGCGGCGGGGATCACGAACACCATGATCCCCGCCGCATACACCAGGTAGAACAGGACACCCGGCACCGGCCGGAACGTGAGCAGGTCAGGGCCGAGTGCGGCGCGGAACATCGGCAATGCCGCCTGCCACAGCCACACCGCATCCAGCAGCAAGAGAAACAGCAGGGTCGCGAAATACGTAGACGCAAGCTTCAACATGCCGAACCGCCCCAGGTGACGCCTTCTCTACGCGCGAAGGGCCGGCTCGGATGTCGGCCCGTCTAAATGCCCGGCTTGGTCGCCGCGTAGCGCGCCAATGCATCGGCATTCGGCGGATACAGGCCCAGCAGCGGCACACCGCGCTCCACCTCCGTCATGATCCACGCCTCCAATCGCTCCTGGTCCGCCCCGGCCGCGATCACCTGGCCAATCAGCGCCTTCGGAATCACCACCGCGCCATCGTCGTCCGCCACGATCACATCATCGGGAAAAACGGCGACACCGCCGCATGCCACCGGTTCCTGCCATCCAACGAAGGTCAGCCCCGCGACGGAAGGCGGCGCGGCCGTGCCCTGGCACCAGACCGGAAATCTGGTGCCCAACACGCCGGAGACGTCGCGAACCACACCATCCGTCACCAGGCCCGCCACGCCGCGCGCCTTCATTCGCGCGCACAGAATATCGCCGAACACGCCGGCATCCGTGGTGCCCATTGCGTCCACCACCACAACGCTGCCGGCCGGCATGTCCTCGATCGCCGCTCGCGTCGACCGGCCGGAGGCGAGCGAGGCTGGGGTCGCCAAATCCTCCCGCGCCGGCAGAAACCGCATCGTGAACGCTGGCCCGACGATCCGGTGCTGCCCGGTGCCCAGCGGGCGCGTGCCACGAAGCCAGACATTGCGCAGGCCGTGCTTCAACAGCACCATCGTGATCGTCGCCGTCGACACCGTGGCAAGCTGGGCCAGATCGTTCTGCAAATAGGTCATGGCCGGCATCATTGCGGCATGTCGCCATGCCGTCTAATCGAAAAATCGATCGAACGCGCAAGAGGATGCACGGATGCCCATTATCGATGCCCAGGTGCACGCGTACGAACCCGACCATCCCCAACGCCCCTGGGCCGCCGTGCTGCACGGGCCGTCTTCCATGACTGGGGACGAAACGGTGGCGGCGATGGACGCCGCAAATGTCGACGGCGCGATCCTGGTCTCCCCCTTCGCCATGTATCGCTACGATGCCAGCTACGCGCTGCAGGTTTATGCCGCCCATCCCACCAGGTTCGGACTGGTCAAACCGATCGACCACACCGACCCGGCAGCCGGCGAGGTCGTGACGGATTGGGCCAACACCACCGGTGCGGTCGGCGCCCGGCTGATGATGAACCACGACATGCCACGCGACCCGGCGGATCCGGGCGTGACACGTGTGCTGCAGGCCGCCGCGCAGCACGATCTGCCGGTAAACCTGCTATGCGCCGGGCGGCTGGATCAACTTGCCAAGATGGCCGCGCAAAATGCGAACACGCGGTTCGTCGTGGACCATCTCGGCCTCGCCCAGCCCTTCGTGCCACCCGTTCCCGCCGATCCCTGGGCTGATCTGCCGGCGCTGCTCGCCCTGGCCCGATACGACAACGTCACCGTCAAAATCAGCGGCGCCGGCACGTTGTCGCACGAACCATACCCCTACCCCGACATCTGGACGCCCATCCGCCGCGTGCTGGATGCGTTCGGAATGGAACGCTGCATGTGGGGCACGGACTGGACCCGGGCCACCGCGTTCCTGACCTATCCGCAGGGCGTGGACGCCTTCCTCACCAGCCCGCATCTCAGCGACGGCGACCGGGCGCACCTGATGGGCGACACCCTGTCGCGCGTCTATCGCTGGAGCCCTTCCGCGCGACGGTGAAAGCCTACGGTGAATTCATCCGCCGATCATGCATCTTGCTGCACCGCAGCGCGCATATAGCCCCGCGTGCCGATATCGCTGACGGCACGCTGAGGAGAGAGAAGCTCATGATGAAATCTTCGTTTGCGCGCGCTGTGCAGACTTCCGATACCCTGCAGGCTCAGGCGGCTCCAGGCCGTCGCCTGTGGACGAGCGCGGGAGCGATGGTGGTCGCCCTCGGCATCGCCGGTTTCGCGGCGGCCCCGGCGATGGCGGCCTCGTGGACGGTTGTGCCCTATGAGCACAACGACGCCACTGCCCTGGGGTCGAGCGGCCCCGACAGCAACTCGGTCGGCTATCCCTCTGCGAGCGACCCCTATGGCCGCCTGACCACCAAAGACTACGTGCCGCTGGGCAGCGCCCAGGCGACGCAATCGCAGTGGCAGGTCGTGAACCCCACCTAACTGGCGGTCCCGGGCCGTTGAAACGGCCCGGGACGTCCTTACCTGCGATGCCGATGCCACGATGGCGTCGCTGCAAGACCCGGCGTATGATTGGCGCCACGATTGGTGGAGAGTATGCGATGACAGTCGAGCGTGCCGTTCTCGCCGGTGGGTGCTTCTGGGGCATGCAGGACCTCTTGCGCCGCTACCCCGGGATCGTCTCGACCCGCGTCGGCTACACCGGCGGCGAGGTGAAAAACGCCATCTACCGCAACCACGGCAACCATGCCGAGGCGATCGAGATCATGTTCGACCCGGCCAAGATCACCTATCGCGAGATCCTGGAATTCTTCTTTCAGATCCATGATCCGAGCACGCCCAACCGCCAGGGCAACGACCGCGGCCCCAGCTATCGCTCGGCCATCTACTACACGAGCGACGCCCAACGCCGGGTCGCCGAGGATACGATGGCCGACGTCAACGCATCCGGCCTGTGGCCCGGCAAGGCCGTGACCGAACTTGCCCCCGTGAGTGATTTTTGGGAGGCCGAGCCCGAGCACCAGGATTACCTCGAGCGCATTCCGAATGGCTACACCTGCCATTTCATCCGCCCCAACTGGAAGCTGCCCCGGCGGGAGACCGCGGCCTAGCCCCATGGGCGGGAGACGGCGGCCTAGCCGCATGGGCGGGAGACCGCGGCCTAGCCGCATGAGGGCCGCAGCGGCAGCACTGCTTGCGCTGGTGTCGGTTCCCGCCCTGGCGCAGCCAGTCCGCCAGGGTGCCGCCGCCTTCGGTGATTGGCACGGCGATGCGCCAGGAACCGTGCGGCATATCACCGTGGATGCTTTGCCCCGGCCCTCGGCCACCGCATCGTCCAGTCGCGGCCCCAGCGTGGTGGCGCGGCCATCCGGTGCGTTACCCACGGTACCAGCCGGTTTCACGGCACAGATCTGGGCCGTCGGGCTGGATGGCCCACGCACATTACGCACCGCCCCGAATGGTGACGTGTTCCTGGCCGAAAGCGGGGCCGGCCGCATCCGCGTTTGGCGACCCACCGCGGGGGCAGCGCATCCGGCGGCGCCATCCACCTTCGCCTCTCGCTTGGAAGAGCCGTTCGGCATCGCATTCTGGCCCGCCGACCAGCCACGCTACGTCTACGTGGCGGAAACCAACCGCGTCGTCCGCTACCCGTACAATGGTGGACTAGCCCCCACCGGCCCCGCAGACATCATCATCCCGAGCCTGCCGGAGGGCGGCCATTGGACCCGTGACCTGGCGGTCGCACCGGATGGCGCCACGCTGTATCTGTCGATCGGCTCATCCTCCAACGTCGCCACCGGCATGACCGGCACGGTCGCCGCCACCGGCAGCGCGGCCGATCGCGGCGCAGCCTCCGGTGACGAGGCGAACCGGGCCGCCGTGTTTAGCTTCCACCCCGATGGTAGCGGATTGCAGCGCGTGGCATCTGGCTTGCGCAACTGCGTCGGCCTTGCAGTGCAACCCGGCGCCGGCGCGCTATGGTGCGTCACCAACGAACGGGACGGCATGGGCGACGACCTGCCGCCCGACTACGCCACGCGGGTCAAATCCGGCGAGTTCTTCGGGTGGCCCTGGTATTATATCGGCGACCACGAAGACCCCCGTCACCGCGGCGAACGCCCCGACCTCCGCGGGCAGGTCACCACCCCGGACGTGCTGATCCAGCCGCACTCGGCCCCCTTGGGCATCGCGTTCTACACCGGCACAAACTTCCCGCCCGACTACGTAGGTGACGCCTTCGTGACGCTACATGGCAGTTGGAACCGCGCTACGCGCACCGGCTACAAACTCATCCGCCTGCGCATGCACAACGGCCAGCCCACCGGCGAGTACGAGGATTTCGCCACCGGCATGGTCGCCAGCGATAACGCCGTCTGGGCCCGCCCGGTTGGCGTCACCGTGCTGCACGATGGCTCCCTGCTGATGAGCGAAGACGGCAACGGCACGATCTTCCGCATCACGCATTGAACGGAAACACCCGATCACGCGGGATCTGCCGGTATGGCAGACCAGTCAAATCCGCCGGCCCCCAATCAGGCGTATCCACGATCAGGATGCAATCCGCAATCGGCTCGTAGGCAGCGCGGAAATGCGTCTTGGACCGCAGCACGATGATGGCGAAGTCGGTGGCGCGCATGCCGAATTGCACGAACGGATCCTCGTCCACCGTCATCGTCGGCCGGCTCACCAGACTGAGCGTAAGCCCATCCACGTCCAGCACCGCGGCCATGCCCAGTTGCACCAGGCGCCCGTTCATGTAGGCGCCGGTGGTGCGATAGTCCTTCTCGCCCACCCAGCGCACGACCCCCGTCAACCCAACCGGTCCACCGGCGCGGTCCGACGAGTGGCCACCCACATCCAGGCTCACCTGCGCGCCCACGCCCGCCTCGGCAGCCTTCGCAACAGCCGCCGGGTCCCAGAGATACGGGATGGCGGCATTGGTGACACCCCGGCGCAGCAACTCGCGCAGCAGGTACGTGCTGTCGTTGCAGCGATCCGCGTGCTCCAGCAACACCACCGGCCGACCCGGCCGCGCCGCCGCCCTCGACTGCGCCAGGTCGACCCCGGTGGTGATATCCAGCACCAGGTCGCGATGCAGCAGATCCTGCCGCATGGCCACGATCCGGTCGGACAGCCCGCTCGCCACGCGCTGCACTTCGGCGGCATCGTCACCCACCGCCAGCACGGAGAAACCGCAATTCGGCACGTCGGCGTAGGAGAAACCTGCGAACACCGTCACGTCCAGATAGCCGGGCGCCGGCCGGGCCATCGCCACCGACTCCGCCACCAACCCCGACAACGGCGCAATGCCGGTGGCGCTGAAGATGCTGGGCACCATGACGCCGGGCTTCACCAGCGCCATGGCGGGCCGCGTCCCCTGCCGCATCATCCGCAGCAGACATCGTGCGGCACGCTCGCCGGTCGCGGCGATGTCGGTGTGCGGCGAATAATGGTAGCCGAACACTGCATCCGCCAACGCCAGCAGATGCGCGTCGATGTTGGCATGATAATCCAGCGCCAGCGCCATCGGCACATCCCGGCCCACCACGGCACGCACCCGCTCCACGATCTCCCGGTCGGGATCCAGCCGGGTGGGCGTCGTCATCGCGCCGTGCAGCGCCAGCAGCACCCCGTCCAACGGCGCCGCCGCCCGCAGCCCGGCGCATAACCGGTCCGCATAGTCGATGAACGCCGCATCCGTCATCGGCCCCGCCGCCCCGGCATCGGTGAACACCAGCGGCACCATGTCCAGCGCCTCGGCCTCGCACACCGCGATGAAGCCGCCGGGTAGGGTGTTCGTGCCACGAAACCGCTCCAGCATGGCCGGGCCCGCAGCCTCGATCGCCTGCAGATCCGCCAGCGTCGTCAGAAGCGGCAGGAAGCTGACGGATTCCAGCATCACCCCGCCGATAGCGACCCGCATCAGACGGGCAGCCCCGCAATCGCCTGGTCGATGGCCGTGCCCAGCCGGTCCACGATCATGTCGATCTCGTCCGGGCTCACGATATACGGCGGCGCCAACACGATGTGGTCGCCGCGCACGCCATCGATCGTCCCGCCCATCGGGTAGCAGCCGAGGCCACCGGCAAACGCCGCCGCTTTCACCCGGGCATGCAGCGCGAGTTTTGGATCGAACGGCGCCTTCGTCGTGCGGTCCTGCACCAACTCGATCCCGCGGAACAGGCCACGCCCGCGAATGTCCCCGATATGCCGATGATTCCCCAGCCGCTCCGTCAATCGCTGCTCCAGCAAGGCGCCGCGCGATTGCACCTGCGCCAGCAACCCGTCATCCCGGATCACATGCTGCACCGCCAGCGCCGCGGCACAGGCAACGGGATGCGCCAGATACGTATGCCCGTGCTGGAACGCGCCCGAGCCATCGCGCAACGCGCCAACCACGCGCTCATTCGCCAGCACGCCACCGATCGGCTGGTAACCGCCGCCCAGCCCCTTGGCAATCGCCTGAATGTCCGGCGCCACACCCTCCTGCTCCCACGCGTGCAGCGTGCCGGTGCGACCCATCCCGCACATCACCTCGTCCAGGATCAGCAGGGCGCCGTAACGGTCGCAAATGTCGCGCACCGCCCGGAAATACCCGGCGGGCGCCGCCACGCACCCGGCGGTCGCACCGACCACCGGCTCGGCCACGAAGGCGGCGACATTATCCGGCCCCAGGCGCTGGAACTCCGCCTCCAACTCAGCGGCCAGGCGCGCGCCAAACTCCGCCTCGGTCTCCGCCTCGCGCTGCTCGCGATAGGCGAAGGCGGGGCTGACATGGCTGAACGCCGGCGACAGCAACGGCGCATACGGCTGGCGGCGGAACGCATTGCCACCGGCCGCCAGGGCGCCCAGCGTGTTGCCGTGATAGCTCTGCCGCCGGGCGATGAAATGCCCCCGGCCGGGTTGCCCGATCTCGACGAAATACTGCCGCGCCATTTTCAGCGACGCCTCCACCGCCTCCGACCCGCCGGAGACGAAATAGGCGTAGGCTAAGCCGCCGGGCTCGTGCCCAACCAGGATCTCCGCCAATTCCTCCGCCGGTTCGGTGGAAAAGAAGCCGGTATGTGCATAGGCCAGCGTCCCGGCCTGGCGCTGGATCGCCTCGACCACCCGCGCATGGCCGTGCCCCAGGCAACTGACCGCCGCCCCGCCCGAGGAATCCAGGATGCGTCGCCCATCCGCCGCCTGCAGCCACACGCCGCTGCCCCCGCTCGCAATCGGCGGCGGCGGCGCCCGCAGGCTGCGATGCAGCACACGGCTACGACGGGGCGGGGTTGGGGCGATGTCGGTCATGCGGCCTCCGGGTCTGAAACATAGTGCGAATGCGCGGCCAACCGTGCCGCGGTTGCCGCAGGCGATGCACCGCTTCCGGCCCGCCCAGGGCGAACGATGCCTTTTGCACATTGCCGGAACTGCCGCAACATTCGGTTCATCCACCGTTTTGCGCCTATCTCCCTCCCGCCGCGCCGGTTACATTCGTCCGAATCGTTGCCGGCTTCAGGACGACGGCAAGACGGGGACCGAACGCCGATGGAACACGCATTTTGACCGGAACAGCCGCCGCATTGACCGGCCTGCGAGTGCTGGACCTCAGCCGCGTGCTCGCCGGCCCCTGGGCCACCCAGACGCTCGCCGATCTGGGGGCGGAGGTCATCAAGATCGAACATCCGATCGGCGGTGACGACAGCCGCAAATGGGGCCCTCCCTTCATCGGTGGCGACGCGGGAACGCCGGATGACCCGGCGGATGCCGCCTACTTCACCGCCACCAATCGCAACAAATCCTCGGTCGCGATCGATTTCTCCAAGCCCGAAGGCAGCGCTCTGGTCGCCCGTATGGCACGCGACGCCGATATCCTGGTGGAGAATTTCCGCCCCGGCGCACTGGCCAAATACGGGCTGGACCCGGCAACGCTCATGGCGGCCAATCCGCGCCTCATCTACTGCTCGATCACCGCGTTCGGGCAGGAGGGGCCGTATCGCCACCGCCCCGGCTACGACTTCGCCATGCAGGCCCGCGGCGGGTTGATGAGCATTACCGGCCAGCCGGATGGCACGCCGGGTGCCGAGCCGATGAAGGTGGGCGTGGCGGTGACCGACATGTTCACCGGCATGTACGCCGTCGCCGGCATTCTGGCCGCGGTGCAGGCGCGGCATACCAGCGGTGTCGGCCAACATATCGACCTGGCATTGTTCGATGCGCAGGTGGCGATGCTGGCCAACCAGGCGGCAAATTACCTCGTCGGCGGCATGGTGCCGAAGCGCATGGGCAACACCCACCCAAACGTGGTCGGCTACCAGGTCTTCGCCGTTGCCGACGGCTTTCTCGCATTGGCGATCGGCAACGACGCCCAATTCCGCCGCTGCTGCCGCGCCATGGGACTGCAATCATTGGCCGACAACCCAGATTATTCGACCAATGCCGGGCGCGCCGCGCACCGCAAAACCGTCATCGACACCATGGCCGCCCGCTTCATGCAACAGGAGCGCAATACCTGGCTGGACCTGATTGAGGCCGCGGACGTGCCCTGCGCGCCGATCAACAACGTCGATCAGGTCTTCGCCGACCCACAAGCACAGGCCCGCGGCATTCGCGTCGAAATGCCGCACGCAACCGGCAGCGTGTCGTTGGTGGCCAGCCCCCTGCGCATGTCCGGCACCCCAGTCCAATACAACAGCGGCCCGCCGCAACTGGGCCAACACACCGACCACGTGCTGTCGGCGCTGGGTCTGGACGAAGCCCAGCTGCAGGCATTGCACGCGGCTGGCGTTATCGGCAAACGTCGTCGACACTATTAAGAACTATAGTTAATGTTAACTTGAGTCTCTTCACTACATCCGACAATATTGTCGTATCGAAACGCCTTATCCATAATAGTCACGCATACGAGACCTGCGTTTGTATTGAAGCAGGGTTCGAAAAATGCCGGGTGTTACCATCAAGGGCGCGCTTGCCGTTAGCGTTCTAGCCTCGACCAGCGGAGAGGTCACCAACGTCGCGGCGAGCCTCGCAACGAGCATCAACGCGGGCGTCGCCAGCGGCGACTTCGTCAACCTGGACTATTTCGGCCTAGGCAGCACGGCGCCGGAGCCGCCAAACGGCGTCAAGGGTATTCTGACGCTGCGCACGGCCTCCGTCATCACCGCGTCTGGCGTTGGCTCGACGGTCTTCGTCAACGGCGCGGACAGCACGGTCATCAGCAACGCGAACGGCGCTGTCTCGATACAGGGGGGCGCCCAGGGTGGCGTCTTCCTGGGCGGGGTCGGCCTGCTGGGCGCGGCCCGCAACATCACCTACACCAACATGACACCCAGCCAGGAACTGACCAGCCAGATCGCTATCCTGGGCGGTAACAATTTGGTCCAGACCGCGACGTTCGGCACTGGAAAATACCGCGTCGATACCGGAGCCGGCAACGACACCATCAATATCCTGCTGGGCAATAGCACGATCAACGCTGGAACCGGCGCCAACCAGATCAACCTCGGCGTAGGCAGCGGTTATATCCTGTCGGTCGGCTACGACACCATCACCGGCGCTGCGATGAATGGCGGGTCGGAAACGGTCGATATCACGTCCGGCCTTGCATCCATCAATAGTGGCACGACGAATTTCCAGATCCACGATGTGTCGGGCAATCCGCTTCTGGTGACGTTGGGGTTCGGCGTCGACACGATCACCCTGTCCGGCGGCTCGGCCACCATCAAGGGTATCGACACGATGACGACCGCCACCGGCACCACCTCCATCATCGGCGGCGATCACGCGACCGGCGACCTGCTGCTGCTCTACGGCGGCGCGGCAACCGTCATCGCCGGCAGCATGAACGACACCATCCAGGCCATGTCCGGCAACAACATCCTCACAGCCGGCGCCGGCAATGACAGCCTCATCGCCGGCACCGGCCACGATACGTTGCATGGCGGCACCGGCAACAGCACCATGGTCGCCGGCACCGCCGCAGACACCTTCAGCTTCACCGCCGGCGTGGTGGGCAATGCAACGATCAATGGCTTCAAGGGCATCGACACGCTGCAACTCGCTGGCTACGTGGCATCGGGCGTCGGCACCACGGCGGGCCAAGCGGCAGCAGGAACGGTCCTATCGCTCACCGACGGCACCACGATAACCCTCGCCGGAATCGGCGCGCTCAATTCGGCGCAGCTTAAGTTTGTCGGCACCACCTAGCCATACGTTTACCCTATCGATAGCGGAAGACTGTAGACTGGACTGGCCGGTAAACCGATCTGTTCATCGGACGTCAAAACAGTAAACGCGCGTCCCTAAGTTATATTACTAAGTCTTTCGATTTCTATGACCGGACTGGGAGGTTGGCGGGTGGAGCTCGGCGTCCTCGATCGTATTTTCCGGTCCAACCATTATTTCAGCGACGACCGGCAGACGCTGACCGAGTTGATCGGTGCATGGCAGGAGATCGAGCCCGCCACCGAGTTGGCGCAGATCTTACGTCTAGCCTACGACACCCTTGTGGCGGGCCTGCCCGAACAGGCCCTCGCCCATCTGGAATACGCGCAAAGAAAAGCACCGTCACACAGCCTGATGACGCTTTTCATCGGCGATCTCCGGCTCAGCCTGGGCCGCGCGAATGCGGCCGAGCCATTCGATCTCCTCGCCCGGCGTCGCGACTGGCGCGGTGCATGGTTTCGCCTCGCCGTCAGCCACGCACGCGCCGGCGACCTCACACGCGCCGCCGCCGCCCTGCAGGAAACACTCGGCCGTAATGCGCCAGAAACTGGCGCAGCCTTCTGGGCCTTCGCCGCAGATATCGCCGACCGGACGGCGGCCCATGGGTGGTGCGGATTCAGCAATCATGGCCATCTGACCATCGGCGGCGCCGCCGCACGCTACGACCCGGCGGATGTACGGTTCGAACTCGATGGCCAGCCGATCACCTTGCAGCGCGATGGCCAATCCGACACCCCGATCGCCCGATACCGAACGCCCGCCGCGCTCGCCGGCCGGCACCTAAAGATCCTGGCACAAGGCCTCCCCTTGATCGGCAGCCCGATCTCCCTCGAAAGCGTGTCGCGTGTCGAGGGATTTGTCGAAACCGAAAACGGCGCCGTTCAAGGCTGGGCCTGGTTCCCCGGCGAGCCCGATATCTCGCCCGACATCGCCATCACGGCACAAGACCGCGCCGCCATGCCCGGCCTGATCCGGCTCGCCCAAAGCCTGGCGGACTCCGCCGCCAACGCGCAGGGATTGATCCAACCGCGGGACTTCCTGGTATCGGCAGACGACATGACCCCGCTGGCCGGCCCAGTGAGCGTGCGTGGCCCGCACGGCCGCGCCCTGTACGGCAGCCCGCTGAACAGCGCCGCCGCCGCACAGAGTGCGATGGCCGCAGCCCAAGCACTGGCACGCCGGTTTCCGGCCGCCGGACCTGCCGACCGCGACGATGACGCAAGCCTGCCCAGCATCCCAGCCGATATCAGCAGCCTGCGCCAAACCTACCATCCGCCCGACCCGCGGCGGCGGACATTGATCGTGATCCCGGTCTACCGCGGCCTCAAGGTCACAATGGATTGCCTCAAAACCGTTCTCGACGAGAGAACGAGCCGCGAAGACGTCCTCGTGATCTCCGACGCCTCGCCGGAGCCTGCTTTGGTGCAGGCATTGCAACGCGTTGCAGACGCCGGGCACATCATCTTCCAGCATCAGACGGAGAATGGCGGGTTCCCGGCCACCGCGAATATCGGGCTACGCCGGGCCGTCGAGAGCCAGGTAGACGTCGTCCTGCTCAACAGCGACACGCTGGTGACCAAGGGCTGGGTGAATACCCTGCGAACCATCGCCCATGCCTGCGACGATATCGGTACCGCAACACCGCTCTCCAACGCTGCCACGATTTTCAGCTATCCGCACGCGGACAAGCCGAACCTGGTTCCCAGCCTGCAGGATTGCCAGGATTACGCCAGACACGCCGCGACCGCCACCGCCGGCAAATCGATCGACGTGCCAACCGGCCACGGCTTCTGCCTGCACATTCGCCTGGAATGCGTGGCCGAAACCGGTTTGCTGCGGGAGGACGTATTCGCGCAGGGCTATGGCGAGGAAAACGATTTCTGCATGCGCGCCCGTGCACTTGGGTGGCGCCACGTTGCCGTGCCCAGCGTGCTCGTCGGCCATCTGGAAGGACAATCCTTCGCCGCGGCCAAGACTGGCTTGACCATGCGCAACCTGAAGATCCTCAACCGCCTATACCCTGGGTACGACAGGCTGATCGCGACCTGGCAGGCCGCCGACCCGCTGGCGGACTCCCGGCGCGCCATCGATCTACGGCGATGGGCGGCAAATCGGCCGGAGCGGGGCGCAGTTCTGTTCGTCACGCACGACCGCGCCGGTGGCGTGCTGCGCCATGTCGAGCAAACTGCGGCATTGGCAGAGCGCGCCGGGTATCGCGCCATTATCTGCCAACCCACCGCCGGGGCCGGTCGCGTCGCCATGTGCAGCTTCAACGCCGATGGCGGCATCTACCCGAACCTGATCTTCGACCCGGTCCAGGAAATTGGCGGTATGAGGGCGTTTCTCCAGGCATCCGGCATCATCCGGACAGAGATCCATCACTTTCTCGGCCATCTGAACCAGACGATCGAACTCATCGCCGGGCTCGGGCCCTACGAAATCCACGTTCACGACTATTCCTGGTACTGCCCCCGTATCACGCTCACGGCCGAGCGGGACCGGTATTGCGGCGAACCCGGCGCCCGCTATTGTGCCCCCTGTATCGAGGATCGCGGGACCAATCTCGGCTATTACGTCACGCCGGATACGCTGCGCGAACGCTCCCAGGCGCTATTCTCCGGTGCAGGCCGCATCGTCGCGCCATCGGAGGATGTCGGCCGCCGGGTCAACCGCTGGTTTGGAACGGAACCGGCGGTAATGCCCTGGGAAGATGAATCGGAGCCCCTGGCGCTCAAAAGCATTCCCGCGCTGCATACGCGCCAGACACGGCGGATTTGTTTGGCCGGCGCCATCGGATACGAAAAGGGCTACGACGTCCTGCTCGATTGCGCCCGTATGGTTGCCGAGCGCGATGTACCGATCGAGTTCGTCGTCGTCGGTTTTACCTGTGATGACCAGCGCCTGCTGCGCACCGGTCGCGTGCGCATCACCGGCCAATACGAAGAGGCCGAAGCCGTGGATCTGCTCAAGCAGCAGGATGCGGATTTTGGGTTTCTACCGGCCCTGTGGCCCGAAACATGGTCCTACGTGCTCACCCAGTTCTGGCTGGCGGCGTTACCGGTCGTCACCTTCGACATCGGAACACCCAGCCTACGTATCAAGGCGCGTGATGGCGGCTTTATCCTACCATTTGGCGCGTCGACGAAGCGCATCGTCGACACGCTGCTAACCTTGAAGACGGCCTGACGCGGTCTGCCCATGGCATTCAATGGCGCACCACAATTCCGCTCGTTTCAAAGGCCAGACGCCATACCTATTTCGAAAAGGGAGCAGACTATGTTGATAGTTCCATATAAATTGCTGTCCGCGATATGCCCAACCGCGGAAGACGATACCGTAACGATACCGGTCGACTTCCTGAAGCAGCTGCTACGCTTGGCATTGCAAAACGCAACGCTGGACGAGGAAACGTATCTTCGGCGCAACCCCGACGTCGCGGCTGCAATCCGGACCGGCAGTATCGGCAGCGGCCGCGATCATTTCGCCCAGACTGGCTATTTCGAGGGCCGTGGCGGCACCGGGTTCGACGTCGCCGAATCCTGGTACGTGAGGTCAAACCCCGACGTCGCGCGCGCCATCGTCATGCGCGAGTGGGAAAGTGGTGAGATGCACTACAACGAGCGCGGTCTGCTAGAATGGCGCGCCCCGAACAACGCCGCGGCACAGGATCTGATGGCTTGGGAGCGCCTGCTCGACCCAGGATCGCCCAGCCACACCGACGACGAGGCGGAGTTGCCGCTATAGCGGCAGTAATCGTGCGTCCCAGGTGATATTCCGGCGCCGGCAGCGCGCCGGCGACCCGGCGGACATCGTGAACGGGTCGATCATGCCCGTCACGACGGACGCAATGCCAATCGCCGCCCCCGTCCCGATGACCGTGCCTTTCATGACACTGACCCCGTGCCCGATCCAAACCTTGTCGCCGATCGCGATATCGGCCGGCGGGTTGATGCGCTTGCCGGTATCCCGATCCAGCACCGAATGCATGTCGCTGGTGCAAAGCAAGGTGTCGGCGGCAAACAGGCAATCACGACCAATGGTGATCGTGGACGGTTCGTGAAGGAACAGCCTGGTCCGGTCGGTGAAATTGCTGTTACTGCCAATCCGAACGCGACCGCCCCCTGCCGCATACACTTCCAAGGCCGCCAATCGGCAATTCGCTTCGGCCATCAGCGCACAATCATCGCCGAGGGTGATGGACACGCCGTTCAGCATGCATCCGTCCGCGATCTCCAGCGTGGCACGGTTGCCATTCAGCACGATCACGCCGTTCCCTTCGGCAAGAATGCTGGGAGGAATGTGAATGGTATTGTGTTCGCCACGGTCGGCAATTGTCAGCGGCATAGAGGCTTCCTGCTTCCGGGCTACAGCAGATCGGCCAGGGTGAATGCGCGCGGCGTGTACGCAGGCTCGTGTTCGGCCAAGACACGCAGCTCTGGAATGGCGGCGGCGGGATCCGACAAATCGATCGCCTCTAGCTGCCATGGCGCGAACCGCCACCATCGCACATCCAGCAACATCCCCAGAATGTCCGGCGGGCAGCGCATCCGCAGGATCTGCGCCGGATTCCCGCCAACGATGGCAAACGGTGGAACATCCTTGGTCACCACCGCCATCGCCGCGACGACCGCACCATCCCCGACCGTAATGCCCGGCATGATCATCGCCCCGTGCCCAATATACACGTCGTTGCCGATCACCACCGGCTTGGACATCGTCGCCATCGCATGCGGGCGCAGCGGGGCGATATAATTGTGGTAACGATCCTGCTCGGGAAAGTCCGAACCAATCGAAAACATCTTTTCGCGTAAATAGAAAAACGGCGATGTGCTAACCCAGGTTAACGCGTGGCTCGCCCGGCCAATCTGCACGGATTCTCCGATGGACGTGTATCGGCCAATCGTGACATCCGAGAAAAAACCACTTACAGCGTAGCTGAACGCCCCGAGCTTGAAGCCGTTCTCGATACCCATCCACTTGATGCTACACGGTGGCTCGAACACCGCCAGAGCCGAAATGTTTACGCCCCCGCCGTGATACGTCTCGACCCCGCGGGCGCGCAAGGCAGTCTGAACATCCGCCGTCAGTTGAACGAGCACGACTTCACTCCCGCAATGACGGTAACGTGCCGCCCACATGGCAACTGCCCGATTCCGGAACGGATGTCGACATAATCTCGGCACCGTCAACCATTTCCACAACAATATGCACCGGCGCGCTTACGACTCCGATAACACAAGGTGATATCCTTGGCTGCACAGCACTTAGGAGCCGCCAATGAAATACGTGACGGAGGTCACCAGCCTCGGCGACAAAATTAACGACATGCCGGAGCGGCTTCGCGTAAACTTCCCCGAAATCCAGGACGAGACCTTCTGGGAACTCTATACCATCGCTTCACGGTATTCACTGCTGCACGTCACCGGCTTTTACAATCTTTACCAGTCGCTGAAATACATTCACGCCCAGCGCATCCCCGGCGACATCGTTGAATGCGGCTGCTTCCTCGGCGGCGCCAGCATTTTCATGGCGCTCCTGCGCGACCGGCTCGGCATGACGGAAAAACGGATCTGGCTGTTCGACACGTTCGAAGGCTTTCCCGAAGGCGAACAGGATCAACTTGTCGGTAGTGGCCAGGTGATGTCCTCCGTCCGCTTCGTGAATTTCCAGCAGGACGTCCGTGAAAACTTCGCCGAAGCATCCCCGCAAAGCAGCGGCATCGAATGGATCGAAGGCCCAGTCGAAGAAACCATCCCCTACACGACGGTGGCCTCGATCGCGCTACTGCGCCTGGATACCGACTTCTACCTGTCCACCGTGGCGGAGCTGGCGGGGCTCTATCCACGCCTCGTCCGCGGCGGCGTCATCATCGTCGACGATTACGGCATGTTCGAAGGCTCGCGCCGCGCCACCGACGAATACCTCGCCCGGCTCCAATCGCCCCCGCTGCTAAACCGGATCGACCACGGCGTATGGGCAGGCGTGAAACCCTGACGCGCGATAGCTCGATGCCCCCAGCGTCAGGATCCAGCCGGCAGCATACGGCCAATCATTGTCGGCCGCGTCATCGGCCCGGCATTCGCGTTGACCCGGCGATCGAGCCGGACCTCCGTCCCAGTGAATTGCAGGCTCACCGTGTCGCAGAATGCCGTCTCCACGAAACGCCACACCATATCGAACCGCTCCGGCGCC
>NZ_LMUY01000136.1:2177-8444 GCF_009765685.1 Acidisphaera sp. L21 | reverse complement strand
TCCCCCGCCCTAGCCCAGCCACGATCCGGTGGGTCCCGCGCCCGTCCGACAAAGTGAACACGCACTGGCCGGCGGTGAAGGCCAGCCCTATCTCGGTCACGCCATCCTCGTTCGGCTCCACCACGATACGCCGGCCATCGATCGCCGGCACCAACGGTGAGTTTGCCGCACCGGCCGGCCCCGGCAGGGCCAGCGTCGCCAGGCGATCCCTCAGGGCCGTATCCACCGCCGGGTCACCAGCGAC
This sequence comes from Acidisphaera sp. L21, assembly GCF_009765685.1. Taxonomy (GTDB): domain Bacteria; phylum Pseudomonadota; class Alphaproteobacteria; order Acetobacterales; family Acetobacteraceae; genus LMUY01. Next base: position 8,200 of record NZ_LMUY01000136.1, on the reverse strand, counting down.
GCCGAACGCCGGGTAGAGGTGGGTCCAGACCGCCGCCATCAGCCGGGGTATGGTGTTCTGCAGCCCGGCGGTGATGGCGATCACCACACCCTTGTCCGGCAACACGATGCATTGCTGGCCGAATACGCCGGATGCCCGGTAGCCGTCATGCGGCGTCATCCACCACTGGTAGCCATAGCCCTCCCGCCGCTCCGCCGTCGCCCGATCGGCCGCCTGGTAGCGCCGCCCGTCCAGCGAGCCCATCCAAACCTCCCCCACCTGGCGCCGCGTCGCCTCCCGCACCCACGCCGCCGGCAACACCTGCTGCCCGTTCCACATGCCGTTCTGCAAATGCAGGATGCCGAATTTCAGCACATCCTCCGTCCCGCACAGCAGCCCATTGCCGCCGGTGCTAATCCCCTCCGGCGACAAATCCCACTGGACCGGGCCCATGCCCAACGGCGCCATCATCCGCGCATGCAAATACTCGTAGACGGTCTGCCCCGTCACCTTGGACACGATCGCGGACAGCATGTAGCTGGAGGCGCTGCTGTAGATGAAGGTTTTGCCCGGCGGCTCGGCCACCGGCTCCCGCAGGAACGCGGCGATCCAACTGCTATCCAGCCCGCGCCACTCGCCGCCGGAAATACCGGTGGCGTGGCCCGTTCGCATGGTCAACAAATCCTCGATCGTCATCGCCCGTAGGTTGGCACTAACGATGTCGGGCAAGTGATCGGGAAAGAAATCGATCACCCGGTCCGTCAGCCCAAAACGGCCTTCGCCCAGCGCCAGGCCTACCGCCGCCGCCGTCCAGCTCTTGGTAGCGGAGTGCTGCATGTGTGGGCGGTCTGCGGCGTATGGCCGCCAGAACCCCTCCGCAACCACCGCGCCAGCACGGAAGATCATCAGGCTGTGCAGTTCCAGCCCGGCGGTGCCAATGTCGTCCAGGAACGCCATCACCCCGGCGGCATCGACATCCTTCTGCGAAGGATTGGCACGGGGCAGACCGACTGTCGTCATCTCATGTCCTCTCGGCTTGCCAAAGCAGCCTGGAAATTGATTGCATTAGGGCGAGCCGCCGGTCAATCGACGGCACCCGCCCCTGGCTCAATCCAGCGGCGCCGCCGATTTTAACGTCAGCGCGTAGTCCAGATGGAATCGCATGAACTCCGCCGCGTCCGAAATCTTGCCGGCCTCCAGCAGATCCAGGATCCGCAGATGCTCCAGGGACTGCCCAATCAGCCGACTGCGGTCGACGGTCTTGCGGTATTCCGCCAGGCGCCGGCTGGCATTCACCCGCTTCAGCGATTCCGTAAAATACGGATTGCCCGAACAGCCGACGATCATCTCGTGAAATTGCGAGTTGATCTCGAACAACCGCGTCCGCGACAGCGTGCGATACTCCCCATCCAGCAAACCCTGCTGCTGCAGGCGCGCCCGGGCAAATGCTGCCGCGTCGACCGTAAAACCAGGCTGCAGGATCGCCGCTGGCTCGATCGCGATGCGAAACTGGTAGGCCATTCGATAGGCCTCGGTGGAGGTGAGGACGGGCAGAAACATCCAGCCTTTGCCGGGTAGGCGCTCGACCCAGCCCTCACGCGCCATGCGGGTCAGGTGCCGCAGCGCCAGGCTGCGCGGTAGCTTATAGCGGCGAATGATCTCGCTCTCGCTCACCCGGTCGGCCAACCGGCCCGACAAACGGTCGTCGGCGATCTGGAAATACGCCTCCTCCCCCGCCTCGGCACCCACGACCGCTGCCACATCGATAGTCGCACTCGCCGGGTTCAGCGCCAGGAAATAGCCGCGATTCGCCTCGCACCGCACGATGCCGTGCGACTGCAACAGTTTCAGCGCGCCATTCACCGGAGACCTGGAGACGCGGAACAGATCGGCCAATTTCTGCGCCGGCAAATGGTCGTCCACCTGCAACGGCTGCTCGCGGGCATAATCCAGGATTCTGGCAGCGATCTGCGGCGTCAACGACTGGCTCATCGTCCCTCCAACCCGGCAAACGCCCCACGACAAGAATTGCATTTCAGTGATGAAAGTGCAATTCTTCCTCACCTCCTAGCGGACAGCCCGTTCCCTCATGACCTCCAGCATCGCCCCCGGCTCCGATCGGCCCGACCGCGTCGTGGATCTCCGGGGCGCCCTGGGCCCCAGCCTGCACCGATTTCCCTGGTCGATGCGGATCTTGATCGAGAACAGCCTGCGCCACAGCCCGGCCCCAGCCGCCGAAGTGGTGGCGCCGTTCCTCGCCTGGCTGGACACCGGCACCAGCACCGCGGAAATCGCCTTCCACCCGGCCCGGCTCATGATGCACGACACCACCTGCGTCCCCGCCCTGGTGGACATCGCCGCGATGCGCGACGCCCTGGCCGCCGCCGGCCAAGACCCGGCCGCGCTCAACCCCGTGCTGCCAGTGGACGTGTCGGTCGACCATTCGGTCGCGGTGGACCGGTACGGCACACCAGACGCCCTCGCTTTCAACACCGCGCGGGAATTGGGCCGCAATGCCGAGCGCTACCGGCTGATGAAATGGGCCGCCGGCGCGCTCACCGGGTTCACGGTGCACCCGCCCGGCACCGGCATCATGCACACCATGAACCTCGAGCAGCTGACCACCGTCACCACCATCGTGCACAACGCCGGGCAGCCTTGGGCCGTGCCGGACACCCTGCTCGGCACCGACAGCCACACCCCGATGATCAACGGCCTGGGCGTGCTGGGCTGGGGCGTCGGCGGGATCGAGGCGGAGAGCGTGATGTTCGGCATGCCGCTGACGCTGCGCCTCCCCGACATCATCGGCGTCCGGCTGACGGGCCGCCTGCGAGAGGGCGTTCTGTCCACCGACCTCGCCCTCGCCGTCACCGAACGATTGCGGCGCCATGGCATGTCGGGCGAGTTCGTCGAATTCTTCGGGCCGGGCGTCGCAACATTATCCTGCGGGGATCGCGCCGTCGTCGCCAACATGACGCCGGAATTCGGCGGCAGCACCGGCTATTTCCCAATCGATGACCGCACCGTCGCCTACCTACGCCAAACCGGCCGCCCCCAATCGGTGTGCGACCATGTGCGTGACACCAGCCACCGCCTGGCCCTGTGGTTCGATCCCGCGGCCACACCGCGCTACACGGTCGTGATCGAGATGGATCTGGACGCGATCACCACCAGCCTCGCCGGCCCGGCGCGACCACAGGACCGCATGGCCCCCGCCGCGGCAGCCCAGGCCCTGGCAACCATGGCGCGCCGCCCCCTGGACCCGGCGATCGCCGACCCACCCGATGGCGCGGTGGCGATTGCGGCGATCACCAGTTGCACCAACACGTCCGACCCACGCCTGCTCGTGGCCGCCGGGCTGCTGGCGCGCCGCGCGCGTGCGCTGGGGTTACGGCCGCCGTCCTGGGTCAAGACATCGCTGGCGCCGGGCTCCCCGGCGGCGGCGCGGTATCTGCGCCGCAGTGGATTGCTGGACGATCTTGAAGCGCTCGGCTTCGGCATCGTCGGCTTCGGCTGCACCACCTGCATCGGCAATTCCGGCCCGCTCGCCCCGGGCATGGTGGCCGCGCTCGACCGTGGCGTCGTCGCCACCTGCGTTCTATCGGGCAACCGCAACTTCCCCGGCCGGGTGCACCCGCAAGTGGAGGCGGGGTTCCTCGCCTCCCCTCCGCTCGTCGTCGCCTACGCCCTGGCCGGGGACATGAACCGGGACATACGGGCCGATCCGCTGGGCCACACCGCCGATGGCAGGCCGGTTTTCCTGCACCAGCTCTGGCCCAGCGGCGCCGATATCGATCTCGCCCTGGCCGCCTCCTGCGAGCCCGATGATTACGCCGCCGCCTTCGCCCAGGCGCATCGCAGCCCGGAATGGGACGCGCTGGGCGCGCCCGAGGGCGTTTTGTTCCCCTGGGACACGGCGTCCACCTACCTCCGCCCGCCCCCCTTCGCCGCGGCCCAACCCATCCGGCTCGGCCAGTATCGTGCCCGGCCGCTGCTGGTGCTGGGGGATGACATCACGACGGACCATATCTCCCCCGCCGGCACCGTGCCGATGGGCAGCGACGCCGCGCACTACCTCACCCAGCGTGGCGAGGATCCAACCGACCTCAACGTCTTCGCCGCCCGGCGCGGCAATTGGGAGGCGATGCTGCGCGGCCTCTACACCAACCGCACCGTGCGCAACCTGCTGCACCCCGACTGGACCGGCGGCCGCACCATCCACGTCCCAACCGGGGACGTGATGCCGGTCTGGCAGGTTGCCGCCCGCTACCAGGCGGAGGCGACATCGACCGTGATCCTGGCCGGCGAACGCTACGGCGCCGGGTCGTCGCGCGATTGGGCGGCAAAGGGCCCGGCGTTGCTGGGCGTGCGCGCGATCCTGGCCAGCAGTTTCGAGCGGATTCACCGCACCAACCTCATCGGCATGGGCATCCTGCCGCTGCTGCTGCCATCCGGCGTCACGACCGCGCAATGGCAGATCGGTGCCGCGGATTGGCTGTCAATCGACGCCCCGGCCGACGCATTGGCCCCGCGCACGCCGGTTCCGGTGCAGCTTTACCGCGCCGATGGGCGGGTCCAGACGCTGTGCACCATCGCCTCCGTCGAAACCGCGCTGGAGGTCGCAACATTGCGGGCCGGCGGGGTGCTGCCCCTCATCCTAGGGCAACGATCCTGGCGCGACGCGCCCACCCGAACCAATGAAAGACCCGATCATGCCACATCCCCTGCCCGCCAATAGCGCCAACGCCATCGACCTGCGCAGCGACACCGTCACCCGGCCCAGCCCGGGCATGATGGCCGCCATGGCCAGCGCGCCACTCGGCGACGACGTGTTCGGCGACGACCCCACGGTGAACGCCTTGCAGGCCGAGGCCGCCGAGATGGCCGGCAAGGAGGCCGGGCTGTTCTTCCCCTCCGGAACGCAGAGCAACCTGGCCGGGCTGATGGCGCATTGCGGCCGCGGCGATGAATACATCGTCGGGCAGCAGGCCCACACCTACCGGTACGAGGGTGGGGGCGCCGCCGTCCTGGGCAGCATCCAGCCGCAGCCGATCGAGAACGCGCCAGACGGCACCCTGCCGCTGGAAAAGATCGAAGCCGCGATCAAGCCGATCGGGGTGAACTTCGCCCGCACCCGGCTGCTGGCGCTGGAGAACACCATCGCCGGCCAGGTGCTACCCGCCGGCTACACCCAACGTGCCGAGGCGATCGCGCGCAAGGCAGGGCTCGCCTTCCACCTGGATGGCGCGCGCGCCTGGAACGCCGCCGTGGCGTCCGGGCAAACCCTGGCCGAAATCTGCCAGCCTTTCGACTCGGTTTCCCTCTGCCTGTCGAAGGGGCTCGGCACGCCTGTAGGGTCGGTCCTGGTGGGTGCCCGCCCGGTGATCGAGTCCGCCCGGCGTTGGCGCAAGGTGCTGGGCGGCGGCATGCGCCAGGTCGGCGTGCTCGCCGCAGCCGGCCGATACGCGATCCAGCACAACATCGCCCGTCTGGCGGAGGATCATTCCAACGCCGCGCTGCTGGCGAAATCGCTGACCGGTCTGCTCGGCGCGGGCGCGGTGCGCTACACCGGCACCAACATGGTGTTCGTCAATCCGGTGCCCGGCCTGTCGTTCCAGGACCTCGGCGCGTTCCTGCAGGCCCGCAACATCCTGGTGGAAGGCGGCTCCGGCCTGCGCCTGGTCACCCATCTGGACGTGTCGACCTACCAGATCAACCAGGTGGTGGAGGCGATCGGCATGTTTCTGGCCGACGCGGGCCGCGCCGCCTCCTCAGCCGCCTAGGGTGGGAGAACCGCCGGCGCCGGCATAGATCGACGCCGGCCGCGCCAGCCCCAGATGCTCGCGCAAGGTCGTGCCTGCATAGTCGGTACGGAACAGGCCGCGATCCACCAGGATCGGTACCACCTGGTCGATGAAGGCCTGCGCCGGGCCGGGCAGGTAGGGTGACATCACCAGGAACCCGTCCGCCGCCCCGCTCGCATGCCATTCCTGCAGGGAGTCGGCGACGTCCTGCGCCGACCCGAACACGACGCGATGGCCGGA
>NZ_LMUY01000136.1:0-2084 GCF_009765685.1 Acidisphaera sp. L21 | reverse complement strand
CGTCGCATGGCCCTGCATCATCTCCGACGGCGGCAATTCCGGCACCAACTCGTCCAGCGGGACTTGCGAAAGGTCGTGGCCCAACCGGTCCGACAAAACGCGCAATGCCGCCACCGGGTCGGCCAGCTCAGCCAGTGCGGCGATGCGTGCCTTGGCATCCGCCACATCGGTGCCGATCACCGGGCAGACCCCTGCCAGGATGCGAATGGCGTCGCGCGGACGACCGGCGGCCTCGCAACGATTGCGCAGATCGGTGGCGAAGGCGATCGCCTCGCTCATATCCTGCTGCGCGGTGAACACCACCTCCGCCGTCGCCGCCGCGAAATCGCGCCCGGCATCCGACGCACCCGCCTGGAGGATCACGGGATGCCCCTGCGGCGGCCGCGTGATGTTGAGCGGACCTGCGACCCGGTAGAAATCACCCGCGTGATCCAGCACATGCATCGCCGCCGGGTCGACGAACACGCCACGGGCCTTGTCCCCAACGATGGCCCCGTCATCCCAGCTATCCCACAGCCCCTTCACGACGGCGAGGTATTCGGCCGCCATGGCGTAGCGCACATCCTGCGGCGGATGCCGATCGCGACCGAAATTCGCCGCCGCATCCGGGCTGGACCCGGTGACCACGTTCCACCCCGCGCGGCCGCCGCTGATATGATCCAGCGACGCCAAAGCCCGGGCCACATTATACGGCTCCGAATAGGTGGTGGACACGGTGATCGCCAGGCCGATCCGGCTGGTGCACATCGCCAGCGCCGAGATAAGGGTGAGCGGTTCCAACCGCACCATCATGCCGGGATGCGCATCCAGCCCGGTATTCAACGCGTCGGCGAAGAAGATGAAGTCCAGCTTGCCCCGCTCCGCCACTTCCGCAACGCGCCGTAGCAGGCCGAAATTCTGCGAGCCGAATTCCGCGTCCGGCATGCGCCAGCCCGCCACGTGGCTGCCCGTGCCGAGGATGAGCAAGCCGAGATGCATCATGGTCGCAACACCCCGATATCTGTTCCGATAAGGCGCATCCTACGGCGCGGTGGCCAATTGCCGCGCCCGGGCCACCGCCTGCTCGATCCCCTGCCAGGCAGGCCGGGCCGGGGCGAATCGTTGGCGCAGGAACCGTGCGAGTTCGGCGACCTGCTGGTCGTTCATACTGTCGCGAAACCCGGGCATCGGCCCCAGGCCAGGGCGGGCCGGTTCTGCAATGCCATCCAGAATGGTGCGCAGCAGATTATCCGGTCGGTCGCTGTAAAGATTGCTATTGAGCGCCAGCGGAATATTCGCGCCAAACACCGGCGGTCCGTTGCCGTCATGATGGCAGGATTGACACGCCCCGGCGAACAGGCGCGCACCCTCCGTCGCATCGGCGCCCAGATCGCGCCACGACGCCGCGACCAACGGCGCCACATCGACCGGAATCGCCCGCGGTGTGAGGCTGGCGACGTAATGCGCCATGGCGGCGATGTCGCTATCCGGCAGTTCCGCCAGGCTGGCCACGACCGGCCCCATCGGCCCGGCCACCGCGCCGTGCTCCGCGGCGATGCCGTGGCGTAGATACTCGTACAACGCGTCCTGCGTCCACGGCACCGGCGCCCGTGACAGTTCGGATAGCGCCGGCGCCTCCCATCCGTCGACGAGGGCGCCATCCAGATACGCAGCCTGCCGCTCCGCCCCCAGCATATTGCGGGGCGTGTGGCAGGCGCCGCAATGCGCCACGGCATTGACCAGGTAATTGCCGCGGTTCCACTGCGCCGATTGCGCCGGGTCTGCCTCGATGACACCAGACCGGTTGAACAGCAGGTTCCATCCCGCCAGCAGCGGCCGGACGTTGAACGGGAACGCCAATCGCGTTGGCGTCGTCGTGGCCTTCACGGGCGTCTGCGCCATCAGATACGCATACAGCGCCAGCAAATCGCCGTCCGTCATTTTGCTGAACGCCGTGTAGGGGAACGCCGGATAAAGATTGCGTCCATCCCGGGCCACGCCCTCCCGCATCGCGCGCTGAAACGCGGCAAAGCTATATGTGCCGATGCCGCTGTCCCGATCGGGCGTGATGTTGGGGGCAAAGATCGGGCCGAACGGTGTTTGCA
>NZ_LMUY01000135.1 GCF_009765685.1 Acidisphaera sp. L21 | reverse complement strand
TGGCCGCCAATTGGACCAGTTGTGCGAGGCGATGCCGCATGTGGACACCATGCGCGCGACGATCCCGTTCGACCAGCCATTGTCGCTGGAGCCGGCGAACACCTTCCGCGTCCCACCTTTCGTCGCTGCGGAGTGATCGCACCATGCCCGATGACCAGCAGGTGCCAACAGCACTGCATGAGCTCACCATCGCCCAGGCGTCTGCCCAGATAGCCCGCGGCGCACTCTCCCCAGTAGAACTGGTCCGCGCCCTGATCGCGCGGGCGGAGGCGCTGAACCCGGAGCTGGACGCCTATCTGCTGCTGACTGCGGAGAAGGCGTTGGCTCAGGCGCAGGAGGCGGAAACCGCGATCCGTGCCGGAAACCGGCGTGGCCCGATGCACGGCATTCCCTTCGGGCTAAAGGACATCTTCTTCACCAAGGGCATCCGCACCACCGGGCACTCCCGCGTCTGCGCCGATTTCGTGCCAGACCGGGACGCCACCACCGTTACCAAGCTGTATGAATCGGGCGCCGTGTTGATGGGCAAGCTGGCCACGCATGAATTTGCGCATGGTGGCCCGTCCTATGACCTGCCCTGGCCGCCAGCGCGTAACCCGTGGAAGCTGGGTCACATCACCGGTGGCTCCTCCAGCGGCTCCGGTGCAGCGATCGCGGCCGGATTGGTCCCGGCGGCGCTGGGCACCGACACGGGTGGCTCCATCCGCAGCCCGGCGGCGTTCTGCGGCATCGTGGGGCTGAAGCCGACCTACGGGCTGGTCAGCCGGACGGGCGTGTACCCGAACTCCTTCACCTTCGACAATGCCGGGCCGATGACGTGGACCGTCGAGGATTGCGCATTCCTGCTGCAGGCGATCGCAGGCTACGACAAGGAAGATCCGGGCAGCGCGCAGGCCGACATTCCGGATTACCGGGCGGCGCTAACCCGGGATATCCGCGGGCTACGGATCGGGTTCATTCGCCATTTCCACGAGGAAGATATCGAAACCACACCATCCGTGGCCGCGGCGCTGGAGGAAGCGGCGGAGGTCCTCCGCTCCTTGGGCGCCGTTGTAGAAACCGTGCGACTGCGGCCGGCCACAGTCTATGGTGACGTCAAGATCACAATCGCCGAAAGCGAACTATTCTCGATCCACGAAGCCACCTTGCGCACTCGGCCTGGCGATTTCGGCTTGGATTTCCAGGGCCGTGTGTTGGGTGCGCTGATGATCAGCGGCTCGGACTACGTCGCAGCACAGCGAGAACGCCGAGCGATCCTGGCGGAGATGCAACCGGTGTATCGCAAATACGACGCGCTGATCACCGCTGGCGCCGGTGGGCCCGCCCCCGCCCACGGGTCGTGGCGGACGATCAATTTCTGGAAGAAGGCATCCTTCACCACGCCGTTCAACGTGGCGGGCATGCCAACCATCGCGCAATGCATGGGCTTCGCAGACGGTCTGCCGCTGTCGCTACAAGTCGCCGGCCGGCCGTTCGAAGAAACGACAGTGCTGCGCATCGCTCACGCTTACGAGAAAGCGACCGACTGGCGCGCCAATCGCCCGGCGTTTGAGGCCACTACGATCGCCCCTCCCCTGCCCCAGGAGCCGGTCCCCCCGATTGCCACAGTAGATGCCGCCACCCGTGCCCGGGTCGCCCTGGTCTGCAAACGCGCCGGACTGACGCTGAGTGAGCCCGCGTTCGAATCCCTTTGCGCCGCCGCCCCTCTGGTGGAGGCGATGACCCGGCGGCTCCGTCGCGAGCGCGACTTCGATCTGGAACCAGCCAATGTCATGCGTATGGTGCAGGCGTGACAACGGTCAGTTGTTGAAAGGGCGTCCGGGTCCTTCCTGACGCGGCCCGCCACCCGGCGGTCCGCCGGGATGACCGGGCTCGGGATGCGGCGATGGCGGTGCATGCTGAAACCCACCCGGCGGCCCCGGCTCGCGACGAGGCGGTGGCGGGGCGCCGACATTGCCAATAGGGCCGCGACCACCGAAACCGCCCGGTGGTCCGCCCGGCCCACCAGGCGGGCCACGGAACTCGGGAGGGCCACCTGGGTGGAACTCGGCAGGGCCGCGGCCGAAATCGCCACCACGAAATGGGGGTGGCGGTGGACGCGGGCCGCCATAGCCGGGGCCACCACCGAAATCGCGGCCGCGCCAACGATCCTCAGTCCCGTAGAACGGGCGGTCGCGATAATACCGGTCCCAATACGGGCCAACGCTGAAGCCCACGAATGGAAGGCCGATTTCCCCGCCGTATTCCGCCAGTGGTGCAGGCCGGTTCTCATACACGACTTGCAACGTCACCCCCGCCGCCCAACCGCGTGCAGCACCTTCGGGGCCATTCACACCGATATCGCACCAGGTCCAACCCGGAAGGCAACCATAGATCTCCGTCGGGGTGCCCGGCGGTAATTGCGCAACCACGGGATAATCAGTTCCAGGCCCTGCCCGCAGATTGACGCCCTGCACCACGTAGCCCGGCGCCGCCTGCGCCACGGCGCCGATACACACAAACCCCGCCGTAGCGACCGCCATACAGAGCCTATTACTTAGGTGCATCTCGAACCTCGACCCAAACTGAGCAGCGGAGCATCAACCCCGATTGAGGCCGAACTTGGACCACATTACGCCGCTCCTTGCCGCGGGTTTCGGGCTATCGAAAACACGCCAATTCTGCGACAGGGCTAATCGGCATTGCAGAGCGAGCAAGACGATGGCGAAAGCGGCCCACAAGATCGATTTCCAACCCGTGCTGTCCGGCGCCGGGCACAAACTGGCGGTGTTGGACGCAATGGAGGCCTCTGCCGCTCGTCGCATCTTCATCGATCTGGAGGCGCTGGTTCCAGACGATCAGAAGGATGCCGGGCTCGAGGGCACGATAGAGGCGTTGAAGACCCGCGTCTGGGCCGGCAAAAGCGTCTGCGTGCGGGTGAACGGCTTCCATACCGACGCGACGTTCCACGAGATCCACCGCCTTATCACGCATGGTGGGCCACGCCTGGACGCGATTTTGTTCCCGATGGCCAACACCGCCGACGACATCGTCGCCATCGATCGCTTTGTCGACCAGACCGCCCGGCGAGCCGGCGCACCGAAACCCCCGGCCATCGAGATCCTGATCGAGACGCCCCGCGCCCTGACCGAGATCGTTGGCATCGCCCGCGCGTCCAAGCTGACCACGGCGTTGCATTTCGGCGCTGGCGATTTCACACGTGGCATGGGGATGACGAACTTCCCCTCCGGCTCCCCCCATAAGGAATACGGTATGTGGAGCGAGGGGTCGGCCGGGTCTGGCCCAATGTTCCATCCCGCGGACATTTGGCAACACGCTCTATCCGTCGTGGCGGTTACCGCCCGCGCATATGATTTGCTAAGCTTCGACGGTCCGTTCGTGGAGTTCACCGACATGGATGCGTATGCTCAACAATGCCGTCGGGCCCGGGCGTTGGGGTTATGTGGCAAATGGGCGGCGAACGAGCTTCACGTTACGACCCAGCTCGCGATATAAGTCCGGTCGGCATAGATCGTTGATATAACGACGTTTTATCCGCCATCAGAGAATGCCGCAGGTAATTCTTCGACCTCCACAAAACGCAAGGTAACCGCAATCGGTATCTTGAGTTTAGGCTGAGGCGGCTCAGGCTGAGCGGCAGGCGGCGTGCAGCACGGTCGGACTGATCGAATGCTCGCCATCACGCCCTGGGAACAGCCAATGCGTGGGCCGCGCCAGCCGCCAGTAGGATCGCAAGATACCCAGCAGCTGCGGTGAAAGCATGACGTAGCGGTCCCGCCCACCCTTGCCCTGCTCGACCCGGACAACCATGCGGCTGCTGTCGATATCGGCCACCTTGATGCAAGCAGCCTCGGCGGCGCGCAGGCCAGCCGCGTACGCCGTGGTCAGCGCGGCACGGGCCTTGAGGCTCGGCACTGCCTCCAGGAAGAGCACAACCTCGTCAGCCCCCAGCACCACGGGCAATTTCTGCGGCGTGCGGGCATACGGGATCCGCTCCGGCAGATCCGCCTGCTTGAGCGTCACACCATACAAGAACCGAAGGGCGCAGACCGTCTGGTTCAGCGCCGGCCAGGATATGCCGCCAGCAACCAGATGGACCTGGAAGCTGCGCACTTCTTCCAGGCCAAGCCGCTCTGGCGAGCGGCCAAAGAAGCGACCAAACTTGGCGACCGCATGCACGTAGGATCGCTGGGTCGCCGGCGACAGGTTGCGGACCGTCATGTCCTCGATCATGCGGCGGCGGAGGGGGCTTATCTCGGTCATCGGGGAGTCTCCCGTTCCAGGGTTGAGGGTAGCACCCAAACCCTGGCAGACCAGTCACCCAGCGCATCCCGCCAAAGACGCCTCTACCGCGCTAGCGGTTTAGTTCAATCCCAAAAATTGATCGGTCAGCAAGAATCTGCCAAAGTAGTGCTAGGTGTTTGGTCGCGGAACATTGTTGGGATTCGGTCGGCTTGGGTATGCGATCCGGTTCGACAAGACGACGTGGACGTCAAAAATCCATCGGCCGCCCTCACGCCAAATCGCCAGACGCGGTGTTTACTATGACCCTCCCCTAATTGGTCAACGAATGTGCGAATGGGTCGAATGTGTTCCCATCGTGCCGCTGCCCCAGCCCACACACGCGACCGCCCCACAGGCAGCGTCGCCTCTTCGTCGCGCCGGCTGCGCCCGCATTCCCGCAGCATTATACTGGCTTCACTTTGAGCAGCTTCACCGTGCCGTGTAGCCACCATCGACTAGGAGATCCGTGCCAGTCACGAAACTTGATGCGTCACTGGCGAGAAACAGCGCGCCTTGCGCAATTTCTTGTGGCTGGCCTAGTCGGCCGAGCGGGTGGCGCGGGATATTAGAGCGTTTTTAGCCTGACCTTTAATACCCGCAGTGTCGG
>NZ_LMUY01000133.1:120660-122329 GCF_009765685.1 Acidisphaera sp. L21 | reverse complement strand
AAGTTGGCGCCACTCCTCCCCAACTCCTGAGTGAGGCTGCCGAATAATGGCCCGTATCGTCACCGTTGCCGCCGCCCAACTCGGCCCGATCCAGAAGGCCGAGCCGCGCTCGGTCGCAGTGCAGCGTATGGTCCGCCTGATGGAGCGGGCGCATGCCCGCGGCGTGCAGGTCGTGGTGTTCCCCGAACTGGCACTGACCACGTTCTTCCCGCGGCATTACCACGAGGACCGGGCGGAGGCGGATAGCTGGTTCGAAACTGCCATGCCCTCCAACGAAACCGCGCCGTTGTTCGAAGCGGCGCGCAAATACGGTCTGTCCTTCCACCTGGGCTATGCGGAGCGGACACCGGACGGCGGCCACTACAACACTGCCATCCTGGTGAATCCCCAGGGCGAGATCATGCTGAAATACCGCAAGGTCCATCTGCCCGGCCACGCCGAGTACGACCCGGCGCGCAAGGTGCAGCATCTGGAGAAGCGTTATTTCGAGGTCGGCAATCTCGGTTTCCCCGTGGTGCGCGCGCCGCTGGGCGGCATGCCGGTGAATGCCGGGCTGCTGATCTGCAATGACCGCCGCTGGCCGGAGGCATGGCGCGTGCTGGGCCTGCAATCGGTCGAGCTAGTCATGCTCGGCTACAACACCCCCAGCATCAACCAGGACGCCAAAGGGTTCGAGGCGCATCATCTGCGCGTCCTGCACAGCCACCTGACCATCCAGGCCGGCGCCTACCAGAACGCGACCTTCGCCGTGGCGACCGCCAAGGCGGGGACGGAGGATGGCTGCGAGCTATTCGGCAATTCCATCATCGTGAACCCGCAGGGGGAGATCATGGCGGAGGCGACCACCTGGGGCGACGAGCTGATCACCGCCGATTGCGACCTGGATGCCTGCACGCTGGGCCGAACCACCATCTTCGCCTTCGACAAGCATCGCCGTCCGGAGGCCTATGGCCGCATCATCGACCAGGTGGGCGCCGTAGCCCCACCGGAGTGGCAGAGCAGCCGCGCTGCGGAGTAGGGTCGTTCCATGCCCGACAGTCTTCACGAACGCGACGCCCGTCTCTGGTCCGAACAGCGGTCGGAGTTGCTGGCGTTCCTGGCCGGCGCACGGCGTCGATACGCTCCTTCTCTGCAGCAACGGATCGATCTTCAGGGGTTGTATGAAGCCGCTAAGCGTCAGGGTGCGGCTGCATTGGCGGCCCGGCCAAATTGGCCGGCGGCTTGCCCCAACACGATCGAAGCGCTGCTTGCCCCCGGCGCCGATGCAGTAACGTTGATTGCGCGATTGAAGGGGCCGGAAAAGGGCTAGCCCGTGACGGCGACCAGTGTCGCCGCCGTGGAGGCGCACGGCTTGGCGCAGCGCTTCGGTGTGCGAACCATCTTCCAGGATGTCAGCTTCACCGTCGCCCAAGGCGAGGTGTTCGCGATCCTCGGCGGCTCCGGCTGCGGCAAGTCGACGCTGATGCGCCAGGCGATCGGCCTGCTACCGCCGACCGCCGGGCGGGTGCGGGTGCTAGGGCACGATGTGGCGACGCAAACACAGGCCGTGCGTCGACAGATCGGCGTCCTGTTCCAGTCTGGTGCGTTATTCGGGTCCTTGACCCTGCTGGAGAACGTCGTCCTGCCCCTGCGAACCCTGACGGACCTGCCGCAAGACGCCTGCACCGCC
>NZ_LMUY01000133.1:111458-120543 GCF_009765685.1 Acidisphaera sp. L21 | reverse complement strand
TTGTTCCTGGATGAGCCATCTGCTGGGTTGGACCCGGTGACCTCGGCCGGGCTGGACACGCTGATCCTGCGGCTGCGCGACACGCTGGGCGCGACCTTCGTGGTGGTGACGCATGAGTTGGCTTCCATCCTGGCCATCGCCGATCGCTGCCTGATGCTGGACCGGGCACGGCAGGGCGTGGTGGCGCAGGGCGACCCCCGAGCCCTTGCCCGCGACGGCACCGAGCCGGTGGTCCGCGCCTTCTTCCGGCGAGAGGCGGCGTAATGCGCGGCACCTATCTCCGTGTGGGCGTGCTGGTGGTAGCGGGCATGGCGTTGCTGGTGGGCGCGGTGTTCTTCTTCAGCGGCAGCCAAATCCGCCACGCGCGCCCGTACGAGACGTATTTCCGCGACAGCGTGCAGGGGCTGGATGTCGGCGCCCCGGTGAAATATCGCGGTGTCGCCATCGGCGCGGTGACGGAGGTGGGCCTGGTCAGCGCCGCCTACGGCCGGGACGAGCCCGATGCGATCCGCCGCACCACATTCCGCACCGTGTTCGTGCGGTTTGAGATCGACACCGAGCGGGTCGGCCAGCCACCCAACCCGGACGCCATCGCCCGTGGCCTGCGCGCCCGGATCGCCCCCCAGGGACTGACGGGATTGAGCTATGTGGAATTGGATTTCGTGAACCCCGAGAATTTCCCGCCGCTGGATATCCCGTGGAAGCCCCGATACGAGTATATCCCCTCTGTGCCCTCGACACTCAGCCAGGTGCAGGACGCGGCGACCGTGTTGCTGGCAAAGATCCAGCAAATCGACATCAACGGCTTGGCGAATGGTCTGCTCGGCCTGATCACCGATTTGCGCGGCACCCTGCACGACGGCGACGCGGACAAGCTGATGGTGCAGGCCACGGCGACCCTGCGCACGCTGCAAGCGACGGTGACGCAGGCCGACGTGCCAGCGCTGACGGCCGAGTTGCGGCAGACGCTCGCCTCCGCCCGCACCCTGGCGCAAGGGCCGCAGACGCAGCAACTGCTCCGCTCCGCCACCGCGGCGACCGACAAGCTGACGCAGGCCGCCGCCCGCCTACCGCAACTGATCGCGTCGTTGGATGCAGTGACACGCCGGGCCGATAGCGGCTCGGCCGATTTGGAGGCCGGTCTGGTGCCGCTGCTGCGCGACGCCCGCACCGCCGTCGCCGCCCTACGCCAAACCAGCGAAGCGCTGCGACGCGACCCGGGCCAGGTCGTGTTAGGCGCCGCACCACCGCGGAGCCGCGACCAATGAGGCGTCGCTGGCTGTTGGCGGCGCCGGCCGCATTGGGCGCGTGCAGCATCCTTCCGGCGCGACCCTATCTGGAAAAGCGCTCCTGGCCGCTGGAAGTGCGCCGCCCCAACACTCTGCCGCCGCGACCCGGCGGCCCGGTGCTGTTGGTCCGCACCCTGCGCGCCGCCCCCGGCCTAGAGGCGCGAGGCCTGCAGATCGTGCAGAGCGACGGCAGCATTCGCACCGATTTCTACGAGGAATGGAGCGTACCTCCCGCCGACGCCGTCGAAGACTCGCTTCGGCGCTGGCTGGCCGGCAGCGGCCTATTTTCCGCCGTGCTCGCGCCCGGCAGTCGGGCAAGGGCCGATCTGGCGTTGGAAGGGGAACTGCAATCCCTATTGGCCACGCCGGCCCAGGGCAGCAGCCGGGCCGCATTGGGCCTGGTCTTGCTGGATCTGCGGCCATCCCCCGTGCGCGTGCTGTTGCAAGCCGACGAAACGGCGGAGGCGGCGCTGACCGGCACCACCCCGGCAGATATTGCCAGCTCCAGTCGGGCCGCGGTGGCACGGCTAATTGCCGGGGTCGAAGCCCGTCTGGCAGGCTCGTTACCGGGGCGCTGAATCCGCCCCCGTTTCGACATCTTCCACTGGAAGTTCCGCCGCAATCCGCCCCCATTCTCCCGTCATTGAATGGAGGGCCACATGCGGATCCTAACTCTCGCAGCGTTGACGAGTCTGGTGCTGGCACCGATCGTGTCCCACGCGCAGCCCTATGACGGCGGTGGCTACGGGCGCGGCTACGACCAGGGCCAGGATTGGCGACAGCACCGCGAATGGCAAGAACGCCGCCGCGAGGCGTTCTGGGAGCGTCAACGTGAGCGCGACGCCTGGGAGCAGCAGCGGCGCCAGGAAGAATATGCCCGCAGCCAATATTACCGCCGCTGGTAGCGGCAGGTTCTACTCCGCGGCCACGGCCATCTGCGATCGCAGGTCCGCCCACACCTGGTCCAGTGCCGAGCCAAACCGGGCGCACATCTGGTCGATCTCACTGCGGGTGATGATCAGCGGTGGGGTGAAGGCGATGCGGTCGCCGATGGCACGCACGATCAGCCCGGCGCGTTCGCAGGCATTCTGCACGCGCACGCCGACCCCCAAGGCGGCCGAGAAGGGCTGCCGGGTCGGCTTGTCCTGCATCAGCTCCACGCCGGCGATAAGGCCCACGCCACGCACGTCGCCCACGAGTGGATGGTCCCGGAACCCGCCCAACCCTTTCATGAAAGCGGGTGATACGTCCTGGACATGGGCGATCAGGTCCATTTCCTCGTAGATCTTCAACGTCTCGATCGCGACGGCACAGGCGACGGGATGGCCGCCATAGGTGAAACCATGGCCGAACGAGCCGTGCGTGCGACTGCCTTCCAGCAACGCCTCATGGATCTTCGACCCGATCATCAGCGCCGAAATCGGCTGATACGCGGCCGAAAGCTGCTTGGCGCAACTGATCATGTCCGGCTGCAACGCATAGGTCTGCGTGCCCCACATCGCCCCGGTACGCCCGAATCCGCAGATTACCTCGTCGGCGACGAAGAGGATGTCGTGTTTCTGCAGGACTGCCTGGATTGCCGCCCAGTAGCCGCGTGGCGGGGTAATGGCGCCGCCGCCGCCTTGCACCGGCTCGCCAAAGAACGCGGCGATGGTGTCCGGTCCCTCCGCTTGAATCAGCACCTCCAGATTGGCGGCCATCCGCGCGCTAAATGCTTCCTCGGTCTCGCCGTCTTGGTGAAAACGGTAGTAGTTCGGATTGTCTGTATGCACGAAGCCGGGCAGCGGCAGGCCGAACCCGGCATGCATGTGCGGCTGGCCCGACAGGCTGACCGTGGCGACGGTGTTGCCGTGATACCCCCGCACGCGGCCGATGAACTTGCGGCGTTGCGGCTGACCTTTCACGCCCCAGTAATGCCAGGCCAGCTTGATCGCCGCATCATTCGCCTCCGACCCGCTGCACTGGAACAGCACCCGCTCCATGCCGGCCGGCGCGACTGCCAACAGCCGCTCCGCCAACTCGACGGAGGGTTCGTGGCCCTTGCCGAAGAAGGTATGATAATAGGGCAGGGCGAGCATCTGCTTATGCGCCGCATCCGCCAGGCGCCGGTTGCTGAATCCCAGGCTGGCGCACCATAGCCCGGCCATCGCCTCGATATACTCGCGGCCATCCGTGTCCCACACCCGGCAGCCCTCGCCACGGGCCATCATGACGCCACCCTCGCGGCTATGCTTGTCCAAATCGGTCTGCTGATGGATCAGCGTGGCAATGTCGCGGGCGTGGATCGAGTTCATGATTTCCCCCTCAAATATGCAGCATCAATAAGGCTCGGCCTTAGTGTTCGTCGCCCATCTGCCAGATCAGCGACAGAACCTCCTCGCGCAATGCCACGAAATCCGGCCGGCTCTTCACGCTGCGGATACTCTCATTGGCATGGCCACGGGCGAATGGCATCGGCAGGCGGGAGACGATGCGGCCCGGACGGGGCGACATCACCACCACCTCGGTCCCCAGATACACCGCCTCCTCGACGCTGTGGGTGATGAACACGACCGTCATCCCGGTGCGTCGCCAGACGGCGTGCAATTCCTCCTGCATGCGCTCCCGCGTCAGTGCGTCCAGCGCGCCGAATGGTTCGTCCATCAGCAGCACCTTGGGCTCGTTGCACAGGGCGCGCGCAATCGCCAGGCGCTGTTGCATCCCACCCGATAGCTCGTATGGATAGCGGTCGCGAAATTCCCACAGGCCGGTGGTGCGCAGCCACTGCTCCACTGTCTCTTGGGCCGCAGCGCCGTTCTTGCCCTGCATGCGCGGCCCGAACCCGGCATTGGCAGCCACCGTCAGCCACGGGAACAGCGCCGGCTGCTGAAACACCACACCACGCTCAGGCCCCGGCCCCGTCACCGCTTGGCCATCGAGGCTGACAACCCCGCTGGTCGGCGGCAGGAACCCGGCGAGCGTCTGCATCATCGTCGTTTTGCCGCAACCGGACGGGCCGACGATGCAGATAAAATCGCCACGGTCGAAGCCCAAATCCGCGCGCTCCAACGCCCGCACCGCAGACGCGCCGGTGCCGTAGCGCACCGACACGTCCGCGAATTGCACGAACGCCGTGGGACCGGAGGTTGGGTCGGCCCTCAAGCCAACGCCTTCGTCAAATACCCGGTGTCGATCGCCTTCTGGAACGCGTCGACCGCTGGCGCGCTCTTGATGCTCTTCTGCTCGACCAGGAAGTCGGCGGTGCCTTTCAGCACATGCGCCAGCTTGCCGGGGTTTGCCGCAGTGCCGCCCAGCCAAGCATCGCTGGCCTGGTCCTTCAGCGACACGAAATCGTATTCCTTCATGTCGGCCAATGCGACCGCCGGGGTCACGCCCGCCTGCTTGGCCACCAGCACCGCGGAATCATCCGGCTTCTGCTGGTACATCGTCAGCGCGCGGCCATACGCCTTCAGGAAGCCGGTCACGGCCTCGGGATACTGCTTGGCAAAGCCGTCGCGCACCACAACCAGGTCGGCGATCACGTAGCCCGCTTTGTCCAATGCCTCGTAGGTTGGGAACACCGCGCCGCCATCGGCCAGGATCTTGCTTTTCGCCGGCGCCCACACATACGCCGCGTCAATCTCTCCGCGGCTCCATGCGGCGACGATGGCGGCGGCCTTCATGTCCAGCACCGTGACGTCACGCTGAGTCAGCCCATTGGTCTTCAGGAAGCCCAGTAGGCGGAAATGGCTGGTGGAGCCGAACGGCGTCGCAACCTTCTTGCCCCTGAAATCTGCCGGCGTCTTGATGTTGGCGGCGGTACGGACAGTCATCTCCTCCGCCGGGCCGATATTGTCGACCATGCCAATCAGCTTGAACGGCAGGCCCTGGGCGATCCCCGCGGCGGTGGCGGCGGAGCCGGTGGCCAGGCCGATATCGCAGCTTCCCGCGGTGATGGCGGTGTTGATGTCGGCGCCGCTGCCCATCTCCGTCCAGTTCAGCTTGCCGCCAGCGCCCGCCTCGAACCAGCCTTCGCCTTTGGCGATCATGGTCGGCTTGGTCTCTGTGAAAAAGCCGATATTCACCGTGGCAGGCGCCGCAGCCCAACCACGCCGGGTGGCCAACGCCACGCTAGCGGCCGCGGTCCCGGCCAGAGCAGCCCGGCGTGTGATCAATCCGTTCGGCATCGATTATTCTTTCCCTTTGTCCGGCGGCATCATCACCGCCCAGCCCAATGCACGACCCGCCGCTCGATCAGCAGCAGCAGCCGGTCGATCAAGATACCGGTGATCCCGATCATCCCGATGCCGGCAAACACATAATCCGATCGCAGGAACCGACCCGCATCCAGGATCATCCAGCCGATCCCGTTCGACCCGGCGATGATCTCCGCTGCGATCAGCGTCCCGTAGACGATGCCCGCCGCTAGCCGGGCGCCCACCAGGATTTCCGGCAAGGCGGACGGGATGATGACGTAGCGGAACACCTGCCATCTGCTGGCGCCCAGCGCCAAGGCGACGCTCACCCGCTCCGGCGGCACGTTCGCCACGCCATCGCGCGCCGCGATCGCGGAGACGGGGAGGGCGGCCAGGAACAGCATGGTGACCTTGCTCGTCTCCCCAATGCCTAGCCAGATGATCAGCAACACCAGGTAGGCGAGCTGCGGCAGTGGGCGCAGGAACTCGATGAACGGTGCGGCAAGCGCGTTGATCCGCGGCGAATAACCCATGCCTAACCCTAGCAAGGTGCCGGCGGCAGCCCCGGTCAGAAACCCGGCGATGACGCGGAAGAGGCTCATCCCCACATGTTCCAGCAGGGGGCGGCCTTTGTAGCCGTCTTGCACCAGTTCCATGAACCCATCCCACAGATCCAGCGGGCCGGGCAGGAACAGGTCGCGCACGAGCCCACCGCTGGTGATCCCGATCCAGATCGCCAGCACCACCGCCATGCTCAGCAGGGTGATCACCCAGGAGGGCAAGGTTCTCACGAGTCGCGTCCTCGCCAGTGGATCAGCCGGCGGTCCGTCGCGCGCAGCAGGCTGGCCAAGATGAAGCC
Organism: Acidisphaera sp. L21; assembly: GCF_009765685.1. Lineage (GTDB taxonomy): Bacteria > Pseudomonadota > Alphaproteobacteria > Acetobacterales > Acetobacteraceae > LMUY01. Next base: position 114,220 of record NZ_LMUY01000133.1, on the reverse strand, counting down.
GAGCGCCCCCAGGATGAGGATGCACAGGATGATGATGTCATTGCGCAGGAATGTGCTGGCCGAGATCACCATCCAACCGAGCCCATCGGTCGCCGCGAGCAATTCCGCCGAGACCACGGTGGAAAACGCGGCGGCCAGCGCGATCTGCAGCCCGGTAAACACCATCGGCGCGGCGGACGGCATGATGACGTGGCGAAACACCTGTGCCCGGCTGGCGCCCAACGCGAGTGCCACCTGGATCCGCTGCTGCTTCACCCCGCGCACGCCGGCAGCGGCGGAGGCGACGATGATCGGAAACGCGGTCAGGAACAGCAGGGCGGATTTCGACAAATCGCCGGTGCCCAGCCACAGGATCAGCAGGATCATATAGGACAGTGGCGGCAGTGGACGCATGAACTGGATGATCCAGTCGACCGCGGCGTGTGTGACGCGGTTCGACCCCATCCAAAGCCCCAACGGCACACCGACCAAAGTGGCCAAGCCAAACCCACTCAGCAACCGCTCCAGCGTGGACAGCGCGTTGCCCCATAGCGTTGTGCCGCGATAACCGTCGCGCGTCACCTCGACCAGCGCGTCCCACACATCCAACGGCGACGGTAGCAGGTCGGCCCGCACCATGCCGGTGGCGGCGATCACCCACCACCCCGCCACCATCGCCGCGACCGCGGCGGCGCCCAGCAACTGACGGGGTAGCGTCGATAGCCGCATCCTCTGCCCCAGTCGGGCAGGCGGCAGAATGGCGACCGTTGTGCTCATGACTGGCGTGGACATTACATTTCGGAAAGCAATGCCTGTGCCACGCAACAACCCGCCGCCCGCTCATGCCCAGGTCTGGCATGGAATGGATCTGAGCGCGCAGCGGGCATCCGGTCAGAAAATCGGCACCATTGCCCATTGCGCGTGAGGCTTAGCCGGTGGCGGCGATTCCACCATTGATCGTCAGTCGTTCCCGCTGCGCCACAGCCTCGTCATACAGGGTCTGCTCGCTGGCTTTATGCGACGGCGAGAACCGCACAGCGACCGCGCAGAGCGAGCAGCCGAGCACGATCCACCCCAGGGCAAACAGGCTGCCGGGAACGCTGCCGACCCATTTTAGCAGGAACCCGGCGCCCACCGCGCCGATATTGCCACCCGCGCCGATGATGCCGGTGACACCGCCCAACGCCTTGCGGTCCAGGAACGGCACCAGCGCGTAGGTCGCGCCGCACGCCATATGCGTGAACAGCCCAAACGCTAGCATCCACGTCAACGCCAGCGTGACAGAGTCTGCCGTAGAGAACAGCAACAAGCCCACGCCTTCACCGACCATCAGAACAAACAGCAACAGAGTGCGTGCATCCAACCCGCCAAATTTTGCAAATTTGTCCGAGGCGATGCCGCCCAGGGCACGCGCAAACAGGGCCAGCAGGCCGAAGCTGCCAGCCGCGATGCCGGCACCCTCCAACGTCAATTGGAACCGTGACACGTAATAGCTGGCAGCGACGCCGTGAATAAACAGTTCGACCCCAAAGCAAGCGCCATAGGTGATCGCCAGCATCCAAACCCGGTAGTTCGCCATCGCCTGCCTGAAGACCGCCCAGCCGCCCTTCTTGCCCGAGTCGATGGCAATTCCGCGTGCCCGTAGATCCTTGAAATTGCCCTCCGGCGCGTCCTGCGTCAGCTTCCAGTAGAGCACGGCGACGATCAGCATCATGACGCCGGGCACAATCATCGACATGCGCCAGCCGAGCGACTGATTGATCCCCATGCTGACGAGGGCTGCCAGGATCAACGGCATGACGGTCTGCGTTACACCACCGCCGGCGTTACCCCAGCCGCCCACCGTCGCATTCGCCGTGCCCACCACATTCGGCGCAAACATCATCGAGGTGTGGAATTGGGTGATAACGAAGCTGGCTCCGATCGCCCCGATGGCCAGTCGGAAGATCAAGAACACCTCGTATGAGGTGGAGAACGCGATTCCGATCACGGGAATGGCGCCAAGCGTCAGAAGCCACACATAAGTCAGGCGAGGCCCGAACTTGTCACAAAGCGGCCCTATTGCCATGCGGACCAGAATCGTGATGCCGACGGCGGCAATGTTGATGTTGGCGATCTGATCGGGGGATAGCTTGAACTCCCCCCGGATCACCGGCATCAGCGGCGCCACCGCGAACCAGGCAAAGAATGAGACGAAAAAAGCCAGCCAGGCGAGATGAAACGCCCTCATTTGTGGCGTCTTGAAGCTGAACAGGTCGATCTTGGTGGCTTTCGTGGTCACGGCACGGTCCTTATCCATGATGCGGAGAGCGTCGTGGACGAGTCCAGGCAACTTCCGTGCCAAATCGATGGTGCCCCAAGCAGCTCGGCTCGACGTCGAAGAAGATCGAGCCGAATCGGCCATATGGCCCATGATTTAATTGCGGACTGCCGGTTCCTTTCCGTAAAGTAGGTATCCGCGATGAGAACAGACGCCTGTACAGTCGGGCATCGGCATATTTGAGTGGCATCAATGTATCAGTGTCGTATATATGTCACTTGTTTGTCACCAAACTCTTTGCGGGTCTCCTTTCTGAAAGACTCCTAGTGATTTTCGTCGCTGAGCCCAGCTACCGTACACTAGGCCTCGAGGAGGGTAGTACTCGATGAGAAGAGATTGGCCCTACTAAGGTTCTGCTCGCGTGCATCTGTTGGTGACCGGAGGAATACGCGCCGCGTTATTCGCCCGGGCATCTTGGGAGTTTCGTGATGTTTCAGACGGACAGCGTATTTTCCCTTCATTC
>NZ_LMUY01000133.1:0-111404 GCF_009765685.1 Acidisphaera sp. L21 | reverse complement strand
GCCAGAGATCGTCGATACTTCTCGCGATGCTCGGCTTGGCCGCCTTTTCATGAACCGTACCGTGCGGATATTTCCCGCCTTTGCCGAATTCCACGGCATGGAGGAGACGATCGAGAGAATCGTCGGCTTCTTCCGCCACGCCGCCCAAGGGCTGGAGGAGCGTAAGCAGGTCCTTTATCTGCTGGGGCCGGTCGGTGGCGGCAAGTCTTCCCTCGGCGAACGCCTGAAGGCGCTTATGGAGCAAGAGCCAATCTACGTGCTGAAGGCCGGCACTGAACTGAGCCCGGTGTTCGAAAGCCCGCTCGGATTGTTCGACCCCGAAACCATGGCCGACTCGCTACAGGAGCGGTACGGGATTCCCCGCCGGGTGCTGACCGGCATCGCCAGCCCGTGGGCGCTGAAGCGCCTCGATGAATGGGACGGTGATATCGAGCGGTTCCGGGTGGTGAAGATTTATCCCTCCCGTCGCAAGCAGATCGGTATCGCCAAGACCGAGCCCGGTGACGACAACAACCAGGACATTTCCGCCCTGGTCGGCAAGGTCGATATCCGCAAGTTGGAGATGTATAGCCAGAACGATCCAGACGCCTATGGCTTCTCCGGCGGGCTGAATCGCGCCAATCAGGGCATCCTCGAATTCGTCGAGATGTTCAAGGCGCCGATCAAGATGCTGCATCCGTTGCTGACGGCGACGCAGGAAGGTAATTACCTCGGCACCGAGAATATCGGCGCTATTCCATTCCAAGGTATCTTGCTCGCCCACTCCAACGAGGCGGAGTGGCAGAGCTTCCGTAATAACCGCACCAACGAAGCGTTCCTCGACCGTGTATCGGTCGTGAAAGTCCCGTATTGCCTGCGCGTCACCGAAGAAGGGCTGATCTACAAGAAGCTCATCAGCGGTTCGGCATTGGCAGAAGCTCCACTGGCACCCGGCACACTGGAAATGCTGGCGCGGTTCGCGGTGCTGTCACGGTTGAAGCCGCACGCAAACTCCCGCCCGTTTGCCAAGATGCGGGTGTATGACGGCGAGAACATCCGCGAGACCGATCCCAAGGTTCGCACGATGCAGGAATATCGTGACACCGCCGGGGTGGATGAGGGCATGGACGGTATCTCCACCCGCTTCGCCTACAAGGTGCTGTCGGCGACGTTCAACCACTCCGCCAACGAGATCGCGGCTGATCCGGTGCATCTGATGTATGTGCTGGAACAGGCGATCCGGCGCGAGCAATTCCCGGCTGATATGGAGGCGACCTACCTCGCCACCATCAAGTCCGAACTGGCCGCGCGCTATGCCGAGTTCATCGGCAACGAGATCCAGAAGGCGTATCTGGAGAGCTATGGCGATTACGGCCAGAACCTGTTCGACCGCTACCTGGACTACGCCGACGCCTGGATTGAAGACCTGGACTTCAAGGATCCTGACACCGGCCAGATGCTGAACCGGGAATTGCTGAACGCGGAACTCACCAAGATCGAGAAGCCGGCGGGCATCGCCAACCCGAAGGATTTCCGGAACGAGGTGGTAAAGTTCGCCCTGCGCAACCGGGCAGCCAATGGCGGCAAGAACCCGTCCTGGACGTCATACGAGAAGATCCGGGACGTCATCGAGAAGCGGATGTTCTCCCAGGTGGAGGATCTGCTGCCGGTCATCAGCTTTGGCTCGAAGAAGGACGGGGACACGGAGAAGAAACACAACGACTTCGTCGAACGCATGGTCTCGCGCGGCTATACCGAACGCCAGGTGCGCCGGTTGGTCGAGTGGTACATGCGGGTCAAGCAGTCGGCCTGAGGGCGCACGATTGGACATTATCGACCGCAGATCGAACCCCCATGGCAAGAACCTGGACAACCGCCAGCGTGTGCTGGCGCGTGCCCGGGGCGCCATCGCGCGGGCCGCCCGAAACGCGATAGACCAGGGCACGCTGCGGGAAACCGGGCAGGGCGAAACTGTCACCATACCGGCCGACGTCCTGCACGAGCCTTCTTTCCATACCGTGTTCACCGCCGGGCAACGCGACGTGGTGCTGTCCGGCAATAAGGAGTTTTCGAAGGGCGACCGGCTGAAGCGCCCACCCGGTGGTGGCGGTGGTGGCGGCGCTGGAAACGGCGCCGGCCAGGGCGAGGGGGAGGCACAGGACGGCTTCCGCTTCGTGCTGACCCGGGACGAGTTCCTAGACCTGTTTTTCGAGGATTTGGAATTGCCCGATTTGGTGAAAAACCAGGTCGTTGCGACCGACACGATGACGCCATCCCGCGCCGGCATCAGCGTCGACGGCACGCCGTCTCAGGTAGATATGTCGCGCACCATGCGGCAATCGATGGCCCGGCGCATCGGCCTGCGCCGGCCGAAGCCGCCCGAGGTGAAAGAGTTGGAGGAGGAAGTGGCGCGCCTCACCTCCACCGGTGAGGACGTCGAAAAGTTGCAGGCGCTGCGGGGGGAGTTGGAGCTGGCGCTGCGACGCCTGGCGCGCGTGCCCTGGGTCGATCCGATCGACATGCGGTATCGCCGCTTCACTCCGGTGCCGAAGCCCTCCGCCCGCGCGGTGATGTTCTGCCTGATGGACGTATCCGGTTCAATGTCGGAGAGCATGAAGGACCTGGCCAAGCGGTTCTTCCTGCTGCTGCACGTGTTTCTGGAGAGGCGCTACAAGCGTGTCGACCTCGTCTTCATTCGCCATACCGAAGTCGCGGAAGAGGTGGAAGAGGAGGTGTTCTTCACCGACCCGCGGACAGGCGGCACCATTGTGTCCACCGCACTCGCCGAATTGACCCGCATTCAACGGGAGCGCTATCCCGCCGGGTCATGGAATATCTACGCGGCGCAAGCGTCGGATGGCGATAACTCTGGCAGCGACACGCATCGTGCCGTGGCGATGCTGGAAAACGACATCCTGCCGATCGTCCAGCATTTCGCCTATATCGAGGTGTCGATCTCCGCCGCAATCATCCGTGGGGAGACCGATCTGTGGCGAGGGTACGCTCCATTGGCGGAGCGCGCGCCAAAATTAGCGATGCGGCGCGTGGCCGAGCGCAAGGATATTTTCCCCGTCTTCCGCGACCTGTTCGGCCGGAAAGTGGCCGCATGACACATGTAGGGGAAACCTAATGGACCGCCCCCTGCTCTATTCTGGGACGGATTGGGATTACGGCACGCTGCAACGCTCCTACGATGCCATCGAGCGGATTGCGACGGAAGAACTGGGCCTCGAACTCTACCCTAACCGGATCGAGGTCATTACGTCGGAACAGATGCTCGACGTCTACACCGCACACGGGATGCCGCTGACGTATCGGCATTGGTCGTATGGCAAACGGTTTCTGCAGCACGAAAACAGCTACCGCCAGGGTTATTCCAGCCTGGCGTATGAGGTCGTCATCAACTCCAACCCCTGCATCTCCTATTTGATGGAGGAAAACACCGCGACGATGCAGGCGCTGGTGATTGCGCATGCCGCGTTCGGCCACAATCATTTTTTCCGCAACAACCATCTGTTCCGGCAGTGGACGGAACCATCGGCGATCATCGACTATCTGGAGTTCGCCCGCACCTATGTGAGCGCCTGCGAAGATCGCTACGGCGTGGCGGCGGTGGAGCGTATTCTGGACGCCTCGCATGCCCTGTCGCGACATGGCGTTCACCGGCATGGTGGCACGCGCCCGTTAAATCTCAAAACCGAGGAAAAGCGCGAGCGCGAGCGCCGTGAGTATGATGAGAAGGTATTCGACGATCTGTGGCGTACCTTGCCGGATGCCAAGCCCATGCCGGGGAGCGACAAACTCGCCGATCGGCGGCGGCTGTTGGGACTGCCCGAGGAAAATCTGTTGTATTTCCTCGAAAAATCCTCGCCCCGGTTGCAGTCCTGGGAGCGGGAGATCATCCGGATCGTCCGGCTGATCGCGCAGTATTTCTATCCACAGCCCCAGGCCAAGGTGATGAACGAGGGCTGCGCTACCTGGGTGCACCAGCGCATCATGACCCGGCTGCATGAAACCGGGCAGATCGATGACGCGGCGTTCCTGGAGGTAATCCACTCCACTAGCAACGTCATCATGCAGCCGGGTTTCGAATACGGGCCGGGCTTCAACCCCTATGCGCTCGGCTATGCAATGATGACCGACATCGTGCGCGTCTGCGACCAGCCGACTGCGGAGGACAAGTCGTGGTTTCCCGATATCGCGGGCAATGGCGACGCGCTCGGAACGTTGCGGCATGGTTGGGCGAATTACCGGGACGAAAGCTTCATCCTGCAGTTCCTGTCGCCGAAGGTCATGCGCGATTTCCGCATGTTCCGCCTGATGGACGACACGTCCGAACCCACCTTGCTAGTGGACGCGATCCACGACGATGACGGCTACCGCGCCATTCGGCGCAGCCTGGCACGATCCTACGATCCAGGCCTGAACGATGCCGATATCCAGGTCGTGGACGTCGATCTGTCAGGAGATCGCCAGTTGCGGCTGGAGCATCGCACCCATCCGGGCCAATTGCTTGCCAAGAAGGACGCGGAAGCGACGTTGAAATACCTGGCCGTGCTCTGGGGCTACGAGATCCGCCTGCACGAGGTCGACACCGATACCGACGCAGTGCTGGCCACCCACACCTCCAAACCCGCGGGCTGACCCGGGGTCTGCGGCGACCGAAGACTGACGATCGATACCTGCTCCGAAGTGGCGCTCCGGGCCAGTAGCACGAGACCGCAAACCCTCGTCACGCCGAAGGTCACCGCATGGCAGCCGGGTCATCCGGCGCTTCGACAGCCATGCATTGGCCGAAGATCCGGCTTTCCGCCGCACCCCGGCGCTCGGTGATGGAGGCGGTGGCCGCCGTCGCCCGGTCGGTGCACAGGCGATAGGCGGCTTGGGGGTCTGCCTTCGGGGGCGCGGCGGCCACCACTGGCGGCTTCGTCACGCACCCGCTCAACAGCATGGCGGACAAAATCCAAACGACCTGGCAATGCCAGATGCGCGATTTTGCCCCCATTGATTGCAGGGCCTCAAGCCCCAGCCCGCCGCTCGACGGCGCGTGCTGCTCCAGCCCTTTGGGAGAACCTGGCGCTAAGTAATTGACTTCTTTCGGCATTGTACTGTGGTTTCTGTCATGCCTGGCCACCAGCCGTCAACACCTACCAGCATGAGCAGAATGGGTGTGCGGCTGGTCACGCCTGATGAGCCATTAACACTTCCAGTAAGCCACCGAAGCGACCTAGACTAAAGCCAGGCGTGCGGCGCTATGTGGAGCCGGATTGGGCGTCGTTGGCGCGGGAGATGAAGCGCCCTGGGTCAACCTGATGATCTTGTTGGAGAAATATCAGCAAGTTCACCCGGAAGGGTATGGTTACAGTCGATTTGCCCATACTTCCGAACTCAGCCGCAATCATGCGAAATGTCTACGCAGCAAACGCGAATCGGGCCTAGAGCACCTCAGATCAAATTGAGGGATTCTTGAGGCTGCTTATCGCTATTGATGACTGCGGAATTTTTCGGCGGCCGTCCCAAGAAAAGTTCATAGGCCATAGCGACATCATAATCCGTTACAGGTCCAATTGTATTATCGACCGAGAAGGAGAGTTTAATATCCGTCTTTTCTTCCGGCATTTTGCTGTCCTAACAAAAAAATGGTGTCATCTCACGTTGAATTTTTATGCCCCGTACCTCTTTGCCCGAGACCCATGATCCCTCTGGGCAGGTATTGGTATACCGCCCGGTCAATCACCAGGGTAATTAACACAACACTCGTGAAGTAGGTCAGCAACACATAGCGCAAGTAGAGGTGTGTTAGCCAATACGGCACTAGCGGCAGCACGCCGAACACCAGAACCGGCCCTGGTTGGCACCGCAAGGCCAAACTGCCGGCGCAGGCAGCCAGCTTCAGTGCCCCGAATATCGTGAGAAGTAAGACTACCACAGCAACGCCGAGCACGGGAAACCAGCCCACCATGGCGGCACTGGGGAAAAAACTGAGTTCGGCGCGAATGGCAGTCAGCTGAGCGAAGCGCTCTGGATCGGCTTCGATCCATCCGAGGGCGAGCCTTGTCATGCTTGCCATGTATGCCACTTCTCCGACGTCCTGCACCTGCTTGGCCGCGGCGGCAGAAAGACTGGGATGGATCGGCGCCGTCCAGCCAAGGGAGGAGGGCCCTAATGCACCGGGTTGGTTGCCTAATGCCAGCTCCAACCCGAAGTTCGACCGGGTGAGGATAAATTTGCCCAACGCAGCCTCATTTCGCACGCCCCATGGAAGAGCCATCGCCAGCACGATCAGTCCTGCCATGATCGCCCGGGTGAGTAGGCCGGGCCGATGCCGCCCGGTCCAGAGCATCATACCCAATCCCAGCAGCAGCGATGGTAGAATGGCGGCAGTGAGCAGGAAGCCCAGCCCTGCCAATACAGCCATTCCGTAAAGGCTCCATTTGCCAGCGCCGGATTTGTATCGAACCAGGGCGAGCCAGCCAGCGAGCAGGATCACGGCGGATATAGGCTGCTCCCAAACCCGGCAAATCGTCACCTCATAGAACACCAAGAATGACGTCATGAGGAGCAAGCCGACAGCCACCCAGTGGCCGCACCGGGTCAAGGCGAGATCAGATACGAGCTGCAACGTGATTGCCACACCGCTGGCGAAGATACTCGCAGTCACAAGACTCAGGATGATATTAGACATCGGAGTGTCCACGCCGAACGGTGCGTAGACCCCGGCCATGTATATGGCCTGCAATGGGGAGACGTGGGCGGACGGGCCAGTTGGCAGCAGGTATGGATCACCAATGTAACCACGGTGCAACAGCGCTTCCGCGGCACGAGAGGACTCACCTTCCGTCTGTCCGTACTGAACAAAATGAACTGCGATAGAACAGCCGACCAGGAATATGACCAAAGGCAGAAATTGCCTTACAATGGACCGCAATGCAGGTCGATCCTGCCTCCTATGAGGCAATGTTAAAAACCTGTTCATCTGCTTCAGCCCGCCGCACTTGGATCGGTCTTTGCCGACCATTGTTTCCCGTTCAGCACACGGCTGACGTGGTGGCCAGTTTGAATACCTGGTGTCTCGATCCAGCGGTAAGTGGCTTGGGCCAGTACGCCCGTGATCACCAGCACGGCGACAAACAGGGCGGTCGCGGCTGCGATGGCGTTTATACCAGTGGCGCCGAGCACCGAAGCGGGTAGGAGCCGCACTATCCCTTCCAGAAGTGCGAAATGCAGCAAATATGCACTAAAACTGCCCTGGCCTATACGAACGATGGCCCAGTTGACCAGCAGCGGCATCGGCCGAAGCGCGAATGCGAGTGTGATGCCACTGAAAGCAAGTGCCGCAACGAGATGAGACGGTACAAAGAGCCAGCCGGGGACCGGCAAGCGAGGCCACGCAATCAATCCAAGCGACAAGAAAGTAACCACACATGCCGCTAGGAGCAATCTCGCATATTGGGATACCTGGACACCCAGAAGCTGCCATTGGCCCCCTGGCGATAGTTTAATGATCACCTCATGCAACACCAATCCAGCAAGAAATACTGGCATCTCATTAGGCAACCAGTAGTAGAGGAACTGGTCAGTGGCTGTCGAGCCGTAATCCTGCACATAGGCTGCCCAACCTAGACCGTTGGCAACCCAGGCGAATGGCAGACTGACCAGCAGCGCGACGAGGGCTGGCCAGAAGCCGCGTATGGTGACCATTAGCATGGGGAACAAGGCGTAAAAGGCAACCTCCGCCTCGATACTCCATCCGCCGGGCACCCCAATCCAGGCATCGGGCATCGTTGGCATCTGCCCAGGACTCCATCCATTGGTGAACGTCAGAAAAGTGGCTAGGCGTGTAGCAGCGGGCAGGCCATTCCACGACAGCCACAAATAGAGGGCGGCCGCGAGATAGTAGGCAGGTGCGATGCGGAACAGTCTCCGGATCATAAAATCCCGCAAGCTTGGATAGCCTCGAAGTGCCTGCTGCTGCCGCCAAGACCGGGTCAGTGTAACGCAGCTCACCACAAAGAACAGCTGGACGCCAAAGAAGCCAAGATTGGTGAAACGCTTCATTGTCCAAGGTAGCTCAGGCAGAGTAGGGAAAGCATGACTGGCAATAACTAGAACAATGGCATATCCGCGTAGGGCATCAATGAAAGGAAGCTTCGGTTGGTCCATTGTCTCGATCCATCTCTGACGTGTAGCTATACCATGCCGAGTTACAGCTGATGGATACAAACGCAACGACGCCCGCAATTTTCGGCGGCACGGGCAAGCGGAAATTGAGATGGTCGCTAAAGACTGCATAGGTGCTAAGGGACACATTCCTAAAAAGGCCCTGGAGGTCTGATACCAACCCGCATGACGTTTGACTTACGAGGGGGGATTCCCGACGCGGGCCGATCTGTGATTCACCACGGCAAAGATGAGGTGTTTGCCATGGCTGCTCCGACCCCTCTGCGGGCTGATTTCACTGCCGAGACCCTGCGTCACCACGCCCGGCACAGCCGCGATGCTGGCCAAGCCCGGCGGCTGCTGGCGCTGGCGGTGGTCTACGACGGTGGCACGCGCAGCCAGGCGGCGCGCGTTGGCGGTGTCACGTTGCAAATCGTGCGGGACTGGGTGGTGCGATTCAACGCCGAAGGTCCGCCGGGCTTGGTTGCCCGGAAGACTGCCGGACCGATCCCCAAGCTCACCGATGCACAGCGCTGCGCCTTGGCCGGCAGGGTGGATGATGGACCGATCCCAGCCGTAGACGGTGTGGTCCGCTGGCGGCTGATAGACTTGGTGCAGTGGCTTTGGGAGGAGTTCCGTATGTCACTCAGCGAGGACACGGTCAGCCGCGAGTTGCGCAAGCTCGGGTATCGCAAGCTGTCCGCCCGGCCGCGCCACCATGCTCAGGCAGCCGGAGCGGTCGACGGTTTTAAAAAAGCTTTCCTGCCCGCCTGGCGGCGATCGCGCGCGAGCAGGGCATCGGCACCGATGCCGTAGAAGTCTGGTTCGCAGACGAGGCCAGGATCGGCGTTGTGGCTGGGCGGTAACACGATGCCGCTTGCGGATTTGCCTGATGAGGGCTGGCATAAGCCGGAGATTGCCCGCGGCAAGATCGGTGGCCCGGCGCGCTGGACAGACGGCCGCGGCTGCCTGCCGAAATACGCGCGCCAGATCCGCGTCCAACTGATCCCAGAATTGCGTGCGTAGATTCCTAACGCGACTTGTTCAGCCCAGGCGGCACGAAAGGCTGATACCCCTGCGGGGCTCTTCGCCTGAGAAACCTGAGGGAACACGGTGCGTGGTGCATAATATAGCGGATGGGGCCGCGCGGCAACTCGGCTCGCGTCATAATTGCACCGCCGGCTATCAGCCGCGCGCCGGCGCGCAATCGTTTCGACAATTAGCATTTTGGCCACAAAAAAATTGATGGCTACAAGCCGTCTTGGCTGACATATTTTTACTTAACTTGGCTTTAAGAATTCTATTCTAGAGACAATAAAGGCGATGCCGCTATGAAGATCGGGCTGAGTAGCCAGTAATTTACTAAGGAATGCACGATGGCGACGACGATTACTGGTGGCGCGTACGGCGGCAGTGTCTTGACCGGGTCGGACGGTGCTGAGGTCCTCCGCGGCTTCAATTACTTCAATACGTTCAACACTGGCGGCGGCGATGACACGGTCATCGGCGGCCTGGGCAGCGCGACGGTGTTCGCCGGAACCTCTGGTAATCTGCGGATTACGCTGGGCGGCTACAACAACCAGGTTGTTGGCGGTTCCGGCAATAGTTCCGTAAGTGGCTCGCTCGGGTTCACCACCGTGCAGTTGGGCGACGGCAGCGACACTGTCAGCACGGGTGGCTACGGCAACCTTGTAGAGCTTGGAAACGGTACGCAGTTCGTCGATGCCGGGGCCGGCAGCGATACGGTAATCGTCGGGGACGGCGGTTCCTCCATCCGTGCCGGCGGCTACGCCAACTTCATCAGCGGCGGCGACGGTAACCACACGGTGGACGGTGCGCTGGGTAACACCACCGTGAACCTTGGCAACGGTACCGACTCGATCAACCTAGCCGGCTACAACAACAGCATCGTTGTTGGTAATTCATCCGGTACCGAGATGATCTTTGCTGGCGACGGCAACGATACTGTCACGATGGGCAACGGCGACGCGTCCATCACTGCACTGGGCTATAACGACGCTATCACGGCAGCCAACGGCCAACATACCGTGACTGGTCCAGAAGGTCTGGCCCAAATCAAGCTGGGCAATGGTTCAAGCAGTGTGTCGGCGGGCGGCTATTCCAACCTCGTTGTCGTCGGCGACGGTAACAGCACGATCACCGCCGGGTTGGGACAATCGACTGTGCAGGTCGGGAATGGCGACAACCAGGTCAACGTGGATGGCTACCTCAATTCGGTGTTGCTGGGCCGGGGTGTCAGCAGCGGCAATGACACCGTCTCACTCGGTAGCGGCAGCGATGACACCATCTCCATCAGCCACATGGAACTGACGGTGGCCGGCGGCAGCAATTCATTCGTCGTGCTAGCGCCTGGCGGAGGCATCTCGCAGGTGACAGATAACTCGAATGCGCTGACCGTGCAGATTGGGCCGTCGTCCAGTTCTCTCATCTTCAACCACGGTGCGGACTCGAATTTCGTGATCGACCTGCAAGGCGGTGTCGGTGGCTTCACGAGCACTGCCGACTTGGCCGCGCCTGGCGTGCTGGCGGATAACGGCGCCGGCGGCACCACGTTGACGCTTCATGACGGAACGACCGTGCAATTCAGTAACCTGACCCCGGCCGCTCTGGGCACGTCGCACTTTCGCATCGGTTGATGTCGCACGCCGGCCTGGTGCATAGCCAGCCCGGCGCCCGACCCCGTACACGGGCACATTCAGCGACCCGCCTGGACGGTTAGATCACCGACACACGGTATGGGTCAGCAACACCAACCAGTGAAGCTGAATTCCAGATGGCCTGTGACTCAGAAGAAAAAATGGCGCGCCCGGAAAGACTCGAACTTCCAACCCCCAGATTCGTAGTCTGGTGCTCTATCCAATTGAGCTACGGGCGCAACCTTGACCGCGGTATGAGACCGCAGCCGTGGCCGCAGTCTAGGACCGCAACCGAGGCGGCGGTGTAGGACAACCTGCCGAGGCAGGCAACCCCCTATGCGGCGAGTTTTTCAAGTTCGCGCAGGATGCTCTCGCCCATGACCGATGTACCAACCTGGGCGGCACCCGGTGCCATCACGTCCGCGGTGCGCAGACCGCTTGCCAGCACGTTGGTGGCGGCGCGCTCGATCATCGCGGCGTCCTCCTCCATGGCGAAGGAATGGCGCAGCAGCATTGCGAAGCTCAGCAACTGCCCCAGCGGGTTGGCGATGCCGCGGCCGGCGATGTCGGGGGCGCTGCCGTGGATGGGCTCGTACAGGGCATAGCGGCGGCCTGTGGTGGGGTCCGTGTCGCCCAGGGTGGCAGAGGGCAGCATGCCCAGGCTGCCCGTCAGCATCGATGCCAGGTCGCTCAGCAGGTCGCCGAACAGATTGGAGGTGACGATGACGTCGAATTGGCGCGGGTTGCGCACCAGCTGCATGGCGCAGTTGTCGGCGTACATATGGCTGAGCGTTACGTCTGGGAACTCGCGGGCGGCAAGCGCGGTCACCACCTGGCGCCACAGAAGGCCACTTTCCATCACGTTGGCCTTTTCCACGCTTGTCACGCGGTTCTGCCGCTTGCGGGCGAGTTCGAACGCAACGCGGGCCACACGCTCGATCTCATGCGTGGTGTAGGTTTCGGTGTTGAAGCCGCGCTGTTGGCCGTCGGGCAGGGTTTCCACGCCACGGGGCTCGCCGAAATAGATGCCGCCGGTGCTCTCCCGCACGATCATCAGGTCCAGGCCGCGCACGACGTCCGGCTTGAGGGTGGATGCGTCCAGTAGCGGATCGAGCACGATGGCCGGGCGCAAATTGGCGTATAGGCCCAACTCGCGCCGCAGCGTGAGGATGGCGATTTCGGGGCGGTTGTCGAAGCCCAGCGTGTCCCATTTCGGCCCACCGACGGAGCCGAACAGCACCGCATCAGCCTCCTTTGCACGCGCCACAGTTGCGGCGGAGATGGCGCTGCCGTGCGCGTCGATGGCGGCGCCGCCCACTAGATCTTCCGCGAGTTCGAAGCTGGCGCGACGGCGGCGCGCCATCCAGTCGATGACCCGGCGCACCTCGTGCATCACCTCCGGGCCGACACCATCACCAGGCAGCAGCAGCAATTTTTTATTCGCGGGCATGGACTCGATTCTCCATGGAGGGGCATTGCGGGGTGAGGCGTTCCTCACCCCGGCCCGGTGGTGGCCGATAGGGAACTGGGCGCTAGACCGTGACGCCGGGCAGCCAGCCAGGCTGCTTGGCCTCGTAGGTGTCGATCGCCGCGGTGCGCTGCATGGTTTGGGCGATGTCGTCCAATCCATTGAGCAGCAGGTGCTTGCGGAAGGCGTCGATCTCGAACGGGATTTCCTCACCGGAGGGGCGGACGACGACCTGCCGGGCAAGGTCCACTGTCAGCCGGGCGTTGCCGCCCAGCTTGGCGTCTTCCATCAGTTGGTCGCACACGGCGCGCGGCAGGCGGATCGGCAGGATGCCGTTCTTGAAGCAGTTGCCGTGGAAGATGTCGGCGAAATCCGGCGCGATCACGCAGCGGATGCCGAAATCCAGTAATGCCCAAGGCGCGTGTTCGCGCGACGAGCCGCAGCCAAAATTCTCATGCGCGATGAGGATCTCGGAATGGCGATAGGCTGGCTGGTTCAACACGAAATCCGGCCGCTCGGCGCCGGTCGAGTCGTAGCGCAGCGTGTCGAATACGTGGACGCCCAATCCGGTGCGCTTGATGGTTTTCAGAAACCGCGCCGGAATGATCTTATCGGTATCGACATTGGCCAGCGGCAGTGGCGCTGCTACGCCGGTGAGGGTGGTGAAGGCCTGCATCACGCGATCTCCCTAACATCGGACAAACGGCCGGTCACGGCGGCTGCGGCAGCCATGGCTGGGGATAGCAAGTGGGTGCGTCCCCCTGGGCCCTGCCGGCCCTCGAAATTGCGGTTGGACGTGCTGGCGCAGCGCTGGCCTTGCGTCAGCTTGTCCGGGTTCATGCCTAGGCACATGGAACACCCAGCCTCCCGCCACTCGAACCCGGCGTCCAGGAACACCTTGTCCAAGCCCTCGGTTTCGGCCTGCTGTTTTACCAGGCCACTGCCGGGGACTACCATGGCGCGCACGCCGGGTGCGACGTGCCGGTCGCGGGCTATGGCGGCGGCGGCACGCAAATCCTCGATCCGCCCGTTGGTGCAACTGCCGATGAACACGACGTCGATCGGCACCTCAGACAATTTCTGCCCGACGGTGAGGCCCATATAGTCCAGCATGCGGCGCACCTGATCGGCCTTCGCCGGGTCGGCGTAGCTGTCGGGGTCGGGGACGGAAGCGGTGATGGGCAGCACGGCCTCGGGGTTGGTGCCCCAGCTTACCATCGGCGCGATATCGGCGGCATCCAGTGCCACGATCTTGTCGTAGGTTGCGCCTTCGTCGGAGGGAAGGGTGCGCCAGCAGGCGATTGCTTGTTCCAGCGCGTCGCCCTTCGGGGCTTGCGGCCGGGTGCGGACGTAGTCGAACGTCGTCTCGTCCGGTGCGATCATGCCGGCGCGGGCACCTGCCTCGATGCTCATGTTGCAAACGGTCATGCGGCCAGCCATGTCCAGCCCGCGAATGGCGCTGCCCGCGTATTCGATGACGTGGCCGGTACCACCGGCGGTGCCGATCGTGCCGATGATCGCCAGCACCACGTCCTTGGCGGTAACGCCGGCGCCCAGCGTGCCCTCAACCGACACCAGCATGTTCTTCGCCGGCTTCTGCAGCAGGGTCTGGGTGGCCAGCACGTGCTCCACCTCCGACGTGCCGATGCCGAATGCCAGCGCGCCCAATGCACCATGGGTCGATGTATGGCTGTCGCCGCAAACGATCGTGGTGCCCGGCAGGCTGATGCCCAGTTCCGGTCCGATGATGTGGACGATGCCCTGCCGCGCATCCAGCAACGGAATATAGGGCACGCCGAATGCCGCGACGTTGCTTTCAAGCGTCTCGACCTGGATGCGGCTTTCTTCCTCGGCAATGCCAAGGCGGCGGTCGCTGGTCGGGACGTTGTGGTCGACCACGGCGATGGTCGCATCGGGCCGGCGCACCGGGCGGCCGGCTAGGCGAAGCCCCTCGAATGCCTGCGGGCTTGTCACCTCATGAACGAGGTGGCGGTCGATGTAGAGCACACATGTACCGTCCTCCATTCGGTCAACGACGTGGGCGTCCCAGACTTTATCGAACAGCGTGCGCGGCATTCTTCGTTCTCCCGTGAAGCCAGGGGCATAGCCCCTGGACCC
The DNA here is from genome assembly GCF_009765685.1 of Acidisphaera sp. L21. Classification (GTDB taxonomy): domain Bacteria; phylum Pseudomonadota; class Alphaproteobacteria; order Acetobacterales; family Acetobacteraceae; genus LMUY01. The sequence continues at coordinate 97,022 of NZ_LMUY01000133.1, read as the reverse complement.
CACGGGAGGACGCGTGTCCTCTTACATTCAGGGGGTCCAGGGCTTGCCGCCCTGGCCTAGACTTACTCGGCGGCGGCAGTCTCGGTGGTACGCGTGTCACGGGCCTTCTCGGCAATGCGAGCAGACTTACCGCGACGGCCACGAAGGTAGTAGAGCTTGGCCCGGCGGACATCGCCACGGCGCACCACGTCGATGGCAGCAATGGTCGGCGCGTAGAGCGGGAACACGCGTTCCACGCCTTCGCCGTAGCTGATCTTGCGGACGGTGAAGTTGCTGTTGAGGCCCTTGTTGGAGCGGGCGATGCACACGCCTTCGAAGGCCTGGACGCGGGAGCGCTCGCCTTCCTTAATGTTCACGGACACGCGAACGGTGTCACCGGGGACGAATTCCGGCACGGCGCGGGCCGCCGTCAGGCGGACGATCTCGTCGGCCTCATATTGCTGAATCAAGTTCATGGTCTTGTCCTTCTCGAGATCAGTTACGGTGCCGAAGCGCCGGATGCAACGGGGTGCGCCAGCAGGTCCGGCCTGCGGGCACGCGTGGTCTCCTCCGCCCGGGCGCGGCGCCAGCGTGCGATGGCGGCATGGTCGCCGCTCAGCAACACGTCGGGCACGGCGCGCCCCTGCCATTCGGCCGGGCGGGTGTAGTGGGGGTATTCCAGTAGGCCGGTGCTGAAGCTTTCCTCGATGGCGCTTTCGGCAGCGCCCATCACGCCGGGCAGCAGGCGCACGCAGCTATCCAGCACAACCATGGCCGCCAGCTCGCCGCCGGAGAGAACGTAGTCGCCGACGCTGATTTCTTCGGCCTCATGTGCCTCGATCACGCGCTGGTCGATTCCCTCGTATCGGCCGCATAGCAGGATGATGCCCGGTCCCGTCGCGAACCGGGTTGCGTCGCCCTGGCGGAACGGCCGCCCGCGCGGGGTGAGGAACACGAGGGGACGATCATCGGCCACGGCGGCAATGGCGGCATCCACCACATCCGGCCGCATCACCATGCCGGCGCCCCCGCCGAACGGGGTGTCGTCCACGCTGCGGTGGCGGCCCAACCCGGCGGTGCGGATGTCGTGCGTATCCAGCGACCAGATCCCGGTCGTCAGTGCCCGACCCGCCAGTGACCCGGCGAGAGGGCCCGGAAACATGTCCGGGAACAGCGTCAGCGTGGTGGCGCGCCAAGTCATGCCGGGTGCTGATCCGGCCCGGCGGCTGTGGTTGGGGCGTCGGTGGCAACCACCACCTCCTCCGGCAACACGGCGATTACGCGACCGGCGGTGATATCCACACTCGGCACGCAAGCACGGGTGAAGGGCAGCAGGATCGGCTGGCCTTCGCCCGCAATCTCCAAGCTGGCGCCGGCGCCGTAGTCGTGCACCGCCGTTACCCGGCCCAGCGTCGCGCCTTCGGCCGACATGACCGCAAGCCCTACCAGATCGGCGAGGTAGTACTCGTCGTCCTCGGTTTTGGGTAGGCGGCTGCGTTCGACCGACAGGCGGGTGTTCACCAGCTTTTCGGCCGCATTGCGGTCGGGCAGGGGGCGGCCCTGCTCGTCCCGCATTTCGGCCACGCCGTCGCCGCGCCAGACCAGGGTCCAGCGGCGGCCGCTATCGTCCAACAGCGCACCGTAGGTGGGCAGATCGGCCGGCTCTGCGGTGTAGCTGTGCACGTGCACCAGCCCCCGCACGCCGTGCGGCCGACCTACCACGCCCATCAGGATACGCTCGTCTGGCATCAGGCGCCGGCGGCTTCCTTGGCCCGCTCCTGCGCCTTCTTCTTCGGCGCGGACTGCACGGGCTGCTCACGATAGGCGGGCATCGGCGCAAGGCCGGCGCGGCCCAGGAAGCGGGCAACGCGGTCGGTCGGCAGCGCGCCCTCGCTCAGCCAATGGGTGATGCGCTCGTCCTGCAGGCGAATCCGCTCGGCATGGTCGGCCGGCAGCATCGGGTTGTAGCTGCCCAGCTTCTCGATGAAGCGGCCGTCGCGGGGGGAACGGCTGTCGGCCACCACGATGTGGTAGTAGGGCCGCTTCTTGGCGCCCGCGCGGGCAAGGCGAATCTTAAGTCCCATCGTATTTTCCTAATCAGTCTCAGTTCGGTGTCGGCAAAGTCTCAGTAGGGGCGGCGCTGCTGCATGCTCTTGGGCATGATCGCGCCTAGGCCGTGACGCATCAGCCCCTTTTGCCCCAGCTTGCGCATCTTCTTCATCATGGTGGACATGTCGTCGAACTGCTTCAGCAGCTTGTTCACGTCCTGCACGGTCGTCCCGGACCCGGCGGCAATCCGCTTCTTACGGCTCGCCTTGATGATGTCCGGGTCGCGTCGCTCCTTCATGGTCATGGAGGAGATCATCGCGCCCTGCTTGGCCAAAATCGTCTTGTCGACGTTGGCGTTCTCCAGCGCTTCCTTCGCCGCGCCCATGCCGGGCAGCATACCAACGATGGAGGAGATCGACCCCATCTTGGTGATCTGCTTCAGCTGCTTGGCGTAGTCGTCCAGGTCGAACTTGCCGGCCAGCATCTTGGCCGCCAGCTTCTCGGCCTCCGCCTCGTCGACGTGTTCGGCGGCTTTTTCCACCAGGCCGACGATGTCGCCCATGCCAAGGATGCGGCCGGCGACACGTTCGGGGTGAAATTCCTCCAGCGCGTCGATCTTCTCGCCCGACCCCGTCAGCTTGATCGGGGCGCCGGTAATGGCGCGCATGGACAGGGCGGCGCCACCGCGAGCGTCGCCGTCCATCCGGGTCATGACGATGCCGGTGATACCCAGCGCGTCGTTGAACGCCTTGGCGGTGTTCACCGCGTCCTGGCCGGTCATCGCGTCGACCACCAGAAGGGTTTCCGCGGGGTTGGTTTCGCCGCGAATGGCGCGGACCTCGTCCATCAGCGCCATGTCGATCGACAGGCGGCCGGCGGTGTCCAGGATCACGACGTCGTAGACTTCGCGACGCCCGGTTTCCATGGCGCGGCGGGCGATCTCGATCGGGGTCTGCCCGGCGATGATCGGCAGGCTGGCGACGCCCGCGCGCTCGGCCAATTGCTGCAGCTGCAACTGGGCGGCGGGGCGCTGCGTGTCCAGCGAGGCGAGCAGCACCTTCTTCTTCTCACGCTGCAGCAAGCGCAGCGCGATTTTGCCGGAGGTGGTGGTTTTGCCGGAGCCTTGCAGGCCGACCATCAGGATCGGCACCGGGGCGACGGCGGACAGGTTCAGCGGGACAGCCCCGGCGCCACCCAGCGCCTCGACCATCACGTCGTTGACGATCTTGATGACCTGCTGGCCAGGGGCGACGCTGTCCAGCACCTCCACCTGGGTGGCGGCATCGCGGACCTTGCTGATGAAATCTTTGACGACGGGGAGGGCGACGTCCGCCTCCAGCAGCGCAAGGCGAACCTCACGCAGCGCCTCGGCGATGTCGAGTTCGGACAAGCGGCCGCGCTTGCGCAACCCCTCGAACACCCCGTTCAACTTGCTCGACAGTGTGTCGAACATATCGCACGCTCCACAACGACCAGCGCGCCGCTGCGCGACTATCGCGGAGCGGCGGTGCCCCCTTGGGGGCGGGATGCCCATGCATCCGGGTCCGGGGTATGACCGCGACCAGGCGCCGCGTCAAGATTGCACCGCGGGCGGCGCGCCTGTATCGCCCCAACCGACGATCACGGGGGTAAGTGAACCATGCGACGATTTCTGCTCCTGGCGGTGCTGGCGGCCAGTTTGCTGCCGCTCGCGGGGCCGGCCCGGGCACAGGTGACTACGGACCAGCTGAACAAATTGTCGCTGGAGGCACTGACCGCGCGCCCGGCTGGCGGCGGCGGCGGTGGCGGGTATGCGCCGCGACGGTCGTATCGCCCGGCCTATCGGCGAAGCTACCGGGCCGCGTCCCGCTACTATGCCCCGCGCCACTATGCTTCGCGCTACTCCGCGCAGGGGCGGCGTCACTATGCCGACGCACCGCGTTATCGGGGGCGCGCCGTCGTGCGACATCAGCGCGGCCCGGCGATCCGCAGTGATCGCGCGCTACGCCCGACGTATCACCGGCCGACCTATAACCGGCCGACCTATAACAGGCCCGCCTACCATGCACCCGCCTACCACACACCGGCTCGCCACGCGCCGGCCTACCGCCATCCCACCTATCATCGCCCGGCTTACCACCCACCCCGCCGTCATCGTTGATCGGCGGTGGAGTTTCTGACTGATTTTGCCGACGAGGCGGTCATCCTGCCGCTGGCGGCGACGATTGCCGTCGTGCTTGCCGCCCTGGGATGGTGGCGCGGCGCGCTTGCCTGGACCGTGTCGGTGTCAGGCGTTTTAGGGACGATGGGGTTCCTAAAAGTGCTGTTCGTGGCCTGCTACGAGCCGCTGTCCGGGCTGGGGATCCACAGCCCCAGCGGCCACACGGCTGCGGCGACTGTCACCTATGGGGGCATTCTGTTGCTATTGGGCCGCGGCCGGGTGCCGATGCCATTATTGGTGCTAGTCCCACCCGCGATCACCGTGGTGATTGCTATCACCCGCGTCTCCCTGGGTGCCCATGTCCCCGTGGAGACCGTGGTTGGCGGCGTGGTGGGTCTTTTGGGAGCCGCGGTGCTGCTGCCATTGGCCGGCCCGCGCCCGGCGCTGCGTAGCTGGCCGGTTGCAGTCGTGGTCCTGGCCATCATGCTGTGCTTCCACGGCATGCGGCTGCAGGCGGAACAGACGATCCATAATTTCGCCTATCTCTCCTGGCTACCGCTGAGCGCAATGTGCCGAGCCTAGCGCCGCTCCAGCCGCCACAACGCCAGGCCGAGCAGGCCGATGCAGACCTCCCGTGCGCGCTTGACCAGCGAGAGGGACAGGCCCGATGCCTCCGGCAGGCCTACCGCCGCCGCGGCCAGGGCGAAGCCGGTTTCCTGAACCACCAGCGCGCCCGGCACGGCGAACCCGGCGCTACGGGCCGCCATGCCCAGCGCCTCAATTGCCATTGCCTGGGTAAGAGACGTGCCGGTGCCGATCGCGTTCAGCACGGCCCAGCTTTCCAGGGAGCCGAGCAGCCAGGCCAACAGATGCAGGCTACCTGCCTGCAGCATCGAAGACCGGCTGCGATACATCGCCGCCGCCGCCGCATCCAACCCAGTTAGCGCACCAACGCCGGGCCAGCGCGCCGCGATGCGGCGGGCCAGCGTCTCCAGAATCCGCAGTAGTCCAAAGCGCTGCGCCGCCAGTAGGCCCACTCCCCCAGCGCCGGTCAGTACAGCGGCGCCGATCCAAGCCTGCCACGCGCCATCCGGCGAAATCATGGCCAGGGCGGCGACGCCGATCAGCAGGAAGATCAGTTGCGTCAGAAATTCCAGCGTTACGTCCACCACGACGCTGGCGGCCGTGACGGCAAGTAGAAGGCCATCGGCGGCCAGCAATTTAGCGCCGATGATCTCCCCGCCCACCTGCGCTACCGGCAACATCGAGTCGATGCCTTCCCGGGTGATGCGCAGCCGATAGAGCCGGAGCAGCGCCGGCCCGGGCGGCAGCACGCACTGCCACGAACGGGCGGATAGAAACAGCTGCAACAAATGCAGCGCCAGCAGGCCCGGCAAGACCCACAGTGCCCGCACGCTCGCGGCTCCAAGAGCCATCACGCTCTGCCCCGTGGTCACGATCGCCCAGACCGCGAAGCCGACTAGAGTGAGGCCGACCGCGGCGTTCCACATTCGCTGGCGGGTCAGTCCTGGGTAGCTCCGATCGTCGTGCGCCAATACGCCAGCACATCCGTTAGGGTCTGGCGCCACGGGATGGCGGGCTGCCAATCCAGCAGGCGTTTGGCTTGCGCCGGGTTGCCGGCGGCAAGTGGGATTTCGGCGGTGCGCAGGCGGCCCGGGTCGGTCGAGACCGTCACTTTCACGCCGGCGATGTCGATAAGGTCGGCCAACACATCGCCAACCTTGCGCGGCTGGCCGGATGCAATATTGAAGATCGTGCCGCTAGGTATGCGATCCGCCCTCAACAGGCATTGCAGATAGCAGGCGCAGACATCCCGCACGTCCAGGAAGTCGCGCTCCGAATCCAACGCACCAACCATGAGCGTCGCATCCTGCTTGCCCGCCGCAACCAGCGCCACCTGACGTGCAAACGAGGCCACGACGAACGCATCCGACTGTCCGGGTCCGGTGTGGTTGAACGGCCGCGCCCGTATCACCCGCAACCCCTCGCGCGCCATGGCGCCCAAGGCGAGGTCGGCAGCGGCCTTGGTGGCGCCGTAGGTGTTCATCGGATTCAGCGCCGCAGTCTCATCAAGCATCACGCCGGACTTAAATGTCGCGCCATAAGCATCTGACGTAGACACAAACAATAGGGCGCAATCCGGCGCATCCTGCATCAGCGTGCGGGCGAGAGACAATGTGCCATGCAGGTTTACTCGCCACGCCTCATCCGGATCCTTCTGGGCGGCAGGAATGGCGGCGATCGCGGCCAGGTGCACGCACGCATCCGGCCGGGCTGCCCGAACGGCGTGGCGAACGGCGGCGGCGTCGGCGATGTCGAACCAATCGGTGAACAGCTCAGCGCTTGGAAGGGCGCCGCGAATGGCGGTGAGCAGATGCCCACCAACAAACCCGCCAGCGCCCGTGACCAGAATGCGGCGAGGTTGCCCCGCCGCCATACTCAGGACGCCATGCGGGTGCGGTGACGGGCGAGATCCGCCTCGACCATTTCGGCGACCATCATTTCCAGCGTCGTTTCCGGCTTCCACCCAAGGGTCGTCTGCGCCTTGGTGGAGTCACCCAGCAGAACGTCGACCTCGGCCGGGCGGATCAGGTCGGCGCGGGTGGTGACGTGCTCCTCCCAATTCAGGCCGACATGGGAGAACGCGATGATGCAGAGATCGCGGATGGAGGTCGTGCGGCCGGTGGCGATCACGTAGTCATCCGGCACCTTCTGCTGCAGCATCAGGTGCATTGCCTGCACGTAGTCGCGGGCGTGCCCCCAATCGCGCGTGGCGTTCAGGTTGCCTAGCGGCAGCTCCGTGGCAAGGCCCAGTTTGATACGAGCCACACCGTCCGTCACCTTACGGGTCACGAACTCAATCCCGCGCAGCGGGCTCTCGTGGTTGAACAAGATGCCGCTGCTGGCGTGCATGCCGAAGCTTTCACGGTAGTTTACCGTCATCCAATGCGCATAGAGCTTGGCCGCAGCGTAGGGCGAACGCGGGTAGAACGGGGTCGTCTCGCTCTGCTTTGGTTCCTGGATCAGGCCATACATCTCGGATGAACTGGCCTGGTAAAACCGGGCATCCGGCTTGATGAGCCGCACCGCCTCCAGCACGTTCGCGGCGCCGAGGCCAGTCACGTTGCCGGTCAACAGCGGCTGCTGCCATGATGCCGCGACGAAGGATTGTGCGGCGAGGTTGTAGACCTCATCCGGCTTGTAGACGCTCAGCACCCGAATCAGGCTAGAAAGATCGGTCAGATTGCCGTCAACCAACTCGACATCCTTCAGGATGCCCAGCCAGCGCAAACGCTCCCCAATGACGTCCGAAGAAGCAGAACGGCGCATCAGCCCGATGACCCGATAGCCCTTGGCCAGCAGAAGTTGCGAGAGATAGGCGCCGTCCTGTCCGGTCACGCCGGTTACGAGTGCTGTTGGCATGAGTGTCCTTACGCTGAAGCTTGGGTTGGTTATCTCAGACGCTGCAATTAAGCTAGAAGCGAAATAACACCCCTTGATAAGCCCCGGGCGAGTTGTGGGCTACATCCGGGGAGGTGAAGAACTCCGCCGAGCGGGCACCCAGCGAGATCCCCATGCGGGTCAATCCCTCGACACTATAGTGCATAATGTGAACGTCATTGTCGTAGAACACGTCGGGCGGCATGTTGGCCGGGGTGGTCCCGGCGGTCCACAAATAGGGCCAATCCCGCCGTTCCACGAAGGGGACGCACAGATAGATGGCGCCATCCGGGTTCAGCCGATCCCGCATCTGCGTAAACAATGCGCGGGGATCTTCTAGATGTTCGAACACCATGATTGATGCGAACATGTCATAATGTTTGGTGTGGCTAGCGTCGAACAGGCCCAGGGCGCAGTCCAAGCCCAGATCACCGGTCGCGTATGCGTGACAATTGGCGTTAGTTTCGAATCCGTAACTTTTGCGTCTGTAATCGTTACAAGATCGCAAAAACCAGCCGAGGCCGTAGCCGATCTCGCACACGGTCTGCACGTGAGGGCAGCGTGTCACCAGCTCCAGGCAAAGGCGGTTCTGGTTGGCGTAGATACTCTCCCGCATGTTGTGCAGGAACTCGAAATCATGCGCCTTCTGCTCGTCCGTCTCGCGATAACCGGAGTGATTGAAGAACGAATGACAATCCAGGCAGACGAATTGTGGGATGGGCTTGCCGCTGCGCTGCCCCAGCACGTCCTGCAAATGAACCGTGTAGCGGGACGTGCAGGCCGGGCAGGGTTTGTGACCCAGCATGGTCACCGCCGGGCTGCCCCGGCATGGTCGCGCAGCCAGGCAAAGGTGGTGCGCAAAGCGTCGTCCAGCGTGTTGACCGGTTCGAAGCCCAGCGCCCTCAACTGCCCGACATCGTAGTCGCGTAGCATCTGGCCATCCGGTTTGCTGCGGTCCCAAATAACACTTCCTGGGAAACCGGTGACGCGCACCATTGCCTCCACCATGTCGGCAATGGAGATGGCTTTGCCGGTGGCGAGATTGATCGGCCCGGTAAAGCGCTCGCCCACCAGGCGCATCGCGTGTGCGGCATCATGCGAGAATAGGAAGTCCCGGCGCGGCGTGCCGGTTCCCCAGACCTCAACCGGCTCGCCATTGCGGATGGCGCGTTCGAACTTCGACAGCAGGGACGGGATGACGTGCCCGTTCTGTTCGTCGAACCGGTCGTTTGGGCCGAACATGTTGGTGGCGATGCAGAATGCGTAGTCTAGGCCGTATTGCTCGTGATACGCGCCCAACTGGGCCAGCATGGCGCGCTTGGCATGGGCATAGCCCGCTTCCGACCCATGCGGAGCGCCCAGCCACAAATCCGCCTCCCGCATCGGGCGTGGCACCTGGTCCGAGTAGATCGCGGTGGAACCCATTGCCACGAACTTGCGGGCGCCGGCGCGGCGGGCGGCCTCTATCACGTTGGTATTGATGCGGATGTTGGCGAGGTAGCTTTCGCCCTGGGTTCGTAGATTGCCCATGATGCCATGCACCCGGGCTGCCAGGTGATAGACGATATCCGGCCGGGCGCGGGCGATCGCCGTCTCGGCCTCCGCCTGATTTGCGAGGTCGCCATCGGCCTGGGAAAGGGGGATGACCGTCTCATACCCCGCAGCCCGCAATTCCGCCGCAAGCGCAGTGCCGACGAGCCCGGTGCCGCCGGTAATTACGACTCGCAGACGACGGTTTGCTATTAATTGCTCGCTCATCCGTCGCACCGTTACAGTGCAAACGGGCGTGGCGCTAGATCAGACGGGCTACGGCGCCGCGAGCTTGGCCAGCAGGCGAGCATGGCTGCGAAGGCCCTGGTGGAAGCAGCGCCACTCGAACTTTTCGTTGGGGCTATGCACCTGGTCGTCTGCCAAGCCGAATCCCATCAATAGCGAGTCGACGCCCAGCAGCCGGCGCATGCTCTCGACAACTGGGATCGACCCGCCGCTGCCCATCAGCACCGCCGGGCGGCCATACTCGTCGGCCAGCGCGGCGCGGGCGGCTTGAACCCAGGGGCTGTCCGTCGGGATCTCGATTCCTGGTGCGGTGCCGAAAAGCTGGAACTCAACCCTGGCATCGGCCGGGGTGCGATCGGCGACGAAGCGCTTGAATGACTCATACACTCTCGCCGGGTCCTGGCCCGGCACCAGCCGGAACGACACTTTGGCGGAGGCCTGCGCCGCGATCACCGTTTTGCTGCCAGCCCCGGCATAACCGCCCCAGATGCCGTTGATATCGGCGGTCGGGCGCGCCCACATCCGCTCCAAGGGCGACCGGCCCTGCTCGCCGATCGGCTTGGACAGGCCGATGTCGCCCAGGAACGCGCCCTCGTCGAAGCCTAGCGCCGCCCATTCGGCCATTTGCGCCGGGGAAGTGTCCGCGATTCCATCGTAGAAACCCGGCAGCTGGATTCGGCCGGATGCATCGTGCAGATCGCCCAGGATCCGCGTCAGCGCATTGATCGGGTTCAGCGCCGAACCGCCGTATAGGCCAGAATGCAGGTCCCGTTCGGCGGCATGCAGGGTCAGTTCCGTGTAGACCAGGCCGCGTAGCCTCGTGGTGACGGCGGGCGTGTCGATGTCCCACATGCCTGTGTCGCTGATGATGGCGATGTCGGCGGCAAGCGCGTCCCGATGCGCCGCCAGGAAAGGCTCCAGATTGACGCTGCCGACTTCCTCCTCACCCTCGATCAGCACCGTCACGGGGCAGGGTGGGCCGCCGGCAACCGCGTGCCAGCCTCGGAGCGCCTCTAGCCACATCATCACCTGGCCTTTGTCGTCCACGGCGCCGCGGGCCGAGATGCGTGGGCCGCGCGGGCCTTCACTCAAGACTGGCTCGAACGGTGGGCTGGTCCATAGCTCCAGCGGCTCGGCGGGCTGCACGTCGTAATGCCCGTAGTACAGCAGGCGAGGGCCGGGCGCGGTGCCGGAATGGTGGGCCAGCACCACTGGATGGCCTGGAGTGGTCACCAGTTTGGCCTCGAACCCGATCGCTGCCAATTCGGCACGCAGCCATTCCGCGGCCGCGGCGCAGTCGCCCTTATGGTTCGGCTGCGCGCTCACGCTCGGGATGCGCAGCAGGTCGAACCAGCGGTCTCGGGTGCCGTCCAACCCGGCCTCGATATGGTCAAGGACGGCGGTCAGCTTTGCGGTCACGGTGTCACTCCGTAGGTGTTCAAGAACATGGTCACGGCACCCTCGACCACGCGCTTCGCCAGGGTGTCGTCGATCTCTGTCATCAGTCCCAGCCGGCGTAGCATTCCGATGCGGGTCTGGCACAGGGCGAAGAATTGCTCTGCCGCAAATGCCGCGTCGGGAATGGCCAGCCGGCCGGCCTGGATATGCTGCATCAGCCAGGCGGTCATGAACTGTGTGGCGTGCGCCGGCCCGGCCTCATAGAAGCTGCGGGCGAGCTCGGGGAATTTGGACGCCTCGGCCACCGTCAACCGGTAGATCGTGAGCCCCGAGGGCGACATCATCATGTGGACGATGCGGCTGCCCAGGGCCAGCAGCCCGGCCTCCAACTGTTCGTTCACCTCGGCATCGCCGAACACCAGGGACAGCTTGCGCTCACACTCCTGCGCCACCCAGGCGGAGAATAATTCGGCCTTGCTCGCGAAGTAGTTATAAAGCGTTCCTTTGGAGACGCCCGCGCAGGCTGCGATGCGCGACATGCTGGCGCCTTCATAGCCATCCTGCGAGAAAATCGTGGCCGCACCGCGGAGGATTTGCTGGTGCTTCTCGGGCGATAGAACGTCCGTATCCGACATCACGGGCATCATCGCTCCATTGAACTGGGTTGACCTTCAGCCCGAAGCGCGGTTGTTGTCAAAGACTGACCGAACCGGTCGGTCACTTTCTGCCGACGGGGTTCGCCGTCCCTGCCAAAGGTGTGTGGTCGCCCGTGAAGTTCCGATATATCGCACTACTCGCTGTCGCCTCGGTGGCTGGTTGCACACTGGGCCCGGACTATCAGGAACCCAGCATGTGGTCGCCCACATCCTGGTTCGCGAGCCGCTCGGCGCCGCCTCCGGCCACGCCCAGCCAGGTAGTGTTGCAGCCGATCGACGCCAATTGGTGGCAAGCGTTCAATGACCCGATCCTAACGGAGTTGGAGCAGCAGGTTGCCGCCTCCAACCTGGATATTCGCCTAGCGACCATTCGTCTGCAGGAAAGCCGCCTGCAGCGTGGTGTGACGGCGGCGGACGAGTTCCCGAACCTGAACGGCAACGCGTCCTACACGCGCGAGAAAATCAGCGATCGTGGCGTGATCGGGCTGTTGGGCGGCGGCGCCACAAGCTCCGGCGGCAGCAGCACGAATACGAGTGCGAATGGGCTGGGCGGCACGCAGGGAGGAATCCCATCCGGCGCGTCGTCCGAGGCGTCTGGTGGGCCAGGCACGCATCTGGGCGCGTTCAACCTGTTCCAGTCGGGCTTCGATTCGACGTGGGAGATCGATTTCTGGGGCCGTGTGCGGCGCCAGGTCGAGTCCGCGGACGCGGCCATCGCCGCCTCGGCCGAGACTCGGCGGGACTCGATGGTGACCGTGTTGGCCGAATTAGCGCGCGATTACCTGCAATTGCGCGGTCAGCAGCGCGACCTGCAGATCGCCCGGGACACGTTGGCCAGTGAGCAGCAGAGCCTACGCCTCACGCAGGAACGCCAGCGCGGCGGGCTCACCACCGGATTGGACGTGGCCAACGCGTCCGCCCAGGTGTCCAACACTGCATCGCAGATCCCGCAATTGGAGGCGACGGCGGCCACTACGATCAACTCGATCAGCCTTCTGCTGGGGCAGACGCCGGGTTCGCTGACGGCAAAATTGTCCCCGGCCCAACCAGTGCCGCCGGTGCCGCCGGCCGTGCCGGTGGGGCTGCCGTCCGAACTCGCCGAGCGACGGCCGGATATCCGCCGGGCAGATGCGCAATTGCACGCCGCGACCGCCGATATCGGCTCGGCCGAGGCGGATTTCTTCCCGAAAATCACCCTGTCCGGCAGCATCGGGGTGCAGGCGACGGATTATAAAAATCTCGCCAATATCGGTGCCTTCGGTGCGCTGCAATATTCCGGTGGCCCGTCCATCAGCATCCCAATCTTCGAGGGCGGACGGCTAAAATACACGCTGGATCTGCGCAAAGCGCAGCAGCAAGAGGCCGCGGTGCAATACCAACAGGTGGTGCTGCAGGCCTTCCACGACGTGGACAACGCGCTGACGGCGTATTCCTCCGAACAACTGCGGCGCGACCAGCTGGCCAAGTCGGTCGATCAGGCGCGCAAGGCACTTGGCCTCGCCCGGCAGCAATACGTGCAGGGGCTCGGCACATTTCTCGACGTGCTGACGGCGCAGCGCACGATGTTCCAGTTCGAACAGCAATACGCCGACAGCACGACGACGGTATCGACCAATCTCGTGCAGCTTTACAAGGCGCTGGGCGGTGGCTGGGAAACTGCATTCCCGCGGGGCAGAACGGCGGAAAAGCCACCCAAGCTGTTCTAACCTGGACATACCAGCCTGGTTACGCTGCAACTGCGCCCATAACGACAGGAGCGCAGCATGACCAACGAGGTGGAGTGGGCCCGGTTGACCGGCCCGGACATTCGAGAAGTGGCTGGGCGACCCGGCGCGCTGGCGGTGCTGCCCATCGGCTCGCTGGAACAGCACGGGCCGCATCTGCCGGTCATCACCGACACGGCTAGCGCCAGCGCCGCATCGATCCGCGCGGCGCGGCTGGTGTCGGCGGAGTTGCCGGTGCTGGTGCTGCCGGGGCTATGGACCGGGATGAGCGAGCATCATCTGCCGTTCGGCGGCACGATCAGCCTGAACTTCAGCGAGTTGCGCGGCGTGCTGACGGGGATCGTCCGCTCCCTACGCGCGCTCGGCTTCGCCCGGTTGCTGATCGTCAACGGTCATGGCGGCAATGTGGAGCCGCTGGCGGTGGCGGCGCGCGAGTTGGCGCATGAATTCGGCCTGCCGGTCATTGCCTGCACGCCCTGGTATCTGACCCGCGACATGATCGGCGACATCGCCGAGACCAAGGAAACCCCGGCGCATGCCTGCGAGGGCGAGACGTCCGTCATGATGGCGATCGCCGGGGACTTGGTGCGCACCGACAAGTTCGAGGAGGCCGTGCGCCAGCGGCCGGAGCCGGTGCCGAAATATGACGGATTCAGCCGGTTCTGGAGCTTCTCCGAGCGTGCGCCCGTCACTGGCGTTCGCGGCGACCCGCGCCCGGCGACGGCGGCGAAGGGCGAGCGGTTCCTGGATGTCCAGGCAGAAACCCTGGCGGCGGCGATGCGCGACAAGGCGATGTGGCGCCGGCCCGACCCGGTGTGGCTACCCGGCCGCGGCCAGGGCAACACCGCCGGGCACGCGGACGATTAGCGCCATGGCGCTGACGATCCGAAGCGCCGCGCCAGAGGATGAGCAGGCGGTCGTCGCGTTGTGGCGCGCCTGCGACCTGGTGGCCAGCTATAACGACCCGGCGGAGGATTTCCGCTTCGCCAAGGCTGGCCCTTCGTCGGACGTGTTGGTCGCAATCGGCGAGTCAGGCGCCATCAGCGGCAGCGTCATGGTGGGGCATGACGGTCACCGGGGCTGGCTCTATTACGTTGCCGCCACGCCCGATGCACAGGGCACCGGGATCGGCCGGCAGGTGGTGGCGGCCGGGGAGGCGTGGCTGCGGCAGCGCGGCGTGCTCAAGGTCCAGTTGCTGGTGCGGGAGACCAACACCAAGGTGATCGCCTTCTACGAGCGTCTGGGCTTCGAGGTCTCGCCCCGGACGGTCATGGCGAAATGGCTCACCCCGTAAACGGCGCGGCACTGATCTTGCGTGGATCGGTGCCGCCCCCCTGAATGGACACGAAGATGCCCAAGCCCTTTCATCTCGCCTGGTTCTGCAACTTCAGTGCGGGTGAGTGGGATCATCCATATGCGCCTACCAGTTCGCCCTGGGACGGCAAGTTCTACGTCGAGATGGCGCAGGCGATGGAGCGGGCGTGCTTCGACTACATCATGCTGGAGGACACGCTGATGGTGTCCGACGCCTGGCGCGGCACCACCGAGGCGACGCTGAAGCATGCCCTGCAAGCGCCGAAGCACGACCCGATGCCGCTGGCTGCGATGATCGCGGCTGGCACCAGCCGCATGGGCGTGGTGGCGACCATGTCCACCATGGCATACCCACCCTTCATGCTCGCCCGTCTGTCCAGCACGTTGGACCACATCGCCGGGGGGCGGTTCGGCTGGAACATCGTGACCTCGGGCGAGGACGCCGCCGCGCAGAATTTCGGCATGGACGAATTGCCGCCGCGCGAGCAGCGCTACGCCATGGCCGACGAGTATGTCGAACTCGTCTGCCGCCTGTTCGATTCCTGGTCGCCCGATGCGGTGGTAATGGACCGCGAGACCGGCACCTATGCCGACTATACCAAGGTCAACCCGGTCCATTTCGAGGGCAAGTTCTTCAAATGCCGCGGACCGCTGAACACGGTGCGCTCGCCGCAGGGGCGGCCGACCTTCGTGCAGGCCGGCGGCTCGCCCCGTGGGCGAGAATTTGCAGCCCGCACCGCCGACAGCATCATCGCGACCGCGAACGGATATAGCGGCATGAAGGCGTATCGCGACGACGTCCGCGCCCGGGCTGCCGCCGCCGGGCGCAACCCGGACGACATCAAGGTGCTGTTCCTGATCTACCCGTTCATCGGGGAAACCACGGCGGAGGCGCAGGCCAAATACGACCGGATGGTCCATCACCCGGCCTTCATCGAGGCCGCGCTCGCCGCCATCGGCACCGTGACGGACATCGACTTCTCCCAGTTCGACCTGGACAAGGAATTGCCGCACCTGACCACGAACGGCGAACAGGGCTCGCTGGACAAATTCGCCCAATGGGGCAGCGGCAAGACCCTACGCCAGCTTGCCTCCGAACGTTATGACGGGGGGCTCCGCCTGGTCGGCACGCCGGACGAGATTGCCGAGAAGATGGGCGAGGCGATGGAGGCGATCGGTGGCGATGGCTTCCTGGTGAGCACGCCATTCCAACGGTCCAGCCGCCGGGTGGTGGTGGAGATAACCGAGGGGCTGGTGCCGGCACTGCAACGCCGGGGCCTGGTGCGCACGCAGTATCAGGGTGCGACCTTGCGGGACGTGCTGCGCGAGTTTTAGCATCGGCATCGTCGCTGCTGCCCGCTGCTCAACAGCGGAGACGACCCATTCCCCTGTCCAAGATCGTTTCAAAGCTTGCCCTGTTTGTCTGCGTCGTCACGCCCGCGCAGATCGCAGGACGCGCCTAACCTCGCGTTGACGGACAATTACCTGCCTGGTCTGGCTGGTGATCGAGCGTGCGTGCTCTAATCATTTATGAATTGCACAAGTTAGTCAGCGAAATATTAACGTTGCGGCGTTATTGACGCCCGGACCGGAGCAGAGTCTGGCCGAAGCGCTTCAAGGCCGATCACTCCGAATGCGCCCAAGCGCACAGGAGGGACCATGGACTTTGCGATGAACGACACGCCGTGCCGCGTGAAGCGGATTTGGGCGGACCTTCTGCCCGGATCGTCCAGTGATCCCGATGCCGACTTTTTTGCCGCGGGCGGCCACTCCCTCCTGGCAACCCGGCTGCTGTCGCGGATCGAGAGGGAGTTCGCGGTCAAGATCCCACTGCCGCAATTCTACCGCGACCCCACCCTGGCTGCGGTTCTAAGCGCCGTTCAGGCGGAGCCGCCAGCCCGGCAATTCCGGTTCGACCGCGTGGCGCGGCTGGGGCGTGGGATGGAAAAGCCGGTTTATGCAGTGATGCACAGCAACGGCGCGTTCTTTCCGCTGGGCCAGGATGTCGGTGTCGACCATCCGTTCGTCGCGTTGCAGGCGGCCGACCGCCGCACCGGCGGGCGCCTGCCCGCGACGATCGAGGCAATTGCCGAGGGCTACGTCCAACAACTGCGCACGGTGGAGCCGCAGGGACCGTACGTGCTGCTCGGCTGGTGCCTGGCCGGCAACGTCGCCTACGAGGCAGCCCAGCAATTACGGGCAGCCGGGCACGAGGTGAAAGCCGTCATCATGGTGGATACCTGGAACCCGGCCTATCTCAACAACATGGGGACGTGGCGGCGGCAAATCGCCGAGCGGTCCTATGGTTGGCAGATCATCCTTACCGGCATCGCCAAGGTGCTCTGCGGCAAGTTGCCCCTTGTGGAATTCCTAAGGGCCCGAAACGCCACGAAGCACCTCGTGCGGGCACCCGGGGCAGACGACGGCAAGCTGAGCCCGGCCGCGCAGGCCTATTTGGCGCAGCAGGCCTTCGATGCAGACCTGCAGGCCCAATTGCATCGCGCGGCACAATCGTATCGCCCGCGCCCGTTCGATGGTTGCTTGCTCCATATCCGCTCGTCCGAGGAGCCACGGGGTTTCGGGCTGGACCGCCGTTTCGGCTGGGGCCGGCTGGTGGGCAAGGGGCTGCGCATGGTCGCCGTGCCCGGCGATCACCTGACCATTTTCATGGAGCCTTCCATCACCACGCTGATCCGGCACGTCCGCGGGGCGATGCGCTAGCCATTCTTCTTATGTTTACCGTTGCCCCGCATGATGCCGCCGTAGCGAGCCGCACGATCGAGGCACATGATTTTCCTTTCCGATTTTGCCGACCAGGCTGTCGTGCTGCCGTTGGCAACTGTGGTGGCGCTCGTGCTCGGCGTGCTGGGCTGGTGGCGCGGCGTACTGGCCTGGGTCGGCGCGATTTGCGGCACGCTGGCGGTCATGCTGGTGCTGAAGCTGTGCTGCCTGGCCATCGCCGAGGATTTCGAATTCGCCTCCGCCGCGAGCCCCAGCGGCCACGTTGCCTCCGCCTGCATCGTGTATGGCGGCCTGGCCGTGCTGCTGCTGCGCGATGTGGTGCCGCGGATCGCACTGGGCGCGATAGCGGTCGCGATCATCGTTGCCATGGGATACTCGCGCATCGAATTGCACGCGCATGATCTGGCCGAGGTGATTGTCGGCGGCTTCGTCGGCGCGGCTGGGCTGTGCGTGTTGGGCGTATTGGCTGGTCCACGGCCGCGCATCGTCGGCTGGCCCGTGCTCGGGGCCGCAGTCTGCACCATGCTGGCCTTTCACGGCATGCATCTTCCGGCGGAAGCAGCCATACGCTCCGCCTTCACCCCGAAATGAGCGATAGGATGGACGATTTCCCGGTGCGGGGTTCAGCGCTGATCGACATGTCGGTGGCGTCGGGCGACACAGCCGTCTGGCGCATCGTCGGTTCGGATCTGCCGAAGCCGCGGTCGCGCCGGCGGACATGGCTGCTGCAGATCAGCGTGTTTGCCCTCGGCCTGGCGACAACTACAGGCGCCGGCCGGGTGATATGGGAGCATATGAGCCCCGACACCATCGTCAGCACCCGTATCGTGGCGGACGGCAACACCGACGCCGCCGGCCGCGCCGCGCTGTCCGACGTGGCGTTGCGCCTGGCCATGGCGCCCGAGCGCCCCGTGGCCCTGCAGGAGAATGGGGAGGCGCTGGTCGTCACTGCGCGCGATGCCGACCCGGCGCAGGCCCGGCAGCATGTAACTTCGCTGGTGGACGCGATCCTGAATATTCCGACCGCCGCGCTGGCCACGAGCACCGCAGTTACCGCGCAAGCCGATACGGCAAGTGAGCTCCGCGCGAGCCGAACTCGTCTGGTTGCCGCCATCGATGCGGCCGATGCGCGATCGATCGCGATGTCAACCAGTTTGGCCGGACTGGCTCGTGACTCGGTGGCGGCCAGCCGTGCCGCGGCAGATCGCAAGCCGGGGCGCGAAACGCTGGACAAGGCCAACGCCGCCCTGGCCGACCTGCAATTACAGCGGTTGCAACTGGCGACGAAATACCAGGACACCTACCCGGCCGTCGTCGTCATGGACGGGCAGATCAAAACCATGCGCGCCTTCCTGGCGGACGAGACCCGCCGGGTAGAGGGCCGCCCGGTTCAGCCCGACCCGGGCGATGCTGTCCTGTCCGCCGAACGCGACCGGTTGCGGGCGGAGATGGCGCAGCTTGGCGACCGCCGCCGTGATCTGACGGCCCAGCTTACCGCATTGGATGGCAAGCTGACGGCGATGCCGGTGCAAACCGCCAGCATCGCCCCCATGGCTACCGCCGTCGCGCCAGTTCTGATCGTGGCTTCGACCACGAGTTCCGCCGGCGAGGATCAGCGGCTGGCGGACATAACGGCGGTCGCCGCCGCCGGGCTAGTGTTGTCCGCGCTGGCCTCATTGCTGCCGCGCCGCCGCCGGGCGTCTAGCCTGCCGCAGGGCTTGCTGCTGGAGCAGGTGCCGATGCGGAGCCTGCCGTCGCCCTATCCCTATGCGATCGGGCACACGGGCGTCGTGCACGACCAAGACGAGCCGATCCGCCGCGTCCGGCAATAATATCCACGTGCGGCCAAAGCCCGGCCTAACAGTAGACGATAGGACTCGCGCTCGGCGACGAGCGGTATGCACCCTTCATCGCTCGCGTTACGCCGCCGGGGCGATGGCGGCCCGTAAAGGGCTATCGCACGGTCACAGTCGTTCGTAGGCCGCCTGCGGCACGTGGAAGCGTCGCTTGTTCAGAATGACGCCTGCCGTGTGGCCGCCAACCTCGGCCAAGCGGTCGCGCAGCGTGCGCACGGCGCTGGCCCGGGTGCTCTCGGCCGCTACCACCAGCAGCGTCGCATCCATATGCGGCGCCAGCACGATGCCGGTGAAGGAGCGGTCCAGCGGCGGTGAGTCGGTGATGATGATGTCGAATTGCGGCCGCAGCGCCCGCAGCAGCGTGGCCCAGGTCTGCGGCTGCACCGTATTGCCGATCGGGGCCGCCGCCACCAGCCCGGTGGGCCCAACGCGATACATCTCCAACTCGGCCGGGCCATCGGCGATGGCGCGTAGGCCGGACGGCAACCCGTAAACACTGCGCGGCCAATTCGCGCCATGCCGACCCAGCGGTTCGGAGGACAGCAGCAGCGTGCGCAGCCCGCCCTGAGATGCCGCCACCAGAGATAGGTCCCGCACCAGGGTGGACACGCCTTCGCCCTTGCGGGTCGACATCAGCTGCATCGCAACGCCATCGGTGCGATCGCGCCGCACCGTGAATAGCAGCTGGCTGGCGTGCGAGACGCTCAGCAGCAGCGGCGGGGGCAGGCCGGCGGCGTCAGGCTCGGCATCGATCACGGCGCTCATACCCCAAAACTCGGACGGCGAACGGTTCGGCGTATCGTGGGCGGCGGCGCCTTCGGGGCGGGGCGGCGGCTGGCCGCCAACGGCACCGCCAGCAGCACCGGCAGGTCCAATTGGCGCTCCACATCCCGGACGCTGACGAAGACCTGGCGGGTGGCGTTCAGCATGGCGAACACCGCGATCGCCGCCAGCACGCCCAGCACCACGCCACCGGCCATCAGCAGCGAACGCTGGTTGCGCCCGGCGATCGGCGCATCCGGCGGCTGCACGACGCGCACGTTGGCTGCACCAGCCCGCTCCACCGCGGCGGAGAGCTGGGTCTCCTCACCACTGCGGGCAATCGAACGGTAGCTCTGGTCCAGCACGTCGCGGGTGCGCTGCAGATCGCGGTAGTGGCGGGACAGCCCGGCCAGTTCATCCGATCGATCCTGGATCCGGCCAGCTTCGACGACGAGTTGCGCCTGCTTGGCGTTCAACCCCTGCAATTGGGAGGTGAGGGTGATCTCCTCCCGGTGCAGATCGTCATAGATCGTGTTGCGGCCTAAGCGATTAATGTTCGCCTCACGGCCGGGGTCGGTCCCCATTTGGGCGTGAACGCCGGCGATCTGCCGGTCGATGTCACGCACCAGCGGAAAATCATCCTGGTATTTCGACACCAGTTCGCGGCGCTGGATCTGCAGCTTCACCAGGCTATCCGTCAGCCCAGTGGATTGCTGGGACCGGGTGCTTTCGGCGAACATCTGGACGGTCTGCGGGAGGCCGGCCAATTGCTTGTGCAGCGCGGCCACGCGGGCCGCCGTCTCGTCGATCTGCTGCGCCGTCAGGCTCTGTTGGTTGGTGTTGTCGGCCTTCTGGTGGATCTGCAGGCTGATCTGCTCGTCCAGATTGCCGATCCCGTGCTCGATCCCGAACTGGGCCAGGTCTTCCTCAGCCTTCTTCAGGCGGTCGGCGAACTGCGCCCGCTGTGCATCCGCGCCCTGTGGCCCGGGCTTGTCGAAGATGCCGGAGCGATAGCTGATATAATGGGAGATCAGTTCCTTCAGCACCTGCACCGCGACGCCGCGGTCGGCATTGCGCAGGCTCATCTCGATAACGTTGGATTGCGGCACGCTTGTCACGTTCAGGTCGCTGGCGAAGCGCGCGACCGCGACGTGCAGGCCATCATCATCCGTATGCAGGCCAGGATAGACCTTATCCACGCCGACGGCCTGCAGGGTTTCGGATGCGAGCGCGGGGCTCAGCAGGATCTGCAATTCGGCCTGGATGATCTGGTTGCGATCCAGCGTGATGTCGTTGCCGGTGTCGCGGTTGCCGGGGTGAAACACGTAGTCGCTGCCGTACAGCACCAGCAGTCGGGCCTGCGCCATGTAGCTGGTATGCGCGACCAGCCCGGCCAGCACGCCCAGGATGCAGGGTATAATGAAGGCCAGCAGGGTAACGCGCTTATAATAGAAAAACGCCGTTACCAGGTCCCGCAGGCTGAAGCTGGGGAACGATCCGGATCGGTGCCGGACGCCGCCGGCGGGGAAGTCGCGTGCTGTGGTATCGCTCACGGGCGTTCACTGGCCTTACAGGACGGTTGGTTTTCGTGTTGTAGGCGGTAGGGCTTAAATCCCTCTTAATCGCTGCAGGGTTAAGAAGACCGCGCCGGCGGTGCCGGCTGCGTTTCCCCATGGTTCATGCCGCCGTGAAAGGCCAAAAATTGCGCCCGAACGTTCTGATAGCCCTGTCGCTCACCGTGATGCTCGGTGCGTGCACGCAGCACATCACCATCGTCCCCAAGCAGGTGGACGGGTTTGCCCCCTGGTCGAACGAGGTCCCGCCGCATCGCCTGGCAGGCGGGGACGAATTCGATTTGAAATTCCTGCTGAACCCGGAGCTGAACGACGCCAAGCTGGTGATCGGCCCGGATGGAAGGGTGACGGTGCCGTTGCTGGGCGATGTCGTCGCTGGCGGGCTGACGTTGCCGGAATTCCGCAAGAAATTGCAGGACGGCTATGCCTCCAAACTGCGGGTTGCCGATCTCGATGTCGTGGTGCGCAATTACGCCTCATCGAGGATCTTCGTCGGCGGGGACGTGAAGACGCCGGGCGTCCTGCCGCTGCAGGGTCCGACCGATGCGCTACAGGGTGTGCTGATGGCCGGTGGTTTCCTGCCCACGTCGCGGTCCAGCGAGGTGGTGTTGATCCGCCGTCGCGCCGACAACGCGCCCATGCTGCGCACGTTGAACCTGCGCCGCTACGCCGGGTCGGCTGACATGCAGGACGATCTGCCGCTGCAGCCATCGGACGTGATCTTCGTGCCGAAGGCGGATATTGCCGAGTTCGATTTGTTCGTGGACCAGTACCTGAACCAGGCGCTGCCGTTCCAGAAGACGCTGAACTACAACCTCGGCGGCATCGGCCAGAGCCTATTCTAGCCGAGCCTGGCCTCACCAATAATCGACGGAACTGCGCTTGAGAAACCCGAGCCAGCGCGTCAGCTTCAGGACGCGCTGCTTCTTTTTCCACTCGGCGGGCGTGAAGGACAGGATCGGGCCGTCGGCATAAATCCAGTAGCTGAGATGCGCTGGGTCGGGCTGGTAGCCGAGCAAGGCGTCATGGATGTAGTCGCGCCGCCACGGTTTGGCGAAAACCATGGCGTGCGACATGATGTTGGCAGAGGGAAAGGCGTCCATCGCCTCGACCCCAAGCGCGTTGTAGGGCACGTCCGTCGCCATGATGGCGGCGTTCATCAAGTCCTGGTCCATCTTGGCAAATTCGGGGCGGCCGGTCTTGTCCACTAACACGGACATATTGGTGCCCGTGTCGGCCAGCAAGTGCAGCAGCTTCGCCCACGCGTCCAAAAAACGGGTGAGGCCGGGTGCGACGCCCACGCAGCCGCTATTGAAATAGCCGCTGACCGGGCGGTTGCCCAGCCCGGCGCGTTCCGCGAAGTTCTGCCATTCCCGCCGGAAAACATGGTTGGCGGGCATGTATGTCTCCGCCAGGTCTAGTACCAGCAGTACATCCGTCTCCGCCCAGCGTGCGAAATTAGCCCAGGCGGTCTTAATGACGACGTCGCAGTCGAAATACCACAGGGTGGTGAAATCGGGGTGCAACGTCTCGGCCACCTGCAGCAGGAATTGAGGCTTCTGGTTGCTGAGGTTCCAATCCCCGGTGCATTCGATGAATTGAATGTCGACATCGGCCGTGATCGGCTGTGCCGAACCTGCCGCGGGTTTCACCGGGCCGCCCCACACCGGCAACGCGCCGCGATAGCCAACGACGATATGCCCGGTAAACCCATTTCGCACCAATGAATTCGAGAGTGCTGCGGCACCGTGGAAGTAGCTACGTTCTGCCAGCATGCAGACCACATGCGAAGCGGTGCCCAAGGCCATCGAGGTCTCACATCGTTAAGGAAATCATGTCACGGTGGGATGCACTGTGCAGTCGCATCTATAGGGCGTCCTGGTGACTAAACAATTCATTACTGATGTAACAAATTGTCATTTGGCCGGCCGAGAAGGCCGTCGCCTGCGTGTTTTGGTGATTGCCGATTCGTGCAACCCCGAATGGGAGAGTATCCCGTTGGTCGGCTGGTCGCATTACGAGGCGCTGACCAATCTGGTGGACACCCATCTGATCACCCGTAACTGGAACAAGCCCGCGCTGGACCGCATCGGGTTGGTGGAGGGGCGGGATTACACGGTGTTCGACACCGATTGGTTGGTCAATCCTGTCGCGCGGCTGGTGGAACGGATCAGCGGACCGAATAAGGGCTACGCGATGCTCACCGCCCTGACGATGCCGGCCTATCTATTGACGGAGCGTATGATGTGGCGCCGGTTCGGCAAGGCGTTGCGTGCTGGCGAGTTCGATCTGGTTCATCGCATTACGCCGCTGAGCGCCGCGGTGCCAAGCCAGCTGGCGACACTGTGCCGGCGGATCGGCGTGCCATTCATCCTGGGCCCGTTGAACGGCGGCTTGCCATGGCCGAAGGAATTTCCTGAGTTGCAGCGGCAGGAAGGCGAATTCTTATCGAAGCTGCGCGGATTGTATCGCCTGGTGCCGGGCTACCGCGCGACGCGTCGCGACGCCGCCGCTATTATGGTTGGGGGCGCCAGCGCCATTGCGGATTTGCCGGTGAAGTGGCGATCGAAGGCAGTGTATGTTCCGGAAAACGGGATCGACCCGGCGCGCTTTCCACGTCCCGCCGTCCGCACCGCGGAAAGCTACGCCGGGCGCCCACTGCGTGCCGCGTTTCTGGGCCGCATGGTACCCTATAAAGGCTGCGACATGTTGCTGGAGGCGGCAGCCCCGCTGCTGCGATCCGGCCGCTTGCTGCTGGACATCATCGGTTTCGGGCCGGAACGCGAACGGTTGGATCGCATGGTGGCCGATTTCGGCGTGGCTGGGTCGGTGACCTTCGCCGGCAAGCTGTCGCATTTCGACCTGGCGCCCCGGCTGAACCGCGCCGACCTGCTGACGTTCCCCTCGGTGCATGAATTCGGGGGCGCCGTGGTGCTGGAGGCGATGGCGGCCGGCGTCGTGCCGGTAGTGGTGAATTACGGCGGCCCGGCGGAATTGGTGAGCCCGGCCAGCGGCTACCTGCTGCCACTAGGGGATCGCGCCGCCATCATCGCGAGCCTGCGCGCCACACTGTATGAGATCTTGGTCGATCCCGGACAGATCGCGGCCAAGTCCCGCGTAGGCATCGACCGTGCGTTCGGCCTGTTCGCCTGGCCCGCAAAGGCCGCGCAGACGCTGGAGGTGTATCGTTGGGTGCTAGGCCAGCGGGCAGACAAGCCGAATATGGGACTGCCGTTCCTGGACCCGGCGCCCACGGCTCAGGATGATCCTCAGTCGGAGTGGGCGGCATGAGGTTCGTCGTCTCCCTGGCGGAACAAGGATTCGGCTCGATCCTGACCTTCGCGATCAACCTTTGGCTGATCCGTAATGGCGCCGCCGAATCCTACGGTGTCTATGTCTTCTGGCTATCCGTTGCCTGGGTGTTGGGAACGGCGCAGGGCACGCTGGTCCTGGCGCATCTGTATCGCCTGCCATCCGCCCACGACCGAATGGAGGAGCGGCGGCAGCCCGAGCGACTATTGCTGTCCTTTGCCATCGGCATCACCATCGCCTCAGCCCTCATCGTCACGCTGGTGGATGCCGCGCTGGCGTATATGGGGTCGGAGCTGGCGTCACCCGGCGCGGTGATGTTCATCCCGGCGTTCCTGCTATTCCAATACACCCGCTCCTTCGCATTCTCGCGCCAGCGTCCACTTCTGGCGGCCTGCCTCACGGGAACGGTGCTCTCCACGGCGATCATCCTCCTCGGTGGCGATTTTCTGCTCGGCTTCCATCCCGATGCCGAGCGCGTGCTGTTCCTGACCGCGGGCGCCTATGGCGGCTGCGCGTTGGTAATCCTGCTGATCCTGCTGAACGGCATGCGGCCCATGCTCGGCTGGGTGGAGATCCGGGGCTACGTGACCGTGCTGCGCGGCTCCGGCTGGTTGGCGCTCGGGGCGGGGTCGGGTGAGGTGACGAGCCGGCTGTACAGCTTCGTCGTCGTCGGGCGCTACGGCACCAGCGACCTGGCCGCCCTATCGGCGGTGCAGGTGGTTATTCGCCCGGCATGGATGCTGTCCGCAGCCTGGTCGTCGATCGGCTATCCGCAGATGGCGGCGCGGTTTGCGGAGGGTGACCGCGCCGGGTTCCTGCGCGTGATGCTGACCGGTGCGACGTTGAGCACAGCGGGCAGTTTTCTGTGGTCCGCATTGGTGCTGGCGGGATGGCCGTGGATTTCGGGCGAGCTGTATCATGGCCGCTATCAGGAAGTTGGCCCGCTGGTCTATTTCTGGGGTGCGAACGTCATGCTGGGCAGCATCGCATTGGCGCTGAATGTGGCCATCCTCGTGATGGGCGAGTTCAAGAACCTGGCCTTGATCGACCTGGTGGGTGCGATCGTCACCACGGGCGCGATCTTCGGCCTGATGGGGCGTTTCGATTACCCCTACGCCGTCGTCGCCACCATGATGGGGCAGACGACGCAGATCGTCCTGATGGCGGCCCTGTTGCAGCGCCGCCTCCGCCAGCCCGCGGCCTTGCCCGCCTAGCGTACGCGATGCGTCTAGATGCGCATCGCGTTCGGAACCGAGCCCCTGATCGGCGCGGGGTTGGGGTAGCGAACGGTCACCGGCCTGCGCATCGCCAGGCGCCATTTCTCCAGATCCAGCGCAGCCAGCACGAAAGCCACCGCCAGCACCGAGTTGTTGGAGAACAGGTTTGACTCCGTGAAGTTATGCACCAGCAGCCCGACCAGCAGCGACATGTGGAACACGGCGGTCGGAAACGCCATGCGCCCGGCGTGGTCCGCCGCGTCCACTGGCTCGGCCCGCACGATGGCGCGGCCAGCGATGCCCAGGGTGCGGAACACCACGAACAGTCCGCCCATAAGCCCGACGACGCCACAGGTCGCCAGCAGATCCAGGTAGCCCTGATGCGCCTCGTTGATCTGCGCGTAGGTGCCGAACCACATGTCGCTTTTCAGGCTGGGCTGCACCGCCGGGTTGATCGCCCAGAACGAGCTGTAGCCGGCCCCCAGCCAGGGCCGTTTGGCGATTTCCTGCACCGCGAACTCCCACAAATCCAGCCGGCTGGTGAAGGTGACGCCGCGTAGGGGCAGCCATGGATCGTAGTTGGTAACGCCGCACCACGCCAGGTAGCCGAAGAACAATGCGGTAATGGCGGCGGGGATCGCCGCCACCACTGCCCAGATTGCCGGGGCGGGAAGGCGTGACACCAGCAGGATCATCGGGATCACGACGGGGGCCATCAGCACGATCGACTGGCTGGTGGAGGAGCGCGTGGCCACCAGCAGCCCGGCCATCAGCACCACGGACCCGGCGACCATCAGACGGAGCCACTTGCCCCGCACGAGGAAATAGCCAGTGGTCGCCGACAGGCAGCCATACATCATCAGCAGCCCGGTCTGGTTCTTCTGCAACTGCAGCCCGGCCAGGCCCTCGTCGGTCATCGCGTAGCCGGGCCATAGTGCCCAGGCGACCAAATCCTCCGCAGCGGCCATGGCGCAGACGCAGGCGATGAGGATGTGCAGGGTGGAGGCACGGCGCAGCCCGCACAGCAGCACTGCCGCTAGCAGCAGTTGTACGATGGTGAACATGATGCGGCGCATCGAGGCATCTGGATCCAGCGCCCAGCCGACGCTGAGTGCGAAGAATGCGTAGAGCAACAGCAACGCCCAGCTGGACGCCAAAAGTTCCAGCACCGCCCGCCAGCGGACCAGCGCGATCGGGGCGGCGGCGCCCAGCAGACCCAGCCAGATGACGCGGTTCAGCGGGTTCACGTTGTCGGTGGCGACCAGCACATCGCGGTTGAATTCGGGAATGCCGACGACTGCGTACAGCAGCATCAGACTCATCACGACGATTGTCAGGCGGTTAACCCACGCGGGAATAGAATTCGGCGTCGCGTTCATCGGTGCGTCCTTACGGCCATCGGCCCTCTCGTTCGCCCATCTTGCAGGAGCAAGCCTTGACAGAGCCTGAAGTCAGCGTGGTGATTCCGTGTTACGATCGCCTTGCTTTGCTGGAGCGAACGCTGCGCGCGTGCTTCAGCCAGGCGGCGGCGGGCATCGCTTGGGAGATCGTGGTGGCCGACAACCATCCCGATCGCTTGGCCGCGCCGATGCTGGCCGGGTTGAACTCGCCAGTGCCGTTGCGGCATGTACCGGCGGGAGAGCGCAACATTGCACTGGCGCGCAATCGCGGCGTGGCGGCGGCAAAGGGCAGCCTGATCGCCTTCGTGGACGATGACGAAGCGCCGGAGCCGGGTTGGCTGACTGCCCATGTCGCTTGCCTGCGCCGCACCGGGGCCGATGCGAGCTTCGGCCCGAAATACCCGGTGTTCGAGGGCGGCAGGGCGCCGGATTGGGACCCTGACGGCAAGTTCTACACGACCGATTTCGACCTGCCCCCGGATACCGAAATTCGGCCGCTGCAATGGTGGCCGCCGCAGGCGCGCGGCCTGGGCACCGGGAACTCGATGCTGCGCCGCTACACGTGCCTTGCCGGCGACACGCCGTTCGACGAAGTGTTCGGCCGCAGCGGCGGTGAAGATTCCATGTTGCTGCTGGGCTTGGCCAAGGAGGGTCGCCGTTTCATGTGGTGCCCCGACGCAAAGGTGATCGAGTTCAACGAAGCGTCGCGCCTGTCCCCCGCCTACATGGCCGCCCGGGTGCGCCGCAGTGGGCGCCATTCCACCGCCGTGCGCCTGGCGATCAGCGATAACAAATTGCTGACCCGGCTGGGGATCGGCGTCGTAGGACTCGGCCAGCTCGGCGTCTACGGCGCGTTGTGGATGGCGACCCGCAAGGCGCGGTATGGCATGAGCGTCGCAAAAGGCCTGGGCAAACTCGGCTTTGCGGAGTTCGATTTCGTGCCGGAGCGTCGGCCGGCATAGGGAGTGCCTTAGCGCAACCCATCATCGCCCTTTGCCTCATCGGCCCGCAATCCGCCGATGCGGGGCAGCGGCCGGCCGGCGTTGGTGAGCGCGATGGCCACCACGATCTCGTTCGCGCGTGGCGCGTCGGTGACGCGGATCTCCATTGCGTCGAAATGGCTGCGCACGAAGGCGGCGTCCTTATGGCCCAGCGGAATGTCAAACGGCGTTCCCGGCCCGCTCCGTTTTTTGGAGGATGGGATCAGCGCCGCCCCCTTGCCCAGTGCCCGGCGTACCGGCGCGCCCAGCAGCGGGTGCAGGATGGCAGCCGCGTGCTCCAATTCACCATTCTCGCCGACAAGTGCGGCCTTGCCGTAGCTCTGCACCGCCGTGCCGGGAATGCCCAGCGCCTCGATCGCTTGCGCGGCGAGCAGTGCGCCAAGTTCGGCACCGATCGCCATCAGGTCGGACAGGTCTTCCACATAGCGGCCGGCGAACGGGTTCTGGATCACGGCGATGGCGGCGGCGCGCCGGGTCGGCGGATCGACCGGGCGCCCCATTTCCTCCCGTGTTTCCTCCACGACCGTCAGCAGCTTGCGGATGCGCGGGCTCAACGCCGGGCACCCAGCGTCAACGGCCAAGGATTGTCCTTATCCGACGTCAATTGCCGCCCAGCGGTGATGTCGGACAGCGAGCGGACATGGTCCATATGGCCGCCCAGTGCCGCATAATCCGACATCCGCAGCGTAAACTCGATCGGCGCCACCAATGCGGGCGTCGGTACATAGCCGAAGCTGCCGGGCGGCATGCGCGTGACGTCCACCATGAAGGTGATGCCGCCGCCGGGCCAGATATAGACCTGGGCACCGCCACAGGTGACGGTGGTCAGCCGGTCCTTGACCGACCGGGTCAGCCGCACCGGGTTCTCCGTCACGCCGGACCGCAGCGAGCCGCCGGCGCCGCCGATGAACAGCACGGTGCACAAGGCCGGCTCGCAATTCTCCCGGATGAGGTCGACAGAATTGCGCAGGGCAGGCGGCATGTCCTGTTCGATGGGGCGCAGCGCGTCATCCAGCACAAAGTAGCCCTGGTTTTCGCCAGTGGTCGACGTCATCAGCATCGTCAGCCCCGGCCGGGCCCATTTGGGATCGAACGGGCCGAGGATCGACAGCGGGTCGCTGATATTGGTCCCGCCCCAGCCGGTGCCCGGTTCCGCCACCTGGAAATACCGTCCAGGCGTGGAGCGGCGGCCCTTGATCCGGACGCCGGTATCGGGGATGCCCAGCAACTTGCCGGCCTGGTGCTCCGACAGCACGCCGGTGATGTGGTCGTCCACCACGATCACCTCGTCCACCTTGCCGTCCCATTGTTTGGCGAACATGCCGATCGCGGCGGATCCGCAACCGACGCGCATCCGGTCCTCCCGTTGGCCATTCACCACGGGGGGTTGCCCGGCCTGCACTAGCACGGTGGCACCGTCATCAATCGACAACGCCACTGCCGCCCCATTGCATAGCGCCAGCAGCGTGTCGCAGGTGACCCGGCCCTCTTTCTTGCTGCCGCCCGTCAGGTGGTGCACCCCGCCCAGCGACAGCATTTGTGAGCCATATTCGCTGGTTGTGACGTGCCCGACGGGCTCCCCGTCGGCGCGCACCACCGCCTGTTCCGGGCCGAGAAAACGGTCGGTGTCGATCTTCAGTTTAACGCCGCAATAGCTGAATATCCCCTCCGTCACGACCGTAACCATGTCGACGCCCTCCACCTGGGAGGCAACGATGAACGGGGCAGGTTTGTAGTCGGGGTAGGTGGTGCCGGCGCCAATGGCGGTGACGAAGGCCTGCGGCTCGTGCAGCAGGCTGCCGTCCCAATCCGGCCCGGCGACGCTGAACGGCACCAGTTGCGCGCCATGGTCCAACGCTTGTTGCAGGATGACGTGCGGGTCGACGCGCACCAATTCGCCATCGTGATTGGCGTAGCGGTCGCAAGCGCCGGCCTGGCCCGGGCGGATGTAGCACATGACCGGGCAGGCGTCGCAGCGCACTTTGTCGTCGGTGCGGGGCACGGTCATTGCCTTGTCTCCAGTCTGGTCAGGCTGCAGTGCGCAACAATTCCAGCGCCAGGGCAACGGTGGCTGCACGAACGGCGGTGCGGTCGCCGGGGAACACGCGGTGTTCGGTTCGAACCGGCTGGCCCCGCCGCGCCAGACCGAACCACACCAGCCCCACCGGCTTTTCCGTGCTGCCGCCGCCGGGTCCGGCCACGCCGGTGACGGCCACCGCGACATCGGCCAGCGAGCGCGCCACTGCACCTTCCGCCATGGCCGCCGCCACGGGCTGGCTGACGGCGCCGTGCTCGGCAATCAAACCCGGGGGAACGCCCAGCATCTCCGCCTTCGCCTCGTTGGAGTAGGTGACGAAGCCCCGATCCACCACGTCCGACGAACCGGGGACGTGGGTCAGCGCCGCAGCGATGAGCCCGCCGGTGCAGCTTTCGGCCGTGGCGGCGCGCAATCCGGCATCCCGCAAGACTTGGAGGACAGTGGCGGCGTCGGCAAGGGTGGCGGGATCCAGCATGGCGGCTCCTTCAGCTTGGCAACAATGTGACGACCAGCACCCATAGCACGATCGCGCCCACCAGCCCCGCGAGGACGTCGTCCCCCATAACGCCAACCGGGCCGTGCATGCGGTCGATGGCGCCGATTGGGCCCGGCTTGGTGATATCCAGCAGGCGGAACAACGCGAAGGCTACCGCCATCCCGATCGGGGACGGCCCGTGCAGCGGCAGCATGGTCAGCCACATTCCCGCTGCCTCGTCGATGACGACCCAGCCTGGGTCCGACTCACCGCCGGCCCGTGGGATCGCCCATAACCCGGCAGCCACCGCGAGCACTGCGCACGCGGCGAGCAATACCCAGCCGCCGGCCGCCAGCAGCAACCCACCCAGCAACAGCGCCACCAGCGAACCCCAGGTGCCCGGCGCGGGTTGCAGAAATCCGGCGCCGCCGAAGCTGGCGACCAGCCGAGGCAGCGTCATCCCTGCCAGCGTGCCAGCGGATGCGGCAGCACGGTGCCGGCAAGGGCGCGATAGATCACCAGATTTTCCACGACGCGCTGAACGTAGTTGCGGGTTTCGGCAAACGGGATCAACTCGATCCAGTCGATCATGTCCAGGCTGCCGGGTGTCGCCGGATCACCGTTGGACGCAAGCCAGTCCGTCACCCGCCCCGGCCCGGCATTATACCCGGCCACCGCGTAGGGGATGGCACCGCCAAACTGGTCCAGCAGCGTGCCTAAATAGGCCGTGCCTAGCCGCATGTTATACGCCGGGTCGGTGCTGAGCGCCGGGATGTTCACGCTGGTTTCCCCCAGCTTGTTGGCGACCGCCTTGGCCGTGCCGGGCATGATCTGCATCAACCCACGCGCGCCAACGGGGCTCAGTGCCTCGGTATTGAAGTTGCTCTCCTGCCGGATCAGGCCCAGCGCCAAGGCGGGTTCGACCCGGCCGCTCGGGGGGGCTACCGCCATCGGCCACCCGGCTTCCGTCATCATCACGCCGTCTCGCCCGGCGCGGCGGCTGATGGCGACGGCTAGGTCGGGCAGGCCGAACCCAACGGCCATGCGTGCCGCGAGTATTCTGTCGGTGCCATCCGGCGCCAGCTCGTCCAATCGCAGCAGGAAGCTGCGGGCGCGTCGCGGCTCGCCCCATTCCACCAGCACGGCGGCGGCGCGCGCGTTTTCCGACCCGGCGAAGCTCAGTGCACGCTCTGGCGTCCATCCCGGGTCGCGCGCGGCGCGGATGCGGGCGGCCAGGGCGGCGTCATCCTCGCCCAGGGCGCGAGCGGCGAGTTGGCCGTAGAAGGTCGTGGGCCAAGCCGCCGCCGCGGTGTAGGCCTCCCGCGCGCCAGCCGCATCGTGCCGGGCATCCGCCGTGCGGCCCAGCCAGTAATAGGCGCGGCCTTGCGTGATCGCGGCTGGGCTGAGCGTTGCCAGTGCGCGGAAATGCCGGGCCGCCGAATCCGTGTCGACCCGGCGGCGCAGGGCGATGAACCCGGCGAGGAATTCCGCTTCGATCGCCTCGGCCGGCGCCAACTCGGTCGCACCATCGGCAATGGCATAGGCGCCGGCCGCATCGCCACTGCGTAGGCGCCGACGGGCCAGCAAATTGCGCTCATCCCAGAATGCGGCGCGGTGGTCGGGAGCCACCGCGTGTTCCGCGGCGCTGCCCAGGGCAATCCACAGCTTCTGCGCGTCCTCATCCTGCCCGGCGCGGCGCAGCCATTTTGCCAGTTCCAACATCAGTGCCGGGTCGACGGTGGCGCCGCCGGGCAGGGCAGCCACCAGGGCGCGGGCAGAGGCGTCGTCGCGCTTCAGCGCCAGCCGCGCCTCCGCTGCTGGGCGCTGCGACGGGTCCAGCCGCGCGATTTGTCGCCATGCCGGGCCGCCGACGCCGCCGTTATCGGTCCAGGCCAGCCGGTCGAACCGGTGCCATTGATCCGCCGCCGTCAGTCCCTTTCCCCATTGCCGCAGGAATGCGGTTTCGCCCGGCACATCGGTGATACCGGTGAACCAGGCCTGGCGTGCGACCTCTGCCGCATCGGGCGCGCGGCCGGCATTGGCGTCGGCCGCGGCGCAGCGCAGCAGGGATGGGATCTCCCGTACCGGTTGGCGATTGCAGATCTCCAGCACCGTCTTGTCGTCCGGCTCCGTCGCCAGGGCGTCGGCCAGGCGACGCGATAGCAGGCCCTGGTTGGGCCAGGTCGGGTTGTCCGCCATGAAGGCGGCGATTTCCGCCGGGTGGGCGGCGCCCGGCGTCAGCATGCGGTAATACTGCACCAGCTTGCGCGCCACCGGGTCGGGAGAGGTGGCGGCGATGGCGTCTGCGTCGGCCCATTTGTTGTCGTGCAGGGCGGCACCCATGCCCTCCGTCGCCGCCCAGGCGGGCAAGGCGGTCATCAGCAGCACGGACAGGGCGATTGCGCGTAACATGCAAACGCAGCATGGCACAGATTGCAGCATCCTTGCAGCCAGTCCGGTGGATGCCTAGGTTGGCATCCCTTTACCTGGATTGGCCCCCGCCATGTTCACCGGCTCGCTCGTCGCCCTCATCACCCCCATGCGCCCCGACGGCGCCGTGGACGAGGATGCGTTCGCCCAATTCGTCGAATGGCAGATTGCCCAGGGGACGCACGGGTTGGTCCCCGTCGGAACCACAGGCGAGAGCCCGACCCTGTCCCATGACGAGCATAAACGGGTGGTCGAGATCGCGATCGAAGTGGCCGCCAAGCGCGTGCCCGTTATGGCGGGCGCCGGGTCCAACAGCACGGCCGAGGCGGTGGAACTGGCCCGGCATGCAAAGCAAGCTGGCGCGGATGGCGTCCTGGTGGTGACGCCATACTATAACAAGCCGACCCAGGAAGGCATGTTTCTGCATTTCAGCGCCATCGCCGACGCGGTAGACATACCGCTGGTGATCTATAACATCCCCGCCCGGTCCGTCGTGGACATGAGCGTGGACACCATGGCCCGGCTGGCCAAGCACAAGAACATCGTCGGCGTGAAGGATGCGACCGCAAACCTGACACGGCCGCTGCACACCACCGCGACCTGCGGCCCCAATTTCACTCAGTTGTCGGGGGAGGACCATACCGCCTTGGCGTTCATGGCGTCCGGCGGTCATGGCTGCATCAGCGTGACGGCCAACATCGCTCCGGCGCTGTGCAGCGCGATGCATACGGCCTGGACCGAGGGGCGGATCGCCGACGCGATGCAGATCCAGCAGCGGCTCACACCCGTGCACGACGCGATGTTCGCCGAAACCAGTCCGGGTCCGGTGAAATATGCCGCAAGCTTGCTCGGGCGTGGCAGCGACCATTGCCGCCTGCCGCTTGCACCCGTGGCGGAGGCGACCAAGGCGAAGGTTCGCGCCGCCATGACGCAGGCGGGACTGCTGAACTAAGACCGTGCCGGAGAAGAAGAAGAGTGGCCTGATCAGCCACGGGATCGCCGCGCAGAACCGCAAGGCCCGTTTCGACTACACCATCAAGCAGACGGTGGAGGCAGGGATCGTGCTGAAGGGGCCGGAGGTGAAGAGCCTGCGCTACGGCCGCGCCACGATCACCGAGGCCTGGGCCGGTGAGCGCGATGGCGAGTTGTGGCTGTTCAACAGCTATATCCCCGAATACCAGGGCGGCGTGCTGTCCAAGTTCGAACCCCGCGCGCCGCGCAAGCTGTTGGTGAAGCGTAAGCAGCGCGATGGCCTGCTGGGTGCTGTCAGTCGCGATGGCAACACGTTGGTGCCGCTGGATATCCATTTCAACGACAAGGGAATGGCCAAGGTGCTGCTGGGCCTGGGCCAAGGCCGGCAGAAGGCGGACAAGCGCCAGGCGGCAGCGGCGAAGGATTGGGCCCGGGACAAAGCCCGGCTCATGCGCGACAAGGGCTGATCGACGGGGGCTGATCGCCCCTCCCACGATTGGGGAGGGGCTTTCGTGTCGGCTTACGCCGGGTGGCCTTCCAACTCGCCGATGACCTCGGCCGTGTCGGCGTCGGGGACCAACTGACCCTCCCACTTCGCGACGACTGCCGTCGCCAATGAGTTACCGATGACGTTGGTCGCCGAGCGGCCCATGTCCAGGAAGGTGTCGATGCCCAGGATCAGCAGCAGGCCTTCTTCCGGCAGGCTGAACTGGCTGAGCGTTGCGGCGATCACCACCAATGATGCCCGCGGCACGCCGGCGACGCCCTTGCTGGTGAGCATCAGCGTGAGCAACATCGCGATCTGTGTGCCCCAACCCAGCGGGATGTCGTAGGCCTGGGCGATGAACACGCTGGCGAAGGTGCAGTACATCATCGTCCCGTCCAGGTTGAACGAGTAGCCGAGCGGCAGGACGAAGCTGGAGATCTTCTTCGAGATGGGGAACTTCGCCAGCTGTTCCAACATCTTAGGATAAGCGGCCTCCGAACTCGCCGTGGAAAAGGCGAGCAGGAATGGCTCCTGTACCAGGCGGATGAGCCGCGAGACGGATGGGCCCAGGATGAGGAAGCCCACGAGGATGAGCACGAGCCAGAGGCAGACTAGGCCGAAGTAGAATTCGCCCATAAACTTCGCATAGTTCAGCAGGATGCCCAAGCCGTTGGTGGCGATCGTCGCCGCCATGGCACAGAACACTGCGAGCGGGGCAAGCTTCATGACGTAACCGGTGACCAGCAGGATGATGTGGGAAATCCCCTCGATCCCCTCCAGCACCAGCTTGGCCTTCGAGCCCATCGAGGCGCAGGCGACGCCGAAGAAGATGGAGAACACCACGATCTGCAGGATCTCGTTCTCGACCATCGGGCGCAGGGCGGAGTCAGGAAAAACGTGCTTGACGAAGCCGTCGAGCGACATGGCGTGGGCATCGATGCCCGTGGCCAGGCCGCTGGCGACCTTGTGCACGCCGGCGCCCGGTTCGAAAATGTTTACCAGGATGAGGCCCAGGGTGAGCGACACCAGCGAGGCGCTGACGAACCACAGCATGGCCTTGCCGCCGACCCGGCCGACCGCGCCGGCATCCGACATACGGCCGATGCCAACCACCAGCGTGGAGAAGACGAGGGGGGCGATGATCATCTTGATCAGCCGCAGGAAGATCATGCTGCCGAATGAAATGTAGCTGGCGAGCATCTTCTGGGTGGCGGCATCGACGAAATACGAGTGGATCAGCCCGCCAACCACGACACCCAAGACCATCGCGACCAGGATGTAGGTCGTCATTCGGCTAGATTTCACGGCCGCAATCTCCCTGACGTGCGCACCGCGGGCGAAATGCCTGCGCGTTCCACGCCCATGGGAACAAATTACATGCCGTTAATCAGGATGCCACAAAAGTTTCATGGCTGGGGCGCGTTTACATCACACCTGTAGCTGACGGATCACCTCGGCAACGGTGTGCTCGATCGTGCCGTCGACGTCGACGGTGATGACGTGCTCGTCCGCGACGGGCTCCTCCAGGGTTGCCAACTGGCTGTCGAGCAGGGTGGCTGGCATGTACTCGTGGTGGCGGTTGCCGACGTGGTCTTCCAACGTGTGCCGATCGCCGTAGAGGTACACGATCTGCACACCGGACTTGCCGTTGCCGATCTGGTCGCGGTAGCGGCGCTTCAGGGCGGAGCAGGTGATAATGGCGTTCTGCCCGGTGTGCAGCCGGGCGTCGATCCACTCGGCGATGATTGCCAGCCAAGGTGCCCGATCGGCATCGTCCAGCGCCTGCCCGGCCTTCATTTTCGCCACATTGGCAGCGGGGTGCAGCTTGTCCCCCTCCTGAAAGATCCAGCCCAGCGCGCCGGCAATACGCTCCGCCACGGTGGTCTTGCCGGACCCGGAGACGCCCATGACGACGACAACGCGGCTCATGGGGTGAGCGTCCGAACGCCCGCCGGGTCCGCGACGAACACGGTGGTGGTGCGGCTGATGAAGAGGCCGGTTTCGACCACGCCAACGATGGATTGCAGCGCGGAGTCCAAAGCGGCAGGGTCGTCGATCGGGGGCATGTGGCAGTCCAGAATGAAGTTACCGCCATCGGTATGGAACAGCGACCCGCCGGGATCCAGCCGCAGCACCGGGCGGGCGCCGAGTTCAGCCATTTGCCCGGCAACGCGGCGCCAGCCGAACGGCACGACCTCCACCGGGATGGGGGCGTTCATCCCCAATTTGTCCACTAACTTGCCGCCATCGACCACGATCAGCAGCTTGGCGCTTGCTGCGGCGACGATCTTTTCCCGCAGCAGAGCACCGCCAAGGCCCTTCACCAGGTCCAGCGACCCGGCGGCCACGGAGTCGGCACCGTCGATCGTCAGGTCCAGGCGGGTGGTTTCGGTCAGCTCCACCAGCTCGATCCCGCCCTCACGAGCTTGGGTGGCGCTTCTCTCGGAGGTGGGAATGGCGGTGATGCGAAGACCCTGCTTCACCCGTGCGATGAGGTTGGCGATGGCGAAGTAGGCGGTGGACCCGGTGCCAAGTCCGACCGCCATGCCGTCCGTCACCAGGGCGGCCGCCGCCTCCGCTGCCTGGCGTTTTAGCGCCGCGTTCGGATCGTCCGTCATGTCCCGGCGGCAGCCTTGTCGGTAAACCAACACAGTTCGCCAATCGGCTTCACACCGACTGCGGGCAGGCTGGTATCGCCGGCGAGTGCCTTTGCCAGGATGTCGCGTTTACCCTCGCCAGCGGCCAGGAAGGCGACGACGCGGCTGCTGTCGATCACAGGATAGCTGAGCGTCAGACGCGGCTCGGGCTTGGCGCCGATCACCGCGGCGGTCCATGCCGTGCGCTCCTTCAAGGCCGCTACGCCGGGGAAGAGGGAGGCGGTGTGACCGTCCTCACCCAATCCCAGGAACATCACGTCGAATAACGGGCGCGCGGGGTCCAACGTGTCGGCACCGTAAAAGCGCTTCAGTGTGTCGGCGTAGTGCAGGGCAGAGTGTTCCGGGTCGGTGCCGATTGTCTGCCAGGGATGGACCTGCTCCGCCGGGATCGGCACGTGGCTGATCATCGCCTCCCGTGCCATGCGGTAGTTGCTATCGGGGTGATCGGGCGGCACGAAGCGCTCGTCACCGAAGAAGATGTGCGTTCGGTCCCAGGGGAAGCGGTTGCGGAATGCGTCGCTGGCGAGGACGCCGAACGTGGTTTTTGGCGTCGACCCGCCGGATAGGCACCAGGCGAAGCGTCCTGCCGTGGCCAAGGCTCGCTCCAGCACCCATTCCGCGACCCGGCGTGCGACCGCATCGCCATCGACGGAGATGTCGACGGTGCCGGTCATGCCAGCAGGTACTTTTCGACGGCCTTGGCGAACCCTTCATCGTCGAAACTGTCGGTGACCACGTCCGCCTCCTTCTGCACGGCCTCGCTGGCATTACCCATGGCGATGGAGAAGCCGCTTGGCTTGAACATCAGCACGTCATTCGGCTGGTCGCCAATGGTCGCGATCTCGCCCGGGTCGATCTTCATGGTGCGTGCAAGGTAGGCGACGACGCCGCCCTTATTGGCCTCCGGATGGGTCACGTCGAGGTAGTAGGGCTGGGATCGCGCCGCGGAGGCTGATTTCCCCAGTGCCTCCCGCACGGCCTTCTCGCAGGCGGCGACCTTGTCCAGATCATCGCTGACGCCGACGATTTTCACCGCGTTCTTCAGCTGCTCGTCCGTGTATTCCTTCACCACCTTGGGGGGAAATTGCACGGTGTGCTCCTCCTTCTCCCGGTGGGGGGCGTTCAGGTCGTGGATTAGCCAGTCGTCGCCGGAATAGAGCCAGACGTCGAGGCCCTGCTTGGCGATCAGATCGGCAGTCTTGTGGGCGGCTTCCGGGGACAGAGTGCGGCTTTCGATGATGCTCATGTCGGCATTCACGAATAGACCGCCGTTGAAACCGGCGATCGGGGTCGTGATCTTCAGCGGCTCGATCAGCATCTTCATGCCCTTTGGCGGGCGGCCGCTGGTGAGGGCGAATTTGATGCCCTTGGCTTCCAGATCGCGTACCGCCTTCTGCGCGCGTTCGGTGAGAATCTTGTCTTTCGTGACCAGCGTGCCATCGACGTCGGCGAGGAACAGTTTGATCTTGTCGGGGCGAGGACGACCCATTCGGAAACTCCTATCCTGCGTTGGGCAGCACGTAGCGATCGATCGCCGCGGCCCAGCCGTCTTCTTCGTTGGTCGACGAGTGATGCTTTGCGTGCGCGGATACCGCAGGTGGCGCATTGCCCATGGCTACACTATACCCGGCGACACGGAACATCGGCACGTCGTTGAATTGGTCACCAATGGCGCAGACTTCGGAAATGTCGATGCCGTACCAACTCGCGAAGGATCTCGCTGCCGTGCCCTTGTCCGTATGCGGGTTGGTCACGTCCAGGTAGTACCGCTGGGAGCGGTGAGCGTGAGCGCTATGCCCCAACACGCCTTGCAACTCGGCCTCGCACTCCGCCAACCCGTCGAAATCCTTCGACGCGCCGACGACCTTGCCGCAACGCGCGACATAGGGCTCGAAATCGTCGACCACGACTGGGTCAAACCGGACGGTCCGCCGCTCCTTCGGGACGTAAGCGCCGTCCAAGTTCTTGATGAACCACTGGTTGTCGGCGAACAGCCAGGCATCGACGCCTCGCCTTGCCAGCAAATCCAGGCTGGCGCGGACCGCCGCCTCCGGCACCACGTTCTCCTCGATCACCGCACCGTCCGGCGCCAGGATGGTCGCGCCGTTAAAGCCGCCCAACGGCCCGGTGAGGCCGAGGTCCATGGTGAGGAACGCCATGCCACGCGGCGGTCGGCTGCTGACCAGGGCCAGATGCACACCCGCGTGGCGCAGGCGGTGGGCGGCGTCGATCGTGGCCGGAGTGAGCAGCTTTTCGCTGTTCACCATCGTCCCATCGACGTCGGACACAACCAGCTTGATGGGCATCAGCCGGGCTTCCGCCACTCACGCCCATCGAGCGAGAGCATGGCATCGGCCGCCGCCGGGCCGTTGGTGCCGGCGGCGTAGGTGTGGATCTTGCAGCCGCCCTTCGCCACTGCATCCAGGATCGGCTGAACCGCGGTCCATCCCGCCTCGATATTATCGGCGCGATTGAACAGCGTCGGATCGCCGATCAGCACGTCGTAGATCAGCGTCTCATACCCGGTGGAAGGCTTCAGTTCGAAGTAGTCTTGGTAGTTGAAGTCCATGCGCACCGGCTTCAGGACAACATTCTGGCCCGGCTGCTTGGCGCTGAAATGGACGGAGATACCCTCATGCGGCTGCAGATGCAACACCATGACGTTGGGGGTCATCTTATCCACCGGGGTATCGCGAAACATCGCGAATGGCGCCTGTTTGAAGTGGATGGCGATTTCGGTCTTGCGTGTGGACATCCGCTTGCCCGTGCGCAGGTAGAACGGCACGCCAGCCCAACGCCAGTTGTCGATCATCAGCTTCAGGGCAACGTAGGTCTCCACGGTGGAGTCTCCCGCCACATCGGGCTCGCTGGTG
This sequence comes from Acidisphaera sp. L21, assembly GCF_009765685.1. GTDB lineage: Bacteria > Pseudomonadota > Alphaproteobacteria > Acetobacterales > Acetobacteraceae > LMUY01. The sequence continues at coordinate 56,728 of NZ_LMUY01000133.1, read as the reverse complement.
TAGCTTTGGACGTCGCCCTCTTCCTTCATGTGCCCGGCGATGTACTGGCCGCGTACGACATTCGTCTCGACGTCGGCGGCGGACATCGGGTGGATGGCCTCGATCACCTTCGCCTTTTCGCTGCGGACGGCGTCGGCGTCGAAGGAGTTAGGTGGTTCCATCGTCGTCATCGCCAGCAGTTGGAACATGTGGTTCGGCACCATATCACGCAGCGCGCCGGTAATTTCGTAGAACTTGCCGCGCTTTTCCACACCAACGGTTTCGGATGCAGTAATCTGCACGCTATCGATATGATCGCGATTCCACAGCGGCTCGAAGATGCCGTTGCCGAAGCGCAGGGCCATGATGTTCTGCACCGTTTCCTTGCCCAGGAAATGGTCAATTCGGTAGATCTGGTTTTCATCCAGTTCAGACAGAATGTGCGCGTTCAGGTCTTTGGCGGATTGCAGATCGTGGCCAAACGGCTTTTCAATCACGACCCGGCGGAATGTCCCTTCTTTTTCCTTCACCAGCCCGGCGGCATGCAGTTGGTCGATGATGGTGCCGAAAAAACGGTCGGCCACGGCCAGATAGAAGATCGCGTTGCCGTCGCCCAACTTGTCCGCAAGCGCCTTGAACGTCTCCGGCTTGGTGAAGTCGCCGGCCATGTAGTGCAGACGCTGTTCCAGCCAGCTCCACCAATCCTGGTTCAGAGTCTTCTCGGCAAACTCCCCCCCTTTGTCGGGGGTAAAACTCTCCATCATGGTTCGCTGGCGGCCCTGGAAGTCCTGGTCGCTCCCGGTGTCACGATCGACGCCGAGGATGGTGAACTGATCGTCCAGCAGCTTGGCGCCCGATAGATTGTACAGCGCCGGCATCAGCAGGCGCTTTGTCAGATCGCCATTGGCGCCAAAGATCACCATGGTGCAGGCCGGTGCGGGCTTCGCCGATTTCGCCAGGGCGGCGGTGTCTTCCGGCACGGTTCCGGTCTCGCTCATCGCGCTCAAGCCTTCGGTTCGACGTGGCCACCAAAGCCGAAGCGCATCGCCGACAGCATCTTCTCGCCGAACGTATGCTCCTGCCGCGAACGGAAGCGTGCGAAGAGGGAGGCGGCCAGCACAGGGACGGGGACGGCCTCCTCCACCGCGGCGTCGATTGTCCAGCGGCCTTCACCGCTGTCGGACACGTCGCCGGTGAACTTCTCCAGCTTCTCATCACTGGCCAGCGCCAATGCGGTCAGATCCAGCAGCCAGGACGACACCACGGAGCCGCGGCGCCACACTTCGGCGATGTCGCCCATGTTGAGGTCGAAACGCTGGTCTTCCTCAAGTTCGGTGCTGTTTTTGTTCTTTAGGACGTCGAAGCCCTCGGCATAGGCCTGCATCATCCCGTATTCGATGCCATTGTGGACCATCTTGACGAAATGACCGCTGCCTGCCGGGCCGCAATGCAGATAGCCCTGTTCGGCAGTTGGATTGCGCCCCTCGCGATGCGGCGTCTTGTCGATGGTGCCTTCGCCTGGTGCCAGCGCGGATAGGATTGGGTCGATGTGCTTTACGGCCGCATCCTCGCCGCCGATCATCATGCAATAACCGCGTTGCAGGCCCCACACGCCTCCGGAGGTGCCGACGTCGACATAGACGACGCCCTTCTCGCGCAGCTCCCTTGCGCGCCGGATGTCGTCCTTGTACATGGAGTTGCCGCCATCGATGATGATGTCGCCCTTCTCCAATATGCCACCCAGTGTTTGTACCGCCTCTTCAGTGATCTTGCCGGCGGGCAGCATCACCCAGACGATGCGGGGGGAGGGGAGTTGTTTCACCATGTCCTGCAAGCCGCTGGACTTGGCGGCCCCCTGGCCAACGATGCCATCCACTGCCTTTTCGCTCTGGTCGAAGACCACGCATTCATGGCCGTGCTTCATCAAACGCAGGCTGATGTTGCCGCCCATGCGACCGAGGCCGATCACGCCGAGTTTCATGCCGATGCTCCGAAATTAGGGAAAACCTGGGTCCGGGGCCGAGCCCCGGCGTGTGGCCAGGGAAGGATCCCCCTGGCCACGGTCGTCATCTAGAGGGCGCCGCGAATGGCGGTCGCCAGCGTCTTCAGCCCAGCCTGCAAGTCGCCGGTTATATGCACACGCAAGGCGCGGCGGCCACGTTCGGCTAGTACGTCGAAGTCGCCGCGCGCCTGCGCCGCCTTGACGACGCTGAACGTGTAACGCTCACCAGGCACGGCGAGATCGGCGGCGTCGGTTGCCGTCACCTGCGTAAACACACCGCTGTTTGGCCCACCCTTATAGGCCTGGCCAGTGGAGTGTAGGAACCGTGGCCCGAACTCGGCCACGGTCGCCACCTTCTTGGCGTCGCGGATGCCAGTCCGCAATTCCTGTAGCAGCGCAATATTTTCGGGCGTGCGCTGGATGTAGGCGAGCAGGGCTGCGTAATCGCCGGCACCCACGCGGGCGAGATGCGCCTTCATCACTGCAGCCAGCGTGTTGCCGGCCTTGGCCAGTTCCCCGGCATTCTTCGGGTCGCTAAACAATTGGATGGCGCCATCGGTCAGGAACGGCGTTTCATCCGGCAGCTTGCCGCTGTCATTATAGGCGCTGGTCAGCTTCTTGGTGGCGATCTTGCTGGCCTCTACGTCCGGCTGGTTGAATGCGTCGATCCCGATGATCGACCCGGCCACCGCGGTCGCGAATTCCCACAGGAAGAACATCTGGCCAAGCTGCAGCGTGGTGGCCATCTCGACCGTCACGACGGGCTGGCCGGCCGCCTTCAAGGCCTCGACCGCCTTCTCCTGCGCGGCGTCAGGGGCATCCCGCATCCGTAGATAGGCGAACACACGGTCGGTGCCGTAATGCGAAGCATCGGCCAGCGGCTCGTTATCCACGGGGACGATGCCGTGGCCTTCCTTGCCGGTGCTTTCCGCAAGCAATTGCTCCAACCAGGCGCCCACATCGGCGATCCCGGGCGAGGCGGTGATGGTGACCTTGTCACGCCCGGTGGTCGCACCGATGCCAATCACGGCGCCCAACTGGACGCCAGGGTTTTGCAGCGGTGGTGTGCCAGCCGCACAGGCACGCACCATCAGCGCGGCAGAGTTCAGGAACTGATCGAGGTCGAGCCCCATCGCAGCCGCCGGCACCATGCCGAAATTGGACAACACGGAGTAGCGGCCGCCAATGCCTGGGTCACCGTAGAAGATGTTGCGGAACCCGTCCTTCTCCGCGACTTCCTGCATGTGCGACCCAGGGTCGGTGACGGCGACGAAATGCTCGGCCGCCTTACCAGCGCCGACCGCCTTCTGCATGGCGTCGAAGAAATAGGCCTTCAGAATATTTGGCTCCAGCGTTCCGCCGGACTTGCTGGACACGATGACCAGGGTGGTCGCCAGCGTCACCTTCTTCTCGAACGCCGCAATTTGCTGCGGATCGGTGCTGTCCAGGACGTGCAGGGTGGGGAAGCCGCCGCGCTTGCCATATGTCTCGGCCAGCACCTCTGGCCCTAGGCTGGAGCCGCCCATGCCGAGCAGCAGGACGTCGGTAAAGCCACCTTCCTTCACGCTGTCCTGGAACAACTGCAGCTGCGCCAGATCGGCGATGCGGTCGTTGACGATATCCAGCCAAGCAAGCCATTTCCCCTCATCCTGCCCGGTCCAAATCGAGGAGTCGTGCGCCCAGAGCTGCCGAACCTTGCCGGCTTCGCGCCAGCTATCCAGGCTCTTTTCGACGGCCTCACCCATGTCTTTCGGCAGGCTGGACGAAACGGTGACAAGCGTGTCGCCCAACATGGCGTTGCGCTTCGCAGCCACGGCGCCGAGCAGGTCGTCGGCGGCCTTGGCGAATTGCTTGACGCCGTCATCCACCAGGTCGCTCGTCACCTTGTCCAGATTCAGGCCAAGGCGCTTCGCCGTTGCCAGCACTTCCTTCGCGTCGTCGACACCGACGGTCAACGCCTCTGCCGGCTTACCGTGGTCGCGGAACGCGTCCATTGTCGCAGGTGGCATGGTGTTTACCGTGTCGCGGCCGATGAGCCCTTCGACATACAGGACGTCGCTATATGCTTTGTCCTTGGTGCCGGTGCTGGCCCACAGCAAACGCTGTGGCATCGCGCCGGCGCCGCCCAGGGCTTTCCACCGATCGCTGCTGATCAGGGATAGAAAGTGTTGGTACGCCAGCTTCGCGTTGGCGATAGCAACCTTGCCCCGAATACGCTTCAGGTCTGGCACGTCCGTGCCGCCGGCTTCCAGGTTCTTGTCGATCTGCTTGTCGATTTGTGCATCGATGCGGCTGACGAAGAACGACGCCACGCTCGCCACGCGGCTGACATCGCCACCCTTGGCTTTGAAATCCTCCAGCCCGGCGATGAACGCCTCGGCCACGTCCTTGTAGGCCTGCTGGCTGAACAGCAGGGTGACGTTGATGTTCATGCCCTCGCCGATCAGCGTGCGAATGGCGGGTGTTCCTTGGTGAGTGCCGGGCACCTTCACCATCAGATTGTCGCGCCCGACCATTTTCCACAGGCGACGCGCTTCGGCGATGGTGTCATCGGTCCGCAGCGCCAGATAGGGGGAGACTTCCAGCGAGACGTAGCCATCGACCTTGTTGGTCGCGTGATAGACGGGCAGCAGCATATCTGCCGCTTTCTGAATATCCTGGATTGCCAGGCTCTCGTAGATTGTCTGGGCGTCTACGTCACCCTTCGCCGCAAGCTCCTTGAATCCGGCGTCATAGTTGGTGCCGTGACCCATCGCCTTTTCAAAGATCGACGGGTTTGAGGTCATCCCCTTCAGCCCGTCGCGCTCGATCAGCGCCTGTAAGCCTTCGGTTAGGAAGTTCCGTTCGATGAAGTCCAGCCATGGTGACTGCCCGAATTGCTCGAGCGACTTAAGCGGATTGGAAGTTTCGGTCTGCATGTCCATCGTCGCTCTCCTAGCTCGCGCGCTTTGCCTGCTTGCGTGCTTCGTTCAACACAGCCTCGGGGGTGAAGCCAAACTTGGTTTGTAGTGCGGCCAGCGGGGCAGAGGCGCCGAAGCTGTGCATGCCGATCACGAAACCGCCAAAGCCCACATAGCGATCCCAGCCAATCGTCGCCGCCTGTTCCACAGCCAGGCGTCCCTTGACCGACGGGGGCAGCACTTCCTCGCGGTAGGCCTGTCCTTGTGCCTCGAACAGTTCCCAGGACGGCATGGACACGACCCGTGCCTTAACGCCCTCGGTCTTTAACGTTTCATAGGCGCCGATGCACATCGACACTTCGGAGCCCGTTGCCATCAGGATCACCTCGGGCGTGCCCTCGCAATCGGCCAGAATATAGGCGCCCTTGGCAACGCCGGACGCTGGGGCGTACTTGTTACGGTCCAGCGTCGGGAGTGCCTGCCGGCTAAGGATCAGCGATACCGGCCGGTCGACCTCGTGCATCGTGATGCGCCAGGCCTCCGCCACCTCGTTCGCATCGGCGGGGCGCAGCACGATCATGCCGGGGATGGCACGCAGCGAGACGATCTGCTCGATCGGCTGGTGAGTCGGGCCGTCCTCGCCGACGCCGATGCTGTCATGGGTGAAGATGTAGATCACTGGCAGCTCCATGATCGCAGAGAGCCGGATCGGCGCCTTCATATAGTCGGAGAAGATCAAGAAGCCGCTTCCATACGCGCGGATGCCTGATAGCCCCATGCCGTTGACGATCGAGCCCATGGCGTGTTCGCGAATGCCGAAATGGAAGTTGCGGCCGCCATAACTACCCGCCTCGAACGAACCGGCGCCCTCGAAAGTGACGTTGGACTTGGTGGACGGCGCAAGGTCTGCCGCACCGCCGATCAACCACGGCACGTTCTTCGCGATAGCATTCAAGACTTTCTGCGACGAATCTCGCGAGGCGATGCCCTTCGCATCGGCGGGGAAAACCGGGATATCGGCATCCCAGCCTTGCGGGAGCGTATGGCCCTCGATCATGTCCAACTCGGCCGCGAGATCAGGATATTCCTTGCGGTAGCGCGCCATCAGTTCGTTCCACGCGGCATGCGCTGTGGCTCCGCGCGCTCCCATCACCTCGGAGAAGCGCTGGTGCACGCCGTCTGGCACCAGAAACTGCGCATCTTCGGGCCAGCCATAATTGCGCTTGGCGCCCTTGATCTCCTCGACGCCCAGCGGTTCACCATGCGCCTCGCGCGTGCCGGCCTTTTTGGGCGCGCCGTAGCCGATGATGCTATGCACTACGATGATGGTGGGGCCGGTGGTGACGGCCTTCGCATCGTCCAGTGCCTTGGCCACTGCCGCAGTGTCGTTCGCGTCGTTCACGTGGATGACGTGCCAACCCATCGCGGCCAACCGGCCGCCCACATCGTCGCTGAACGCCAGGCTGGTGGCGCCCTCGATGGTGATGTGGTTGCTGTCATAGATCCAGGTGAGGTTCCCGAGCTTCAGATGCCCGGCGACGGAAGCTGCTTCGTTTGACACGCCTTCCATCATGCAGCCGTCGCCGCAAAGGGCGTAGACATGATAATCAAATATGTCATAGCCAGGCCGGTTGTAGCGCGCGGCCAGATAGCGCTGCGCCATTGCCATGCCGACGCTGTTGGACACTCCCTGTGCCAGCGGGCCCGTCGTCGTCTCGACGCCCGCCGTCATACGGTATTCCGGATGACCCGGCGTGACCGAACTGAGTTGCCGGAACTGCTTAATGTCGTCCAGCGTGACGGCGTATGGACCCTTGTCCCGGTGTTCCTTGTCGGACGCGACCTGTGCCAAATGGAGAAGCGCGTAGAGCAGCATCGAGGCATGGCCGACGGAGAGGACGAAGCGGTCACGGTTTGGCCAATGCGGATCCGCCGGGTCATACCGCAACGCGTGTTGCCATAAGGTGTAGCCGACGGGGGCCATTCCCATGGGCGTGCCGGGATGACCAGAATTAGCCTTCTGCACTGCATCCATGGCCAAGGTCCGGATCGTATTGATCGCAACCTCGTCGATGTCCCCCCGCACGGTCGTCGACGCTGTCATGGTTGATACCGGTTGGTCCATCGAACTCGTTCTCCAAATGGCAGTGTCTACCCCGTTTGCAGCCCAGCGCTGCCTGTGGGGCAGGGCAAGCCAAGCCACGCCCTGCGGCAGCGGCGTCTCATATGACACCCTAACCATGGAATGGACCAAGGGGTTCGTGACAGTCTTGAATATTTCGCCGACCCATCACCAAGATCACGGTCTCGTGATTAATCATTGCGCGTTCCTTGCCTGGGCCGACTGACGCATCAGGGCTCGAGGCGGCATAACCATCCTATGGTGAATGCCCCTGTGCAGCTTAAGCGTGCGCCCCGTGCCTTGGGCGGTGCCGGCATCGTCGCATTGGCCGCGGTGTTGCTCTTGCTCGTTGGCGTCGCCGGGGCGTCGGTTTGGCAGGCGAGCCGGAATTCGACCGCGCTCGCCAGGGCGCAGACGACACGGGCCCAACGTAACAATGTTGGGGCGATCCTATTGGCGGCTCAGGATGCCGAGACGTCGCAGCGCGGCTTCCTGTTGACGCTGAACCCCGACTACCTCGATCCGCTGGTCCACGCCGAGCAGGTGCTGCCGGGACTGCTGAAGACATTGATGCAGGATCGCCCTGGCGACCCCCAGGTGGCGGCATTTCAGCAAGTGGTCGTGGCCAAGCTCGCCGAGCTACGTCAGACGATCACACTGGCGCAGGACGATAAACTCCCCGATGCGGTCGCGCTGGTCCGCAGCAATCTCGGGCGGGACAGCATGGTGATGATCCGCCAGCTCGTCGCGTCGCTAGAGGGCCAGTTGGACGTCGACCTGGCGCGCCGGGTTGCGGTGGTCACCAGCGGCGGACGTTTTCTGATCGCGATCGACTTTGCTGGATTGGTGACGGTGCTGGGCCTGGCTGGGCTGATCGGGCTGGGGTTGCGCGGTTACCTGCAGACGATGCGGGCCGCCCAGGTGGCCAGGGACGAGGCGAACGTCCTGCTGGAGATGAGCAACGAACGGCTGGACGAGACTGTCCGAAACCGCACCGCCGACCTCACCGCGGCCAATGAGGAGATCCAGCGGTTCGCCTATATCGTCTCGCATGACCTTCGGGCGCCGCTGGTCAACATCATGGGGTTTACCAGTGAGCTGGAGCAGGCTGCTCAGGCGCTGAGCCTGCACATCAAGGTTGAGGACACGCCGCCCGACCTGCGCGAGGCCGTGTTGGAGGACATCCCGGAAGCCCTGCGTTTCATCAAAAGCTCCACCAGCAAGATGGACCGGCTGATCAACGCGATCCTAAAGCTGTCGCGGGAGGGGCGCCGGGTGCTGGCGGCGGAGCCGTTGAATATGGCGGGCATGCTGGATGCGATGGCGGACAGCATGCAGCACCAAACCACCCTGAAGGAGGCGAAAATTGAGATCGCCACCGTGCCGAACATCACCGCCGACCGACTGGCGATTGAGCAGGTGTTCACCAATGTCATTGATAACGCCCTAAAATACCTCAAGCCTGGACGTCCTGGACTGATCCGTGTGCAGGGCAGGCGAGAGGGGCCGATGATCCGCTATGAGATCTCTGATAATGGGCGCGGTATCGCCGAGCGAGATTTTGAGAGAGTGTTCGAGCTATTTCGTCGCGCTGGCGACCAAACGGTGCCGGGGGAGGGTATCGGATTGGCCCATGTCCGTGCTTTGGTCCGCAGGCTGGGTGGCAGTATAGATTGCACGTCGACGCTGGACGTAGGAACGACTTTCATCATTAGGCTACCAGTGGTCGCACCGAACGCGATGGAGAATGCGGCGTGAATGCCAATCCCGTGACGATCCTTCTGATCGAGGACGACCCCGGCCACGCAAGGCTGATCGAAAAGAACGTGCGCCGGGCAGGGGTGAACAACCAGATCATCCCGTTCACCGACGGCACGGCGGCGTTGGAGCATCTGTTCGGCACCGGGCCGGACGGCAAGCGCCATGTGCACCTCCCGGTTCTCGTGCTGCTGGACCTGAACCTACCGGATATGAGCGGGACGGACATCCTGGCCCGGATCAAGGCCGATGACCTGGTGCGCCGTGCCCCGGTGATCGTGCTGACGACGACGGACGACAAGGTGGAGATCCAGCGCTGCTACGACCTGGGCTGCAACGTCTACATCACCAAGCCTGTCGAATATGAGAGCTTTGCCGTCGCGATCCGGCAACTCGGCCTGTTCCTGGCGGTGATGCAGGTCCCCGAAGCGGACTGACCGGGTGACGCCTCCCGTCCGAGTGCTCTACGTGGATGACGATCAAGGCCTGTGCCGCCTGGTGGGGCGCCACCTGGCCCGTGATGGCTTCGCGGTGGAGGTCGCGTGCGACGGCGAGGCTGGGCTGGCATTGGCCCGCGCGCAGGAATTTGACGTCATCGCGCTGGACCACTTCATGCCCGGCCGCGACGGCTTGGACGTGCTGGCGGACCTGGTCGGGCTGCCCGCGGCACCCCCGATCATCTTCGTCACCGCGGCGGAGGAGCCGCGGATCGCGGTCGCCGCCCTCAAAGCCGGGGCATTCGATTACGTGGTCAAGGACGTCCAGGGGACGTTCATGGAGTTCCTGTCCACCTCCATTCGTCAATCCCAGCATCAGGTTCGGCTGCGGCGGGAGCGTGAGACGGCGCTGCAGGAACTGCAGGAGAGCCGGGATCGGCTGGAAAAACTGGCCGCCCAGCAGGCGCTGCTGCTGCGAGAGGTCAATCATCGCATCGCCAACAGCCTGCAGCTTATTTCCTCGTTGATCGAGCTACAGGCCCGTAAGATCGCCGACCCTGACGCGCGAGAGGCGCTGAAGCGTGCTGCCGAGCGGGTAGAGGCAGTGATGTTGGTCCACCGCCGGCTCTACACCAGCAACGACGTCGAGTTCGTTGCCATGGACCAATATCTGGAGGGCCTGATCGACGAGTTGCGTCGTGCGGGCGCAGTGGAAGAACGCTCGGGGCAAATCACCCTATTGGCCGAGCCGATCCGGGTGGAGACGGACAAGGCCGTGTCGATCGGCCTGATTGTGAACGAACTGGTCACCAATGCGCTGAAATATGCCTATCCCGGTGGTGATGGCGACATTCGGGTCGGATTTCGCCGCCACGCCGATACCGTGCAGCTGGTGGTCGAGGATGACGGGGTCGGCTACGAGAGCGGCGCCGCTCCCAAGGGCAGCGGGCTGGGCACCATGATCGTAAACGCGATGGCCCGCACGGTTCAGGCGACCGTGGCGGTCGACCCGAAGTATGAAGGCACGCGTGTCGTGGTCAGTCTGGCGATGTAGCCGGGTTGCCCTGCAGCCAGGCTAGCGCCGACTCTCCGGCGGCATAGCCGGTGCTGAATGCGGCCTGCAGCAGGTAGCCGCCGGTCGGCGCCTCCCAATCCAGCATCTCCCCGGCGGCGAAGACGCCGCGTTCCGCCAGGCCGTGCAGCGCGCCCAGCCGTAATCCGCCCGCGGTGGAGATAGCACGCGCGAGGCCGGTCGTTCCTGTCAGTCGCACCGGCAGCGCCTTGATCGCGGCGGCGACGTTTTCCGGCGTGCCTGCGCATTCCCGTAGCAGCGCGACGGAAACAGGGGACAGGCCACCCGCCTTGCGCAGGAAGGTGGACAGGGATTGTGCCCGGCGGGGTACGGCCAAGCGCTGGCGCAGGTCTTCCAGCGAGAGGTCGGGGCGTAGATCCAGCATGGCGGTGGCGACGCCATCGGACGCAATCGTGTCGCGCATCGCGGCGGACAGGGCGTAAACCGGACCGCCCTCGATTCCAGCGTCCGTCAACGTGGCGTCGCCGGGCACGGTGCGGCCGGCGAAGCTGAGCGTGATACGCTTCAGCGGCGTGCCGGCGTGACGAAGCATGTAGGGGCTCCACGGCGCGATGAAGCCGCAATTGGCGGGCAGGAACGGTGCCAGCAGCGAGGGCGCCATTCCCCCGGACCAAGCACCGTCCGAGCCCAGCCTGGGCCAGGACGCGCCGCCCATGGCCAGCACGACGGCGCCGGCTTGCGGTTCTACCGCGGGATCGAACACCAATGCGTCGCCCTCCCACCCCAGCCAACGATGGCGCAGGCGCAATTGCACGCCAAGCCCGTCCAGCCGCCGCAGCCAGGCGCGGAGCAGGGGGGAGGCCTTCATTGCCTTTGGAAACACCCGGCCGCTGCTGCCGACGAAGGTTGGCTGGCCCAACCCGTCGCACCATTCCCGCAGCGCCGCTGGGGGAAATGCGGTGATGGCGGGTTCCAGCGCGCGCCTTGCCTCGCCATAGCGCGATAGGAAGGTTTCGAGCGGCTCGTTATGCGTCAGGTTCAGCCCACCCACACCCGCCATCAGCAGCTTGCGCGCAGGGGAGGGCATGTGGTCGAAAATCGTCACGGACACGCCGCCCAGCGCCAATCGCTCGGCGGCCATGAGCCCCGCGGGGCCGGCGCCGACGACAACGGCGCTTTTCAGCGATGGGGAGGTGGAGGATGCTAGGGTCATGATCGAACGTGTGGACTCGGTTGTTCTGGGGGCGGGCGTGGTCGGCCTCGCCACGGCGCGCGCACTGGCAATGGCCGGTCGAGAGGTGCTGGTGTTGGAGGCGGCCGGGGCGATCGGCACGATCACCTCGTCGCGTAATAGCGAGGTGGTGCATGCCGGTATCTACTATCCCACCGGCAGCCTCAAGGCCCGGCTGTGCGTCGCGGGCCGGGTGGCATTGTACGAGTATTGTGCGGCGCATGGAGTGGCGGCGCACAAGATCGGTAAGCTGATCGTCGCCAGCGACCCAGCGGAGACGCTGAAGCTGGAGGCGATCCAGGCCCAGGCCGCCGCCAATGGTGTGGAACTTACCCTGCTGACCGGGGCGCAGGCGCGAGAGATGGAGCCGGCCTTGCGCGTGGACTCCGCGTTGCATTCGCCGGAAACCGGGATCGTGGACAGCCATGGCGTGATGCTGGCCTATCAGGGCGACCTGGAGGATGCCGGCGGGATGATCGCCTTCCACGCGCCGGTGCTGTCTGGGGAGGTGCTGTCCTACGGCTTCCGCCTGGACGTCGGGGGTGAGCACCCGATGCAGATCGAGTGCGGCACGTTGGTGAACGCGATCGGCCTGCACGCGCCGGATCTGGCGCGGAGGATCGTGGGCATCCCGTCGCAGTCGATCCCCCAAGCCTATCTGTGCAAAGGCAACTACTACGGTCTGCAGGGCCGCGCGCCGTTCCGCCACCTGATCTACCCGGTGCCGGAGCCCGGCGGCCTCGGCGTGCACCTGACGCTGGATTTGGGCGGGCAGGCGCGGTTCGGGCCGGATGTGGAGTGGGTGGCGCAGGAGGAGTACGACGTCGACCTCAGTCGCGCCGCCGGGTTCTACGCCGCTATCCGCCGCTATTGGCCGGGGTTGCCGGACGACGCGCTGGTGCCGGGGTATGCCGGCATTCGCCCGAAGATCAGCGGCCCCAAGGAACCGGCGGCGGACTTTGCCGTGCTGGGGCCGGACATGCATGGCGTGCCCGGACTGGTGAATTTGTTTGGCATCGAAAGCCCTGGCCTGACCGCATCGCTGGCCGTCGGCGATATGGTGCTGGCCCGTTTGGAGGAGACCGCCCATGGCAGCCGATAGTTGGGATCCCGCACTCTACCGCCGCTTCGAGACACAGCGCACCCAACCGGCGCGCGATTTGCTAGCCCGGGTAGAATTGGAATCACCGCGCCTGGTGGTAGACCTCGGCTGTGGGCCGGGTAATTCGACCGAGTTGCTGGTGAACCGCTTTCCGGGAGCAGAGGTTATTGGCGTCGATACCTCTGAATCCATGCTGGAAACCGCGGGAGAGCGGCTGCCGGGCTGCCGGTTCGAACTCGGCGATATCGGCAGTTGGACGCCAGATCGCGCGCCAGACCTGATCTATGCGAACGCCGCCCTGCAATGGGTGCCGGACCATGCGACGCTGGTGCCGCGACTGTTCGGTCTGCTGGCACCGGGCGGGGTGTTGGCGGTGCAGGTGCCGGACAACCGCCACGAGCCCTCCCACCGGTTGATGCGGGAGATTGCGGCATCCGGCCCGTGGGCTGCGACGATCGGCGACAAGGCGGCGGAGCGTCTGGCCGTGCTGCCAATCACCGCATATTACGACATTCTCGTCGGCGCTGGCGGCCTGGCCGAAGTGTGGCGCACGATCTATCACCATCCGATGGACTCTGCCGCCGCCATCGTCCAATGGGTGAGCAGCACTGGCTTGCAACCCTTCATTAAGCCGCTATCCGAAGCCGAGAAGGCGGGGTATTTGCAGCAATATGAAGCTGCTATTGCCGAGAACTACGAAGTTCGGGCCGATGGCAACCGGTTGCTTTTGTTCCCACGGCTGTTTTTCGTCGGCGTGAAGGCCTAACCCATCGTTCCCCGGAGTCCGCGCATGACCCATTTCGACCTGCTGATCCAGAACGGCACCGCCGTGCTGCCCTGGGGCGAGGTCGCCGCTGATATCGGTGTGCGCAACGGGCGCATCGCGGCCATCGGCGCTTCTGGCACGGCGGACGCGGTGGTGGACGCGACTGGGCTGCACGTCCTGCCCGGGCTCATCGATCCGCACGTTCATCTGCGCGACCCCGGCGACCCGACGATCGAGACGCTGCCGACCGGCACCAAGGCCGCGGTGCTGGGCGGCTTGGCCGCAGTGTTCGACATGCCGAACACGACGCCTTCGATCACCAATGCCGATCGGGTGGCGTGGAAGCAGGGCTATATCGAGGCGAATAGTTGGTGCGACATGGGCTTGTACGTCGGCGCCACGAATGGCAACACGCCGGAACTCGGCATGCTGGAGACCATGGCGGGCGTGTGCGCGGTGAAGGTGTTCGCCGGCAGCTCCACCGGCGACCTGCTGATCGAGGACGATGCCAGCCTGGAGGCGGTGATGCGCAACGGCCGCCGCGCCGTCGCCTATCACAGCGAGGACGAGTATCGGCTGCAGGAGCGCCGGCCAATGTTCCACTCCGGCATGCCATACCGCAGCCACATGGAATGGCGGGATGAGGAATGTGCGCTACTGGGCACCAGGCGGCTGATGGCGCTGGCCCGCAAGACCGGCCGAGCGACCCACATCCTGCACGTCTCCACCGCGTCGGAACTTGAATTACTGCGCGATTACAAGGACGTCGCAACTGCCGAGCTGTTGGTCAACCACCTGACGCAATGGGCGCCGGACGTCTACGACCGTCTTGGCGGCTTCGGCGTGATGAACCCGCCGATCCGCGGTAAGGAGCATTGGCACGCTGCCTGGGCCGCCATCGCCGACGGCACTGCCGACACAATCGGCAGCGACCACGCTCCACATCCCCACGCGGCGAAACTGAAGCCGTGGCCCGAGGTTCCCGCCGGTTTGACCGGGGTGCAGACTCTGGTACCCGTCATGCTGGACCACGTGAACGCTGGGCGGCTGTCGCTGGCCCGCATGGTGGATCTGATGTGCGCCGGGCCGGCTCGCGTGTATGGCGTGGTCGGGAAGGGGCGGATCGCAGCGGGCTACGACGCCGACTTCACCCTGGTCGACATGAAGCAGAAGCGCATGATCACCAATGACTGGATCGTCACCCCCTGCGGCTGGACCCCATTCGATGGCATGGCCATCACCGGCTGGCCGATGGCCACCATCATCCGCGGCCGCACGGTGATGCGGGATGGCGAAGTGTTGGGCGAACCCGGCGGCCGATTGGTGAACTTCGCCGCCTAGCTAATCCAATGTCTTGGGGACGTTTAGCGTCTTCGGCCAGTTCGACGTGATCTGTCGCGCTTGCTCCGGTGTGACAGCTGGGCTGTCGGCGATCGAGCGTGGCGGGGTCGGTCCGAAACTCTCCGGATCCTGCCAGCACTGGACGTCGCCAAGGGTTCTGCTGCAATAGGGCTCCGTGCGGGGCATGTGCTCGCGCGGGGCGCAGTAATCCTGTTGCCGATCGAGCCGAACGATCGAGCAATCCCGCCCGGTGACGGCGGAGACACCGATGTCCACCACACCCCGCCCGAACACTGCAACGCTGGCTGCCTCCACCCCGCCCGCGGCCGCCGCGGCCACGCAGCCGCATAGCTGGGTGGCTGCCAGACCGAGGGTGGAGATGGTGAGCGTGATACGCAGAAGCTTGTTCATGGATCTAATGAACCATGAACGGATGAACAGAGGGTTTCACGCGCGGGGGCCCGCCGCTATGGTCCCGCGCCTGGTTCAAGGGTTTTAATCGAGTGGCCGACATCTTTGATGAGCTGAATGAGGACCTCCGGGCCGAGCGCGCGCGCGGGTTGGCACGGCGCTACGGCGCCATGGGAGCCGGCGTGCTGGTGGTCGTGTTGATCGGCGTTGGTGGCTGGCAGGGCTGGAAGTGGCAGCAGTCCCGCCAGGCCGAGGCGGCGTCCGGCCCATATCTGGCGGCCACTGGCGTGCTGACGCCGGGTGCCCAGCGCGGCCAGCCGACCGATCCGGACGCGTTCGCGAAGATTGCGGCCACGGCGCCAACCGGCTACCGCACGCTGGCCGAACTGCAGGAGGCCGCTTTGCGCTGGTCGGCCGGCGATACCGCCAAGGCCCTGGCGTTGTGGGATAAGGTCGGCACGGACGGTGATAGCCCGATGCTGCGCGACCTCGGCAACCTGCTATGGGCGCAGCATTCGATCGATGCTGGCGACCCGTCCGCGATCGCCGCGCGCACATCCAAGCTGCAGGCCCAGGCGAACCCGTGGCGTCCGCTGGCGCAGGAAGTGGATGCAATGGTGGCGATTCGCCAGGACGATAAAGATAAGGCGACCCGGCTGTTGCGCACCCTGGTGGCGGACCCTGCCGCCGCCGACGGCCTGCGCCGCCGGGCTAGCGAGTTGCTGGTCGTGCTGGGTGCCCCGCCGGAGGCCCGCGGATGAGCCGTTCCCCCGATTTCAGCCGGCGCGTGCTGCTGCGCACGGTGTCGCTGGCGCCTATCGCGGTGCTGGCCGGCTGTAACACGCTCGACGATCTGTTCGAATCGGACAAGCCGCCCCTGCCGGGCAAGCGCGAGGCCGTTATCATCACGACCCGCGGCATGCAGGTCGACCCGTCCGACCATCGTCCGGTGAACCTTCCGGCCCCTGTGCTGAATGCCGAATGGCCGCAGTCCGGCGGCGGGCCGGCCCATGTGATGGGCAATGTGGCGTTGGGTGATCTCAGCCAGCATTGGCGCCGCTCGATCGGGGAGGGCGGTGGCTATCGCCAGAAGATCACCGCTGCCCCTGTGATCGCCGGCGGCCGCGTGTATACGATGGATTCGGATGCCAGCGTGTCTGCCTTCGACCTCGCGAGCGGCTCGCGCCAATGGCGGGTGGATACGCAGGGCGAGAAGGACCGCAGCACCAATGTCGGCGGCGGCCTCGCCTTTGCCGCTGGCGTCGTGTTCGTGACGACCGGGCGCAGCGATGTGCTGGCGTTGGATCCGGCGACCGGCAAGACCAATTGGCGCGTGTCGATAGGCGCACCCGCGCGGTCTGCGCCCACGGTCGTGGATGGCCGACTGTTCGTGTCGACCATCGACGAGCGCCTGGTCGCCCTGTCGACGTCGGACGGCAAGCAGCTGTGGAATTATCAAGCCACAAGCTCCAGCACGATCGTGTTGGGGGAGCCGGCGCCGGCCTATGCGGATGGGCTGGTCGTAGCCGGGTTTGGCTCAGGCGACCTGGTGGCATTGCGCGCCGACACCGGCACCCTGGCGTGGAGCGATAGCTTGGCGGCAGCCCGTGGGCGCAATAGCATGGCCGACTTGTCCGCTATCCGCGCCCTGCCGGTGATCGTGGACAACGTCGTCTACGCGATCGGCGTCGGCGGCCTGTTCCTGGCGTTGGACTTGCGCTCTGGTCGCCGTCTTTGGGAGCGTGAGGCCGCCGGGCAGAACACACCCTGCATCGCTGGCGACTGGATCTTCGTGCTGACGCTGGACCAGCAGATCGCCTGCCTCAGCAAGGCCGATGGCCGCATTCGCTGGATGACGCAATTGGCCCGATACGAGGACCCGGCGAAGTCGCGCGACCCGATTTTCTGGACAGGCCCGCTGCTGGGTGGCCAATACCTGTATCTCGCCGGCTCGACCGAGAAGTTGACGGCGGTGAATCCGCAGACTGGCGAGGTTCTGGGCCAGCAGGATCTGCCAGATGCAGTGTCGGTCGGCTTGGTCGCAGCAGGGGGTAAGCTGTTCGTCGTGACGGATGATGCCTCCCTAACAGCGTTCGGTTAGAGCGATGCTTCCCGTCGTCGTCATCGCTGGACGGCCAAATGTCGGGAAGAGCACGCTGTTCAACCGACTGGCCGGCCGCCGTTTCGCGCTGGTTGCCGACACGCCCGGCGTCACCCGCGACCGCAAGGACGCCACGGCCGAACTGCGTGGCCGGACCGTCCGCCTGGTCGACACCGCCGGACTGGAGGAAAGCGCACCCGACAGCCTGTATGGCCGCATGCGCGCGAGTTCGGAGGCGGCGGTTGCCGGCGCCGACCTGGTGGTGTTCGTGGTCGATGCCCGGACTGGCATTACGCCAGCCGACGAGCACTTCGCCGCATGGCTCCGCCGGCAGGGTCGGCCAGTGCTGCTGGTCGCCAACAAGGCGGAGGGCAGGGGCGGCGCGCAGGCGGCGATGGAAGGCTTTAGCCTCGGTCTTGGGCAGCCGCTGGCGGTTTCTGCGGAGCATGGCGAGGGCCTTGCGGATCTGATGGGCGAAATTGCCGATCGCTTGCCTGCTAGGCAGGAGGATGAGGACGGCCTGAATCGTCCGTTGCGCTTGGCTGTCGTTGGCCGGCCCAATGCGGGCAAATCCACCCTGCTGAACCGCATGCTTGGCGAGGAGCGGATGATCACCGGCCCGGAACCAGGGCTGACCCGGGATTCCGTCGCCGTCCGCTTCTCCGACGAAGAGGGGCCGATCGAGTTGGTCGATACCGCGGGCCTGCGCAAGAAGGCGCGGATCGAGGTGGGGCTGGAGAAGATGAGCACCTCGTCCACCATCGAAGCGCTGAAGATGGCGGAGGTCGTCGTGCTCTGCATTGATGCGGTGGACGGCATTCACGAGCAGGACCTGCAGATTGCGCGCCTGATCGAGCGTGAGGGCCGCGGCTGCGTGATCGCGCTGAACAAATGGGACGCGGTCGCGGACCGGAACGAAGCGCGCAAAGGCGTCAGCGACCGGTTGGAAACCAGTCTGGCGCAGATGAAGGGCATTCCGGTGGTCACCCTGTCGGCCATGACCGGTGCCGGGGTGGATAAGCTGCTGCCCGCCGTGCGCCGAATCCACACCATCTGGAACACCCGCGTGCCCACCGGCGAACTAAACCGGTGGTTCGAAGCCGCTCTGGAACGGCACGCCGCGCCGTTGGTGGACGGCCGCCGCTTGAAGCTGCGCTACACCACCCAGGCGAAGGCGCGACCGCCGACCTTCATTATCTTCGGCACCAGGGCGGAACAAACTCCGGAAGATTATCGCCGCTATTTGGTCAATGGGTTACGCGATAGTTTTAACTTGCCCGGCACCCCTATCCGACTGCAGTTCCGCGGAACGAAGAACCCCTACGCCGACGAGTAAACGACCTGGGGTCAATCCGATCCACTTGCTGCAGCCGCTGGCGAAACCCGAGGCGTTCTGATCGGACCGGGGTGAACAGCCACCGGGTCTGATCCGCTAAGGCGAGGTCGCCTTTTGCACGCTGTTGCCGGCCCGCTGCAGAGCACTCCCGGTAGCATCGCCCGCCCGCCCGAGCGCGTTTCCCGTAGCGACGCCTGCATTGTCCAGCGAGTCGCCGACGCGCTGTCCCACTGCTGGCGGGGAGGCGGAACCGTTGCATCCGGCAAGCCCCAGGGCGAGGCATCCCGCAAGTATACGTAATTTGATCACTGGGTTGGTGCTCCGCTACCCCCTCACGGGTCAACGTGACGCGGTGCGCTGGGTTCAGATTGTTCTTTCCAGCCGCGGCCGGTTTCGCCACAGTCGGCACCATAACGAACTGCCGCAAAGGCAGCGTATTGCAGGGAATGTTCGATGGATTTGGAAGCAAGGACCCTTCGCCGGGTAACGCTGCGGTTGGTACCGTTTCTGGTGCTGTGTTACTTCGTCGCCTATCTGGACCGGGTGAACGTCGGCTTCGCCAAGCTGACCATGAGCAAAGACCTGGGCCTGTCCGAGACGGCGTTCGGCTTAGGCGCCGGCATCTTCTTCATCGCGTATTTCCTGTTCGAAGTCCCCTCGAACCTGTTCTTGGAGCGGTTCGGCGCGCGGAAATGGATTGCGCGGATCATGTTCAGCTGGGGCCTGCTGTCCGGCGCGATGGCGTTTATCGGTGGTGAAACCAGCTTTTATGTCGTGCGCGTGCTGCTGGGCTTTGCCGAGGCCGGCTTCTTCCCCGGCATCATCTTCTTCCTGACGCTGTGGTTTCCGGCGAAGGAGCGGGCGCGCATCATCGGCCTGTTCATGGCGGCCATTCCCCTGTCCTCCGTCATCGGTGCGCCGGTGTCGGGTGCGCTGCTGGGATTGGATGGTTGGATGGGCATGCATGGTTGGCAGTGGTTGTATATTCTGGAGGCCGCGCCCGCCCTGGTTCTGTCCGTCGTGGTGTTGTTCTACCTCACCGACAAGCCGGCCGATGCGACCTGGCTTGCCGCGGATGAGCAGGCGTGGCTGATCAACCGTCTGGCGACCGAACAGAAGGTCCGCGAAGCCGCCCGGCACTACAGCGTGTGGCAGGCCTTGACCGACCCACGTGTGCTGGCGGTGTCGCTGGTCTATTTCGGCGCGGTCGCCTGTAATTATGGCTTCAGCTTCTTCCTGCCGACCATCGTGAAAGGCTTCGGCCTCAGCAACCTGCAGACCGGCTTCGTCGTTGCGCTGCCGTATATCGTCGGAACGGTCGGGATGGTGCTGTGGGGCCGGCGGTCCGATCTGAAGCAGGAGCGGAAGGGCCATGCGGCAATCGCCCTGTTCATCGCCGCCGCCGGTATCGGCGCCTCGACGATGTTCGACGATCCGCTGGTCAAGATGGTGGCGTTCACTGTCGCTGGGTTCGGAATCTTCGCCTCGCTGCCCGTCATCTGGACGCTGCCCACCGCCTACCTTTCCGGCCCGGCTGCCGCCGGCGGGATCGCAGTGGTGAACTCCATCGGCAATCTATCGGGTTTCTTTGGCCCCTATGCCATGGGCTACATCAAAGATGCGACCGGCAGCTATAACGGCGGGCTGTGGACCCTGGCTGCGGCCGGCTTCGTGGCAATGGTCATCGTCATGGCGCTGCGACACGATTCCAGCCTGGAACAGGCGCCGAGCGGCAGGATCATGCCTGCAGAGTGATGCAAATCTGGCAGAGTGACGTGCTAGTTCACGTTAACCAAACTCTGCCAAATTGCGTCGACTGGAGGGGCCAGCTTGCCGAAACTGCGATCGCTGGAGATGCTTCGGGCGGTGGCGGCGCTGCTGGTCGTGCTGTTCCACACCCAGTTTATCTTCGGCATCCGGTCGGGTCACGTGCCGTTCGGCGGTTGGTTTGCCGCCGGCAACCGTGGCGTCGACCTGTTTTTCGTGCTCAGCGGCTTCATCATCGCCTACGTGCATGGGGCCGATATCGGCCGCCCGGTTCGGTTGGGGAACTACGTCTACAACCGGCTCGTGCGGATCTATCCCTCGGTCTGGATTATGACCGTGCCGGCGATCGCCCTTTATTCCCTCGGCTTTGGAGGGCCGGATAAGATTGGCAAGCTGGCCCCATCCGCGCTGGTGGCAAGCACGTTATTGCTGCCCCAGCTTGGTGACGCGCTGGTAAACGTCACCTGGACGTTAACCTACGAACTTTTCTTCTACGCCGTGTTCGCCGTCATCATCATCAACCGGACGATGGGGCTGGCGCTGCTGCTCGCATGGCAGGTCGCCACACTGTTGCTGACGCTAAGCGGGGCGGAGTTGGGTCTGGCAGGTTACTACCTGCGTTCGATCTGTCTGGAATTTGCCGTCGGGCTAGGATGCGCCTGGTGGCTGCGCCGTGCATCCAACCTGCTGCCGGCGCCGGTCTGGAATGCCGTGCTGCTGACGGGCATTGGGGCGTTCGTAGTCGGAATGGCGCGGAACGATCACCCGGAATGGGCCGGGATTGCCTGTGCGCTCGGCGCAGGGGCGATCGTGGTATCGCTGGTCCGGTTGGAGCAGGCGGGCCGCATTCGCGTGCCGGGCGTCCTGATGCTGCTGGGGCAGGCGTCGTACTCGATCTACCTGGTCCATTTCTCCGTAGTCACGTTGATGGCAGGCATAGTCATGCGGCTGAACCTGCCCGTCACCAACGTGCTGTGCCTGGCCTGCGCTGGCTGCGGAGTACTCGCCGGGGTTGCATTCGACCGCTGGTTGGACCGACCAATCCAGCAGAGATTGCAGCAGACGAAACGGGTTCTGCTGCGTCCCCGGCTGACCGCCGCGCATCCGAAGGCGGGGGTCTAAGCCACCGTGACGATCGCACCGTGCCGCTGCTCGGTCGCGGCACACAGGGCAACGAGCGGATCGGCCACATCCTCCGGTTGGCGCAGCTTGGCAGGGTTTTCACCCGGCATTGCCTCCTTGCGTAGCCGGGTTGCGACCGGGCCGGGGTCGAACAGGTTTACCCGGCAGGTCGTGTCCTCCGTCTCGTGCGCCCAGGACAGCACCAGATGCTGCATCGCTGCCTTGGTGGCACCATACAGGCCCCAGTACGCCCGCGGGTTGGCCACCAACGCATCGGTGACGAACACGGCACGCCCGGCGCTGCTCGCCAGCAGCAACGGGCCGCAGGTGCGGATCAGCCGCCAAGCCGCCTCCATATTCACCGCCGCCGTGGCCGTGTAGTCCCGTGGCAGGATGTGCGGCGCTGGGGTGAGCTTTCCCAGCGACCCGGCGGCGTGGATCAGCGCGTCCAGCCTGCCAAACCGCTCGAACAGGCTAGGGCCGACGGTATCCAGCACGTCGCCCTCCGCCAGATCCAGCGGCAACAGGGTCGCGGTGCCGCCGGCGGCGCGGATCGCGTCGTCGGTTTCTTCCAGGCCACCCTGGGTGCGGGCCGTTATCACCACATGCGTCCCGGTTTTCGCCAGGGCGATCGCCGCAGCAGCCCCGATTCCGCGGCTCGCCCCGGTGACGAAAGCAACGCGACCCGTCAACGCCGGGTCACTGGCCGGGTAGCAGGCTGAGCTGACGCTCTGCCTCATTGGTCATGTCCGACAGGCTGATCGGGTAGTCGCCGGTAAAGCAGGCGTCGCAATAGGCCGGTTGCGCGCCACGCCCGCCAGCCTTGCCCAGCGCCTCGTACAGCCCGTCGATGCTGATGAAGGCTAGGGTGTCGGCGCCGATCAGCTTGGCCATCTCGGCGACGTCATGCCGCGCGGCCAGCAGCTTGCCACGTTCCGGCGTGTCGATGCCGTAGAAGCAGGAATGTGTCGTCGGCGGGGAGGAGATGCGCATGTGCACCTCCGCGGCGCCGGCCTGTCTCACCATTTCCACGATCTTGCGGCTGGTGGTCCCGCGCACGATCGAGTCGTCCACAAGGATGACGCGCTTGCCCTTCAGCACGGCTCGGTTTGCGGAGTGCTTCAGCTTCACGCCCAAGTTGCGGATCTGGTCAGTCGGCTCGATGAAAGTGCGACCGACATAGTGATTGCGGATGATGCCAAGCTCGAAGGGTAGGCCACTCGCCTCGGCGTAGCCCATGGCAGAGGGCACGCCTGAATCCGGCACCGGCACCACCACATCCGCCGGCACCGCCGATTCGCGGGCGAGGGCCTCACCAATGCGCTTGCGGGCTTCGTAGACGGGCATGCCCTCGACGACCGAGTCGGGACGGGCGAAATAGATATATTCGAACACGCAGAACCGGTCGCTCGCCGGGCTGAATGGCTTGATGCTGTGAACGCCCTTGTCGTTGATGATAACGATCTCGCCCGGCTCCACGTCCCGGACGAATTCAGCCCCCACAATGTCCAGCGCGCAGGTTTCGGAGGCCAGGACCCAGCCGCCATTATTGCGCTCGTTGCCGCCAATGCGCCCCAGGATCAGGGGACGAACGCCATGCGGGTCGCGGACGCCCATCAGCGCGTCGTTGGAGAGGCATACCAGGGAGTAGGCGCCGACGACCTGCTTCAGCGCGTCGATCAGACGGTCCACCACGGTGGAATACAGGCTGATGGCGATGAGGTGAACGAACACCTCGCTATCGGTGGTGGACTGGAACAGGCAGCCGCGACGCACGAGGGCGCGTTTCAGCGCCATCGCGTTGGTCAGGTTACCGTTATGCGAGACCGCTAGGCCACCGAACTCGAAATCGGCATAGAGTGGCTGCACGTTGCGCAGAATCGTCTCGCCGGTCGTGGCATATCGGTTGTGCCCGACTGCGGTCGGGCCCTGCAGTGACGAGATGACCCGCGCATCGCCGAATGTATCCGCGACCAGGCCGAGGCCGCGGTGCTGGTGGAATTTCTGCCCGTCGAAGCTAACGATGCCCGTGGCTTCCTGCCCACGATGCTGCAGCGCGTGCAGGCCCAGCGCGGTGAGCGCCGCGGCGTCTGGCACATTCCAGACACCGAAAACTCCACATTCCTCGTGCGGCTTGTCGTCGTCAAAACGGTCCGGCAGCATGAGCGACACTCCTACAGGCGCGGCGGCGGTGAGCCGAGCGCGCGGCCTACGGGGTTGGCATGTAGCAGATCTGCCGAACTCGCGGGCCGATCGGTCGGCGGGACGGGCAGCGCCGGCCGATACTCCGGCGGCAGACGTTGTACGACCCAGACCGATCCGACATAGATGGATGGTAAGGTGCGCGCTGCCAACACTTCATTGGGCCAGCGGTCCACCGGTTCGACCACACCAGCTATGAGATAGGCAGCGATCATCAACACCGCACCGCGGGCCAGCCCGAAGACCAGGCCCAGCGTGCGGTCCAATCCACCGAGCGCCGACTTGCGTACAGCACCGCCCAACATGCGCGCAATCAGCGACAGGATGATCAGCACGACCAGGAAAACCGCGCCGAACGCTACTGGATCCGCGATGTCCGGGTTTTCGATGGAGCGGCGGGCAATGCCTTGAACTTGCGGGAAGAACCAGATCGCAGCGATGACGGCGCCGACCCAGGCGATCAGCCCGAAAACCTCCCGCACCATCCCGCGCAGGAATCCGAGCATGCCAGAAAAGGCAATCACCGCCAGGATGGCGACATCGACCCAGTTCATGCGAAGAGGCTCTGGTTAACCAACAAGCTCGAACACAATCTCCTGCGCTCCACTCCACAGCACAGATTTACCCAAAGCCGGCAGATTCTCCAGCCCTTCAGTGACGGTGAGGAAGTGGTTTCCGGCGAGAACGCCAACCTTGCTGGCGAATTGGACGCTGCCATAGGCCAACAGGATCTCCGTCTCACTGACGCCGCCTGGGTGCAGAATGATTTGGCCCGGCGCCGGGTAGCTGGTCGGATTCTCGTAGCCGAGGCCGAGGTCGAGGTCACCTAACGGAATCCAGCAGGCCTCACCGCTCCAACGCACATGGATAACGCGCTCGCGGTAGGGTAGCAGGCTGCGGAATTTGGCCACAGTGCGGGGGGCAGATGCCTCGAACCGGGCGCCGAAGGTGAAAGCGCCGGCTGTGATGCGTAGGTCGGTCATGATGGCGCTCCTCGTAACGGGTGGCATGTGACTGGTCTAGCGGATCATGACGCAACCCTACACGTCTGCGCACATTGTGGTGTGGATGCATCGGAGATCCAGAGTTTGCAACGACGCGACCTACTCGCCGCCGCCGCCGCCTTGCCCGCGGTACTGGCAGCGCGGCCCAGCCTGGCCGCCCCTGACACCGGCACCGCCTTCTCCGCCGCCACCGTGCGCGACGCGGCGCGGGATCTCGCCTCCAGGCCCTTTCAGGCGCAGGAAACCGGCCTGCCGGGGTATCTCGCCAATATTGGCTACGACCAATACCGCATGCTCCGCTTCGACAAGCGGCATGCGCTGTGGCGGGACACGAAGCTGCCGTGGCAGGTGGAATTCTTCCATCGAGGCTCGATCTACAAGGGCCGCATCGACGTCAATGAGGTCGTGGACGGTCGCAGTGCCCCGGTGCGCTACAATCCGGAGGAATTCAGCTTCGGTAGCGTGCAGCGCCCAACCAACGAGGATCTCGGCTATGCGGGGTTCCGGCTGCATGCGCCGCTGAACCGGCCGGATTATTTCGACGAGGTCGCCGCGTTTCTCGGCGCGAGCTATTTCCGGGCGGTGGCGAAAGGGCTCGGCTACGGCCTGTCGGCCCGGGGCCTGGCGATCAAGACGGCGGACCCGGGCGGCGAGGAATTTCCATATTTCAAGACATTCTGGATCGAACGTCCGAAGCCGGGGAAGGTGGCGCAGCCGATCACGGTGTATGCGCTGCTGGACAGCCAAAGTGCGGCTGCCGCCTTCAAGTTCGTGATTTCGCCGGGCGTGGACACGGTGTTCGAAACGACCGTGACGCTGTTTCCCCGGGTCGACATCGACCAGGCCGGCATCGCGCCATTGACCAGCATGTTCCTGTTCGACGGCAATGAACGCAATCGCGTGGATGATTGGCGCCCGGCGGTCCACGACTCGGATGGGCTGCTGATGCTGACCGGGCGCGGTGAGACGCTGTGGCGGCAACTGGACAACCCCACCCGGCTGCAGGTGAGCAGTTTCATGGACAAATCCCCGAAGGGATTCGGCCTGCAGCAGCGCAAACGCAGCTTCGCCGGCTACGAGGATATCGAGTCACGATACGAAAACCGCCCCTGCGCCTGGATCGAGCCTATCGGCGACTGGGGCGAGGGTTCGGTGATGCTGGTGGAGATCCCGTCCGATAAAGAGGTGAACGACAACATCGTCGCGTTTTGGCGGCCGAAATCGAAGCTGCAGGCGGGGGTGGCGTATAATTACGCCTACAGGCTGCATTGGTGTGCCGCGCCGCCGGTGAAAGGGCTGCCGACGCCGTTCACCAACACCATGGTTGGGCCGGGGCCGGATGGGTCGCGGTTGGTCGTGCTGGATCTGGCGCCGTTGAAGCCCGGCATCACACCGAAGCTGGATGTCACGAACGACAAGGGCCAGCTGCGCAACCTAACGTCGACCGAGATTCCCGGGGTCGGCTGGCGCATCAGCTTCGAGCTGGTGCCGGGCCGCGAGACGGCGATCGAACTGCACGGCCGGCTGATGGCTGGCGATACCCCGCTCACCGAGACCTGGTTGTATCGATGGACCACATAAGTCCGGACTCCCCCGCGGCGCTGCCGCTGGAGACGCCGCTGGACATGCCAGTGCAGGCGCTGCGTGGCCCGGCGGCGCCGCGGATGCGACCTGTGGGCAAGGCGCCTCATCTGGTGTGGCTTCGCCGGCTGGTCGTGATCGTTCCCGCGATCGCGATGACGGTGCAGGCGGCGCGGGAGATGGCGGCGGTGCTGGACTCCGGCGGTATCACCACGCTGATCGTGGTGCTGATGGTCCTGTTCGTGGCGCTGTTCGCCTGGATTGCACTGTCGTTCACCAGTTCGGTGGCCGGGTTCATATCCTGCCTGTTCCGTGGCGGGCGCCGGCTGGGAATCGGGCTGCGGACTCCGCTACCAAGCTTGGGCATACGCACGGCGCTGTTGATGCCGACCTATAACGAACAGCCTTCCCGGGTGATGGCAGGGCTGGAGGCGATCCAGCTGTCGTTGCGGGAAACCGGGCAGGGTAGCCAGTTCGATACCTTCATCCTCAGCGACACGACGGATGCCGATGTGTGGGTGGCGGAGGAGGCGGCGTTCCTTGCCCTGCGCGACCGGCTGGGCTCGGGGTCGCGGGTGTTTTATCGCCGCCGCCCGATCAATACCGAGCGGAAGGCTGGCAACATCGCCGACTGGGTGCGGCGCTGGGGCGGCGGCTACCCGCAATTCCTGATCCTGGACGCCGATAGCGTGATGACCGGCGACGCCCTGGTGCGGCTGGCGGCCGCGATGGAGCAGCATCTGGAAGTGGGTCTGATCCAGACACTGCCGACGATTGCCAACGGCAACAGCCTGTTTGCCCGGATGCAGCAGTTTGCCGGGCGGGTGTACGGGCCGGTGATCGCGCATGGCATCGCCTGGTGGCACGGGGCGGAGGGCAATTACTGGGGCCATAATGCGATGATCCGCACGGTGGCGTTTGCCGAGCAGGCCGGCTTGCCGCTGCTGCGGGGGCGCAAGCCGTTCGGCGGCCACATCCTCAGCCACGATTTCGTCGAGGCGGCGCTGATCCGGCGGGGCGGCTGGGCAGTGCATATGGTGCCGGGTTTGCCGGGGTCATATGAGGAGAGCCCGCCCTCCTTGCCGGATCTGGCGGTGCGGGACCGGCGGTGGTGCCAGGGGAATTTGCAACATATCGCGGTGCTGCCGTCGCGGGGGCTGCATTGGGTGAGCCGGATGCATCTGCTGACGGGGATCGGGTCCTACATCACCGCGCCGATGTGGCTGGCGTTCATCCTTGTCGGGATCTTGATCTCGTTGCAGTCGCGGTTCATTCGGCCGGATTATTTCCCGAACGGGAAGTCGTTGTTTCCGACCTGGCCGATCATCGACCCGGAGCGTGCGAAGCTGGTGTTCATCGGCACTATGGCGCTGCTGCTGGCGCCGAAGCTGCTGGCCTATATCGCCCTGCTGTTCGATAGCCGGATGCGGCGCGGCTGTGGCGGGGCGATCCGGGCCATGTTTTCCCTGCTGCTGGAGACGGTGATTGCCGGGCTGCTGGCACCGGTGACGATGCTGACGCAGTCATTGGACGTGTTCGCCATCCTGTTGGGGCGGGACTCCGGCTGGAACGCGCAGCGCCGCGACGATGGCAGTATTCCGTTCGGCATGATTGCGCGGCTGTATGCCTGGCACACGCTGTTCGGCATATCGCTGGCTGTCGCGTCGTTCCTGGTGTCGCCCTATCTGCTGGCCTGGATGTCGCCCGTGGTGATCGGCCAGGCCCTCGCGATCCCGCTGGTGTTGGTCACGGGCAGCGCCGGCATTGGGCGTGGGTTACGCCGGATCGGGTTGCTGCGGATCCCGGAGGAGGTGGCGCCCCCGCCCGTGCTGGTCATGGCGGTCGCGCGCGCCCGCGAGATGGGTGATGGGCCTACCCCGGAGGCAATGCGCCGCCTGCGCGATGACCCGGCGCTGTGGGCCGCGCATGTCCGGATGCTGCCGCCGACGCGGCGTCGCTCCGAGGATGCCGGGCTGGCGACCGGCCTGGCGAAGCTGGAGGAGGCTGACACACTTGAAGCCGCCGCCGCGGCGATGACCCGCGGCGAGAAGGCAGCCGTGCTGGGCAGCGCCGCCGGGTTGGATCGGCTGGGCCAGATGGCCTAGCCCTTGCCGGTGAACGCGGCCACCAGCTCCGCCAGATGACCCATCTCGTTGAGGCGCAAGCCGGGGAGCACCGCCGGCTTGCGCCCGCCCTGGGCTAGGCGACGCGGCAGGCACGCGGCGGCAAAGCCCAGTTTTTGCGCCTCTTTCAGCCGGGCGTCGGCCTGCGCTACCTGCCGCACCTCGCCCGACAGCCCGATCTCGCCGAAATAGACCGTGCCGGCGTCGGTCGGCGTTTCCGTCGCGGCGGAGGCGAGGGCGGCGGCGACGGCCAAATCTGCTGCCGGCTCGATCACGCGCAGACCGCCTGCGACGTTAAGATACACGTCGTGGCTGGACAGGCGCAGCCCGGCGCGGCTGTCCAACACCGCCAGCATCATGTTCAGCCGCCCGCTATCCCAGCCGATGACCGAGCGGCGCGGCGATCCGCCGGCGTTGGGGGATAGCAGGGCCTGCACCTCGACCAGAACCGGTCGCGTGCCCTCTAGCCCGGCGAACACGGCTGACCCGGCGATGTTGCCCCGGCGCTCCGCCAGGAACAGGGCGGAGGGGTTGGGAACTTCCGCCAGCCCCGTTTCGGTCATGGCGAAGACGCCGATCTCGTCGGTGGCGCCGAAGCGGTTCTTCACCCCGCGCAGGATGCGGAATTGGTGGCCTCGATCGCCCTCGAAATACAGCACTGCGTCGACCATGTGCTCCAGCACGCGCGGGCCGGCCAGGGCGCCGTCCTTCGTGACATGTCCCACGAGAACAAGGGCGAAACCGCGCGACTTCGCCAACCGGATCAGCTCGAACGAACAGGCGCGCACCTGGCTGACCGTGCCCGGTGCCGAATCGATCGTGTCCATCCACATGGTCTGGATCGAGTCGATCACCACGAGCGCGGCGTCCGTCGCCTGCTCCAGCGCCGCGGCGATATCGCGCACGTTGATGGTGGCAGCCAGTTCCAGCTTGGCATCCGACAGGCCAAGCCGCCGGGCGCGCAGGCGGACCTGGTCGATCGATTCTTCCCCGGTGATATACAGGACGCGCCGTCCGGCCCGGGCCAAGGATGCCGCTGCCTGAAGCAACAGCGTGGACTTGCCGATGCCCGGATCGCCGCCCACGAGCACCGCCGATGCGTTGACCAACCCGCCGCCCAGCACGCGATCCAGTTCGGCGATACCGGTTTGGGCGCGGGGCGGTGGCTCGGCGGTGCCTTGCAGGCCGACGAAGTCCAGCCGCGACGACTTGCCGCCGGCTTTCGGCGCGCCGGGGCGGTTTTCGATCGGCTCCTCGACGATCGTGTTCCACTCTTCGCAAGAATCGCACTTGCCCGACCATTTGCCCGTGACGGCACCGCAGGATTGGCAGACAAATCGATGGGTGGGTTTGGCCATGACGCAGCCATCCTCTGGCCCGCCCGGCCGGTCAAGCACTCGGGCGGCTGGGCAGAAGTTACCACCGAATACCCTAGGGAGAACCGCGATGGCTGATCCAAAATCCCCCCCGCCGACACAGGCCGACGAGGACGCGTTGGACGAGTCGCTGGACGAGAGCTTCCCTGCAAGCGACCCGCCGTCCCAGACCGACCCGGCACACAGCGGCAATGGGACAAAACCCGCCTAGGTGTTCCGTCCAAGGCGGGACCAGCCCCTTGCCATCTTCCTGGCCGGGCTTGCGGGTTACGTCGACGCCATCGGCTTCCTATGGCTCGGCGGCGTCTTCATCTCGTTCATGAGCGGTAATTCCACCCAGATGGGGGTGGAGTTGAGCAGCCCCGATTGGGCACACGCAGCGGTTCCGCTGGGCATCGTTGGCCTGTTTGTCGTAGGCGTGATCCTGGCCACGCTGCTGCGCCGGGTCGTACGTGGCGGCAGGGCCGCGGTGATGACGCTGGTTACGGCCCTGCTGACCATGGCGGGCGCGCTGCAGGCGTTCGGCCAGACCACACTGGCGATCTGTGCTGCCACGCTGGCCATGGGCGTGGAGAACAGCGTGTTCGAGCATGACGGCGAGGTCAGCGTCGGGTTGACCTACATGACCGGCACGCTGGTGAAGATGGCGCAGCATATGGCGAGCGCGATGATGGGGGGCCCGCCGCTCGGCTGGGTGCCCAATTTTCTGCGCTGGCTGGGCCTGGTGGCGGGTGCGGTGATTGGCGGGTTCGTGTTCCGCCAACTTGGCCTGGGAGCACTATGGCCGGCCGCAGCGGTGGCGGCGGTGCTGACGGTGGTGACCTTCGTGCAGGCGGAGGACTGAGCCGCCGGCTACTTGCGCAATTCCATCTGGATCGGGCCGTCGCGGCGGCCGTGGGTGAACTGGTCCACGACCTCGTTGCCGCTTTGCAGCAGGTCGGCAGCGGGGCCGGTCCAGACGATCTTGCCACGGTGGAGCATGGCGGCGCGGTCGCCGATGCGCACGGCGCTCGCCATGTCGTGGGTGATGGCGACGGCGGTCGAGCCAAGGCGTTTGACGCAATCCACGATAAGACCGTCGATGACGGCGCCCATGATTGGGTCCAGCCCGGTGGTCGGCTCGTCGAAGAACAGGATGCTCGGCTGCGCGGCAATGGCACGGGCGAGGCCGACACGCTTCTGCATGCCGCCGGAGAGTTCGGCCGGGGACAGGTCACCGACGCTCGCGGCGAGGCCGACCTGGCTCAGCACTTCGCCGGCGCGCTTGCGGGCGTCGTCACGGCTCATCTTCTGCTGCGCCAGCAGGCCGAATGCGACGTTTTCCCAAACCGGGATGCTGTCGAACAGCGCGCCGGCCTGAAACAGCATGCCGATCTGGCGGTTCAGCGTTTCCCGCTCGTGCCGGCTCATCGTGAGGATGTTGCGGCCGTCGATCTCGATCGTGCCTTCGTCGGGCTCGACCAGGCCGAGGATGGATTTCAGCAGGACGGACTTGCCGGTCCCGGAGCCGCCGATCACCACCATCGAGGTGCCTGGCATCACGTCCAGGTCAACGCCGTCCAGCACTTGCTTGTCGCCGAAGCGCTTGCGCAGCCCGCGGATGCGGATCTTGGGGATCGGGTCAGTGGGCAAAGAACAACTCCGTCAGCACGTAGTCGCCCGCCAGGATCATGATGGAGGCCATCACCACGGCCGATGTGGTCGCGGCGCCAACGCCCTGCGCGCCACCCTTGCTGTTATAGCCATGAAAGCAGCCCATGAGCGCGATGAGGAAGCCGAACACCGCGGCCTTGGCCAGCCCGCTGACGACGTCGTTGGTGGTGACGAAGTTGAACGTGTTGTTCAGGTAGGCAGACGGACTGAGCCCCAGTTTCACAGTGGCAACCAGATACCCGCCAGCAACGCCCAGTATGTCGGCCACAACGACTAACAGCGGCAACGCCAACGTGCCGGCCAGCAGGCGAGGGGCCACCAGGTATTTCATCGGGTTAGTGGACAATGTACCCAGCGCATCGATCTGGTCGGTCACGCGCATGGTGCCGAGTTCGGCCGCCATCGCCGCACCCACACGGCCCGCCACCATCAGCCCGGCCAGCACCGGACCCAACTCCCGCACCACCGAGAGCACGACGATGGAGGCGACCGCGCCCTCCGCATTGAAGCGGGAGAAGCCGGTGTAGGATTGCAGCGCGATCACCATGCCGGAGAACACCGCCGTCAGCGCCACCACCGGCAGGCTGAAATAGGCGAATTCCAGGAACGCCCGCAGGAACATGCGCCCGTAATAAGGCGGGCGGACGATGTGGGACACGCCTTCCGCCCCGAACAGGGCGACGGCGCCGGTGGTGCGGCAGATGGCGAACGCTGCGCGGCCGATGGCCGCCAGCCAGTCGAGCACGATCACAGATAGACGCGCTTATAACGACGCCCGAGCGAGGTCAGGATTTCGTAGCCGTTGGTGCCGGCCTCCGCAGCCAGCGCATCCACGCCGCCGGGCCCGATCATGTCTAGCCAATGGCCGGCCGCGAGGCCGGGTACTTCCGTCACGTCAAAGGTGGAGAGGTCCATAGATACGCGACCTACCAGCGGCACGGGCTGGTCGTCAAAATACGCGGTGGCGCGGTGGCTGAGCGAACGAAGATAGCCATCGGCATAACCGACCGACACCGTTGCGATCCGGCTGGGCCGCACGGCGGTCCATTGGCCATTATAGCCAACGCTCTCCCCCTGCGGCACGTCCCGCACGTGCAGCACCCGGGCGCGCAGGCGCACCACGGAACGCTGCGGGTTCGGCTGGCCCGGTGTTGGGTTCACTCCATACAGCGCGGCCCCCGGCCGAGACAGCTCGGAGTCGAAGTCCGCCCCCAGGAACAGGCCGGAGGAGTTGGCGAGGGAGCGGGGCATCGCCGGTAGCCGGGCGCAGGCGGCAGCGAAGCGGATGCGCTGCGTCTCGTTGATCGCATCGGCTGGGCATTCGGAGGAGACGAGGTGCGTCATCACGTAGCGCATCGTCAGCCCGCCGAGGCGTGCCGGGTCGGCGGCGAGGACCTCCAACTCCGACGCATCCAGGCCCAGCCGGTTCATGCCGGTGTCGATGTGCAGGATGGCGGGCAGGGCGCGGCCGTTCTGGCGGGCATGGGCGGCCCAGCGATCCACCTCGTCCAGCGTGCCCAGCACAGGGGTCAGGTCGTTGGCGGCGAAGTCTGTCTCCAGGCCGGGCCACAACCCGTTCAGCACCGCCAGCATGGCGCCGGGGATGAGGTCGCGGATGGCCATCGCCTCGGACGGATGGGCGGTGAAGAAATGACGGCACCCGGCGGCGTGCAGGGCCGGGGCGATCTTGGTGGCGCCCAAGCCGTAGGCGTCCGCCTTCACCACGCTGGCCGTCGGGCCGCGCCGCACCGATTGCCAATTGGCGACAACAGCAGCGGTGTCGATTTCGAGACAGGTCGGCCATAGGGAGTCGGCCGCGGGCGAAGCTGTCACGGGATCAGCTTCACCAGTTGCTTGCCGAAATTATGGCCCT
Source organism: Acidisphaera sp. L21 (assembly GCF_009765685.1). Taxonomy (GTDB): domain Bacteria; phylum Pseudomonadota; class Alphaproteobacteria; order Acetobacterales; family Acetobacteraceae; genus LMUY01. The sequence goes on along the minus strand of NZ_LMUY01000133.1, from coordinate 23,508 downwards.
TCAGCATGCCCATGAATGCCACCGGCGCACTGGCCAGGCCCTGTGCAATGCTTTCCCGGAATTTCAACGCGCCACTAGCGACCATCTCGCCCAATTCGGCGTGCGCCTGCGGCCAGACGTCCAGATGTTCGGAGATGATGAAGCCCTCGATCCTCAGGCGGGACACCAGGATCAGACGGGGATTGGCCATGATCATTGGGTGGCCGTCGTAGCCGGAGATGGCGCCGCATATCGCGATCCGGCCGAACGCGTTCATGTCCGCCATGACGGCGTCCAACACGACGCCGCCGACATTGTCGAAATAGCAGTCGATGCCGCTGGGCGCTGCGGCCTTCAGATCGGCCTCCAGCGCACCGGCCTTGTAGTCGACGCAGGCATCGAACCCCAACTCGTCCACCACGTAGCGGCATTTGTCCGCGCCGCCGGCGATGCCCACGACCCGGCAGCCATGCTTCTTGGCCAGTTGGCCGACCACACTGCCCACCGCGCCGCTGGCCGCACTCACCACCACGGTCTCGCCGGCCACCGGCTTGCACACATGCAGCAGCCCGTACCAGGCGGTGGCACCCGGCATGCCCACGCAGCCGATATAGGCGGAGAGGGGGACGCGGCTGGCATCCACCTTCTTCACGCCCGCGCCGTCGGTGGTGCCGTATTCCTGCCAGCCGAACCCAGCCGTTACCGTGTCGCCAACTGACCAGGCCGGATTGCGAGATTCGACGACCTTACCGGCGGTGGCGCCGACCATCACCTCGTTTAGGGCCTGGCAGGCGGTGTAGGATTTCGTCTCGTTCATGCGCCCGCGCATGTAGGGGTCCAGCGACAGGAAGTGATTGCGCACCCTGAACTGCCCTTCCACCAGCGGCGGCAACGGGGTTTCGACCAGGCGAAAATTTTCGGCGCTGACCGCACCGGTCGGCCGGCTGGCGAGCAGGATCTGGTGGTTGATCTCGGCCATTCGCGCACCCCGTGGTTTCGCCGGACGATAGCAGGAGCCGGCTACATGTCGCTATGGACGAGGTCCAGATCGGCGAAGCGGGTGAACTCACCCTCGAACAGCAGGTCGATCTTGCCAGTCGGGCCGTGGCGCTGCTTCTCGATCAGCAATTCGGCGCGGTTATGCACCCGCTCCATATCCTGCTGCCACTTGTCCATGGCGGCGTTGAACTTGTCATCCGAGTCGAACTGCGTCTGCTTCGGCCCGCGTTGTTGCAGATAATACTCGTCGCGATAGACGAACATGACGCAGTCCGCATCTTGCTCGATCGTGCCGGACTCACGCAGGTCGGAGAGCTGCGGCCGCTTATCCTCCCGCTGCTCTACCGCGCGGGAAAGCTGGGAGAGGGCGATGACCGGGACCGCCATCTCTTTCGCGATCGCCTTCAAACCCTGGGTGAACTGGCTGATCTCCAACACCCGGTTTTCTGGTCGCGTGCCGGCGGAGGGGCGCATCAGCTGCAGATAGTCGATGATGATGAGGCTCAACCCACTGGTCCGCTTCAGCCGCCTGCACCGCGTGCGCAGTGCCGATACCGAAATGCCGGGTGTTTCGTCGATATGAAGTGGCAAACCAGCGATCTCGCGGCTGACCTGCACGAAGCGGTCGAAGTCACGTTGGGCGATGTCGCCGCGCCGGATCTTGTCGCCGGAAACCCGTGCCTCCTCCGCTAGCAGACGAAGTGCGATCTGTTCCGCGCTCATTTCCAACGAAAAGAATGCGACGCTGCCCTTCGGCACGGCGTCGCCATTGCCGTTCGCTCGCGCCTCCGCCAGGAGGGACCGGGCGGCGCCGAATGCGATCTTGGTGGCAAGTGCTGTCTTGCCCATGCCGGGGCGGCCGGCCAGGACCATCAGGTCGGAGGGGTGCAGGCCACCCATCTTCTTGTCCAGGTCGCGCAGCCCGGTTGCCAGGCCGGATACGCCGCCGGGTCGGTGGAAGGCGCGTTCGGCGCCTTGGATGGCGGCGGTGAGCGCCTGTTCGAAGACGATGAAGCCGCCCGTGGTAACGCCCTTATCGGCGATGTCGAACAGTCGCTGCTCGGCTGCCTCCACCTGGGTCTTGCCGTCCATTTCCGGATCGGCGCCGAAGGCGTTGTTGACGACCTCCTCGCCGACATCGATCAACTGGCGGCGCAGCCAGGCGTCGTGGATCGCCCGGCCATACTCTCCGGCGTTGATGATGCCGACCATCGCCGTCAGCAATTGGCCCAGATAGGCGGTGCCACCCACATCATCCAGCACGCCGCTATGCTCGAACTCCGCCCGCAGGGTGATCGCGTCGGCCAACTGGCCGCTGTTCACCCGGCGATGGATGGCGGCGAAGATCCGGCCGTGCACCGGGTCGGCAAAATGCTCGGGCGCCAGGAATTCGGCCACCCGCTCATACGCTCGGTTATTCGCAAGCAGTGCGCCTAACAGCGCCTGCTCCGCCTGCATGTTAGAGGGCGGAATCCGCTGGGAGAGTCCGAGGAGAGGCGTGTCGATGCTATTCATGCGAGTCGCGAGCATAGACGAGTCGCAGCCAAACGGCACGCCCCGTGCCTGTGGATACCGGGTGTAGCTGTGGATAGTAACGGGGATAGTTTTGGCTAGTCGGCGTCCTCGCTCGCATTCTGAGACACTGGAGACAGCGCGCCATGTCCATGCTCCGCCTCCACAATGTAATCCCGGGTCAGCGGAACCGTGCGCAATTCGCGGGTTAGCTGCACTTGCCAGACCATATGGCCCATGCGGCGGAACGCGATCTCGCTAGCTGCCAAATAGAATTCGAACATGCGGCAAAATCGCTCGTCGTACATCGCCGCGGCCTCAACCCGCTTGGCCGCGAACCGGCGGCGCCAGTGGCGCAGCGTGTCGGCATAGTGCAGCCGCAGGATCTCCACATCCGTCGCAATCAGCTTGCTGCGTTCGACAGCCGGGAACACCTCCGACAGGGAAGGCGAATAGCCGCCCGGGAAGATGTACCGGTTGATCCAGGGATTGGTCGTGGAAGGCCGGTCCGACCGGCCGATCGCGTGGATCAACGACACGCCCGTGGGCGCAAGAAGCCGCCGGACGTGATGGAAGAACGTGTCGTAATGGTTGATGCCCACATGCTCGAACATGCCGACCGACACAATTCGGTCGAACGGCCCGATCAGGCTTGGATCGCGGTAATCGAGCAGTTCGAACTTCACCCGATCGCTCAGCCCGGCCTCTTGAGCCCGCTGGCGCGCCCGGGCCAGTTGCTCGGTGCTGAGCGTCACGCCGGTGACCCGGGCACCGTAGTCGCGGGCCAGCGTCAGCCCCATTCCACCCCAGCCGCAGCCGATGTCCAGTACCGTCAAGTCTGGGCGGTCCATCATCAGCTTGGCCGCGATGTGGCGCTTCTTGGCAATCTGCGCCTCTTCCAGCGTCTCGCTGCCGGTCGGGAAGTAGGCGCAGGAATATTGCCAGTCCTTGTCCAGAAACAAACCATACAATTTGTCGCCGAGGTCGTAATGATGCGCCACGTTGCGGCGTGATTGTGTGGCCGGGTTAAACTGCCCCACCGACGGAACGCCGTGCGGATCTTGTCCGCGATTTGCAGGCCGGGATGGGCCCCGGACGCGATCATGTTGTGGCCGAGAACGTCCAGCACGTCGTAGATTGTTCCGCCAAGGGGGCATAGTGTGCCATCCATGTAGCACTCCCCGACTGCCAAAGCGGGGTCCATAATCAGACGCCGAAGCGCCGTCGCCGTACGAATCTCTAGGCCGGCTTCGGGTCCTGCGGCGCCTGAATATGTGACGAGGCTGCCGTCCGGGTAACGGACAGAGAGACGGCCGCTGGTGACGTACCGTCGCAAGATCGTATCGAGAATAGACCGCATTGCACCTCACTCGGCCAACAAAAGCCGGGCAAGCATGAGCGCTCAACATTACGCCGTCAAAAACCTTTGGTCATCTAACGGTAACTATCTGTTATTCCGCAGGCAGGCCAAATCGGCCGGTCTGGCGCTTTGTTGGGCACCAAAACGGCATTTTGGCAGCTAGCTGGGCAGCGTGCCGGGCTCGGCGCCGGGCTCGAACAGCGCGGCGATCTCTTCGTCAGCCGCGGCATCCTCGTCCTCGGCATCCTGGCCGATGCGCTCGCCACGTGCCTGTTTCTCGGCTTCCTCGGGGCTGCGGGCCACGTTGGCCGTCACCGTGATCGAGACTTCCGGGTGCAGCACGACGCGCACCTTAGCCAGGCCGAGCGCCTTGATCGGGTGCTCGAGAATGACCTGCTGGCGGGTGACCGTCAGGCCGTCGGCCACGCACGCATCGGCCACGTCACGCACCGTAACGGAGCCATACAGGCTGCCTGAATCGCTGGCTTGGCGGATGATCACGACGGTCATCTGGCCGATACGCTCGGCAAAACGCTCGGCTTCCTCACGCTTGCGCAGGTTCTGCGCCTCGAGTTGGACACGCTGCGTCTCGAACGCCTCGCGGTTCGCCTTGTTGGCGCGGGTAGCCATCTTCTGCGGCAGTAGGTAGTTGCGGGCGAAGCCGGGCTTGACGCGGACGACATCGCCCATCTGCCCTAGCTTTTCGACCCGTTGCATCAGGATCAGTTCAACGGCGGCCATGATGGCTGCTCCTTAGGCCAGAATGTAGGGTAGCAGGGCGAGGGTGCGGGCGCGCTTGATCGCCTGCGCCAGCTCACGCTGCTTCTTTGCCGACACCGCTGTGATGCGGGAGGGCACGATCTTGCCGCGCTCGGACAAAAAGCGGGACAGCAGGCGCACATCCTTGTAGTCGATCTTCGGCGCATTCGGGCCAGAGAACGGGCAGGACTTGCGACGGCGATAGAACGGCCGGCGGGCACCAACCGCGGAGCGGCGGGCGGCGGGATTAACGTCGCTGTCGTTGGACGCAGCGGGATTCATGTCGGACATAGGGGCTTATTCCTCCCCGCCAGGGTTGAAACCACCGCGCTCGTCGCGGCCAAAATCATCACGCGCGCGGAATTCCTCGCGATCGTCGAAGCCACGCTTGCGGCCGCTCTCGAACCGGCCAGCCGGCTTGGGTCCACGGAACGAACGCTCGCGATCGTCGGACTTGCGCGACAGGATGGCGGACGGCTCGTCGTTGATCTCTTCGACGCGGATGGTCATGAAGCGCAGGATATCTTCGTTGAGGCCCAGCTGGCGCTCCATCTCGTTGATGGAAGCCGGCGGCGCATCGAGACCGAGAAGCATATAATGCCCCTTGCGGTTCTTTTTTATGCGGTATGCGAGTGAGCGCAGGCCCCAGTATTCCCGCTTCTTGATCGCCCCGCCTTCGCCCTCAAGTTGGGTGGCGATGGTATCGGCGACGGTTTCGACCTGCTGCTGCGTGACGTCGTTACGTGCAATAAGCACGCATTCGTATAATGGCATGTTCGGCCCTATGGCTGGATCGGCCCGGAAGTGGGCATAGCCAGGGCGCCGCCAAAGCGCCCCAGCAGGGAGGCGCGGTGTGAAGCACGGCCAGCCCGGGAATGCAAGGCTGCGCCGACAGGTTAGCAGAGTGAGTTAGTAGTATAACCCGCGATATCCGCCCCAAACACCCCAATCCCAGGCGAAATCGGTATTCAGCCGGGCTGCCTGCAATTGCGCCCCGGCGATCTGCCGCTGCACCATAATCTGCTGGTAACGGCCGAAAGCCGCCTGGCTGCCGACGTAGAGGCAGCGGCACAGTACTAGATCGGGGTAGAGGTAGGATACGTGTTCGCCCTCAATCCGCTGCGACAGGCGATTGGGCGGCAATTCCGCCAGCATCGTCTGACGGTCCTGAGTAGTGGCGGGCAGCACGGTGAAGCCTGCGGCGGACAGCAGGTTCTCCTGATCGCCCACCGCATCGCGCTGATAGGCGGCGCAGCCACTTAGCGCCATGGCGCAAAACAGGGCAACGATGCTTATCCGGATCATCTCGGCGTCCACCAAATAGGTTCAGTCACGAACCCTAGCGCCGCAGCCCCAGTCTGGTTCCGGCAGCTACAGCGTCTTCAGCAGCGCCTCGATCTCGGCCGGAGACCCGGCGGATGCCGTGCGAGCGTCCGGTGCCACCCGGCGGGCCAGGCCGGACAGCACTTTGCCGGCGCCCAATTCGATGAAGCTGTCGACGCCCAGGTCGACCGCCGCCAGCAGGCATTCGCGCCACCGCACGGTCCCGGTCACCTGCTTGACCAGAAGGGAGCGGATTTCCGCCGGGTCGGTCACCTTGGACGCCGACACATTGGCGATCAGCGGCACCAAGGGGCCTTGCACGGCCGCACCGTCCAGTGCCTCGGCCATGACGTCCGCCGCCGGACCCATCAACGAGCAGTGGAACGGCGCGGACACGGGGAGCAGCATCGCCCGTTTGATCCCGCGCGTCTTGGCAAGCTCCACCGCGCGTTCGACTGCGGTGCGGTGGCCGGAGATCACCACCTGGCCACCGCCATTGTCGTTTGCGGCCTCCACAACCTCACCCTCGGCCGCTTCGGCGCAGATGGCGCGGGCGGCCTCCAAATCAGTGCCCAGCAGGGCGGCCATGGCGCCTTCGCCGGCGGGGACGGCGCGCTGCATTGCCTCGCCACGCAGCCGCAGCAGCCGGGCGCTGTCGGACAGGGTCAGGCTGCCAGCGGCGGTTAAGGCGCTGTATTCGCCCAGCGAGTGCCCGGCGACCAGCGCCGCACTGCGCTTCAACGACAAGCCGCCCTCGGTCTCCAGCACCCGCAGCACGGCCATGGACACGGCCATCAGCGCGGGTTGCGTGTTTTCGGTCAGGATCAGGTCTTCGGCCGGGCCTTCGAACATCAGCTTGGACAGCTTCTGCTTCAGCGTGTCGTCGATCTCGTCGAAGACCTCGTGGGCGGCAGTGAAGGCGGCGGCCAGGTCCCGGCCCATGCCGACGGACTGGCTGCCCTGGCCGGGGAAGATGAATGCGTGCACGGGCATGGCGCTGGCGATCCAGGATATCGTTGGGGCGGCGGGGTATCGCGTCGGATGCGCAGCCTGTCAAATCAGGTGATGTCGGCCCGATGAAATGCTACAGTCTCGCGTCAGTCATTGCGTTTGGATGTCAGCCGCATGTGCCGTTTCCTTGCCTACCAGGGTGAGCCGATCCTGATTGAGTCGCTGGTGTGCGCACCGTGCCACTCGTTAGTGCATCAGTCGCTGCACGCCAGCGAAGGCAAGACCGAGACGAATGGCGATGGGTTCGGCATGGGCTGGTATGGCGAGCGGCCCGAACCGGGGCTGTATCGGGAGGTCCGGCCCGCCTGGTCGGACGAAAATTTGCGCTCCCTGGCGTCGCAGGTACGGTCCGGCTTGTTCTTCGCGCATGTCCGCGCCTCCACCGGCACGGCCACCACCCGGGCGAACTGTCACCCGTTCAGCGCGGGCGGGATGATGTTCATGCATAACGGCCAGGTGGGCGAGTGGGCGAAAGTGCGCCGCCGGGTCGAGGCGATGATCCCCGACGATTTCTACGACGACCGAACCGGCACCACGGATTCGGAGGCGATTTTCCTTGCCGCTCTGGCGCGCGGCCTCGCGGCAGACCCAGTCGCCGCCATCGCCGCCACCTTGGCGGATATCCGCACGAAGATGGGGGCTGCCGGCATCGCCGCCCCACTGCGCTTCACCGCGGCGCTGACGGACGGGGCGCGGCTATGGGCGTTTCGCTGGGCCTCGGACAATCGCCCGGCGACGCTGTATTGGCGGCAGGATGCCCGCGGGCTGGTGGTCGTGTCGGAGCCGATCGACGATGCGGCGGGCGGCTGGACCAGCGTGCCCGCCGGCCATGTGCTGGTGTCGGACCGCACCCGCGCGGTTCAGCTCCAACCACTGGCGGAACTGGCGCTCGCCGCATAGGGCATGCGGCCTAGCCTACGCTGGCCTGCAATGGCATCTGGAACGTGAACTGCGTTCGCTCGGCCGTGGAGGTGACGTCGATCGTGCCGCCATGCGCCCGGGCGATTTCCGATACGATGAACAAACCCAGCCCCAACCCCTGCTGGTTCAGCCGGACGTCGCCCCGGAAGAATGGCTGAAACAAACGCTTCAGCGTTTCCGCCGGAACCGGCGCGCCACGGTTTGCGACCGACAGGCGGAATACGCCGCTGCCGGCGCTGGCCGCCACGGTGATCGGCAACTCCGGCACACCATGGGCGAGGGCATTGGCGAGCAGGTTCGAAAACAATTGGGCGATGCGGGCAGGATCGCAGCTTACCGCCGTTTGGAGGTCGAACGCTGCCTCGATCTGCCGATCCGGCCAACTGGCCCGCAACTCGGATACGACATGCTCCAGGGCCGGCCCCAGGCTGGCATCTGCATCGACGGCCAGCGTAATGCCGCCGCCCAGCCGACCCCGCGCGAAATCCATGACATTGTCGATCAACCCCGCCATTCGCTTGATACTGTTCTGCATCAGCTGGACAACGCGGGTTGATTTCTCGGTCTGCGGCTCCCGAAGCAGGATCGAGGCGCCGCTCCCGATCGAGGCGAGCGGGTTGCGCAGGTCATGGCCCAGCACGGCGATGAATTGCTCGCGCAGGTTCGACGTCTCGACCTCGGTCGCCAGCCGTGACTCGCTGAGCGCGATCCGCGCATGGGCGTCGAGATGGAACGCGATCAACTCGGCAAACAGCTTGAACATGCCAAGGACCGTTGGCGTCTTCAGCAAGCGAGGCTTGGTATCGATGGCGCAGAGCGTGCCGAAGAACGTGCCGTCCTGCAGGATGATCGGCATCGATATGTAGCTCTGCAGGCCGTAGATGGCCGGCGTGTGGTGGTTCCTATACTCCGCGTCCTCGGCGACGTTGTCGATGATCACGGGCTGCCGATGTTGCCGGATCTCGTGGCAGATCGTCGTCTCCAGCTTCAACTCACCGCCAGGCGCCAGACCGAATTGAACATCGTCGCGAACATTGCAGGCGATCCAACGCCCCTCCGTCACCCGAGCCACGGCGGCGAACCCCATCCCAGTGGTGGCACAGACAACGTTCAGAATGGTCGGCACGGCATCAATGCTGTTCACCGCGTCGATGTCCGCTTGGAAATCATGGGTCATCTGGGGGAGGCGGCTATCATGTCCCTCAGCCTATCCCGATTGAACCCGGTCGTCACCTCAGTTACGGGCAGCGAAGGGGCCGTGAGAGAGGGGGCAAACATGATGGCGCTGTCCATGCCAACACCGGCAACCGCCGCGTATCTGACGGAGGTGCTACGCCGATCCGGCGTGTTGGCGTCCAGCGAATTGGCCGATGTCACGCTGCTGAGTTCGGTCAAGAAGCTACGCTCACATACAATCCGTATCGGTTTGACCTATGAGGGCAACCGGGCCAAAGCCGCCCCGTCGTCGCTCATCATCAAAATGGGCCACCCCGCTGTCGAAGGCCGACCATCCACGAACAGGCATGAGATCGCGTTCTACCGCGACATCGCGCCGACCTTGCCCAAGCGGCTCGTGCCGCACTGCTATGCGACTGCCAGCGCGACTGCGGCAAGTCCATGGCACCTGGTGCTGGAGGATCTAACCGACACGCATGTCACCGCAACAGAGCATCCGCTGCCTCCCAGCGTGCCGCAGTGCCGTAGCGTGATTGAGGCATGGGGCGGCCTGCATGCGGCGATGTGGGACGACCCACGGCTGGTGCAGCTTGCGGGGCGTTCGGCCAATATGATGTGGGCGCAGTTTCTCCACCGGTCCGTCGCGCGGTTCGAACAGTTCATGGACCGGTTTGGGGAGGCACTGCCGGACGAACGGCGTGATGTGGTCGCGCGGCTGCTGGACTCGCCACAGCGTTTGCTCGCGCGTCTCGATACCGGCAAAAACCTGACCCTAATTCACGGCGACGCGCATTGGTGGAATTGCCTGCTACCACGCAACAGCGACTACGATCGGGTCCGGCTGCTGGACTGGGAGGATTGGGCGATCGGCACGGTCACGACCGACCTCGCCTACATGATGGCGATGCTGTGGTTTCCCGATCGCCGCCGCCGGGTCGAGGCGCCGCTGCTGGACGCCTATCATGGCGTCATCGCCGGGCTAGGCGTAGCCACCTACACACGGCAGATGCTGGACGAAGACTATCGCTGGTCGGTTCTGCTGCAGATGCTGCGGCCGATCTGGCAGGCCACCAGCAATCTGCCGGCGCGGGTTTGGTGGCCAAACCTGGAGCGCAACATGCTGGCCGTCGACGACCTCGACTGTCTTGCCCTATTAGGCTGAGCCGACCTACGCCGCCGCCTGCACCGTTGTCACGAACCGGTTGACCACCTCGTTCAACCGGTCCGACCGGTCGGACAGGCGGGACGCTGCCTCTTGCGCGCTTGCCGCCGCGCGATCGGTTTGCGAGGTGCTGCGCGCCAGTTGCTCCAGATTCGAGGCGATGGCGTCGCTGCCGCTGGCCGCCTGTTGCACCCCGGCGGCGATCTCCCGCGTGGCGTGGCCCTGTTCCTGGATCGACGCGGCAACGTGGTCGGTGACCGAACCGAGGTCTGCCAGCGAGCGGGCGATAGCACCGATCGCATCGACGGCTGGGCCGGTGCGGGCCTGGATGGTGGCGACATGGCCCTGCACATCCGCAGTGGCGCGCGCGGTCTGCGCGGCCAGTGCCTTCACCTCACCAGCCACGACGGCGAACCCCCGTCCGGCCTCTCCGGCACGGGCGGCCTCGATGGCAGCGTTCAGGGCCAGCAGGTTGGTCTTGCCGGCAATGCCATGGATCATGCTCACCACTTCGCCGATCTTGCTGGCGGCGTCGGCCAAGTCGGCCACGGTGGTGCGGGTCTGCTCGGCGGCGGCGCTGGCATCCCGTGCCGCAACGGCCGCGGTGGCCATTTCCACCGACAGGCCGGACACGCTGTCCGTCAGCCGTCCGGCAGCTTCCGCGACCGAGATCACGCTGATGGCGGTTTGCTGCGACGCCGCGGCGATTGCCGCCGTCTGTTCGGACGCGTCGCCGGCGATACCGGACAGGTTGGATGCAGTCTTCTGCATCTCGACCGTCGCGACCAGCATTTCGCCGACTACCTTCGTGACGGTGTCCTGAAAGCGGCTGGCGAGGTTGGTTGCGACCTCATGCCGGGCCAACAGTGCTTGACGCTCGGTTTCTAACGCGGCGGTTGCGGCGCGCTGGTCGGCCAGATGCACCTGTTCCGACAGACGCGCCCGGCTTGCCAGCAACTGCACGACGGTGTGGGTGGCCCACATCAGCGCCGACGCCTCAAGAATGAGGATCACGGCATGCAGCAGAACGCGCAGGATGTTTGGGCCGCCGGGATAAACCATGGCCGACACGAATTCGTTCAGCAGCAAATGATGCAATGCCACGGTCACCGTGGCCAATGCGATCGCGCGCCAGTCGCAGTACGCGGTCAGCAGGGCAAGGCCCGCGAAGAAATACATGTGGATGTCGATCTGCCAGGATTCGCCGCCGCTTTCTGCCAGCAGCACCGCAATCGAACCCATCAGCGCAACAGAAACCGTCAGCCGCGTCGCCACGCCCGACCCGAACGCGGCCCAAGTGAGCGTTGCCGCGGCTGCCATGCCCGCGGTCGATAGGCCGGCGGAAATCGCGTCGACGCCCCTCCACAAGGCCACGAAGACGCAGAGCGGCACTTGCAGCCACAACAATGTTTGCAGGCCGCGATTGGCGAGGCGGCGTATGGTTTGAAGCTCTACTGCCTCGGGCTGCACGCTCGTTCCTGGATCAAGCAACATCGCCACATCCTGCCATGATCGGGTTTAGTCGCAGCCAGGCCCCACCGGGCTGCCCGTCCGTGGTCGGCCTGATGACGACCACGCTGCGCCAAGGCCCCAGCCGGATAACCTGGCCCTCGGCCGCGGCCTCGCTCATCACTTGCGCCTGCGACCACCAGGGTGGGAACACCAGTGCCACTTCACCGCCGGGCGCGGATACGCGGGCCCTCGCGAGCGTGGCCATGGTGAGCGCGACCAGTAACATCAGCGCCGGCGCGTAGGGTGGCAAGCGTCGAAGGATGGACAGCATCGGTCACCTAGTCAGAAACTGGACGATTTTTGATCGAGAACCGTAAAAATTTTGTTAGGACTTTCTCGCCTCGCTCGGCGCGGGGCTTGAAGGGTAGGGTTCGACACCCTCGGAGCGTCGCCAATGTCGCCATCAGGCTTGATCCTTGCAGCCCTCCTCATCGTCGGCGTTCCGGCGCTTGCGGCGTCACCTGATGCAACGGAGGCGCGCAACGGCATGGTCGTCAGCGCGCAACATTCGGCGTCGGAGGCCGGGTTGGCGATGTTACGCCAGGGTGGCAATGCGGTGGATGCGGCAGTGGCGGTTGGCTACGCGCTGGCAGTGGTGAACCCGTGCTGCGGCAATATTGGCGGCGGCGGGTTCATGACGCTGCATCTGGCCGACGGGCGCGACCGGTTTTTGAACTTCCGCGAAACCGCCCCAGCCGCGGCCACGGTCGGCATGTATCTGGACCCCGCCGGCAATCCAGTCCCCGAGGCCACGCTATACGGCACCCGCTCTGCCGGCGTGCCCGGCACGGTCGCGGGGTTGGAGGCGGCACTGCGTCGCTATGGCACCTTGCCCCGGGCCGTGGTGATGGCGCCGGCCATCCAGTTAGCGCGCGACGGCTTCGTGTTGGCCCGCGGCGATACCGATATCTTGGACAGCAAGATCGCCCGTTTTCGACGCCAACCGAATATCGCAAAGATTTTCCTACGCTCCGACGGCAGCCCGTTCCAACCTGGCGACCGCCTCGTGCAGACCGACCTGGCCAACACATTGGCCGCGATTTCAGCCGGCGGCGCGGATGCCTTCTACCACGGGCACATTCCGCAGGCAGTCGCGGCGGCGGCGCGCGAGGATGGCGGCATCTTGACGGAAGCTGATTTCGCCGCCTACCGCGTGGAGGACACCGACCCGTTGCGCTGCAGCTATCGCAACGTCGTGGTCGTCTCCGCGCCGCCGCCATCGTCCGGCGGCGTCACGATGTGCGAGATCCTGAACGTTCTGGAAGGCTACGACATGACGTCGCTCGGCTTCCACAGCGCGCAATCCGTGCATCTGATGACGGAGGCGATGCGCCACGCCTATCTCGACCGCAACACCTTCCTGGGTGACCCGGCGTTCGTGCACAACCCGCTGGATCGCTTGCTGTCCAAGGCCTATGCCGCTGACATCCGCGCGCGCATCACTGACCGCGCCACGCCCTCGGCGGATTTACAGCCCGGCACGGCCCCGCACGAAAAACCGGAAACGACGCAGTATTCCGTGGTCGACAAGGATGGCAATGCGGTCTCGGTCACCTACACGATCAATGGGTCGTTCGGCGCGGTGGTGATTGCCGGTGATACCGGTTTCCTGCTGAACGACGAAATGGATGATTTCACCGTCAAGGCGGGCGTGCCGAATCTGTATGGCCTGGTGCAGGGGGAGGCGAATGCGATCGCGCCGGGCAAGCGCCCACTGTCGTCGATGGCGCCCAGCATCGTCACCCAGAATGGCCACACGCTGCTGGTGACGGGCTCGCCCGGCGGCTCCCGCATCATCACCATTACGCTGCAAACGATCCTCAACGTGGTCGATTTGGGCATGAGCCCGCAGGAGGCCGTGGACGCCCCGCGCATCCATCACCAATGGCTGCCGGACGTGCTGTATGCCGAGCCATATGCGTTGTCCCCAGACACGCAGGCCCTGCTGCGCGGCATGGGGTACACCATTACGGAACAAGTGCCCTGGGGCGCGGCCGAACTGATCGAGGTGGGGCCCTCCCAAACGGCCGGGGGCTCGTTGGCGGCCCCAGCCAACGATGCGGCCATGTCCGGCCGGGTGCGCCCCGGCCTGCTGTATGGCGCCAACGACGACCGGCGGCCGGCTGGGTCGGCCGCCGGGTATTAGACTTAGGAGTGGCCTGGATAGTCCTTGTCCAGGGTGAACGGGTAGGGGCCGGGGAAGCTTTCGACCAACACGTTGTGCGACACGAAGCCGCCGGCCTGCGTCCAGGTGTGGACCTGGAACGCCGGCGGCTCCAGCACGAAGGCGGACGGCGCGGCCGGGTCCAGATCGAACTCCACCGCGTTCACGACGGAGGGGGATATCGAGGCGATGGCGTGCGCCACCTGGCTGACGATCGGGCGGTGATGGTGGCCGCTGACGATCCGTGTGACCTGGGGATGCCGGGCGATGACGGCGGCGAAGGCCTCGCTCTCCTGCAGCTTGATCCGGTCCATATGGGCAATGCCGCACACGAAGGACGGGTGGTGCATGGCGACCATGGTGGGCTGGCTCGGCTGCTCCCCCAGGGTGCGGTCCAACCATTCCAGGCGGCCGCCGTCGACGCTGCCGTGGCCATGGCCGGGGACGACCGTGTCCAGCATGACGATCCGGACCGGGCCGATCTCGGCGGTGTATTGGAAAAAGCCTTCGCTCATTGGCACGCCGGGCAGGTGAGCCTGCATCTCGGACCGGCGGTCGTGATTGCCGGGGATCATGTGAACCGGCATGTGCAAGTGCCGTTGCAGCATACCCGCCAGCAATTGGTACTCCGTCGCCAGGCCGCAATCCGTCAGATCGCCGGTGATGATGACGGCGTCGGGCTTCAGCCGGGCGACGACGCGCAGGGCACGCTCCGCTAGCGCATTGGTTTCGCAGACGCGGTAAGCGGGCACACCCTCCGGGCGGATGTGCAAATCGGTAATCTGGACGATCGTCGTCGTGCTCACTTGGTCACCTCCAGGGCGGTGCGCTCCGCATAGGGGCGCAGCAATTCATCGGCAGCGTGCTGCGCGTTGGCGACGGCCTCGGCGGGCTTGATACGGCCGGATAGCACGGCTTGGACCTGGTCCTCCATGGCCTTGCGCACGGCCACGGTGGCGTAGGTGGCAAACCAGGGCTGGGCGTATTGCAACTGGTCCAGCGCCACCTTGGCATCCGGATGTTCGGCCAGGTAGGACGTCATCTCCGGCAGCTCGTAGGCGTGGCGGTTGGGGGCGAAATAGCCGGTGAACCGGCTCCATCCGCCAGAGACCGCCGGGCTGGTCATGTCGTTGATGAAGGTCCAGGCGGCCTTCTCCCGCTCGGGCGTATTGCCCTTGGGGATGATGAGGCTGCCGCCACCGATGGCCACGGCGTTGCGCATGGCGCGGGGGATGAAGGCGACGCGATACGGCTGCTTCATATTGTCCCGCACGAAGCTGAGCGCGCCGGTGGAGTTCACGATCATCGCGGCGCGGCCGGAGAAGAAGGCGGAGGCGACGGCGTTCGGGTCGGTGACGCCCTCGGGCATCACCTTGTCGCGGTGGACCAAATTGTCGAGGAATTGCACGGCGCCGAGGGTGGAGGGCTGGTTGTAGTAGACCTCGCCGCCCCAAGCCTGGTCGTAATATTGGCCGCCGTTGGACATGGTGAAGCCCGACATCAGCCAGCCCAGTGTGTCGTAGGTGGTGACCATCATCAGGCCGTAGCGGGTGATGGTGTTGCCGTCGCGTTTGGTGAGTTTCTTGGCGGCGTCGGCCCACTCGGCCCAGGTGGCGGGGGGGGTGGTCCGGGTCCAGGCCGACTTCACGGAAGGCAGTCTCGTTGATGTACATCACGGGGGTCGAGTTCTGGTAGGGCACGCCGTAGACGTGTCCACCCTCCATCGCGTTGGTGCGCAGGGGTGGGAAGAACTTGTCCATGTATTGATCGTCGGTCTGGCCGTCGGCGGCGATGAGCTTGTCCAGCGGCACCGCGTCGCCAGTGATGGCGTATTCGCGGATGAAATTGGCGCTCATTAGCGCCACTGCGGGGGAGTGACCGGCCTGGATGGCGGCGTGGGTCTTCAGGTTCGTGTCGTCATAACTGCCGGTGTAGGTGGGGGTGACGTGGATATCCGGATGCCGGTTGTTGAAATCGGTCACCAGACGCTGGATCTCGTTCGATAGCCGGCCCTGCACCGGGACTGGAAAGAAGAAATCGATTTCGGTGGCGGCATGCGCGGCGGTGGCGCCGCAGAGGGCGGTGCCGGCGAGAAGCATCTGCATGAGACGGCGCATAGGATGTTCCTACTTGATACCAGTGAACACGAAAGACTGGGTGAATTGCCGTTGGAAGGCGACGAAGCCCAGCAACAACGGACCGGCGACGAGCAGCGTGCCAGCGGCGAGGACGCCCCAGGTACCGCCGGCTTCCGACCCCGAGGCGAAGGAGGCGAGCCCCACCGTCAGCACCTGATGGCTGGGGGAGGAGATCACCATCAGCGGCCAGAGAAACTCGTTCCAATGCGAGGTGACGGAGACGATGGCGAAGGCCAGCAGCCCCGGCCGCGCCATGGGAAGGAGGATGCTGGTGATGACCTGGCGACGCGAGGCGCCATCCAGCATCGCGGCCTCTTCGTAATCGCGGGGGATGGCGCGGAACGTCTGGCGCATCAGGAATACGCCGAAGGCGGAGGCGAGGTAGGGCGCGGCGACGCCCGTCAATGTGTCGTATAGTCCGAGCGCGGAGAGCGTGGTGAGGTTCGGCACGATCAGCAGCGTCGGCACCAGCAGCAATTGCAGCAGGAACGCCGCGAACACCAACCGCTCGCCACGGAAGTGCAGGCGGGCGAAGGCGTAACCGGCCATGGAAATGGTGACGAACTGCACCACCAGAATGCCACCACACAGCAGGATGGTGTTGAGGTACCAGATGGGAAAACTGCCGTCCTGCCAAGCCTCGACGATGTTGTCGGCGCCGAATGGCCCGTGCGGCAGTAGGGAGGCGATGTCGGGCGCGTAGCCTGGTCGCAGGCTTGCCACCAGCATCCAGAGGAACGGAACAGCCCACAGCACCGCGGCGGGCAACGCGATCAGCGTTGGGATGCGGCTAGCTGGCATGGTGCGCGTTCCGATCGGACGTGCGCAGTGCCAGCAGCGCCAGGGCCAGCAGGGATGCGACGCTGACCACCGTGGCGGCGGAGGCGACGCCCGGGTCGAAATTCTGCTCGGCCTGCTGGTAGATGTAATACAGCAGCAGATTGGTGGAGTCCGAAGGACCGCCCCGCGTCATCGTCACCACGTGATCCACCTGGGTCAGCGCGTTCAGCAATGCAATCGGGATGACGAAGCCGAAGGTCGGGCCTAAGAGCGGCAGGGTGACGTGGCGCAGCCGGTTCCAGGCGCCCGCGCCATCCACGCGTGCGGCGTCCAGCAACTCGGTCGGCACCGCCGCCAGCCCGGCGAGGAAGAACAGCATGTAGTAGCCGGTGTTCTTCCACACCGTGATCGCGATGACGGCGCCCAGCGCGAGTGAGGGATTACCCAGCCAATTGGTCGCGCCGACGCCCAACTTCGCCAGGTAGAAATCCAGCAGCCCTTCGCCGGGTAGCAAGATGAAGGTGAACAGCGCGCCGGCGGCCACCAATGGGATCAGCAGCGGCAACACCACCAACGTGCGCAGGATTGCGTCCAGCCGCGTGTTCTCCCGCAAGGCTAGCGCGAACAGCAGCGCCAGCACGATCGAGGGCACGACGGTGAAGACGGCGTAGAGCAGGTTGTTCCACGCCGCCTGGGCGAAATGTGGGTCGGCGAACATCCGCGCGTAATTGCCGAGGCCGAACGTCGATGCCTGGCCAAGCCGTGCCTGGTCGAGCGAGCGCCACGTCACCTGCGCGATCGGCCAATACGTGAAGGCGATCAGCAACAGCACCGACGGCAGCAGCAACAGCCACGCCGTGCCCGCCTGGGAGCGAGCGCCGACATGGCGTTGGGGCTGTGGCACGGTCGGCAGAACAGTGGCAAGATCGACGAGCGCATCCGGCATGGCGCGCTGTTTGGCGGCACTGCGTTACAGTTATGCGCGCCCAACGATGACGGTTCGATGACGGCGGCGGCGGTTTACCCTCGCAGGACGGCCCCGCTCGCCTTGGTGACGGCGGCGACGATCTTGGCGCACACGGCCTCGATCGCGGCGTCTGTCATCGTGGCGTCACGGGGTTGAATCACCACCTCGATCGCCAGCGATTTTTGGCCGGCGGGCACACCTTCGCCCTCGTAAACGTCGAACAACGATACGCCGGTGATCAGGGTGCGCTCGGCCCCTTTGGCGGCGCGCAGCAGGGTTTCCGCCGGGGTGGCCGCGTCGACGACGAAGGCGAAGTCGCGCCGCAGCGGTTGGAAAGTGGGTAGGTCGGGTAGGGCCTTGCGGCGCCGCTTCGGTTCGGGGATTGCGTCAAGCCGCACCTCGAACGCCGCGGCCGGGCCTGGAAGATCCAGCCCGGCGAGCACGCGCGGGTGCAACTCGCCGAAATAGGCCAGCGCTAGCTTCGGGCCTTGCCGAACCGTGCCGGATCGGCCGGGGTGGTAGTGCGCGGGCGCCTCGGCAGTGACGCTGAGGCTGTCCATGGGTACGCCCAAAGCGGCAAGTACGGCAAATACGTCGGCCTTGGTCCCCATGGCGCTTGCGGCCTGGGCCGCGCCATCCCAACTGCGCGGCGCCGGGCCATGGCGTAACCCGGCGGCCAGCACCTCCTGCGACTCGGCGCTAAAGGCGGGCCCGACTTCGAACAGCGCGCCGACGGGCAGGCCGCGGGCGACGTTGCGGGCGGCGGCGGGGGTGATGGTGGCTAGGGGAGTCGGCCGCATCTGGTCCAGATCGGCGGCGATGGGGTTGACCAGGCGCAACGCCGCCGGGGCGTCGCCGAACAGGGCGGCACGGTCGCGGGCGACGAAGGAGAAGGTGACGCATTCGAGCATGCCGCGGCTGGCGAGAGTGCGGCGGGCGGTGGCGGCGCGGACCTGACGCGGGGTGTAGGTGGCCAGGGGCACCGGCGCCATTGCGGGCATCGACACGGCGGGAACCGCATCTAGCCCGCGCAGGCGCAGGACTTCTTCGACCAGGTCAGCCTCCGGCTCGGCTTCGGCACGGCCAGCGGCGGCGGATAGGGCGAGTTCGGGGAGCAGGGCGGGCGCCTGGTCCAGCGACCCGGCGGACGCTACGTCGTTGCGCCACGGTGGCACGGCGACCGTCACCTGGTTCGCATCGCGCGACTGGACGGTGAAGCCCAGCGCCTCCAGCGCTGCCACGGCCTCAGCCGCTGGGACGGCCAAGCCGCCCAGGGTTTCCAGGCGCTCGAAGCGAAGGGTGGCGTGGCGTTGCCAGGCGGGTTCGGCACCGGCCTCGGCGACTTCGCTTGCCTCGCCACCGCAGAGTTCGATGACCATGGCGGTTGCCGCATCGAGTGCGGCGGGGAGGAGAGAGACATCGATCCCACGCTCGAACCGGCTGCGGGCGTCGGAGATGATGTCGTGGCGGCGACCGGTCAGTGCCACGGCAACGGGGTCGAAGAGGGCGCATTCGATGAACACGTCGGTGGTGTCCAACTGGCTGCCGGTTGCCTCGCCGCCCATCACGCCGGCGAGGGACTGCACGCCGGCCGCGTCGGCGATCACGCAATCGTCCGCCGTGGTGGTGTAGTCGCGGCCGTTCAGGGCGCGGAACGTCTCGCCAGCGCCGGATCGGAAGGCTAGCACGCCACCTCGCACCTTGTTCGCGTCGAACACGTGCAACGGGCGGCCCAGATCGATGGTGAAGAAGTTAGTGATGTCCACCAGGGCGCTAATCGGCCGCAGCCCGATGGCACGCAGGCGGCGCTGCAGCCATTCCGGACTCGGCCCATTGCGCACGCCGCGCACGGTTCGGCCCAGCACCCAGGGGCAGGCGGGGCTGTCGATTCGCCAGGTGATGGGGGAGGGGAATTTGCCCTCGATCGCCGGGCGCGCCCAGGGTCGCAGGGTGCCGATGCCGGCGGCCGCAAGGTCCCGCGCGACGCCGCGCACGGCGAGCGCGTCCCCGCGGTTGGGGGTGATGGAGATGTCGATCACCGGGTCATCGAGGCCGGCGTAGGCGGGGTAGGGGATGCCGATCGGGGCGTCTTCGGGCAGGTCGACGATACCGGTGTGGTCCTCGCCCAGGGCCATTTCGCGATAGGACAGCAGCATGCCGGCGGACTGGATGCCGCGGATCTCGCCGATTTTCAGCGTGGTATCCAGGCCGGGGATGTAGCTGCCCGGTGGGGCGAATACCGCCTTCATGCCGGTGCGGGCATTGGGCGCGCCGCACACCACCGTGACGGGGGCGCCATCGCCCGTGTCCACGGTGCAGACGCGCAGGCGGTCGGCATTGGGGTGCTGCACCGCTTCGACAACATGCGCGATGCGGAACGGCGCTAGCGGGGCGCCGGCATCCTCCACGCCCTCCAGTTCCAGGCCGATGCGGGTCAGCGCGTCGGTGATCGTGTCCAGCGGCGCGTCCGTATCCAGATGCGTCTTCAGCCACGAGAGGGTGAACTTCATGGGGCCACTCCCTCGTGCAGGGCCACGGGGGCAAGGGGGTTGAAGCCGTAATGGCGGAGCCAGCGGGCGTCGCTTTCGTAGAACGGGCGTAGGTCGGACATGCCGTATTTCAGCATCGCCACCCGCTCAACCCCCATGCCGAAGGCGAAGCCCTGCCACTCCCGCGGGTCGACGCCGCAATTGGCCAGCACGCGGGGATGCACCATGCCGCTGCCGAGGATCTCCAGCCAGTCGCCGCCACCGCCGAGTTCGCCGGTCTTGCGGTTCCATCCAATATCGACCTCCATCGAGGGCTCGGTGAAGGGGAAGTAGGAGGCGCGGAAGCGGACCGGCAGGTTGGAGATGCCGAAGAAGGCGCGCAGGAAGTCGATGAGGCAGCCCTTGAGGTGGCCGAGCGTGAGGCCGCGGTCGATCGCGATGCCCTCGCATTGGTGGAACATGGGGGAGTGGGTAGCATCATGGTCGGCGCGATAGGTGCGACCCGGCGCGATCACCCGCAGCGGCGGCTCCCCCTGCAGCATGGAGATGATCTGCACGTTGGAGGTGTGCGTCCGCAGCACCAACGGGTGGCCGTTGCGGGTGCCGGGTAGATAGAAGGTGTCCATTTCGGCGCGCGCCGGGTGGTGGGCGGGGATGTTGAGGGCGGAGAAATTGTGCCAGGTGGTTTCCACATCGGGCCCTTCGCCGACGCTGAAGCCCATGGCGCCGAAGATCGCGGCCATTTCCTCCATGGTGCGGCTGATCGGATGGATCAGCCCGGACTGCTCGGGCGGTGGGGGCAGGGTGACGTCAATCCGCTCGGCCGCCAGCCGGGAGTCCAGCGCCGCCGTTTCCAGCCCGACCCGGCGCAGATCCAGCGCCCCGGTGATGACGTCACGCACCCGGTTCAGAGCAGCGCCGCGTTCCCGCCGTTCGTCGGGGGTAGCGCGGCCCAGTTCCTTCAGCATAGCGGTCAATCGGCCGGATTTGCCCATGATGCCGACGCGCACCGCGTCCAACTCACGCGGGGTGGTGGAGGCAGCGATCGCTGCCTCGGTCTCTGCTTGGAGCGTCTCGAGGTCGGTCATGATTGCATGCCACTGATTTGGGTGTTGATCGAATCCAGGGGCCGCCGATGCATTAGTTGCCCGCGCCGAACGCCGGATAAGCACTCATCTTGCCGACATAGTTCTTCATCAGGTCGGCCGCGATCTCGCCGCCGGTTCCGTCCTTTCGGCCGTAGAAGAAGGTCTGCATCTTCTCCGCCGCGGAAATGTCGGTGACCAGCATCACCACGCCATCGTCGCGCCGGAACCAGGCGAGGAACGCGGGACGGCCATCCACGACCGGGCCGCCGGGCGTCCCGGCGACGACAAAGCCGTAGTGATTGGTGTAGTCCGCCAGATCGTGAAGAAAGCCCGCATCGTTGGCGGACGAGATCCGAAGGGTGACGACCCCCAAGGGCGGCCCCACTTCCGGAACTCTGCTCTGCCCGAGGGCAGGCGAGGCGGCCAGCCCGAGCACCGCCAGCGCGGCGAAGCCGCGACGGGTCAAGGGCCGGCCCACCATTCGTTAGGCCAGCGCGGCCTGGACCTTCTGCACCACGGCAGCAAACGCGGCCGGGTCGTCGAAGGCGAGTGCGGACAGCACCTTGCGATCCATCTCGATCCCAGCCTTGTTCAGGCCATCGATAAATCGGCTGTAGGTGAGCCCATGCTCGCGCACGGCAGCGTTGATGCGCTGGATCCATAGCCCGCGGAACTCGCGCTTCTTAACGCGGCGGTCGCGGTAGGCGTATTGCAGCGACTTTTCCAGCCGCTCCAGCGCGATGCGGTAGTTCGTGGACGAGCGGCCGACGAAGCCCTTGCTCTGTTCCAGAACCTTCTTGTGACGAGCGTGGGTGGTTACACCCCGTTTGACGCGTGCCATTCCTGATTCTCCTTAAACGAGGCCGTATGGGCACCACTGCTTAACGGTCAGGCCGTCAGCGTGGGTCAGGGTCTGGCTGCCGCGGTTGGCGCGCTTGGACTTCTGGCTGCGCGCCATCAGGTTGTGGCGCTTCTTGCCGGGGCCGGCGAGCACCTTGCCGGTCGCGGTAATCTTGAACCGCTTCTTGACCGACGACTTGGTCTTCAACTTGGGCATTTGCATCTCCTTACGAATGACCTGCAGACAGAAACGCAGGCGTCGTGGCTGGGCATGCCCATTTCAGGCCCAGCGCACAGACTAGGGGCGGGCGTATACCCTACGGATTACCTGGAAATCAAGCACCTGCGGGAAAGCGGTGTCTTACCTCCGCCAAACGCCCGGGCTATAAGCCGCCGCATGCGCGTCCCTTTCCACAAGATGCACGGCGCCGGCAATGATTTCGTCGTGGTGGACGAGCGTGCTGGCCCCCTCGGTCTCACCTCGGCTCGCGTGGCCGCACTGGCCGATCGGCATACCGGGATCGGCTGCGACCAGTTCATCGTGCTGGGGCCGGCCGAGGATGCGGACGTGACGATGCGCATCTACAACCCCGATGGCGGTGAGGCTGGGGCTTGCGGCAATGCCACACGCTGCGTGGCTGACCTGCTGTTCCGTGAAGCTGGGCACCCCAGGCAGTCGATCCGCACGATCGCCGGCATTTTGGCGGCTGAGATGCTGCCCGATGGGCGTGTCCGGGTGGATATGGGCAAGCCACGGCTTGGCTGGCAGGACATTCCACTGGCCCACGCGGCGGACACGCTGCACGTGCCGCTCGATGGTGACCCGGCTGCAGCGTCAATGGGCAATCCGCACGTCACATTCTTCGATCAACCGCTTGAATCTGCGTCAGACCTGGGCCCACGGATCGAGCATGATCCGATCTTCCCCGACCGTGCCAATGTCGGGTTCGTTCAGGTATTGGCACCGGGCCGGCTGCGGCTGCGGGTATGGGAACGGGGCGCGGGATTGACGCTGGCCTGCGGATCTGGCGCCTGCGCCGCCCTGGTCAACGCCAGCCGGCGTGGCCTGGTAGGGCGGCATGCCGAGATCGTCGTCGATGGTGGCGTGCTGGACATCGCCTGGCGCGACGATGACCACGTGGAGATGACGGGACCGGTCGCCACAACATTCCAGGGCCAGTTCGAGCTGGACACCATCCCGGCGTGACCATCGTTATCACGGAGAGATTTAGATCTATGGCCTCTTGCCGAACCCTCGCCTTGCTGGCCCTGCTGGCGAGTCCTGCCGCTGCGCAGTCCAGCCCAGCACCGCCGCCCGCCGCGCCCCC
>NZ_LMUY01000132.1:14461-38003 GCF_009765685.1 Acidisphaera sp. L21 | reverse complement strand
CAATTGTTGCATTCCCTTAGACTCTGCGCCGGCTGGCTGCTTCGCTACCCCCGATCCGCTGTCATGCACGCTGCACACAAAATTGCCCTCCAAGAGATACAGATCGACATTCACAGAACCGGAATGGTGGTCGTCAAGACCGTGCTTTGCCGAATTCATAAGCAACTCATGGACAACCAAAGCCAGCGTGTAAATTTGAGTGGGCTCCGCGCTTACACTTGTCAATTCCGCCGCAACCTTCAAGTGGAGCCTATGTCCCCTTGGTGCCATAACCAGAATGTCTATTGCCTTACAGACTCCCGATATGATTTCTACACAGCAAACCGGCGCCACAAGGTCTGGCGCGTGCAGCCGGGTATGTAACCATCCAAACGCCCTAAGCTGGAGGCAGACGTCGTTCAAAATTGACCTGATCTCGCGGGAGGGAGCCTTTCGGGCCTTGTTATCGAGACTACTCAGCATGAACTGGAGGATGTTAGCCGTCCTATGCGTTTCTTCCTCTGAAAACAGATGCTGCTGCTCGATCGATAATGCTTGCTGCCGGCTAGGCTCGCTATATTCAGAATCATTCGTGAATGTCACGCCAAATCCCCACTCTTTTCGTAGCGGCCGAAGTATGATGATGCTACCATAGCTACTGAATAACCTTGGCAACTTAGTCATCTTCAAAGCAAGAATATTGAATATTTCTACTAATCGCTGAGCAACCTTTAGGCCTTTGATGGCCCCACAAATGTCAGTGGAGATTCGGAACAACTCCTTTCTCGGTTCGGCAGCGCCGGCTGTTGTCTTCTCCCGTCTGAACGTCTAGCGCTAACGATTCAACCGGGTGAAACGTCTGGCTACAAAAACACCGGTGCGAAGGATGACCGTTGGTCGGCGACCGCGCGCCTCTACTGTAAGCAAAACCTCGACCTTCAACGCAATACTAAGACTAGCGGAAATCGCGGCTGTTCGGCATTTTCGCTTTCGCTCGCGCTGAACCGGGATCAGGTCGCCTTATCTCATCAGCACGGTCAAGGATCGCATCGCTCCAGGATAGGTCCGAATCAGCGGTGTTGAGGTCCCGTAGTAGATCACTCCGATCAATGAGCCGGCGGCAAATTAAGTGAGTTATGGCTACTTCTGCGTGCTCGGTTTCGCGTTCGATATAACCTTCGGCGATCATTAACCGCGCTCCGATCATCACTGCCCGGTCTCGCTCTCCCACATTGGTGAAGACGACCAGGTTCGCCACGCCGAACTCATCCTCCAAGGTGATGAACACGATGCCCTTCGCCGTGCCAGGCCGCTGCCGCATCAGCACGATCCCAGGCAGTCGGATGGCACCGCCTGGCCGCGCTGTGTTCAAGCGCCGCGTGTCGTGGCAACCCATCTGTGACAAGCGGGACCGCAACAATGCAAGCGGATGCTGACGCAATGACAGTCCGGTGGCGGCATAATCCAGCACGACGGATTGCCCAACAGCTTCCGCCGGGAGCGCGGGCGCTGGTTCTTGGATCAACGCCGGCTCGCTTAGCGCACTCTCCGCCAATCGCAGTAGGGGCGGGATGTCACGCTCGATTGCCTTGGCATCCCACATCGCCGCACGACGGCTGGCGCCAATGCTCGCAAACGCGTCCGCCTCTGCGAGAGCCTCCATCGCTTTGCGACTGACGCCCGTGCGCCGCGCCACCTCTTCGACGGAGCCATAGGGCGACCCGTTGCCGGAGCGGCGGATCTTGACGATCAAACGCCCTTCCTCTTCTGCAAGCCCCGACGCCAGGCGCAATCCAAGCCGTAGGGCGTGCTTATCAGCGCTCCGGATCTCAGGTTCCAATGTGCTGTCCCAGTCGCTGGCGTTGATGTCGAGCGGCCGCACCAGAACCTCATGCTTCTTGGCGTCGCCGACGATCTGGGCCGGCGCGTAGAAACCCATAGGCTGGCTATTGAGCAGCGCCGCCGCGAACACGGCCGGGTGGTGGCACTTTAGCCAAGAGGACGCGTAGGCCAGATGGGCAAAGCTCGCGGCGTGGCTCTCTGGGAAGCCATAGGACCCAAACCCCTCGATCTGCTTAAACACACGCTCGGCCAGCTCCGGGTCATAACCCCGGCGCACCATGCCGCCCACCAGGCGATCGTGATAAACGCCAACGCCCTGCGTGTGCTTGAAGGTCGCCATCGCCCGGCGGAGCTGGTCCGCTTCATTGGGTGTGAAGCCCGCGGCGACAATCGCCACCCGCATGGCTTGTTCCTGGAACAGCGGCACCCCGAGCGTGCGCCCAAGCACCTTCTTCAGCTCGTCCGGATCGCCAAACTCGGGTGAGGGCTGCGGATAGACCGGCTCTTCCTGGCCCCAACGGCGCCGGAGATAGGGGTGCACCATGTCGCCCTGAATCGGGCCAGGGCGGATGATCGCGACTTGCACTACCAGGTCATAGAACACGCTGGGACGCAGCCGCGGCAGCATGGCCATCTGCGCCCGGCTTTCGACCTGGAACACCCCAAGCGAGTCGGCCCGGCGGAGCATGGCGTAGGTGTCTTCGCAATCGCGCGGCACACCAGCCAGGTCGTAATCCAGCCGATGATGCTGACGCAGTAGGTCGAAGCCGCGCCGCAGGCACGACAACATTCCCAGCGCCAGAATATCGACCTTCAGCAGCTTCAGTGCATCGACGTCGTCCTTGTCCCACTCCAGGACGGTGCGGCCTTCCATCGCCGCGCTGCCAACGACCGCCATCTCGGTCAGCGGGCCCCGGCTCATGACGAAGCCACCGACATGGGTGGCCAAATGGCGAGGGAAGTTCTGGATCTCAGCCGCCAGTTCCAGCGCCAGGGACAGGCGCCGATCAGAGAGATCAAGCCCTTCGTGGTCGGCCAAGGCCTCCAGGCCGTCGTCGCGGCCAGGACCCCAGCTGGCTTTGGCCAAACGCCCCGTCACGTCTTCGGACAGGCCCATCGCCTTGCCGACCTCGCGAATGGCGCTGCGACCTCGGTAGCGGATGACGGTGCCGACGATCGCCGCCCGGTCGCGACCATAGCGCTCATAGATGTGCTGGATCACCTCCTCACGCCGCTCATGCTCGAAATCCACGTCGATGTCGGGCGGCTCGTTGCGGCTGGCGGAGACGAAGCGCTCGAACAGCAGGTCGTGCTTGGAGGGATCGACGGCGGTGATGCCGAGCACGTAGCAGATGGTGGAGTTCGCCGCCGATCCCCGGCCCTGGCAAAGAATGCCTTGCGAACGCGCAAAGCGAACGACCTCGTGCACGGTTAGGAAATACGGTGCGTAGGAGAGCTCTTTGATCAGCGCCAGTTCATGGGCAATGCGCTTTTGGATGTCGGACGGCACCCCTTGCGGCCATCGCGCGGCTGCCGCCTCCTGCACACGATCGGTGAGCGTGGCCAGCGGCGGCCGGCCTGGCTCCAGGATTTCATCCGGGTATTCGTGGTGCAGTTGGTCGAGCGAGAAACCCAGTCCGGCCTCGAGAACAAGGAGGCTGTTGGCGAGGGCTTCTGGGTGGGCGGCGAACAGCCGGCCCATTTCGGCGGTGCTCTTCAGGCAGCGTTCGCCACTGCGCTCTGCGGCATAGCCAATCTTGTCGACTGGCACGGCGAGGCGGATGGCGGTGAGGATATCTGCGAGACGACGTCGATCCGGGTGATGGTAGCGCGGATCGGTTGTGGCCAGGAGGCCGACATTGGCGGCGTCCGCCATACTGGCGAGTGTAGCCAGCTGCTTCCGATCCGACCCGTCCAGGATCACCGGCGCCGAGCACAGCAGCGGCACGGCGAGGCGGTCGCGGAGGTCACGGGCATCGGCCTGCAGGCGTTCGGCAAAGAGGGCGTCCGGTAGGGAAGGTGGGAGAACAGCCATGGCCCAGCCCTCGGCGTGCTCCAGCATCTCAGCCCGCGTAATGGCGCATTGCCCTTTCGGCGCCCGCATCCGGCCGAGAGACAGCAAGCCGGTCAGTCGACCATAACTTGCCCGGTCCGTTGGCCAGACGAGATAGCTCGCCTGATCGTCCAGCACGAGACGCGTGCCCACGATGAAGGGCAGCTTGAGCTCCTTGGCTGCAACATGGGCACGGACCACCCCGGCCAGGCTGTTCACATCGCAGACGCCGATCCCGGCATGCCCCAGCGCGGCAGCGCTCGCCACCATCTCCGATGGATGCGACGCTCCGTCCAGCAAGGTGAAGTTCGTCCGCGCACCGACCTCCGCAAAGCCGGCCGTCATGCGAGGTAGCCGTGCAGGAACCAGCGGGGCGGGCGGTCCGGTCGCAGGGCCTCGACCCGGCCGATCCAGAGGCGGATGCCCGATGTCAGCTGCACCCGGTAATAATCCCGGCCCGTGCGATCCGTGGTGTCTTGCCACCATTCCCGCTCGATCCGTTCGGGCCCATCTGCCCAGACCACTTGATGCACCGCGCCAGCATGGCGAACCTGTGCGGGCGGGCCATCGGGTACGCTGGCCAGAACCATCAAGGGTGTGGGTCGCTGCAGCAGCCGGACAGGAGCGCTTACGTCAGACCGTCTTGCGGACGGCGTGACCGGATCAAACGGACCCACCCGGACTGCTTGCCGCTCTGGCCAATGGCTCTCGCCTTCGGCCAAACGCCAGACGGGCAGGCGTTGGGATAAACGATCCAGCAGCTGCGCCAGCGCTTCGGCTTTGCCCGCTTGCGCGTTGTTCACCGCCACCATCGCATCCTGCGCCGCGACCATGGCGTTGGTGATCCCGGCCTCCAGCGTCATCCGCTCGAAGCCCAAATCCGGCTCCAGCCGATCCAGCTCGTTCGCGAACAGGCGCCGGAGATGGGCTGGCACGCGGCTGGGCAGACCGGTGCCTATGGTGATCTCTTGCACATCGCGGTCGACCCGGAAGGCGCGCAACGTCACCGCCCGTGCCCCCTGACCAGCTTCACCCAAACGGCGGCACAGCGGCTCCAGCATGGCGTCCAAGGCTATGTCGATCGCCGAGCGCGTGATGATTGGTTCGAGAAAGTTCACCGCCTCGATGAAATCTGCCGGCGCACGGACGGGTGGCAGAGCGCGGGGTCGCTCGCCGGTGATCGCGTCAAGCACGTCCATCAACGGCCGGCCAAAGCGCCGCATCAGCGGCGCACGGGGTTGGCGCAGCACGTCGCTGACGCGTTGCAGCCCGAGACGGTTGAGGCCAGCCACGCACTCCGTCGGCAGTCGCAGCATACTCAGGGATAATCCGGCCACGGCCGCCGCATCGCCGCCGGGCGGCACGATCCGCCCATGCTGGCCGGCTCGGGCGAGTGCGGCGGCGACGTCGGCTACGCTTGCCATCACCGCCAGAGCCGAAACGCCGCCATTTGTCAGGCTATCGCTGACGCGGGCCAGCAGGGCGGCCTCGCTGCCGAACAAGTCCGTGCAGCCGGTGACGTCGAGCACGAGGCCATCTGGCGGATCAACGGCGGCGAGGGGCGTGAAGCGCACCGCCCACAGTGCCAGACGCTCCAGGAACGCCATATCTGCATCACCATCCGCCGGCCGGAGCACCAGATCGGGATACATGGCTTGGGCATCAGCCAGCGCCTGGCCGGCATACAGGCTGGCGCCGGGTGCATCCACGCCCATCAGAAGGCGGCGATTGCCCACGCTGGCCCAGGTCGCGAGTAGCTGCCCGGCCAACTCGGGCTCGCGCTGGCGAATGCGATCGGTCGCAAGGCGCGGCAGGTGCAACACGAGGTAACGCCGGCTCTTCATGCCGAGGCGCGTCGGGTAGGTATTTCAGCGGACCCGGCGCCTGCATC
Organism: Acidisphaera sp. L21; assembly: GCF_009765685.1. Lineage (GTDB taxonomy): Bacteria > Pseudomonadota > Alphaproteobacteria > Acetobacterales > Acetobacteraceae > LMUY01. The sequence continues at coordinate 32,238 of NZ_LMUY01000132.1, read as the reverse complement.
CAACACCATGGTCTGGGTCGCACGATCCCAGCGCACCATCCACGCCCCTGGGCGACCGCCCGAGGCACGGATCAGCGTCAATTGCCAGCGCGGCTCACCCGACCGCCCGGCCACGACGGACGCCACGCGCCAGCGGCTGCGCGCGGCCGACGGGGGAATGAGGGTGGTGTCAGGCAGCACGAGCAGGCCGATGCCGCCGCCAGTCTCAGCCGCCAGCTGGAGCCGCCGGGCTGCAGTGAGGTCAGGAGTTGTACCATCCAGCACCAGCACGGCTCCAGCAACGCCCGGGGAGCGCAGGGCCTCCTCGAACGCCCATAATCCGTCCTTCGGCCGCTTGGCGCCGACGCAAACCAAGTCAGCCCGGCGAAGCCCGAACCCCGCCAGCCCGGTCGGCCAGATGTCTGGTTCGTGGCCGATCCAAACCACGGAACCGGCGGCGCGCGCGAGGAGGAGCGCGCAGAAGCCAACAGCCGCACCCGGATCGACAGCGAGGACCTCGTGAAAAGCAGCCCGCGTTAGCCCGTGGCCTGGCAATGCACGGTCGATGGCTGGACAAATCGAGAGCCCTGTCGCTTGCGCGGCGACAGGGCCGCGTTCCAGTCGAGCAACGGTGGCCCGCAGGGCAATGAGCGCCGTTTGGCGGTTCGAGGGAGGCGGGTTGTCCTGCATGACATCCGCCTAGCCGGCGCTATGGGGGCGCCCTGACCGGGCACGTAGGATCACTAGGCCCGATCGCCGCATGTGTTCGGCGATACGGTCTGCCGCCAGGTTGACCGCGAAATCCCAGCCGCCTTTTCGCGGCTTGCCACGCTCATCATAGCGCAGCGCATACGCGAGGATCTCAGCGATTTCCTCGGGCGTCGCCGCTGAGAGCTGCTGGATATCAGGAGGGGGAAGGGGTTCGTCGGCCATAGCGGCACGGTAGGCTGGACAAGAGAACGGAACAAGAACTAGAATCAGTGTGAGGTGTGTCGAAAGCGGCTTGACGTCGATCCTCCACCAAGTGTTCCGCGTTTCGAGGGGACCGTCAATGTCGCAGAATCAAGTCTCTCTCTAGCGCAGCGGGATGCTAATGGCTCGAGAGACGCTATCGAAAAATTTTCCGCGACTGCTTACGCGAGGGAAGATCGGGTGTCGGCAAAAGATTTAACAATCCAGTTCGGAGAGGGCCGGACTGTCCGGCCTCTTGCAGGTGCCGCGTCAGGCGACCGCCAGATATGTCATGGCCCATGGTGCAGGGGCGGGCATAACACATCCTTTCCTTGAGACTGTGGCTGCCGCCCTTTTTGATCGGAAAATCGCTACCCTTCGCTACCAATTCCCTTACATGGAAAAGGGATCAAAGCGGCCCGACACGCCAGCCATCGCGCAGGCAACAGTCAGGGCCGCTGTTGCGGAAGCGGGACGCCGCGTGCCAGGCCTGCCTCTTTTCGCCGGCGGAAAATCCTTTGGCGGTCGCATGACCTCGCAAGCCCAGGCGGCCGAGCCGCTTTCAAAGGTCGCGGGGCTAGCCTTTTTCGGCTTTCCGCTGCACGCCGCCAAAGAACCATCTAACGCACGCGCCGCGCACCTCTCTCAAATCGAGATACCGATGCTGTTCCTCCAGGGCACTCACGACGCACTGGCGGATCTGACGCTCCTTCGCCCGATCGTTCAAAGCCTCGGTCCAAAGGCGACCCTGGTACAGATTGAGGGAGGTGATCACTCATTTCACGTTCCAGTCCGGTCAGGCAAAACTGATGCGGATACGATGAGCCAATTGGTTGACGCTGCAGCACCGTGGTTCAAATCCATTACAAGATGAGGTTCCTGAATTTGTAAGCTGACCAACGCGCGGAATGTTGCTTCGCCCACCGGCGGCGTTGGCGCGGCGTCGAGAGCTAAAAGTATGTTGCGCCGCTGACACAGCTCTCGCTTCCAAGGCCCTCGCGCGGCGACGCCTCTCCGCCCAACAACATTCTGGTGATTTTGCGCTGTGCTGACTCTATCGCTTCGGATCGCTCGCGTCCCTTGCAGTCGAAAGCAACAAAGTTCTTGCGCGCCTGAGCAGGGAACGGGTGCTCCTAGCGCTATGTTTCATGGGGAACAGCAAACACATTTTTTGTGATACCCCGTGCTTCAGTCGGCTTAACTATTGGAATTTGGGGATTTATAAGATTCCAAACGGTTGTCAGCCCAAGAAACTAAGCTTCTTTGACGAATTGCGCGGAACGGAACCATTGATTTTGACGCGCAACCTGGGGTTTTATCCCTGGGAGCGGAGCGGAAACGAGTGAGTAAGACTTTCATGCACGACGTGACGATTTGATGACATTGGGGTTTGGAGCTGCTCACACTCAGTCCATCTTCCACTACGCCTCTGAGGCGAAGCCGGGTCCGACAACTGGGTGGCACGGTTGGCGTTGCAGTTCGAGATTAGAAGCTTTGGCCAGAGGGTCATGCGGTTCACGCCATCTGATTGTGCCACAGGGTAGCAAATGTCAGATAGCTGTCTTTCTGCCTTTCGCAGCGGGAGTTTAAGCAATTCGACCATCTGCGCCATTGACGGGCCAAAGCGAACACGACCCAGCTACGGTTGCGAGCCGGCGAGGGTACGCACCCATGGATCAGTCTGAACCTTCCAGCCTACTTCAGACGTGCCAACCCGTCACTCATGCAGAAATTACGGAAAAGCTTCTGGAGGGCGGCTCTTTGAAAGGAGCCGTCCTCGAAGCCCAGGACGACAGCAAGGCACCGAAATATGCGGTCTTCCTGCTGCCCAGTTGGCGAAGGGGATATTGCATTTTGCATGTCCATTGGCCGGCACGCCCACGCCTGTATCGTGACTTAGACCGATTGCTCGTGCTGATCAGATTTGATTATGGTTACACCGGCACGATCGCTCTCAAGCGGGCCAGTGACCTTTCAACATCGAAACGCTACTGGCGCGTAAAGCTCTGATGATGGTTGAGGTATGCCTACGACTAAAGCGTGATGAACGAGCCTGAGGTCTTTTGCGGGCCGGACGGCATATGGGGGGTAAGGTGATGAGCGAACCGACGAGCGACACGAGCGCAAGTCTGAACCTTTCGGCTTTTGTCGGCTTGGACCTGAAGGGGCGTCCCGTCCTCCCGGCCGTCAGTGATCATATCATCAACTGGGTGGTTAGTTTCGAATCGTTGGCCAATCGGGTTAATAAAGCCGAAGCCTCCGACTTGCCAGAATGCGATGTTGCGGCGGTCGAGGCGGAGGAGCTCGGGGCGATGTTCGAGATCGAGGAACTGGCCCAGGTGATTACCGACATGCATGCTGGTAACCAAGCTGAGGTCGAAGCCAAGACGCGAGCCCTCGACGCTCTGACCAGCGTCCTTACTTGGGAGCGAGAGTCATTGGCCGCGCTGCGTCGTTCAATCGAGCGGGACCAGGTAGAGGTCAATGCTCGTTTTGTCGGTGCGCCGCCCCCGGCGCCAGTGCAGCGCTTGAGTTGGTTGAGCCGGATGAGCCGAAAAGATCGGCCCGTTCGCCCCACCTCGCTTTAGCCTCCGGGGACGTTCACCCGCGGAGGCATCATGCGTTCATTTCTCCTCGCGACCACGATGGTCGCGTTCCCGCTTGCGGCGTTTGCGCAGTCACACTGCGCGCTACCGGCGCCCGTCACGATGGCGGCCGAAGCGCCGATTCAACTTCCTCTCCCCATTACCGTGGGCGGTCCGCCGGTGCCGCTGATGCCTGCCGTGGCGCCACTGCCGCCCCCGACTCAGGCTCCCGCACTCCCTTCGACTGCCCCCGCGGCGGCATCGAAGATTCCGGCGGACTTCGCGGCAATTCCAGCCTTGGCCCATATTGCCGCTGCGGGCGCGACCTTGTCCGACCTCGGGATGTCGCATGGGTTGCGCACCATCTCCGCGCGGCACGATGCGCAGGTCATGGTGTTCGAGGTGAGCCCGGATGGTCAGGCGGCCGTTGCCGGACTGATGACCGATCTCTCCGTCGATCAGCTGCGGGCGATCGGCGGGAAGGATCTCACCGAACTACCGGCGCAGCATGGCTTGCGCGCTCTCTTTCTCCACAACGGGCCGCAGTTTCAGGTCTTCTACGCGAGCCCGGACAGCGAGCGGGTCATTCCCGGCGTCATGTGGGATGCGACCGGCAAGGACCTCACGCGCGACCAGGTTGCGGCGATCCCCGGCGCCATTCCAACGGTGACGATCGGCGCCGACACCGCTCCCGCCGCTGGCGCCAGCGGTCCAGCAACTGCCACGGATCAAACGTCCAACAATCCTAACCTGATCGCCGTGGCGCAGAGCACCACTCACGGCAGCATCGGCAACGCGTCAGCACCCGAGCTATGGATGTTCATCGACCCGCAGTGTTCCTTCTCGGTGCGGGCGATGCAGCAACTGGCGCCGTTCGTCGCGGCCGGGAAGGTGAGGTTGAATGTCATCCCACTTACGATCCTCGACGGAGAGGACAATGGGATGAGCACGAGGAGCGCGCTCGACCTGGTCAGCACGCCAAGTGATCAGTTGGTCGCCGCCTGGGAGACCGGCCATATGGCGGGCCCTCCGGCTGCGGACGCGAGCGGCAAGCTACAGGTGAACATGGCGGCGGCTGCGGCGATCCATCTTCAGGGTACGCCGACGCTGATCTGGCGCAAGCCGGACGGGTCGGCCGGTCGATTGGACGGCCTCCCGCCGGACATCGGCGGTCTGGTCGCCTCGATCGGGAGTTGAGGCGATGGACCTTTTCCCATCGGGCAAGGATGAACAGAGTATCGATCGAAACCGTCTTTCCTTCATGCGCAGAAACTGGCGGCGGGCGAAATTCATCGCCGGCAGCCCCGTCGCCAATGTCGGCTTCCAGGAAATCTCCGAAGGCCGGCGCTTCATTGGTGGGCTATGGGGGCTGCTGAGACGCGGCATCCCGACCGACACACGGCTGAAGTCAGACGAGGATGGCAGCATAGACCTTCTGGCAACGGCGTTTTCTTACGGCATGAGCGTTGAAGCTTTGGTGGAGCGGCTCCGGTTTCGCCAGGGGCAGACCGCTTGGGCCGCCTACGCGATGTTCGGTCTCGGTTCCGTCTTTCTGGTGCTGTGGCTGTACGGCGCACTGCATATCGGGATGAGCAGCGCGCGACTGTTCTCGGCGCTGGAGTTCCTGCCGTTCTGCACGCTGTTTTTTCTTCTTGCCTTCAAGAGCGCTTGGCTGAATTGGCAACTCAGAACGCGTCGGCTGGGCTCGCCCGTCGCTTACCTGAAAACGACCGAGCCCTTTCTGCCGCGCTAATCAGAACGTGCCGGGGGGAGCCAGCGTGCTCCCTCCGGCCGCTCCGGTTGCCCACTCGGCGTGCTCGTAATCGGGCCGCCCCTGATCCACTGAAGGATCCGAAGGTTTCACGATGGTACCCTCCCGGTTTACGACGGGCGGCCGCCACGTAGCATTGGCCTGTCCGTACGCAGCATAGGGATCGTAGAGCGGATGCTTCACCGGCGGCGCGGCCGGAGCGTCATAGTCGCTGGCGGATTTGACGTTGGGAGGGGTAGCGCACGCGGCTAGGCTCATAAGCAGCAGGCCAGCGATTGGAAGGGCAGGGCGCATGATGGTCTCCATGTTGAACGGGACCACCATGCCGGCGTTCGGGGCGAACGAACGCGTTATTAGTTTTGCTCGCCTCGTAGCAGCTTCAGGTCCCGGGCGGCCTCCTCAGCCCAAGCGCGCAGCTTAGCATAATTGTGCTCGTATTCTGCCAAGTCCCGCCGCAGCTGCGCGTTTTCGGCCGCGAGTGCCTGGTTCTGGGCAAGCAATGGGTCCGCGACTACGTGCCTATGTCGTCTCGCGGCAAAGACGGACGCGATAGCTTCGGACCGTGACCGATCAGCTTTCGCTGCCATCCGTCCCAACTGGTACCAAGCCCAACCGCTCGGCCCACTATCCTGAGTATCATCGCTCATCTAGGCCTCCTCGTCGGAGGGGGGTGAAAAGTCAGTGGTCGCGCGCAGCGTAGAATCCATACCACCAGATGGAGGTCCAGAGGAAGACCCGTCAGACGTGCCCGTCGTACCTCCAGGACCAGCAAGGCGCGGCCGTGCATCACCACCTTCGATACGAGCTTTGCTTACAGCCTGAACCCCGGCCGTCATGCCCTCGTCGATCTTCATCAGCGTGCCCCCGACGCCAACTAGGGCTGCGTCCTTGCTGAACTGGTCTATGTCCACACGGCCGGCTCCATGGAAACCAAGTAGCGCCGGCACATGATGAGGAACCAGCGAGATCATGCGGAACGACATAAGTGCCGCCACAACATGGGTCATCACGAAGATCGACAACAACACAACGACGCCCAGGACATTGGTGACGATCCAGCCGTGCTCGAGCACGAACCCGGCCGCGATGCCGAAGGTCTGGCGTATCAGGAAGGAGATGGACGCGAATATGAAGTAGCCCAGGAAGAGGCCGAACAGCATGAGGACCGGGCGGAATAGGACGTTGAACAAGAGGGCGTAGCCCTCGCTGGCGCGGCCATGCAGCCCTTCACCCTGCATCGTCATGTGGGCGAGCATCCAGAGCGGCACGGCGATCACCGCCTCGCAGACCAGGATCAGCCAGCCCATGACGCCAGCCATCCACATGATCCAGGGGATCATTGGCAACACGAAGGCGATCGTCAGGCCCGGAATCAACAACCCAAGAAGCAAGGCAAAGATCGGCGTGCCCAGGAAGGTCATGAGGAAGTGCGCGGCGGCCGTCAGTCCGGCCCCAGTAAAATTGAGCGTGAGTATCTGGAACGCTGCTGTGGCCGTCGAGGCGGTGCCGGACGCGGCCAATGCCGCGAGCCCCATGGCGGCCACGGCAACGGTCACCATGAGGTTGCCTAGCCCCATGAGCGCCGAGAACGGGTCCGTCCATTGGTTGCCGGTCGGCGCGATCGCCGTTTCGAAGAGCTGCAGCACGTAGTCGTTGAGATGCAGCCGGCGAAACACCTGCTCGATGATGCCGGACCCGTCCATGCCGGGGGTCGCGCCGGAGAATAGGTCCCCCTGGCCGCCGGGCTGATTCATGCCGTCCTGGGTCGTAACATAGTTCGACAGCGTGGTCAGGAAGGCGGTGGAGGATTGGATTAGCGGTGCCAGATCGCTGGAGAGGGAGGGCCCAAAACCATCGTAGCTGGGCGCCGTCACCTGTGGAACCGCGCTCAGGAGCGAAAGCGTCTGGCCGTTGAGACGGGCGAATTCGAGATAGTAGGCGCCGGCCCCGGTCCACCCTAGGGCACTGAGTTGGGTTTGATTGGTGCTGCTATTGGCAAGTGCTGCGGCCCCACCGGTTTGCAGAGACGAACGCAGGTTCTGCGTCACGGTCTGTGCCGCAGATGTAAGTTGGCTCGTGTAGTCGCGGGTGGCGTTGGTCAGAACGTTCATGAGCCCGTTCAGGTCGGAAGCTTTTCGGTCGTTGAAGAAGGCGGTCGCGATGGTTTGGACGTTCGTCGCGATGTCGTTGTTGAGAACGTTGGTCAATGCCTGCTGCTGAATTGCACTTTGGTCGACGGGGACGCCGGCGATATTGGTTGCCCCTTGCAATGGGGCGGAGATCGTCACCGTGCCGCAAGCCGGCGTCGAACCGACATTGCCGACCGAGAGGCTATAGCCGAGGATCGTCTCTTGACCGCTGGTCGCGCTGCCAATCACGACGGGCTTCGGCTCGGGCACCAGCTGGGTCGCGGCGCTGGTCGTGTTGGACGCGGCATTGACCAGCGAGCGGCACAACTCGTTCTGAATAAGGCCGAGGACGATCGTCTCCGTGCCCGGGATCATTGGCTGCGCGACCACCATGGCGTCTGGACCAATCGCCTGGACCGCTTGGGTGTAGACCGACTTTGCCATGCCGACGCCCCACAGCGACATCTTGACGACGGCAGCTTGTCCGACGCTGAAGCCGAGTGTAGGCACGGGGAACATCATGATCGCGGCAAAGCCGAGCCGAACTATGAACATGCCTGTCATGTTGTTGCCGAGAAGGCGGGAGGTTTCCGCACCTCGGTGGATTTGCATGATCGTTGAATAGCACAGGAACGCCATCGCGATCGCCGCCACGAAGCCCGTGAGTTGTCCGATCATCTGCCCGATGACGGTCGTCTGCGTTGCTGAGACACCATTGGTGCCGGAGATCGGAAAGACGTTCTGGATGACGGTCGCCGCCCAGTCGTTTCCGGGATCGAGCGCACTCCAACTCAGGTTGAAGCCGCTGTTGGTCGCCGTCGTCTGCGCAAAGGCAGGGACGGCGACCATGGTAAGCAGCAAGACCAGCACGGCGGCCCAGGAACGACGCATGACATCCTCGCAGGATTATGGTGCTGCGAGGGTGAAGGCTTATGGGGCGAACCAATCCAAAATTGTCAGGGGCCGGGAGAGGGGCCGTCGGAGGGCCGCGCATTGCGTTCGGCCGAGGGCCTAAAGGCCGACTTCACGGCGTTGATCGCGCGATCGAGTATCTCTCGGAACTTGTCGCCCAAATCGTCCATGACACTCTTGCCATCGTGCCTGCTCGGGATGATCGAAGTTGCCTTGCCGATCTCGGCGTCCATCTTTTCGAAGCGTGCGTCCAGGGCCGCCGCGGTGTTTTGCCGTGCCCCGATCGCGGCCACGGCGGAGCGGTCGGCACCGTATTGCTGCAGGCTGCCGGCCATCCTGTCCCAGGCGGCCGCGGCGCCGCGCTCCACAACCAGGTCGGCGTTGAATTGCGAGCGGAGGCTGGCGAACCGGCCACCTTCGCGCATTTCGGACAACACGGCCGGCATGCCGCCGGGTTCTGCCTTGGCGGCGTCCTGGATCTTGGTCAGGATGTTGGATGCAGGTCCCTGCGAGAAGGCTCGCACGGCCTCCATGGCGGCTCGCTGAGACTTCTCGGCGCCTTGGATGGTGGCTTCATCGCGGCGCTGCTGGAAGGCATCCTCGTGGCGCGCCGAGCGATCGACGACCGAGGTTGGTTGCCGGTCCCAATTGGGGCTCTCTTGCTGGGCGTGCCGCGCAAGCGCCGCCAGTGCTTGGGCGACGACACCCGGCCCGCGGCCCGTGACCGTCGCCTGCGGTGGATTGTTCGTCTCGCTCCCAGACGGCGGCACGGCCGGCTTCTCCCAGCCGGGGACGTCCCTGATTGGACCGGTTTGACTGCCCGGAGAGCGAGATGCATGGGTCTGATCGATGTCCGTCCCAGCCGGCCTCCATGACCTCCCCTCCGGAATGGTCGAGCGTTGATCCGGGCCGCTGGATACGGGGCCAGCAGGAGAACTCGCCAGCCGAACTCGATTCTCCAGGTTGTCTAGGACGTCACGGGAAGGTGCCGCATTCTCTCGCATTCGCGCACCACCGGCGGCTACGGCGAGCGAACGTATCTCGCGGACAAGGCGTGCGTCATCAATGGCGGGCGTCGCCTGCATCATCGCTTGCAGCCGCTCGTCCTTCAAATTTGGGGCGGTGACGGCAAGCCGGCCCATCTCCTCCCGGAGGATCTGTGGCACGGCAGTAATTGGGCCGCCGAGCTTCTCCATGTCCTGAAGGGCATAGGCGACACGGGTCCGGAAGGTGGCATCCCCGAGCCATTCCGGTCGCCGAAGGGCGGTCTCCGAAAGTTGGTGAATCGTGCGGCTGAGATCGGGGTCCTTGGCGGCTATGGTCGAGGCGTCCCGATCTAGCCGTGTGATGAGATCGTGGATTGGATCACGGTGGCTGGTGGACGGGTCAGCGGGACGCGGGTTGGTTGGAGGCGTGCTGCCATCGGGCATGGAGAGCTCCTGTCAGTTTGCGGCCATGGAGGGGGAGGGCATTGGCGTGGCCGGCCGGAAGTTCGTCTCTTCGGTGGCCGACAGTTGCGTCGCAGCGATCGTCGCGTTGAGCAGGGTGACCCGGTAGTTCTGCATCGCGAGGTAGTTGCTGAGCGCCAGCTCGGTGGCGATCTCGCGCTCCACCGAGGCCGGGGGCATGGCTTGGAGCCCAGCGGCCCAGGTCACGTCACTGATCCGCCGGGTTGCCTCCAGGCTCAGGGCCTGCAGCCAGGACCCGCTCGTGGGGACGGTGAGACCTTCATTCGTCAGCAGCTGTTGCTGTTGGGTGGTGAGAGTCACACCCGGTGTTTGCTGCCCGATCGCCAGGTTGATGACGCTGCGGGCGAGGGACATCCGCGCGTTGTATTCGCGACGGTGTGCGGCGGCGTCCTGGCCGCTGATCGAGGTGAGCTGATCCATCCGCAGGGCAGCCGGGACGATGGGCTGGATCAGGTTGGTGCCAAAGTCGTTGGCGGCGTTGATGCCGTTCTGATCGTTCAGGTTGTCGGTGCCGAAGAGGCTGGACGCCCGCTGATCGGCGTTTTGCATCGCCACGGCCACTTCGGTGCAGAGCCCGGCCGCGGCGTCGGTCGAGGAGCAGTAGCGGCTGAGATGAACCTGGCCGGCCGCCTGCATGGCCTGTCCGGCGCCGTAGTAGGCTGGCGTGTTGATGAGCGCCTCGCCGCGAGGGTCCATGACGGCCTCGATGGTCTGGCCGGTGCGCCATCCCTGGAGGGCGGCGGCGGTGACGACCTGGCCGCTATCCAGCGTGGTGCAGTTTTGGACATTCGGCGTCTGCTGGTCGCGGATTTGGCTATTGCGGACATCGCGCTGGAAGCGGGCCATCGCGGTGTTGGACGCGTCGGTGATCTGCTGCTGGGCACCAACCTGGCCTTTCGCGTAATTGGCCTGCTGGGTGAAGCCTTCCCGCAGCAACGTGTTCGTGTCGCCGTAAGTGGTGTTGCCTATGGCAGTATTGATGTCCTTCATCGTGCTAGAAATTGTACTTTGGACCGTGTTCATCGCGTTGAGAACGTCGAGAATGCCAGTCTCTTGGGCGAGAGATTTGATCTGCGCGGCAATGGAGGCCACGTCGATCGTCGCCAACTGCGCGAAGGACGGCCTGGCGTTGAAAAGCACGGCGCCGATTATGGCGCCAGCGGCGGTGGCGAGCAGCATTTTGCGGTTCATTGACGCCTCCTAGTAGAGGCCGCCGGACGACACGACCGGATAGCCGGTCGGAGCCGATGGCGCGCCGTTCATGTAAAGGCCGAAGCCCTGCTGGGTGTTGAAGCCGGTGCTGACAGATCCGATCGGCGGGCCGCCGCCGCCAAAACTCAGTTTTGGGCACATGGTCCCGCCACCAAGCCCGAGCCCGAAGCCCATGTTGAAGCCGGTGACGGTCAGTCCGCACTGGGCGGATCCCAAGGTGCTCTGCCAGGCGCTGTTGACCGCCTGACAAAGCTGCCCTTCGACCGCTTGCAGGAGAGTGGACGGATTGAGCAGGTTCGTGACGACGTCGAGGCCCACGCCGTTGAAGAAATTCTGCAGGCAAGAGAGCTTGGTAACGCTTTGCGGCGGGTTGATGCTGGTGTCGTCGGCGCTGATCCGGGCTGCCACGCCGTTGGCGGCGGCTTGGACGATGGTGGCGCAGGCCTGGCTGCCCGTGGTGCTGGTGGCGGTCTGGGCTATCGCTACCCCCGGGAGCAGGGCTGCCAGGGCGATGAAGGGGATGATACGGTGCATCATGCAGCGACCCGCAATCCAACCGCCGGCTCACAGGCCGCCATCAAGGCGGCGAGGCGGCCGGGGGCGTAGATGCGCTCCAGGAGCGGCGGCTTAGCCGCACCAGCGAGGGTTGCCTGAAGATACTGACCAATACCTGATGGGTCTGGCTCCAACACGGCAGCCAGGATGGCGTCGCTTTCCGGCAGCCCGGCTTGCATGAGCCAATCAAGGAGGCGGAGGACCCTCGGGAAGCCCAGTTGCCCCATGACCGCCCGCAGATCATCCCGAAGGAGACTTGTCCTGAGGCGGGATGCGAGCACCGCCCGATCTACCGCCAGGGCCTCCTCCAGGGCGCCCCCCAAGCGCGACAATGCCGCCTCGACATCCGGATGGGCTTCAACTGAGGTGACCGATTGTGCCAGTATCCCGTCTCGGTCCGGTTCTTCACGCCGCAACCAATCCAGGACGGACGATATCTCCAATTCGGGCACCGCGGCCTCCTCATGACATCACATGAGCGGAGGGTGACTGAGGTTGGGGCGAACGGACGGAAAAGATTCAGTCGTGGATCCAGAGCGTACGACCGGACATCTTCATATGCAGGCCCAGCGGCATCAGCACGCCTCCGAGCACCTGGTTCCATGGCCGGCCTCCATGCCAACTGACACGGACCTGGCGGTCGACGCTGTTGCCGTAGGACACATGGACCCATCGCGGGGCGACCTGGCGTACGGCGAAGTCCAGAGGCACATCACGGCCGAAGCCGAGTGCAATCGGAGGACTCGCGTGGAACGCCGGCCTTGGCACGGGGCTGCTATCGATCGGGGCAACCGGTGGAGCGAGCGTGGTCGGCCCCTGGGTCACCGCTGGAGGTGGCGCGGTTCCGTCGATCTTGAAATCCACCGCTAGCGGATGAAGCAGCAAAATGATGCTTCCAACCCCAAATGTCATCGCAATAGCCATGTTGATCCTCCATACGACGTAGGGTAGGCGAATCCGGGGCGAACGGGGTTGTTCGCTTTGTCAGGTTTTGAGAGAAGCCGCGTTGAGAGTTCGGGGAGGGGATTCATCCAGTCGCGCGTCGCGCCAGGGAGGGGCACCCTCTCCTCACGTCGCAAAGAGAAAGGACAGTAGTATGCGCCACACGGCAGGCCGTTATGCCTAGAACTACGAAAACCGCCCCGCCGCGCCCCGCGGAGGAGAAAAAGAACGGCGCTACAGCTCCGCGTGCGCTTGAAGCTGTCCGCGCCATCCCGGCACAGTCTCCCAACCTGAAAAGGGGTAAGGCCGCCCTGGAGCCGGATCCGAAGATTGAGGAGGCCGCGCCCGAGCCCGAGGTGACGCCAAGCCGCCGCGCATCCAGAACCCCTTTATCGGAAATCCACCCGACATTGGCGCATTTGGGCGCCACCGTGAGACGGATTCGTAAGGCGAAAAACCTGACGCAACTGCAGTTGGCGGAGCTCTGTGGGTTTAACTCCGCCGCCATTTTCATGGTTGAGGCTGGTCGCCAAAACATGACGATCAAGGGGCTGATGGGGATCGCCGCCGCCCTTGACCTGGAAGTCGGTGATTTGTTTCCGCGTACCACGCCCCGCACGTCGTCCAAGCTGACGGAAGTGGCCAGTACCATTGTCGACGTCAAAGAGCGGGTCGTGTCGCAACTGCGTATGCTGGATCGCTTGGCGGACGAACTGCGCGAGGAAGCGAGCATCGTCGGGTAGGTTCGAGGCAACGCGGCACTCAGGCCCTTGATCTTGAACCGATCGACAGGACCATTCCCCACTAAGCACAGGCCGACCATTGATCACGAGGGCTCCTCCAGGAGGAGCCCTCGTCTAACCTCCCCACTTTTGGGGCTCCGGTCTCTCACAACAGACATGACGTTCACTCTACTCCGCAGCGGTCGCACGCCCGCACATCACAAGATGTGCCGATCAACCTCGACGCTCAGTGGAGTAGTGATAGTTTTATGACAGCGGGTTATTACGTTCGCCCCGTCAGTAACTGGTTATAGCCTGGCTTACCACGCCAGAACAGGGCCTTAGTCCCGTCACGACCGGAAAACGGCCAGCCTGCTGAACGTAATCTATAATTGCATCTACTCTCGTTCGCGCCAGTATTGCCTTGCCTATAGCCATAGTCGGCGCTTAATTTTGCCACCAGCGAACAGGATCGACGGATGCCGATGAGATCGGCAGGCCGCCTAGTGGTCCGCGGTCCGCCCCGGCAGCACGCATCCAGGCAAACCTCTAAACCGGGCTGTAACAATGTTTTCCCTGTTAGGGACCGTTTTCACACTAGACTATATAGAGATATGTTTGGTTATAGTGCTGCCGCCGATATCGGGGAGGGCAGAAGATGCAACCGTTGGAAGGTCCGCAGCGGTCGCGCGCAACGCCGTGCGCACCACCACCTTGCCGGACGGAGACGTTGTCTCCCCTGGCCCACACGGCCGGTCGCTTTAGTCAAGGGCAGTATTGCGCTCTGCTTAGCGGGATGGTGGCGCAAGGCCACGGCCTCGAAGCACTGTGCTTCTTTCTAGCGCTGACTCGCGACCGAATCTTCGGCCTCATTGTTCAACTCAATTTACCCACCCCGCATGATCGACCGATGCGGCGAGGAGGCGCTCGTGCCTGGACGCAGAGCGACTTTCCAATCTTGCTCGATGGCTGGCTCAACAACTGGTCCGCCGCCTGCATCGCCGACCGGCTCGGGCGATCCCGCGGCAGTATTTATTACCAGACTCGGCGCCTCGGCCTAGCAAGACGCGATCGAAGATTGCTGCACTGGCCAGAGCCAGCGGTCCCTGAGCCGGTCACACCGCCGAAAGCAGATACGGCGAAACCGCGATTGCCCGCCCGATGGCCGGTATACGGCGGTGACAAGGTTCTTGAGCTGACCTCCAAGCGCAAGGGGCTGCAAGTTGATTGGCTAAAGAACCTTGAGGCTTACGTCGATGTTGGTTGGCGCGTTTGGTCCGGCCAGCGGATCAGCGTCATCGCCGAGAATTATGGCGTTTCCTATATAACCATCGCTTCCGCGGCTTATTGGCTGAACGCCAAGGGGCCAAGCAGCCATAAAGACCTCGTCGACCATTTCGATCGGGCGCTGGGGGAGGCCAACGCCAAAGCCCGAGGCGGCGAACTTCGAAAAAGCGAAGTCGACGGCATCACTCCGTATTGGAAGGTCGGAGACATGTTCAAATCAAGACGCGACAAACGAAATGCCAAAAGGCGGGGACTAGCTTTTTAACGCTAACGGTTCGCACCAGACGCTCGCAAGATCGTCACAGGGTCATTGCAGGGAGTTGTCATGCAAAACCAAGCCGCCGCTGTAAATCGTCGTCTTTCAGACCCGGACTTCCAGGGCTGGGTCGTGCGCAACAGTATTTTTGTCGTGATGGCCCTGTCGGCTCTGCTGGCGATCTTCGTCGTTCACGACGCGTATGTATGGACGCATCCAGCAAAGCCACAATACTTCTTCGTCGACGGTCGCAACCCGCCCACGCCGGCCGTGGCGTTGGACAGTCCAATCGTGGACGACACGGAATTGCTGGAGTGGTCCGTCAAGTGGGTGCTGGCGCCCTACAACGTCAACTATCATGACTTTGCGCAACAGCTGAATACCGCCGGACAGCACTATACGCGGAACGGCTGGGGTAGCTTTGGTGCAAGCTACATCAAGGGCGGCAATTTCGATGAAATGCAGCGCGCACGTTTGACGTGCTACGCGCAGGCACAGCGTAGCGCCGTCATCCGTCAGACGTCGATCATTGGCGGCCGCCTCGCCTACCAGGTTCAATTCCCCATGGTTCAGACCTGCGAGAACGTCAACCAGCAGAGCACGTCGAACCTCATGATGACGGCGTTGATCGTCCGCGTGAACGACCAAGACCATCCCGACGGTCTAGCGATCGAGCAACTCACCGCCAAAGCGTATTGAAAGAGAGGTTGTCGTGCGCCCCAGTCTTCTGGCTGTCCTGCTGCTGGTTGGAGGCCTAGCCCCTGTTGCATCGTTTGCGCAGGACGCCTCAAGCCCATCCACCGCTCCTCCGCCGACGACCCCGGCGGATCCAGGCCTGAGTGGCCTCGACCCGGCCGGGCAGCGTGCGGTTCGCAACGCGATCCCACTGACGCCGGACATGATCCAGGAATTGGAGCGCCGCTACGGGGCAGCGCAACAGGCTCAGGAGCAAGCGACGCAACAGGTCGCCTCGCCGGTCAGCCGCATGGTCAGCGTGACCTTCGCGCCCGGGCAAGCGACGAGCATCATTCAAACCGTGCGCGGCTATCCGACGGCCATCAGCTTCTTCGACGCGACGGGCCAGCCTTGGCCCATTGGCTGGAACACCAATAGCAATGCCGCGAACGTCGCCGGAGGCACCAATTGCAACTCCTCGCAGGCCGTGTCTGGCGGTGACGGCAGCCCCTCGGTCAACGCCGTCGGGTTCTACGTCTGCGTGCCGGTGAAGGGCTCAAACACTATTGAGATTACGCCGATGTCGCTGGTACCGCGAGGCGGCCTGGTGGTGAACCTGCAAAACGGGCCGAAGCCGCTATCATTCCTGATGATCGCCGGACGCGACCGCTACGACGCGGATATGAGCATCCACGTCTCCGACCGCGGCCCCAACGCCAAAGTCATGGTCGATACGCGACCCGGTGCGCCAGTCACGGGTGCGCCCTACCTCAACGCCATGCTGGCGGGGATAGCACCGGCCGAGGCCGTGCCGCTCAATGTGTCCGGCGTCTCGCCGGATGAAGTCATGGCGTGGCGACTTGGCGGGGAGACCTACATCCGGACCCGCTACACCTTGATGTCACCGGCCTGGGATGCGTCGGAAAGTGGTGAGGGCGGCACGACGATCTATGCCATTCAAAGTACACCCGTCGTGTTGCTGTCCGCCGATTCTCAAACGATCTCCGCTGAACTGAAGGACGCACGATGATGTCGAGCTTTGCCAGGAAGCTGCAGATGGGCAGTGTCTTCAACCGAGCCGCCTATGCCGGTCCCCGGCGCTTCCTCATCATCGGCGGCGGGGTGATCGTGGTCGCGGCGGCGATCACGTACGTCTCGTTCTCAGGCTCCAGTTCGCCGCTGGCGTCGCAGGTCGCGCGGCTGCCCTCGGTCAACCCGCTGCCGGGAGGCCTGCAGAGTAATCCGCAGCAGGACAAGCTCGCCTTGGCGACAAACCGCGAGCAAGCGGACCAAGCGGTCCGCTCCGGCTTGTCCTACACACCTCCCATCGCTGCCAGCCAGCCTCTCAGCGCGCCGCCCGCCTCGGGCCCGACGCTGGCAACCCCGGCGTCCCTCGCGCCACCCGCCCCGCTGGCGCAGCATGTCGCGGCGCAGACCCCTCCGACGCCCGCCGCCCAGCCACTGCACTACACCCCTGATCCTATGGTCCATACCGTCGCTCAGACCACGCAGGTCGATCCGCAGGAACAACAGGCGTACAATGATGCCATTAACCGTCTCCTGCGCGGTTGGAGTGGCCGGTCGCCCCGAACCGACATCCAGATCCAGCCCATGGCGGATGCCGCGGACGCCGGTAGAAGCGGGCAATCGGGGAGCGATCCAGGACCCGTCCGCACGGCCGCGGTTGACTCGGGGTTTGCTGCGAGCCGATCGACCGCCAGGGCCGCCGCGGGGCGGCTACTCCTGCCAGCCGGCAGGGGGGTATTTGCCCATACGATCCTTGCGGTGTCCTCGGATTCTGATGGCCCCGTCGTTTTGCAGGCCGATTCCGGTCCGCTCGCCGGCGATCGCATGATCGGATCGTTCGGTAAGGCAACCTCGAACGGCACAGGCTCGGCCGACCGCCTCGTTGTCCGCGTCAACACCATTGAGCATCAGGGCCAGAGCATTGGCGTGGACGCGATCGTCACGGCGCCGGAAACGATGGAAACCACTGTTGCCAGCAGCGTGGATGAACATTACCTTGCGCGGTTCGCTCTCCCTGCGGCGGCGGCCTTCGTTCAAGGCCTTGGGCAAGCCCTCGCCACCACATCCAACACGAACGGCGTTCTGAGCCCGTTGGGCGGGACGAGTTACTCGACGCAGCTGAACTTCCCGCAGCAGCTTGGCGTCGGAGCCGGCGTCGCGGCGCAACAGCTTGGGAATACGCTGAACCAGCAGGCACCGCGCGGCCCAACGGTTCATCTCGATGCCAACGTCAATGTCGGCGTCATGTTTCTGGCCGCCGTGCGTCAGACAGCGCAACAATAAAGTCGATCGGTTCGCCCCACCT
>NZ_LMUY01000132.1:0-14356 GCF_009765685.1 Acidisphaera sp. L21 | reverse complement strand
CGGCCGTCCCGAGATTCAAGTGGAGGAGGCGGAGACGCTATCCCACTCGAATACTGATGTTGGTGAGGATCGCCTGAAGGCGTTCCGCACGATCACAGCGGGCGAGAAGTTGACGTCTGGACCGCCCGTTACCCCGCCGCATGGCAAAAGGCGCCGGAACGGTTTGATGATCACGGCATGCAGCGCTGCGGTTCTGGTGACCGCGGCCGGCATGTTTTGGATCTCGCCCTACAACCTCTACACTTTGCACCGGGCGACGACACTCGCGACACCTGTCCGCGATGAGGTCCTGAACACGCCGCCCAAACCGGCGCCCCCTCTTGCTCCGGCTGCCGAGCTAGCCCGAGCACCGGATCCCTCCGCCTCGCCACTTCTATACCGGCCAAAGCCACCCGGACCACAAGCAGCTGCCGGTGGCGACGACATGGCGGAATTCCTCCGGCTTGGCGGTCAGACAGCGCCGGTCCCGCCAGTCGCCCTTTCGTCAGCGGTCCCAAGTAAGGCGACGCCGATCGCGGCTAGCCCGCCGCCGGTCGCGATTGTTTTACCAAAAGAGCCACCAGCCGACACGGCTACACATCCGCTGCCGTCTTCGAGTGATTCGGAGGCCGTCCACCAGATCGGTCAGCCAGCGTCTGCGCATCCCACACCGGCAGCGGTTGAAGCCGCGAAGCCCGCGCCGTCAACACTTCAAGTGTCGGCACCGGCACCGGCGGCGACGCCGAAGGATGCAGTTGCGACGATCGCGTTGTTGCGTCCGGCACCCATGACGGATCAGCAGCAGCTCCAGGTGCTGCAGCTCCTCACGGAGTTGGGCACGCTGGTCCGCGATCAACGGTCCGAGATTGCGCAGCTGCGTCAAGACCAGCAGAATCTTGGACAGCGCGTCGATGGCTCGTTGACCGATTTTGGCCGTCGCTTGTCGCTCGCCGAAGCGCGCAGCGCCGTCAGCGCGGCGATGGGGATACAGACGGCGCCCGTACAGCCTGCTGTCGCGATACCCCCGCAGGTCAATGCCGTAGCTGCTCCGCCGGTCATCAAGGCTAACCTCTCGGCGCCCACGGGGACGATGGCTCAGCCCCGCTATCACGTGCAGGCGGCATCTCCAGGATTGGCAATGCTATCGGCACTGGACGTGTCGGGAGGCGAGGCGCAGCAGCTGCCCGTGGCACCGGGAGACAGCATTCCGGGCTGGGGAAAGGTCGTCAGCATCAGCCAGCGTGGCACCGAATGGGTGGTGAAGACCGATCACGGGCTGATCCAGTAGGAGACGGCCGATGCAGGGTCTGGTCAACTTCGCGCAGCAGGTCGCCCTCGTTCTGGCCGTCTTGCTGCCAAGCTTCTTGTACTGCAGCGCCATCGGTCTCTTTCTTTTCGCGGCCTGGGGTCTTTGGCAGCAAGCGCAGCCGCAGAATCCTTTTCGCGGACGCCCGTGGATCCCGTGGCTTTCCCTGGTGCTCAGCGGCGCCTGCGCGTCGTTCCCGGCCATCTTGAACAAGGTCAATATCAGCGGCGGTTCATCGGTCACGACATCGGTCGTGGCCGGTCTCACGAGCTATTCGACGCCCGACACGACCAACATTCTTGGCGCAACGCCGGGCGACACGGTGCTGAATATCGTGCAGGCGTTCGAGGGCTTCTTTCAGGTATTCGGCGCCATGACATGCTTCTTCGCGATGATGGCGTGGCGCGCGTCCGTCAATGGGCGAAGCAATCGCCAGTGGGGCGGCTGTGGCGTTCAGTTCGTCTTCGGCGCGATGTTGATGAACGTCTACACCGTGTCGCAATGGCTGGTCGGAATCTTCACGACATAATCGAAGATTCTTCTGATCGGTTCGCCCCAATCCCGGTCAGTCTTTCTGCAGAGGGATGGTCCCTCGGCAAGGAGAGCACCCAAGTGAATATCAAGCACAATAACTCGATCGTGCCGATGCGGCTCCAGCCGCGCGGCATCCGACTTCATGGCACCCGCGCCCGGAACGCGCTGCTCGGGTTCAAGACCCCGATCATGGGTGCACTGGCTTCGATGGCTATGGCGGGGCATGCCTTCGCGCAAGCGGCGACGCCGAGTACGGCCGGCATCGGCGCCCAGGTCCAGCAGATGGCCCAGGAAGGCTCGACCACGGGTGGCTTCGTCGGCTCCATGGCGATGTATGGAGCGGCCCTGATCTGCATGGTCGGCGGCGCCTGGGCGCTGTGGCAGTCGCGCCAGCCGCAAAACCGCGAGAGCGGGCGTGTCGCCATGGGGTTGGCCGGCCTGGTGCTTGCCGGGCTGTTCGCATCCGGCGGAACGTGGATCAACAAGGCAGCCAATACCGCCTCGGGCGCCAACTCGACCATCACTAGCACGGCCGGCACCGTGACCTTCGGCGCTGGCGGCTAGAGATGGCGCGCCATCCGCTCGTTCTGTCCGCCCACCCCTCGGCCTGGATTGCCGACTCTGGATTGGGCGGGCGGATGGCAGCACAAGCTGCGGTTACCTGCCAGTTCTGCGGTCAGCCGACCGCGGGCTGGCAGGTGCCGTATCATCTCAACGACGACCATGATGACGAAAGTCCGGCCAATCTCGCCGTGAGTTGCCCGCTGTGTCATTTGCCGCAGCATCTGAACCGGCCGACGGTCGATGACGAGGCCATTTTGATCTGGCTCCCGGAAATGGCCCAGGCCGCGCTCATTGTCCTGGCCCGCCAGATCCATCTCGCCTGTGCAGCGGCAGGCCTGTCCCCAACGATCTACGGGGATATGGCCCGCACTGCACCGACCATTTCCGCCGCCTATCGCGCCTACCGCGCGCTCTACGAGCGAAGCGCCATGGCGGAATTGCGCCTTGGAACGCAATCACCGCGTCAACTCGGCGCCGCATTGCGGGAGCTCACGCCCCCCGATTACGAACGCCGTGCGGCACTTCTCGGCGGCGTGCGGATGCTGCCGCTTGGCCGCTTCTTCGAGGGGGCGGTCGATATCTATCCCACGATGCTGCGCGACTGGGGCGCGCCTGCAGCGCCGTCGTCCTGACACAATTTTTCTGAGGCGCCCTCATGATCGCCAAGCTCCTCGCCAGTCTGTCCTTGACCTTGCGTCAGCCGCTCTACAGCTACTGCGACGTCGAGACGACCCATGGCGACGCCCTGGTCACCAAGCATAGCGATTATGTTTCGATCGTGCGGGTGGACGGCATGCGCCGCATGGCCACGCGCGATGATGTCGCTCGCATCGCCATGGCACAGCGGGTGGACCTGTCGGGGTCCTTGGAAGGCCGCGGCCACGCCATCGTCGGGTGGTTTGCTTCGGACCCAGAGCTCTCCGCGGTCGAGATCAACCGCCTCAACCTTGATAGCTGCAGGGCAGTGGCGCGCGAGCTGAACATCGACTTGACCGACATTCTCGACGAGCGGGCGCGGCTCTGGCCTCAGATCATGCGTTGGGAAGCCGCTTACTACGTTCTCTGGAGCCGCAAGGGGGTGCTCACCAAGGAAGAGCGCAAGCAAATGAAGGAGGAGCAGGACGCGCTTGCCCGTGAGCTTCCGCGTGTGGGCGATACCCAACGCTTCTATCTCCGATCCGACATTATGGCGGCCCGTCATTCGGCGTTCGTTGGACGGGTCGTCGCCTCGCTGCGCAATGCGGATGTTGCCAGCGTCGAGCTCGATGCGCATGCCGCGCTCAAGGTGATTCGTGAATCGATTTACCGCGAAACCGCGGGATCACCGTGGCGGCCGTCGCTGATTGGCAACCGGGTCATGCCGCGTTGCCCGGAGGATGACGAAAAGGCGCAGCCGGAGCACATGCTGTGGCCATCCATCCGCAGCCAGGTCTTCTATGCCGATGCCATCACCCAAGGTGGCCAACGCGTGCAGATCGGCGATTACGAGTATGCCCCGATCGACATGGCCGTCGGTCCGGAGGACCCACGGCCCTTCATCGAACTGGCCGCCGCGCTCGGCAAGGATCGCATTCCCTGGCGCGGCGCGATCGTCGTGGAGGGTGGAGGCAAAGCCTCGATGGCGATGAAGGAGATCGGCGCCAGCTTCCTCGCGATGTTTCCGAGCAACGGCGATTTGCGGCGGGCCTTCGCGGCCCTTCGGCAGGAACGGGAGCAGAACAACCACATCTCGGTCAAGCTGCGCGCCTCCTTTGCAACCTGGGCGCCAATCGAGGACAACCGCAAGCTCCGCCGTCGCGCATCGACCCTGAGCCAACGGATCGAAGGTTGGGGCAATTGCCGGGCGACCAGTGTCTGCGGCGACCCGCTGGAGGGTGCGATGAGCAGCGTGCCGGGCCTGTCCCTCAGTTCGACTGGCACCGCCTCACTGGCCCTGCTTGGTGATGCGCTGTCGATGTTGCCCTGGAACCGAACGGCATCCCCCTGGGAGCGCGGCTCGGTGCTCTTCCGCAGGCCCGACGGGGCAATCTGGCCGTATGATCCCGTGGGTGGCTCCATGCGGCCGCTCGTCCTCGACATTTTCGTGGCGCCGCCCAGCTCCGGCAAGAGCGTGCTGGCCAACACGATCAATCTCGGCCTATGCCTGTCCACCGCCGTGATGGGCTCTCGAGGTGCCAAGCTTCCCCTGATCGGCAAGGCCGACATTGGACCCTCTGCTCAGGGGTTCGTGCGGCTGGTCCAGGAAGCGCTCGGTCCCGAGCGGCGACACGAAGCCATCTTCGTCACCATGCAGTTCGGCGCCGGCTATGAGGTCAACATCTTCGACTTGCAGGTCGGGTGTCAGTATCCGCTGCCGCTGGAGCGCGCCTTCTTGCAGAACTTCCTGGCGCTGGCGACACTGCCGCCGGATACCAGCAAGCCCTTTGAGGGCATCAACCAGATGATCAGCCTCGTCGTGGACGAGGCTTACCGGCTCTGCACCGACGTGCCGGGCGGTTCACCCAAGCGCTACCGCGCCGGCGTCGAGCCCGAAGTCGATGCGATGCTGCGCAGCCAGCATATCACCCTCAAGCACGAGGAGCCATGGTGGCGTGACGTGGTCGATGAGTTGATCGCGGTGGAGGAATATCGGCTCGCCAGCGTCGCCCAGCGCCACGCCGTTCCCGTGCTGCAGGATTTAATCAACGCCTCCCGGACCGACCAGGTGCGGGACATGTTCAACAAGCTGAAGATCGACGCGACGCACGAAGATTCCTGCTCACTCTTCGAGCGCTACATTTTTGACGTCATCCGCAAATATCCCACGCTCAATAGTCCGACGCGGTTGGACTTCGGCCCAGCGCGGATCATCGTGCTCGATCTCGCGGCCGTGGCCCCGACGGGTTCGGCGTCGGCCAACCGGCAGACCGAGATGATGTACATGCTGGCCCGGCATCTCCTGGCCCGCAATTTCTTCCTGCATCCGGACTATGCGCAATATGTACCGGAGACGGTGCGCGAGTATCACCGCATCCGCTTTCAGGAAGTCATGGAGTCTGTCAAGCGCCTTGACTACGACGAATGGCACCGGACCGAAGGCAGCCCACAGGTTCGGGCGCAGGCTGAGTTGGACGTGCGCGAAGGCCGCAAGCACAACATCCAGCTGGGTTTCTCGTCGCAGCGGCTCAAGGACATGGGGGATGGCATCACCTCGCAGGCGACGGGCCGCTTCATCCTGCGCGCCGGCGACGAGAAAGAGGCTGAGGAGATCATTTCGCGCTTCAACCTGAGCGAGGCGAGCGCCGGCGTGGTCCGTTACGGGCTGCATGGACCAGGGCCGGGCGGGGCGCCATTCCTCGCCGTGTTCTCGGCCGACGGCGCCAAGTACGAGCAAATGCTGGTCAACAGCCTTGGGCCGATCGAGCTTTGGGCATTGAGCACCACGCCCGGCGATACTGGCGTGCGCAACCGCCTGTATGATCGGGTGGGTTTTAGCGAGGGCCTGCGGCGGCTTGCCAAGGTCTTTCCGCGTGGCTCGGCGCTCAAGGAGATCGAGCGACGCAAGGCCGAGCGGCTGACGCGCGGCGAACTCGACACCAAGGCGGAACTGGGTGTGATCGACGAGTTGGCGCGTGAGCTGATCGACGGCACCGGCATGGGCATGAAGCTGCGTGACCAGGAGTTCGAAGACGCACCGCCGATGATGGTGGCTGCGGAGTGACAAAAGGTAGACCGGGAGCAGACAGGGAGTAGATCGCATGGGTCCATCGACACCGAGATCGACAATTGTCTGCGAAGCCTCATCGGTTCGCCCCGATCGTTGGCACTCTGCCGCTACGAAGTTTGGAGCAGTGAGATGCGGACGATGACAGCCCGGATTGTTCCGGCACTACTGGGTTTTGGCTTCCTTGGGGGATGCGCCGCTACAAATGTCCCGACGGACGTCTCGACCACCGGGATGCCGAACGCCGAACTGGCATTGCGTCGCACGCTCGACCAAGTCAACGGTGACATGACGCAGATCGGCGGCATGCAGCCCGCGGGATACGCCGCCGCTACCGCGACGCCCGTCGTTCCCGCCGAGTTGGAGAAACCGGTTCAGTTCGTCTGGAACGGACCGCTCGATGCTGGCGTCAAGCAGCTCGCCAACAGCATCGGTTATTCGGTTGCCGTCTCCGGGCCGCAGAATCCCCAGCCTCTTATCGTCGCTGTCACTGTGAATGGGCAGGTGCTCGGCGCCTTCCAGGCACTCGGCACGCAGGCCGGCGCGATCGCGACCGTCGCTGTCGATCCGCTCCACCATCAGGTCCAGGTCGTGCACCATGTTTAAGCTCCGATCGGTCCTCTGCACCGCGACCGTCATGGCGTCGCTAGCGGTGAGCCGGGTGGGACATGCGGAAGGCGGCGTCTACCCCCAGCCCGTGCCGCCCGCGCCATCGGCGGCACAGGTTGATCAGGCGGCGCAAACGCTGGGCAACCCGCTCAATCAGCCGGTGACCGGTGCCTCGGAAATTCCGTCGGTCGTCGGCGGCAACGCCCCGCCCTCGCTGGAGGCCCTGCAGGCGGCCCGGCCGGGAGATCAGCATGGCAATGGCCTTAAGCCCGGCCGGGCGGAGGAGCTGCAGCAAGCCGCGATGATCTACGGTGCCCAGGGCGGCCTTGCCGGCCGTGCGTTCGCCATCAACGAAATGCTCCGGCGTTATGAGCCGGTGCTGGACACCACCTTCGATTTCCGCTCGCTCGTCCTTCCAGTGGGCAGCGGCCAGACCTTGATGCGACCTCCCATCATCACGCAGGCTCAGCTCGCCTTCGCGCTCGGCGAAGGCGGGCAGGTCGCGCGTGAGACGGCCTGCATTTATGAGATCACACGCGAGGCGCAGCTGACGTCGGCGCCGCCGAATTGGCGCGAGTATCTTGTGCGCACCTGGGCGGCTCCGCAGCGTCCCGCGGACGCAGCCTTGCCGCGATCGGACAAGGAGGTGGCCTACTGGAACAAATGGGTCGCTGAGGGATGGGGCAAGGGAGAAAAGCAGGCGGTCGACATCTTCCTGTCCGATTTAAGCCGCCTGCAGCGCGATATCACCGGAATGGCTCGCTACCGCGTGCTCCTGCGGTCCGGCCTGGTCGAGCAGCCGCGCATCGCTTTCCAGAACCGAGCGGTCCAGGGCGGCCGCGACACGCTGCACGTCGGTGACCATGTCGTCCGCATTACCGACCAACCCGGGCTGCAGGGCCGCCGTACCGGCGGCGGGTATGGCTGCCAATGAGCACCGGACCAAAGATGGCGCCCAGATGCCCCAGGCTCGCCGATCCCAAGGGAAAAACGCCATGAACGCTGTCACTCCGCCGCCGGACGGTCCGGGCGCTGAAGACAAGTGGCCGGGCGAAGGCCTGCGATGGGTCGCTGAGCCACGTAAGGACGCGCCCGGGCTGGATTCCCTGCTAGCGTGGGCCTACGACGCGGGCGCGTCCCGCATTGCTTTCACGACGGGCCACCCCGTCTGGATCCGGGTGCACGGCATCAACCGCCAGGTGACTGCGCACGCGCTCGACGAGATGGAGATCGCCGGCATCGCCAATCACCTGTACGGCGCCGACGGCACGGCACGGCTGCAGGGCGGCCGGGCATTCGATGTAGCCTACTCGATCTCACGCAGTCGTTCAGACCGGCTGCGCTTCAGGCTCAACGCCACCCCGATCCGCAGCAGCCGGAGCCATGCGGCCAATATCGTGCTGCGCCCCATTCCCGAACTGCCCCCGACATTGGAACAACAGCTCGTGGAAGCCGGCATCATCGACGCCTACCGGCCCCGCGATGGCATGGTCATCGTCAGTGGCGCCACAGGGTCGGGCAAGTCCACCCTGATCGCCGGGATGAGTATGGCAAAGCTGATGGACCCGCGCGGCAACTACAATATCAACGAGGGGGCCGCACCAATCGAGTTCATGATGGATCGCGTGAAGAGCCCATCGAGCACGATGACGCAAACGGAGGTTCCGCGCGATCTTCCGACCTTCGAGGACTTCATCATCGGCTGCATGCGGCGCGAGCCGACCGATATCATCGTCGGCGAATGCCGCGACGGACCGACGATGACCTCGGCCGTGCAAGCGGCGATCTCTGGGCACGTGCTGACCACGACCATCCATGCGTCGGACGTGCCGTTGACCATGCAGCGGATCGCCAGCCTTTGTCCGCCGAACGAGCGCGACAACGTCATCAGCCAGGTCGCGCAATCGCTCAGGCTCGTCATCAATCAGCGCCTGGCCATTTCGACCGACGGCCGGCGCACCGCACTGCGCGAGTTCTTGGTGTTCGATTCCAAACTGCGCGTGCGGTTCCTGCAGACCAATCCGTCCGAGTGGCCAGCTCTGACGCGCAAAGCCGTCGATGAGCAGGGTCAGTCCTACGCCGTGGCGATCCGCCATGCCGTCGAGCAGGGTCGGATCACCCCCGAGGTCGCTGCAGTCGAAATGAAGGAGCTTGCCTGATGTGGCGCTACACCGCCTTGCCGGTGAAAGTCGCGGTTCTCGATGCGCGGGCCTGCATTCCGGTGCTCATCTTCGTGCTCTACTGGAGTTGGACGACGGCTTACATTGCCATCGCTGGCATTCTCTTCTTTACCGTGATCTCCTGGTTCGGCCTCACCGTTCCGGCCGTCGCGCGGCTCCTGCGTCGCCTGCTCGTCGGGTCCATCCGTCCGGCCGTGCCGGCCTGGAACCGGCGGAGGATGGCATGAGCGACGAGATCGACATCGCGGCCGTCAGCCGCGCGCTGCAGCACGTCCTGGAGCAGTCTGGTCGCGCGATCCTCTACGATTGCCGCGCGTCGAAGCAGACGCTTGCCTACGCACCCGACAGTGCCGCGTCGCCGAGCGGTCTGCTTCCCGCGTTTCTGAGCGCCGGCGATGCTGTGTGGCGCGAGGCGACGGGCATGAGCCTGGGCATCGAGATCGCGACCGATCCCGGCACGGTCCTCGGCTACACTGTTTGCAGCATTCGGTCCCACAGCTTCGCCATCGTCCTCCTGTCAGTCATGGAGGCGGTCGAGCAAGCGGCGCAGGCTGACTCGATCCTGGTCAACGACCTCGGCGAGGTGTGGCGCCTCGCGGAGGACCGTATGGCGCGTGCTGCACTCGCGCAGGCGTCGGCATGACGGGGTGCCGCGCATTAGCAGCAGCCCTGACCGGCGCGTTGGCGCTGATCCCGGCCGTGGGCCAAGCGGCGTCCCCAGCACCTGTGGTGGGTTGCATTGAATCGGCCGCAGCCGTTTACCGGTTGCCGCCTGCCGTTGTCGTGATTCTCCTATCGGTGGAAGGCGGTTCTCTCGGCCGCATCAGCCAGAACACGAACCAGACGGTCGACATCGGACCCATGCAGGTTAACTCGATCTGGGTGCCTGCCGTGGCGAAGCATTGGCGCGCCTCACCCTCCGACACCTATGCGGCCCTCCGGGACGATTTCTGCGCCAATGTCGAGGCCGGAACTTGGATCCTTCGCCAGGCCATGGACGAGGCGCATGGTGACTTCTGGGAGGGCGTCGGGTTCTACCACTCCCATGATCCCGGCTATCGAGCGGATTATTTGCGCAAGGTGCTGCACCAGACGCTGCGGCTTCAGGCCATGGCCGTCCGGCAGGCGACGATCCCGCATCAAACTCCAGCAAGGGGCTGACACCATGGCCGCAGGTACAGGCAACCGGGCCGCATGGCCTTCGAATGACGACTTCACGTTCCTGAGCCTTGCGGTGATCGCGATCGGCCTCGCCTTCTTTGGCTGGCTGGGCTGGACGCACTACCACGGCGCCATCTCGGCCGTGGTTGCCGATGGTCTCGAATACCAGATCCAGATCATTCACCGTTTCACGCCGGCCCTCGATGGCCTCTATCAGACCATCGCCTCGGCCAACTTCGATGCGGTGACGATACCGGAAATCCTCACGGCCGCGAACCTGACCGGGCACTACCTCCGTATCCCGGTGATCGTGATCATCCTCGTCCTGGCCGTCTTCTGTTTCGCGCGGGCCGCGCCATCGCAGTTCACGCGCAAGCTGGACCTTGAGGGCCTCATCCGAGAGCAGACTTTGTACTTCCGCGCCATCACGGCATTTGCGCGTCGCAATCTGCGTCTTGTGCCTTTGCGGCCGGACGCGCTGCGCCCTAGCGATCCCGCGCTGCATACCCGTGAATGGGTGTCGCGCTTCGCAGACGCCGCGCGCGGGCGGCCCCGCCCCGCGGGGCCCGTGTTTGATGAACGGGCAGCGGTCAAAGCCTTCACGGCTCAACTGGGACCGATATGGCGCGGCATCCAGCACGCCCCGGGCCATGTGCGGGTGCTCTATGCCGCCTTTGGCCTTCATCTCGAGCAACGGCGCAGCGAAGCGCAGGACCTCCTGGGCGCGTTCTCGGAGGCGATCCCGGTTGGGGGCTCAAGCGAAACCGCAGGTCCGGCAACGGCGTACGACATTCCGGCCGGCGTCGTCGCCCTAGCCGATGACGTGTTGCGCGCAACCGAAATGTTCGTGCAGGCCGCCAGCATCGCGGGCGGTCATGCCTACACGGCACCTGCTTTGATGAGCGTCCTAACCGCCGCCCGCCGCCGGGCCGGGGTGTTGGCGCCCGCGCAGTTCGCCTGCCTCAAGCTCATCGACCGGAGCCTTTGGTACGCGTTGCATTCCCTCGGCTTCGAGGGCGACGGCCCTGGGCAAACCACCCATCCCAACCCCAGGATCGAGGCGGCCGGCGCGCGCGACCATTGGGCGGCCGAGCGCGTCGCGGGCAAGCCCCTCATCATTCCGTCATTCGGCCGAGCGCTGGCTGCGGTTCGCGCCAGTCTCGAAGAGGATGAAGCCAACGCGCGCTCACAGGAGTTCCCATGACCCAAAACCCACTCCGTCTCGTCGTCGATCACGGCGAGGACACCGCTCCCGCGGCGATCGAGCTCCAGCCGCCCGCCGGGGCGGCGTTGCACATTCACCTGCATTTGGCAGAAGCCCGGCTGCAGTCTCCCGTCGCTGGGCTGCCGCCGAGCATCAAGGAAGGCGGGCGATCGGGGAGAGGATACACCCGGCCCTTGATGGTCGGCGCCGCCGGCCTCCTCCTGGCGATCGTGGCCTTTGATCTCGGCGCTCGATCAGGCGCAGGCCACGCCCAGGCGCTCGCGGCCGCCAGGGCCAGCGTGGGGGGCCTCGCGTCGCTCGCGGCGATGCCGCCGCCAACGCCGGAGGCGCAAGCGCCGGGCGATCTCCCGGTCAACCTTCAGCAGCAATTGGCCCAGCGACCGACCGTGACACCTGCACCCGGATCAGCGTCCGCCGGCGGTAGCTCCGACCCGTTCGGGCTGCAGCACTGACGAACCTCTAGGGCAAGGAGGAATCCCATGATCCGCCGGGAAATCATCGGTCCGCAAAGCCAATATGAACGGTCCGGAGCAGACGGATACCGCGACGTCAGGCCGGCGACGGCGCGGCTTTCCGACGCCCTTCGCACCTCCGTGTCCGGCCTCATCCTCTGCGGGATGGCGACCACCACCTGGTTCTATCCGGCATCGCTCAACCTCACCCTGCCCATATCGGTCCTTTATGCCACGTGGGTGCTGACGCGACGCGTGGTTCTGCCGTTGCGTCTCCCAAAGAGCGCCAATCGCAAGGACTGGAACTACCCGGACCCCGCGACACGCAAACCGCAGAAGGCCGACGGCCGCTTCCTCGTCGGCTTCGACGCTCTAACTGGGCAGGAGCTGTGGCTGACCAACGCCGACATGCGCCAGCATGCGTCCATTCCGGGAACGACCGGAGCAGGTAAGACGACCTCCATCGTCAGTATGTTGGCAAACGCCCTGGCACAAGGCAGCGGCTTCGTCCTGGTTGACGGTAAAGCCGACAATACGCTCTACGGTCTGATCTTGGCTTTGGCGCGCCGGTTTGGGCGCGAGGACGACGTGCTGGCGCTGAATTTCCTCGTGGCCTCCGGCGTCAAGGAATCGAATACCTTCAACCCGTTCGCCACGGGCAACGCCGACGCCATCCGCGAACTCTTGGCGAGCCAACTCGGCGAACAACGCTCGGACGATACCAACGGCGTCTTCCGCGGCCGAGCCGTCGCGTTGATCGGGACAGTTGCCCCGGTTCTGGTGTGGATGCGGGACCAAAAAGGGATCACCATCAACATCGAGAAAATCCGCTTCGCGCTGGAACTGCCGTCGATCTGGACCTTGGCTAAGAGGAAGGTCTTTCTCGTTAACGACACCAAGACCGGCACAATCACCGAAATCCCCGCTCCGGATATGCCGTTTGAGATCATTTATCCGCTGCTCGCCTATCTCGGAGAGTTGCCCGGCTACGACATCAGCGTGCCTTACAATGAGCAGCGTAGCGAAAAGCCGTCGGAGCAACACGGCTACGCCATCATGTACTTCACCGGCACCTTCGCGCAGATGTCGATCAGTCTCGGTCACATCTTCAAGGTCGAAAGCGGCGACGTGGACATGCGCGACGTCGTACTCAATCGACGCATTCTGGTCGTCAACCTGCCGGCATTGGAGAACTCCGATGACACGCTGGCGGCGCTCGGCAAGATCGTCGTTGCCGGGTTGCGCGGCATGCTGGCCCAGTTGCTCGGGGCCAGGCTGGAGGGCGACCCCGAGGAGATATTCGCACTCAAACCGATGGCCGGAGATAGTCCGTTCTACGTCATGTTCGACGAAGTCGCCTATTACGCCACCAGCGGCATGGACCGCATGTTGGCGATGGGACGTGGTCTCAACGTGGTGTTCTGGCTCGCCTTCCAGGAGCTTTCCGGCATATGGGCGCGACTTGGAGAAAAGACGCAAAGTCTACTTGGCAACGCGAACCTGACGATCGCCATGCGCCAGCAGGAGGCGCAAAGGACGCGCGACTGGCTGCAGAAGACCGCCGGCGAGACCTCGGTGACCCAGGCTACGACTTACCATGGCGGAGGCGTTGGCCAGTATCGTGAGGCCCAGCACGCCGAAGTCAAACAGGTGTCTCGCGTGGACTGGCAGGATCTGCAGACCCTACTAGAGGGCGAGGCCATCGTTCTGTTGGGCGGCCGTCGGATCTACGCCAAGGTCTTCTACGCCAAGTTGGACACATCGGGGCCTACGCGCCTCAATCGACCGATCATGCTCGCGGCCCCTCAGCGGGCAGAGATTCGCGCTGACGTCGAGACGACGCGAACCATCGTCGACAACCTGGTCTCAGGCCGCACCTCCGGTCCGGATAAGGTCGAGGAAAGCGAGATCCTGGCGGCGATGCTGGATGCCTTCGCGGTGGATACCGGGGAACGCCGATCAACCGCAACACGCGCCGCCGCGGCGATCGACGCCGCCGGGTCCAAGCATGTCGCGATGCTGCGCGCTGGTCACCTCAACCCGGAGGGCGGGGAGGGCGCAGAACCGCCGGTGACGGATCTGCTACCGATGTTGGAAGCGACCAGCGCAGCAGCGTTGCCGCACCTGGTCGATCCCGGCGTGCCGGCGAGCCCGGTCAGCGCGGACATCATGCGGATTTTGATGGCGATCGAGGGCTACGCGTCCGGCAGTCCGCATGTTGCCCGCCGGAATAGTCTGGCCGCGCTTGCGGAGCGGGATCGGGGGCGGCGAATAAGCCCTGCTGTCGGCAGGCCGGCTCCCCTGGCTGCGCCGGATCTGATCGATTTGATCGAGCGGTTGGTTGAGCGACTGGCTGCCTAACACTATACCAATTGCGTTGACCAAGCCGGCCATCTAACCAAGCCGGCCATCTAATAGACTAAAACTATCGCAAGACGGTCGTGGAGGTTGCTATCAGCGCCTCTGCTGCTTCTGCCATTTCTTGACTACCATCTCGCGCTTGAGGCGGGACAGGCGCTGGAGCCAAAAAACCCCGTCCAGTTGGTCAATCTCATGCTGCAGGCAGACGGCCAATAAGCCGTCTGCTTCTTCGGTATGTCGTATACCGGCGAAGTCCGCGTAGTCCAGACGCACTTGCGCCGG
>NZ_LMUY01000016.1 GCF_009765685.1 Acidisphaera sp. L21 | reverse complement strand
CGGCGTAGCCGCCCCACGCGTTGGCGTGACGCAGTCGCCGAACTGCTCACGTTGCAAGCGGAATACGCCGCCTGGTCGGACGCTCTGCCAGAAAGCCTGCGCGAGGGTTCAATGGCGGAAACGCTGCAGGAGATCGTCGATCTCGATCTCGATAGCCTCGCGGCGATCACGCCGCCGCGTGGATACGGGCGAGACTAGTCGCTATGAAATGGTGCGTGCCCGGAAACAGTCCCAAGCGCGGGTGCGGCCTTCGAGCCTCGTCGCTTGACCAATCATGCGCCATCTGAGATGACCAAATCGGCCCACGAGACGATGCCAGGTGGCCGCCATCAAGTTTGGAATGGTGGCCGGGATCAGATTGGAAAAGGTGGCCGCCTTCGTCGGAATCCACAACGTTCCAGGACGGCGCCAGATTCGGCACAGACCCAGCCGTCTTAAACAACTGGTGGATCAGATCGGCTGGGATCTGGGAGGCGAAGAGGCGAAGCGGCCGCACACATCAACCTCCTACATCTGCATTGGCGGCGGCGTTGATCCGGGCGGTAAATCATCAGGCGACGGGTCGTCTATCGGATGCGGCGGGAGATCGTCGCCAGGGATAGGTGCCGGCGGCATGATCGGCGGAATAGGCTCTGGCATTTGCATTTGCATGCCACACCAACGCCTGAACTGGCTCCGAGGTGCCGGTGGGGGCGAAAGGACGAAGGCCGGAATCGTGTTCGAACTTCTACGATCCCGCCGCGCTGCAACGGAATGACCAGCTTCCAAGTGCGCACTAGGTACGATCGTCTGTATGAGACAACCCGTAGGGCCGCGGTCGGATGGTCCACGATCCGCTTATCCGTGAGCTTGCACCTAGTGATGCATAGAGGGACGGAAGGCGAGGAGTGGTGGGGTGCGATCGACGCACTCACTGATCTTCTGGGTAAGATCGCATCGCCACATTGGCGTGATGAGTTAGGCGAAGGCGCAGAGTGAAAAGTTCAACCAAGCTTCCGGTCTGAAACCACTTGAGTCCCCGTCGCGTTCCTGCAGTCGAAATGCGGGCGGGGTGTGAGCGTGGACGATCATCCGGTCGATTTAACAATGATTGGCGTTGTGAAAGCGATAGGGGCTGCTGATCATCGCGACGGGATCGCCCGTGTCGACTATCCAGGCGACATCTGCATCGGCCCTGAGTTAATCGCCGCTTGGCAAGAGGGTTGGGACGACGCCTCGCGCAGGCTATCTCCTCCGCTTTAGGCTGGACAACTCAACCGAGTATTGACGCAGCACCTGCTGGGCGGCCGGCATGGCGGCGAAGTCCTTCCGTCGCACGATGTCTTGGACCACAGCGTTCTGCTGAATCACTGCCGCCTCGATCCGGTCAATCTCCTCGTCAACCGTCGCCATCGGTGAGTTTTCGGTCATACCGCCTCCCTCTACATCCAGGCGATCAGCGCGACCACGCCAGCGAGGAATATGCCCCCAAATGCTAGCGCAGCGACGAGTACGTTGCCCGCGCGTTGCGGGGCGTTTGACGTTGGCCCCAATTCACCATCCACCACTCGGCCGACAGGTTTGCCAGCGACGGCGATCTAACTATTCACGCCATCAAAATCGGCAAGGGGTGTGGACGGAGGCTCTGATCACATTTTCTAGTGGTGCGGTTTGCCCGGTCACACAATCGAACTGGGCATCTCCGCATTACTGATCGCATGCCAAAGCGCATTCACCGATTCTTCGAACTGGAGCAGGCTATCCTCCAGCGCGACAGCCCGGGCATCGATCGGGCAGTCTTCAGGTAAGGAATTTCGTAGTAGCCACCCTGCATCGATCAACTCATCAGCCAAGCTCGCGAATTGCTCCTTTGCCGCTCGTGTCGTTTCGTGGATTGGCTGACATCTGTATCACCTCCGGCCGCAACAAGGCGGGAGGGGAGATCAGCGCCTCACACACCGACGCCAAGACTGCGCATGCCGGTGACCAGCTAGCCGTGGGCTCATTACACAACTAGCACAAGATAGATTCTGGTTTATGCGTCAAAACGGACGAGAAGTTTTACAGCGCTTTGCCCGCCCGGAAACCTGATCCGCCGCCAGATGGCAACCGTCAGACGGGCGGGGGTGAGTTCCTCCAACGTTCTAACGCCGGGTCAAAATGATGCGGGTTGCTGGCTTGAATGACATCAACGATTCGGTCGACCTCGTCATCCTGCGGCAACACGGTCAGCGTAACGTCGTTAGCAGCGATGGCAGCCCGTTTCCCCACTTGGCCATCATCAGGCAGCAGCGCCTCACGGATGTGCCCAATAATCGACTTGTCGGCCGGCTCCAAGTCCGATTGACTGCCCCTGGCTGCCGTTATGGTGATTTGAGTGCTCGTGATACCAGCACCGACCAATGCAGATTTAGCGGCCTCGGCTTCCTGTTGGGTGGCAAAATACGCCACTACCCGCCGGACGCTGAGGTCGGCTTCAGGTGTGTCGAGTGGACCATTCGTGGTCGTTGGGCCTTGGGTCATAGATATGTCGTGTAGGTAGATGGGTTCACCACGGCTGCGTCTCCTTGTAGTGCCTCAACGGACATTGCCTCTAGGGGTTCACGTCAAGTTTGGCGCCACACGTCCGCCCCACGGGACAGCCTGCTTCGCTTTACGCGCCGGGTGCGCTGTCCGCGGTGGCATCACCAGCTGCTCCAGCGGGCCCCGTTTGGCAAACAGCGGCTCCCGACCAGCCCGCTGTTCTGTCCGGCGCAACAGATCCTTGACCACTTCGTTGGACGTGATGATCAGGCCGTCCGCATGCACTAACACCCCCCTTGCATGATTGGAGACTTCTGGCCGAAACCCCAGCACCTTCGTGCATCTCTACAACGTGACGCCTGGGCTATCTCCAGCCGATAGACGAGCGATCCCAAGGCTCGACTCCAACCCGTCGTTCCCCCTAAGTTCCCTCCATGCCGCCTCCGCCACCCTTCGACCGCACGATCGTCCTAGCGTGCTCCATGCACACGTTGCGGCATCGCGTGCTCAACCTTCGCTGCAAGTGCGGCTGGAGTTCGCCCCAGCCCATCCAGGCGCTGCTTCGCGACGGTCAGGTCCATCCCGACCAGACGCTCGCCGACGCCCTGGTGCTGGCCCGATGTGGCGGACGATGCACCATAAGTGCGACGCGGCAGCCGATGACGATCCACCTTTGCGAGACGATCTATGGGCCGGAGCGGCCCGGGGTCGCAGCGATCCACCGCCGCCCGGCCTGGGAAATCCTGCTGCATGACGGGATTGGTGAGACGCCGCTAGAGGCGCCAGCGGCGGCCAACGTAGCCAAATGAGCGTCACCTGATCAAAGCAGAGCGATGAGTGTCGCGATGGTGAATGGCTGAAGATGACATTGGCGCGTTGAGCGTGGCTCACAGGCCAGGGCAAACCCATGAGCATTTTCAGCTCGATTATGAGCAAGATCTTCCACGCAGGCGCACCTGCGGCCGGAAGCACCGTTGACGCCATATCAAAAGCCGCTCCGGAAACGGTATCGGAAGCCGTCTCCCCTTCGCCGACAACCACGCCGGATACGGGATCAAAGCCTGTCGACGTCGGCGCGGTCCTATCGCAAATGGCTTCGCAGAAGGGTGGGGGTGGGAACTACGAAAGTTCGATTGTTGATCGTAAGCGTTGCTCTGCGGCCGCCTTCCACGGAGCATACGGGTA
>NZ_LMUY01000057.1 GCF_009765685.1 Acidisphaera sp. L21 | reverse complement strand
GTGGCCTATCGCCAATCCCTGCTCGTCCGCTTCCGCAACCCGGCGCTGCAGCACCGCACCTGGCAGATCGCCATGGATGGCTCACAGAAACTGCCGCAGCGCATCCTCGGCACCATTCAGGACCGCCTGGACCGAGGCCTGCCAATCGGCGCCCATGCCCTGGTGGTGGCCGGCTGGATCCGCTACGTCACCGGCACCGACGAGGCCGGGAAGTCGATCGACGTGCGCGACCCCATGGCCGCCGGCCTCGCGACCATCGCGCAGCAAGCAGGCCCAAACCCCGATCGATTGGCCGATGGCTTCCTCACCTTGCGCCCCGTCTTCGGCCCGCTGGGCGACGACCCGCGCCTGCGCGGCGCCGTCACCACCGCGCTGCGTCGCCTATACGCCGTGGGCGCCCGGCGTGCGGTTCAGCCCTAGCGGCTTGGTGCGGTCTCAAATTGCGTTCAGCCACCGCCGCGCCGGCTGCTCCACGCCGACATAGGTGAGGCTGGCCAAACCCAGCGTCAGCGCCGCCGTGCAAACCACCGCAATCGCCCAGCCGCCCGGCACGCCGGCGAACCAGCCCGCCAGCACGTCGCGAACCGGCAGCAGCGCGACGTGCACCAGATAGATTGAGTAGGAGATCACCCCAAGCCGCCGCGGCAAGGGTGATGCCAGCACACGTGCCACGCCGGAGGTATCATAGCATAACCCTAGGACG
>NZ_LMUY01000129.1:9216-10612 GCF_009765685.1 Acidisphaera sp. L21 | reverse complement strand
GCCCAGCACCAGCGTCGCGGCCGTGATCGGTGAGGCGCCAGTAATCCCGCTGCCGCCACCCACGGTGAGCCCGGCTGAGGACAAGGCCGCCAGTTGCACCGTGCCGCCCGGCGCAACGAGCGAACCGGCCGGGCCGAAGGTCAGCCCGTCGTCCAGGATGGTGATCCCGGTGCCCGTGACCGCACCCACCACGGTCAGCGGCGCAGCATCCGTCAGGGCAAACCCGGCCTTGCTGGCAAAGGCGTCCAGCGTGGTGACTTTGTTGGCAACTTGGACAAAGCTGGCCGAGCCCGCACTGCCCGTCAGCGTCGTCACCTGCACGCTGCCGCTCGGTTGGGTGATCGCGCCACTCACGGTGGTCGTCAGTGTCGGCGCGGTCAGCGTGCCCGCCAAGGACAGACCGCCTGTGACCGTCAGCCCGATCGAGGCGGTGTCCGTCACCGGGCCTGTGACCGACAGCGTTGTGCCATCGGTGAGCGCGAAACCGCCGGTACTGGTGAAGCTTCCCAAGGTGGCGATGGCGTTGCCGGCGCTGGTCAGCGTGGCGACGCCGCCGGAACTCCCCGAGAGCGTGGCCGCCGTCACCGACCCGGCGGTCTGCGAAATGCCGCCCCCGATGGACGGGTCCATACCGGCCACCAACGTCACGCTCGGCGCCCTGATCGTGCCCGACAGCGTCATCCCGAAGCTGCTCTGCAACGCGATTGAGGCGCCATCGGTCACGGTGCCAGTCACCGACAGCGCACCCGTGTCGCCCAGCGAGAAGCCGGTCGTCGTGGTGAAGTCGGCCAGCGTCGCAACCGTGGCGCGCGGGAAGGCGGCCGAGTTGGCGGTGCCGGTCAGCGTCGTGGCTACCACGCTGCCCGATGCGCCTTCGGTAATCGCGCCGGTGGCAATCGTTGTCAGCGTTTGGCTGCTGACAGCGCTGTTCAGCGTCAGATCCGCGGCAGTTCGTAGCGTTACCGAAACGGGGTCGCTTACCGTGCCGGAGACGGTCAGGGACTGCCCGTCCGTCAGGGCAAACCCTCCCACACTGCTGAAAGCGCCTAGTTGGGCAATCGCATTGGTCGCGGAGGTTAATGTTGTCGCGCCCGTCGACGAGCCGCTCAGTAGGCCCGTCGTGATACCCCCACCGCTCTGGGTGACAGCGCCGTTGGATGCGGTGAGCGCGACGTCGGGTGCCTTGACCGTGCCCGCAAGCACCAACCCGGTCGCCGTTAGTGCGATCGAGGCGCCATCCGTGACTGGGCCGGCGACGGTGAGGCCTAGCGTGTTCGTCAATGCGAAGCCGGTCGTGGTGGTGAACTTGGTCAGCGTTCCGATTGCGTTTGCGCCATTCAGCGAGGCGCTGGCACCAGCACCACCGAGCGTGTTCACAGCGATTGCGCCGGTGCCC
>NZ_LMUY01000129.1:8639-9206 GCF_009765685.1 Acidisphaera sp. L21 | reverse complement strand
GATGGCACCCGCGCTCTCCAGATCCAGCACGGGTGCGCCGGACAGGTTGAAGGCCCCTGCAATGGTCAGCGGGCCGCCCGTCAGCGTGCCCAGCACCAGCGTCGCGGCCGTGATCGGTGAGGTGCCAGTGATCCCACTGCCGCCACCCACCGTTAGTCCAGCAGCCGACAGCGCCGCCAGTTGCACGGTGCCCCCTGGTGCTGCCAGAGAGCCAGCGGCGCCGAAGGTCAGCCCGTCGTCCAGGATGGTGATCCCGGTGCCCGTGACCGCACCCACCACGGTCAGCGGCGCAGCATCCGTCAGGGCAAACCCGGCCTTGCTGGCAAAGGCGTCCAGCGTGGTGACTTTGTTGGCAACTTGGACAAAGCTGGCCGAGCCCGCACTGCCCGTCAGCGTCGTCACCTGCACGCTGCCGCTCGGTTGGGTGATCGCGCCTGTCGCCGTGGTCGTCAGTGTCGGCGCGGTCAGCGTGCCCGCCAGGGATAGGTCGCCTGTGACCGTCAGCCCGATCGAGGCAGTGTCGGTCACCGGGCCGGTAACCGACAGCGTCGTGCCATCGGTGAGCGT
>NZ_LMUY01000129.1:7426-8629 GCF_009765685.1 Acidisphaera sp. L21 | reverse complement strand
GCGCCACTCACGGTGGTCGTCAGTGTCGGCGCGGTCAGCGTGCCGGCCAGCGACAGACCGCCTGTAACCGTCAGACCGATCGAGGCAGTGTCGGTCACCGGGCCGGTAACCGACAGCGTTGTGTCATCGGTGAGCGCGAAGCCACCCTTGCTGGTGAAGCTTCCCAAGGTGGCGATGGCGTTGCCCGCGCTGGTCAGCGTGGCGACGCCGCCGGAACTCCCCGAGAGCGTGGCCGCCGTCACCGACCCGGCGGTCTGCGAAATGCCGCCCCCGACGGACGGGTCCGTGCCCGCCACCAGCGTCACGCTCGGCGCCCTGATCGTGCCCGACAGCGTCATCCCGAAGCTGCTCTGCAGCGCGATCGAGGCGCCGTCCGTCACGGTGCCGGTCACCGACAGCGCCCCGGCGTTGGTCAGCGAGAAGCCCGTCGTCGTGGTGAAGTCGGCCAGCGTGGTGATCGAAGCCTGCGGCAGCGTGGCCGAGTTGGCACTGCCCGTCAGCGTCGTGGCGACCAGGCTTCCCGCCGCGGTTTCGGTGATCGCACCGGTGGCGATCAGCGTGACGGTGGCGCCGGTGACGCTGCTTTTCAGCGTCAGATCGCCGGCCACGTTCATCGTGACATCTGGCGGATCGATCGCACCCGCGACAATCAGGCTTTGCCCGTCGACCAGGGTGAACGACGTGGTTGCCGTGTAAGGCCCAACGCTACCGATGGCATTGGTCGCACTGGTCAACGATAGGCTGGCCGCGCTGCCCGTCAGCAATGCCGTGGTGATTGAGCCAGCGGTCTGCGTCACCGCACCCGTCGCCGTCAGCGCGACCGATGGCGCCGAGAGTGTGCCTGTGAGCGCTAGGTCACCCGTGACGTTCAACGCGGTGCTGCCGGCAGCCAATGGGCCCGCCACCGTCAAGCTTTGTCCGTTGGTCAGCGCGAACCCGGCGGTGGTGGTGAACCCCGCCAACGTGCCGATCAAGTTGGCGCCGTTCAGTGTGGCACTGGCACCGCTACCGCCGAGCGTGGTCACGGCGATAGCGCCCGCGCCGGTCTCGCTGATGGCACCCGCGCTCTCCAGATCCAGCACGGGTGCGCCGGACAAGTTAAAGGCGCCTGCAATGGTTACCGGGCCGCCCGTCGGCGTGCCCAGCACCAGCGTTGCCGCTGTGATCGGTGAGGCGCCAGTAATCCCACTGCCGCCACCCACC
>NZ_LMUY01000129.1:7212-7416 GCF_009765685.1 Acidisphaera sp. L21 | reverse complement strand
GCACCGCTACCGCCGAGCGTGGTCACGGCGATAGCGCCCGCGCCTGTCTCGCTGATGGCACCCGCGCTCTCCAGGTCCAGCGCGGTTATACCAGACAGGTTGAACGCCCCCGCGATGGTCACCGGGCCACCGGTCGGCGTGCCCAGCACCAGCGTCGCGGCCGTGATCGGTGAGGCGCCAGTGATCCCACTGCCGCCACCCACT
>NZ_LMUY01000129.1:0-6950 GCF_009765685.1 Acidisphaera sp. L21 | reverse complement strand
GCCATCGGTGAGCGCGAAACCGCCGGTACTGGTGAAGCTTCCCAGGGTCGCAATGGCATTGCCCGCACTGTTCAGCGTGGTGGCGGCACCCGAACCGCCGGTCAGTGTAGCCGCCGCCATCGTGCCGCCAGTCTGGGTAATCGCCCCACTCGCTGTCAGCGACAACAGCGTGCTGCCCGTCACCGACCCGGCAGTCTGCGAAATGCCACCCCCGATGGACGGGTCCGTACCGGCCACCAACGTTACGCTCGGCGCCCTGATCGTGCCCGACAGCGTCATCCCGAAGCTGCTCTGCAACGCGATCGAGGCGCCGTCGGTCACGGTGCCGGTCACCGACAGCGCCCCGGTGTTTGTCAGCGAGAAGCCCGTCGTCGTGGTGAAGTCGGCCAGCGTGGTGATCGAAGCCTGCGGCAGCGTGGCCGAGTTGGCACTGCCCGTCAGCGTCGTCGCTGTCACCGTGCCACCCGAGCCTTCGGTCACAGCACCATTCGACGCGAGCGACAAGGTCGTTGCGGTGACGTCGCTGTTCAGCGCGATCCCGCCCGGCGCCGACAGCGTCACCGCCGTCCCAACAACCGGCGAACTCAATGTCAAAGCACCTGCCCGCGTCGTCAGTCCGAGGGTGCTTCCGCTGGTCAATGCGCCATCCACGGTCAGCGCGCCTGCATTCGTGATCTGCAGCGCGCCTACTGTCGTCAGCGGTCCAAGATCGGTGAGGCTCGCCGCAGTAAGGCTGAGACTATTCGCGTTACCCAACAGGCTTGCCGCCGTCACCGTGCCACCAGTTTGCGTGACGTCCCCGGTGGCGAGGGTCAAACTCGTGCCCGCTGTCAACGAACCACCGGTTAACTGGACAGTGCCGGGCACATTCAGAGCGACCGCGCCGGCGGCGCCAATGGTGCCGCCGCTCTGGGTGAACGCCGCCGAACCGATCGTCAATCCCGCCGTGGACGTCACCGACCCAGCGCTGACCACTGCGGTTCCACCGCTACCCAATGTCACGCCGGCACCGGATAGTGTGCCCGTGGATGTCAGCGTCGAGCCTGATAGTGCCAGCGCCCCCGCGGCCTTCACCGTGTTGCTGGCCGTCAACGCCTTCGTGCTCGTAACCGACAGCCCACCGGTGGTGGTGACAAACCCGGTCAATGTCGCAGCGGCGTTACCCGCACCCAAAGTATCGATTGCCCCAGACACGGCCAGAGAACTGGTTTGTCCTACGAGGTCGCCAACTGTAAGCATCGCCCCCGCCCCGTTGGTCACAGCTTTGGTGCTCTGCAACTGCAGCGTTGTGGCGTGGCCAGTCAGATCGATCGCTTCACCGGCATTGCCGATATTGACCGCGCTCGTCACCGTCGGCCCGCCGATGATCAACGTCGACGTATTGATCGTGTTCAAGAACGCCTGAGACAATGACAACGCGTTCGGGTTCGCCGCCGACGTGCCAATCAGCTCGATCGGTCGCCCGCCGCCCAGCGGCGACAATGCGACCGAACTTGCAGGGGCGCTGATGGTGGAGGTCGGGCTGCTAATGCCCATCTGGTCGGCAACCAGCATAATGGTGCCCGACGTCGTCAGATTACCAATCGACAATGTGGCAGCATCCGTCAACGCGAACGGGCCAGCCGTGACCCCGAACGTCCCGATTGCGTTGATCTGGTTAGTCGTGCTGTTGAACGACGCGCCCGTTGTGGCAGTTCCGCTCAGCAGTGTCGTGGTGATCGCGTTGCCCATAGCTTGGGTGATCGACGGCGCGACCAAGTTCAATGTCCCAGCGCTCACCGGGCCTGCCACGGACAGCCCCTGGGTCGTGTTGAGCGACATGGCGCCGAACACAGCGGAACCGAGCAGACTGGACACCGCATTGGCGTCGTTCAGGGTGGCGAATCCGCCACTCACCGCCAGCGTTGTCGCC
The DNA here is from genome assembly GCF_009765685.1 of Acidisphaera sp. L21. Taxonomy (GTDB): domain Bacteria; phylum Pseudomonadota; class Alphaproteobacteria; order Acetobacterales; family Acetobacteraceae; genus LMUY01. The sequence continues at coordinate 5,038 of NZ_LMUY01000129.1, read as the reverse complement.
GTGATGCTTCCGGCGGTCTGCTTGATGCCGCCATCCACGCTCGGGCTTCGGCCGCCCGACGTGCTGTCGATCGAAACATTTCTGCCGATGACATTCGCGGCCAGTGTCATGTCCATTCCGGCCGTCGCAGAGGACAGCGTGACATCCGCCTTGCCACCGCCTGCCACCACTGGCGCACTCACCAGCAATCCGACACCGGTGTGGAAAAAGAGCGCACCAGTTGTGGTGAACCCGGCCAACTCGGTGATAAAATTGTCGGTGGTGGGCAGGTTCAGCGTGCCAGCGTTGCCGCTGATGGTGTCGACATTCAGTACGCCGGCAGCCCCCTGCGTCACGTCGCCCGTGGTGTTGATGACCAGCGATGCGGCGTTCATGGTGCCGCCGAGGCTCATGCCAGCCGCACCGGCGTTGAACGTCATAGCGCCAGTCGCATTCACGACTGAGGCCGCCGTCTGCGTCAGCGCGCCGGTGGTGTTGATTGCCAGCGACGCGCCCGTCAAAGCCCCCCCAAGGTTGACCCCGTTCGTGCCGGCATTCAGCGCCAGCGCGCCATCCGTCGACAGATTACCCTGGATACTGAGCATGCCTGTCGGGAAGAGCGTCGTGCTGGAGGGGGAGGCGGCCGTTAGCGTGATGCCGCCGGGCGCCGTGAGTGTAGTGCCCGTCATTACGGTCAGATCATTGCCCGCTTCCAGCGTCAATGTCTGGGTGCCGGTTAGCGTGACGGAGGCTTTTACCGTCAAGTTGTGGATGGCCTGTAGTTCGACGTTGCCGGTCAGCCCCTCAATCGAGGTAGCGGTAACGGTGGCAGCGGGCGAGCCCATGGTCATACCGCCCATGGAATAAGTCACGTTCGGAGCCTTGTTGCCGGGCAACAGACTGCCCGTGCGGGCGTTCACGATGTCCAGGTCATACGGATCTAGCACGATCGAACCGAGCGAACCGTGCGTCGCCGAGGTGTTAGCCGTGCCAGTAAGGTCGAACCCCTTCTCGCCAGAGAGCTCGATCATGCCGCCGTTGCCGCTTTGCTTGCCGCCACGCGCGGTGAGTTTGCCGGCGATCTCCGTTTCCTGCGTGCTGAGCACAGTCACGCGGCCACCGTTACCATTGGCTCTGGCATCGGCGGAGATCCGCGCCCCGGCGGCGATGGCGGTTCGGCCCGATGTGCCGGCCGGCGCGGCCCCGGTGCCCCGTGCGCGGATGAGGGTGGTGCCGAGCGCGATCGTGCCGCCGCCTGCCATGCCTGAAGCACTGATATGCGCGCCGCCCGCTACCGATGTGGTGTGGCTGGCCATGACGACGACATCACCACCGGTGCTACCCGGCGCCTTGCCATCGGCTGCGAGGCGGCCCTCCACCACGACGGAACCGCCAGTGCCGGTGATCTCGATACGGCCGGTGCGATCGCCCACGCTATTGGCCTGGATATGCCCGCCGGCGCGCACCAGGTTTTGTACAACGCCATCCGCGGCTTTCGCGGTGAGTTGCACCACCCCGCCATCGGCGATGATCGTGCCGGTATTGGTGACCAGCGCTGTCACCGGCTTGCCGTCTGGCCCCCGCGGGGCCTGCTTCACCTGGCCGGTCACGTCGATCGATACGAGGCCGTCGCCGTACATATCCAGCGTGTGCATCTGCGCGCCGGCCAGCACGACCTGGCCTAATTTTGCGTTGATCACGCCGGAGTTGACAACGCTCGGTGCCACGAGTGCTGCCAGCCCGGCCTGTTTAACCGTGATGGTGCCGCGGTTTTCGACCCGCGCATCCGGGTGCGCGGCCTTGTCGAACACCATGCGGCCGGCCATGAAATTCCGGTTCGTGATGCCGGGCGCGCTCACGATCACGCTTTGCGCGTTCACCTGCGCACCCTGGTAGAACGTGACGCCGGATGGATTGGTAAGGATAATCTGGCCGTTGGCGTTAATCGTGCCGGCGATGGCCGATGGATCCGGCCCGGTGACGCGGTTCAGCGTGACGGACGTGGCACTCGGCTGCTTGAAAGTGACGCTTTGCTGGCTGCCGACGTCGAAGCTGCGCCAATCAATGGCGGCCCGGCTGCTCGATTGCGTGATGGTGGTGGTGGCGGTGCTCTGTGCGATGGCGGCGGCGCCGGCGACCACCTGGCCACCCTGCGGCCGCGCACTCGGCGCCGGCTGGGCCACAGCGCGCAACGAGGCGGCTGGCAATGATAGGACAAGCAACGCAGACGCCTGCAACGCAGTGCTGCGCAACAGCGCGCCACGGTTGCGCCGCAACGTCCCAACGATCCTTACTGCCGGCCGAGCCATACCCTGCTGCCCCCCGCGTCTAGAACCGTGTCAGCAGACGCCAATATGCGGCGTCGGCCTTCAGCGGCACCACCACCCCCGCGGTGCCGGATGGCAGCCGGGTGTTGCGGATCACGCCCTCAATGTCGAACTCGGTATAGCGCGTTATATTTGTTCTGACACCGATTCCTTCGGATGACAGACGAATGTTCGGATCCTGGCGCTGATTCTCCCAGGTCTTGCCGCGGTCGTAGAAGGCGTAGAACTGCGACGCGATTGGAATGGTGTGGCCGAACAGGCTCAGATCGATGCCTGTATTCAGCTGCAGTTCGATCGAGCCATCCACGGCGTTGTCGCCCGTCACCTCGCCGGAATAGAAGCCGCGGTTGATGTCGGTGCCGCCCATGAAGAACTTTTCCGCGGGGGGCAGCACGTCGCCGGTGCCCTGGCCCAGGAACCGCGTCTTGACTGCGACGCTGGCGCCGGGCCAAGGGCTGAACAGGGTTTGCGTGCGTGACAGTTCGATCGCGACCTTCGTGAAATCCGCACGCTCGTTCTGGCGGCCCGGCGTCGCGTTATGATTGCCGGTGCCGCCCAGGAACGGCATTCCCTGTGATGCGCGGAAGCTGGCGAAATTGACGGCCGGGCGATCGCCGCCGAGCAGGATGTCATTCAGCGCATATTCCGCGCCCAGCCGCCCGATGCGAAGGGAATCGCGGCTGGCCCGGATTTCCTGGCCCTGCGCGCCGGTGGCCGTACGCACCTCCGTCTCCACCGCGTCCAAATTCATCACCACGTTCAGCGTCTGCTCGCGGGATCGGATGGCGGGATAGATGCCGGCGATGCCGAAGGTGGTGGTGTAGCCCTCATACCCAATGGTGCGCAGGAAGTCGGACGGGTTCGCCTGGCCGTAGCCGCCATAAATACGGACGTGCAGGCCCGAGTCACCGACGAAAAAATCGGTCGAGGCCTGGCCGAAATTCTGCGTGTTGCCGTTGGTATGGTACAGCGACACTTCGGTCCGCTCACCAAACTGGGTGAAGCTGTTGGCATCCAGCACCAGCAGCCCCTCTTGCGGCCCGGTTTGTCGGAAGGCGCGGTTATCCACCGTCAGCAGCCCGCTCACCGCCTGGCGCTGCACTTGCGCCACCAGCGTCAGCGCACCCGGATCGTCCGTGGAGGGGCGGAGCACGGCATTCAACGTCACGCCGGGCACGTCCTGCGCCAACAGCAGCCAGCGTTCCAGCGTAGCGTTGTCGATCGGCGTCTGCGTGGTCAGGTGGTTGAGGAACCGCAGCACCTGCACGCCCGCCGGGCCGATATCGCCATCCAGCCGGACGGCGGCGATATGCCCCTCGATCACGTTGAACCGGAGTTGCCCGGTGGGTGTGACAGTGGCGCTCACCGTCGTCAGCACATAGCCATCGCCCCGATACAGCGAAAGCAGGGCGGCGCGCGCCTGCTCGATCTTTTCCACCGAGACCGCCGGGCCGGTGAGGCCGGCGGTGAACGGCGCCAACCGGGCCGCCGGATAGGCTGTCGCGCCCTCCACCGTTGCGCTGTTGATGGCGACATTGCCGGCTGGGACGTTACTGGGGGCGACCGGCGCCGTCAGCCCCGGCGCAGGCGGCGCCGTCGCCGGTGCGGAGGGCGGCAGAATACGCGGGATCGGAGAGCCTTGCGGCACTTCGTTCCCCGTAAACGGCGCACCTGGGCGTTGCGCCGCCGCCGGTTGCACGCTCAGCAGCGCGGCGACGACCGCCGCCGCGCTGCCGGTCAGCCACCGCTCAAACCGCACTCTGTCTCGGTCGTCGATCTTCACGAACACACCGCATCATCGCTTCGGGCAACAGGTATCGCAACGACTTCGCAACGGCTACCTTTTTGCGTCGTGTCACTCCCATTCCCCGCCAGCGGTGGCGATATCGCAACACAACGCGCTATGTCATTCAATTGACAGGATAGTTTGAAGCCGGGGATGCTCGCAATGCGTTACTTGTTCATACATCGACACTTTCCGGGACAGTTTCTATCTATACTGCGCCACCTCTCGGTGCAGTCTGGAAACCACATCGTCTTCGTGTCGGAAAGCAACGAGAATCACATACCTGGCATTTACCGCTGCTCCTACTCATTCAATGCTACCTCACTTCGAACTCATTTCGACTCACGTGATTTTGATACTGCAATGCGTCGTGCCGTCGCGGTGGAGGAGGTGTGCCGAGGGGTGAAGGCGGCGGGGTTCGATCCCGACATCATCATCGGGCACGAGGGCTGGGGCGAGTTGCTGAACGTCGACCAGGTTTGGCCAGGCGTTCCTCGGATCGGCTATCGGGAGTATTTCTACCATCTGGACGGAGCAGATGTCGGCTGTGACCCGGAATTCCCCGTGCCGCCTGGACTGGTCGCGCGCATACGGGCGAAGAACGCCAGCCTTATGCTGGCTTTGCACAGTGGCTACGCCGGGATAACACCGACGCAGTGGCAGCGTTCGCTGTACCCGGTCTGGGCGCAACCCGCGATCACGGTCATACCGGACGGCGTGGATCTGGCGGCGTGCCAGCCCAACCCCCGGTGTCGGACCGAACCGTTCCAGTTGGGCGCGCTCGTGATCCCGCCGAAGGCTCGGCTGGTCACATTCGTCGCGCGTGACCTCGAGCCCTATCGCGGCTTTCACACCCTGATGCGCGCCTTGCCCACGATCATGGCCCGACAGGATGTCCACGTCGCGTGCCTGGGCGGAGACGGGGCGGTTTACGGAGCCCCGCCCG
>NZ_LMUY01000128.1:8839-10162 GCF_009765685.1 Acidisphaera sp. L21 | reverse complement strand
TTCCGCCGCACAATGCCTCTGGACAGCAGCACCTGTGCTTCTCCGAACCCATGCAGAGCTGGAGCGCTGGGCTAGCCATCTGGCCTCTTGCGGCATTGCCATCGAAAGCCGCCTTGATTGGTCGAGAGGCGGATCAAGCTTATACTTTCGCGATCCCGATGGTCATTCGCTGGAGGAGGCACGCCGGGACTGTGGCAAAACGACCCACATCTTTAGACTTGCCGATGGTAATCGCAAGATTAATCAATCTGGTTAGCTAATGCTAAACAATGCTGCAGCCGTATCACAAGACACTTACCTAATCTAGGTCAGTCTGTCTTTGAAGGAGCGGGTGGTTCTGCCTTTCCCGGGACAGTGACGGGAGAACCCCCACCAACCATTTCCGTATCTTGACGATCGTCCGTGGGATAACCCTTCGAGTCACTCGTTCCCGCGTTTCCGGCTCCTTTGTCATGTTCGTCTTGGATCTGTTGGTGGCGCCTGGCGTCGTCTATGTGTCCGTCTGCACCTTGGCCAGTTGGGTGGCTCATAGTTGAAGCCTTTCTTTGTTGAACCGATCTCGGCCCAGATGTCGCTTCATCCATTGCCGGGATGGGCGGAACCCTACCCTCCACGTAATCGGATCAGGGTGCAAGTAGGGATGCTCAAGATGGTCTACGAGGCCAACCACTGACATATGAATGGCAAATAGAAAGGGATCACTCACTCAAAACGGCATCTGTCCTCACCAAACTTGCGTCGTAATTGGATATTGAGACAGTCAGGAGGATATTACATGGCAGATAATTCGACGCACACGACGGGCAACGATCCACTTGAGGGAATCGATCCTGGCGGTACACGCCCAACCAAACCTGGTAATCCGGATAAGTCTGGGCCCGCAAAGCCAGAAAATGTCAGCAAGGAGCAGACAGTGGTCAGCGGTAACCAAAACCAGCCAGCTAACGAGCGAGCAAGATAGAGCATGTCGCCTGTGTCACGGCATGGTGACATACGACCACGATCCCGACCGTTGGGTCACGATAAATGTTAGGAACGTCAATGAGCATCTTCGGCGCGATCATGAGCAAGATTTTTCACGGCGGACCGGTTGAAACTCGCCGACGGTCCACTCGTCGTTTTGTTCGAGCATGAGCGCGCCCACCAAGCGGATGACGGTGCGGTCGTTTGGAAAGATGCCGACCACATCGGACCGCCGCTTGATTTCGCCATTGAGGCGTTCGAGAGGATTGGTGCTGGCGATCTGCGGCCAGTGCTCCTTGGGCAACGCGGTATAGGCGAGGACATCATCACGTGCCTCGTCCATCAGGCCGGCAAGTTCTG
>NZ_LMUY01000128.1:8739-8829 GCF_009765685.1 Acidisphaera sp. L21 | reverse complement strand
CGCCAGCACATTGCGCATCCAATGAACGCGGCAACGCTGCATGGTTGCGTGGAAGACGCGTGAGGCGGCGGCACGCAGGCCTTTATGATC
>NZ_LMUY01000128.1:0-8729 GCF_009765685.1 Acidisphaera sp. L21 | reverse complement strand
GAATTCGCTCACGTAACGCATCGGCGATGACCTTCCATTGTGCCCGTAGATCTTAAGCAGTCTCTTGCGCGAAGATGGTCTTGATCATTGCGATGACGCCAGGGCGCTGCTTGGCCGGAACATGCGCCAGCACATTGCGCATCCAATGAACGCGGCAACGCTGCATGGCTGCGTGGAAGACGCGTGAGGCGGCGACACGCAGGCCCTTATGATTGTCGGAGATCACCAGCTTGACGCCCCGCAGGCCGCGATCGGCGAGCGAGCGCAGGAAGCCCTTCCAAAAGGTCTCCGCCTCGGACGGGCCGGTGGCGACACCAAGCACCTCGCGCCGCCCATCGGTGTTGACGCCCACAGAAGCTATGGGCGACCGGGGAAGGAGGCAAAGTCCCCCCGAAGAGTGATCGAGGAGCTTCTGATGACGCAACCCGCTGATCTGAGCATGTCCGGAACCCCCTTTGTACAGATAAATACTTTGGTGGCCGTCATTGAGTTGAGTCTATCGAGCTGGCTTGTGAATGGAGTAATTCCAGGTCTCTCACGACAACCTTTGAAGAAACTCCAACCAGATGAACAGGATCTAATCAAGGTCCTTTTGCGTTCGCGGGATGAGGCAGTCAAAAATGGAGCTGTGATTGAGCCCTTTGTGGTCGCGTATGAAGCTGGGCGCGACGGCTTCTGGTTGGCTCGGTGGTTACGCGCAAACGGCATCGAAACGCACGTTATCCACTCAACGAGCGTCGCCGTGTCCCGCGAGCATCGACGGGCAAAAACTGATCGGCTTGACACGGCGATGTTGGTGCGCGTGTTTTTGGGATGGTTGCGCGGCGAGCGTGGACATTGCGAAATGGTCGCCATTCCGACGATCGAGGAGGAAGACGCTAAACGTCTTAAAGTCGTTTGGTCGCGGAACATTGTTGGGATCCGGTCGGATTGGCTATTGTCAAATACACCTACCGGTTCCAGCGTTTACTCGCCGCACAAGGACAGGGGTGACCCATGCTGCACATCCATCCGAACGCCCGCACCACGCCTGCCACCCGCGCCGAGATCGCCCGCTCCGTCGAATCCAGCAGCATCGTAGCGCAGCGCTACGGCATTAGCGCCGAGACGTGCGCAAATGGCGCAAGCGCGGGGCGGCAGATTGCCTCGATCGTTCCGCCGGTCCGCATCAGCTCCCTTGGAAAGCCACCGAAGAAGAGCGCGCCATCGTCTGCAACCTGCGGCGTACCACCAACTTCCCGCTCGACGATCTCACCTTCGTCGTCACCCACTTCCTGCCGCACCTCAATCGAGACAGCATCTGGCGTATCCTTAAGGCCGAAGGCCTGAACCGAAGAGTAAAATCCTTCTCCGGCCGCCCTGCTAAGGGTCAAGGCACCTTCCGCGACTACGACCTTGGCTTTATTCACATCGACATCAAGCATTTGCCAAAGTTACAAACGGCCAACGGCGAACGGCGCAAGCGCTTTCTGTTCGTGGCCATTGATCGCTGCTCGCGCTCTGTCCATCTCGCGGTCAAGGACGACGAAACCGAAAAAAGCGCCATCGCTTTCCTGCGCGAGGCAGCCGCCGCGTTCCCGTTCCGCCTCACTCACGTGCTGACCGACAACGGCAGTTGCTTCACGCCCGCATTCGCCAAGGCTTGCACCGCTTTAGGTGCACAGTATCGCCATACCAAGCCTCGGACGCCGCAGACTAACGGCATGGTTGAGCGTTTCAACGGCAGGATCACCAGCGAAGTGCTCGACATCAACGTCTACTCGCACCGAGCCCTTGAACAGCTGCTGCGCGGCTTCAACGCAGCTTACAATGCACGACGACAGCGCGTGCTGGATGCCAAGACACCAAACCAGGTCGTCGCCGAACGCCTCCAAGCCCGACTACGACACGCCAACACAAAGGCAACCGGCCAGGCAGGCCCCTGCGATACCACCAAGGCCCGCTTTATTGCTGAAGCCGCAAAGGAGGTTTCACAACCAGACAGGAGTGTAATGGCGTAACCTAGTCAGGCTACGAAGCAGACCTGGCCTAGGCTCGAGGAACTACACGACCGGGTCCACAGGGGGAAAATACCGGCCTCGGTCGTCACGCCGGGTGTATATATCGAGGAGGACGGACGGCAGCGCCCACTCGCGATCGCAGTCGAGGACAAAAACGTTGAAGGCGCGGTCGCGATGGTGCTGAGCGCGATCTACGAGATAGATTTCTTGGGTTCTCGTATGGTTTCCGGCTGGGTCGCGGCCAGCACGATGCGCCGGACGCGTAGGTGGTCGGGATCTCCAGCCGGAAGGTGAACTGGGCACTGGACGCCGACATTCAATCGTTTTTCGACATGGTCGACCAGCCATGGATCACTTGTTTCGTTGAACATCGAATCGGTGATCCGCGCATCATCCGCCTGGTCCGAAAAAGTGGATGAAGGTGGGAGTGCTTAAAGCACGAGTTTAAGACGAATGACAGGGGAACGGGCAAGGATCGGTGATTTCACCTCTACTTGCCAATATCTACCTACACTATGCCTACGACCACAGGGCTAACCGTTGGCGATAGCGGGAGCCGACAGGCGATATGATCATCCTGCGCTACGCGGATGTTACCGTCGTCGGTTCCTCGACATGATGCGCTTGCGCCTGGAGGAGTTTGCGCTGTCGCTGCATCCGGAGAAAACTCGCCTGATCGAATTCGGCCGCCACGCGGCAGCCGAGCGCGAACAGCGTGGGCTGGGCAAGCCAGAGACCTTCTCTTGCTTGGCTTGGCCTGCATCTGTAGTAAGTCCCCCAAAGGGCCGCTTCCAAACGGTCTGGAAGACACAGCGAAACCGTATGATGGCGAGGGTTCTGGAATCAAGGGAGAAAATGCGGCGACGCATGCACTGGCCAATCTCCGAACAGGGAGGATGGCTGAAGCGGGTTGCGGGAGGGTTCTTCAACTACCACGCCGTGCTGACCAACAGCAGGGCTCTCGCGGCCTTCCGATACCACGTCACTGTCTTATGGGAACGCGTGCTACGGCGGCGGCGCCAGAGGGGTCGAAAGACGTGGGACCGGATTACCCAGCCGGTTGAGGAGTGGCTCCCAAGCCTCGTATCCTACACCTTTGGCCGAGCGTTCGCTTTGCCGTCAAACACCCGAGGTAGGCGCCGTATGCAGGCAAGCCGCTCGTACGGTTCTATGCGGGGGGCTCAGTAATGGGCGTCTCTACCGTGATAGATGTGAGAGGGGAGATCGGTCGCTATTCTTCTGCGCGTGTCACGTTGGTTTGAAACACATTTTTCGACTACTTCGCCGTAGCGGTGATCGACTCGCCTTTGTCCAATCATCAAAGCACATATCATTTACAGACTTCCGGACTGTGGCCGATAGCCCTTCGCGCTAGCAATGGCGTAGCCTCAGGTCTCTCGTCTCGCACTACGAATACGCTGCACATATTCGCGCACACCGTCCATCAGCACCAGAGTGCGGCGCCTTACGTCCTACACGCTAACCAACGGCGCAGCCGGCGGCACAATATCTTCAGATACCATAGCGTCTGCCATGAAGGCGGTGCTGGCAGGGTCTACCACGAACGGAGCGGGCATCACTACGTTCGGCATCGGCTTTGAGGTCGGTCGCCTCGCTCGAGGAAAGCGGGCAGAACGCCCTGTCGACCAAAGGCCAAAATCCTGGTGGTCAGCGCGCGGTGCCATTGAGGCCGTTAGCGACACAGTGCAGATGGTGACGCGGCGGAAATGCCATCGGTCAGATCGGTTGCGGCTGCTCTGGCAGTGTTGGCGGCAGCGGTGGAGCCGGGCTATATATTGCGAAATATTAGGCTATGAATGCTGACATGAAGCTCTTCGCGGCACTCGCTATCTTTCTTCTGATCTCTGGATTGGCGCACACGCAATCCGTAAGAGTTATTGCCAGACCCTATGATAGCGCCCCTTATCTCCCAGGCGATCCGATTGCTCTTCAGCGCGTCCAGCAAGCTGCACAAGTCACGCAAGATCGCAACAACGATTCTTCTGGACAGCACGTCACCGACAGCCACGGCGCCATTGCCCGCACGGAATCGGCAATCGCATCGGACGTTCTAAACATCGTGGGATTTTTGCCGGCAGCTGGAAACGATATCGCATTGGCGCTCAGAAATGCCTATAGCGCGCTCCCCGCAGGTGGCCGCATCTACATTCCTTATGGCCGCTATCAGTCGCTGACATGCCAATCCATCACAACCAGCCAAAACGTCGAGGTTGTCGGCGCCGGCCAGGGTGCAACACAGATCATCCCCCAAATCAGTGGATGCGCTCCGCTCACAGTTACTGAAGTTGACATTAACAAGACGTTGTCATTCCGAGACTTCTCATTCGGCATTCCGCCCAACGGCATCGTACCTTCGGTTCCGCTGGACGTCAGCTTTCCCGTTGTGTCCGACCCAATGACGCACGTCCGAAAGAACGGCACGTATGCGCAGAACCTGTTCATCCAGAACGTGCAGGTCCTATCATCTCAAGTGACGCCGTTTAGTGCTTACTACATGGGCGGCATCAAGATCTACGGTGCCTGGAATGCGATGATCGACAACGTGCAGGTGGGCTGCAAGGGTGGCGGTGGCCGACCCACAATCGGCACATCGGGAGCTGGTTTCGAGTACGGTCAGGTGGAGAGTGCGACATTCCGAAATACCTCCGCATTCGCATGCTACTATGGTTGGTCACAAACGGACTATTCCGAAGGCGTAACCCTCAACAAACCGCAGGGTGTTGGTAATTACATAAGTTGGTTTATCGCCAACGCGAGTGGCAAGGTAAACGGGTTCTCCATTGACCAATTGGAGTTGGTCGGCGCCGAATTCACCGCTTACGCCTCAGCGTTGTTTTTTAATTATACGAACCAAGCGTTCATCCACGACAACCATCTTTTAGTTCTAGCCGACACAAATGCCGTCGAGCTCACAGCAACGAGCTGTCCAACAGCCAATTCGGCAGCACAGTATGCCCTGACGTTCATCGGAATGCAAACGAGCCACGTTCACGACAATGAACTCAGCGGAAATATCTATACACTCAATAATGGTATCCATTGCACGTTCGTGACTGGTGGCGAGTTTTATACCGCAGTCAGTGCCAACGATAATACCTCGAACAATCAATACGCCTTCTTTGGCGCGGCACTGACGCTCGATACTTCGACACTAAACATAACTGCCACGAATGTCGACCTGACGACGACGTCCTCCACCGGCGTAGCGATCATTGATAATGGAACTGCCAATACGAACGCCATCACATATCGCAGCGGCAATAAAATCGTGTCGTTACACTGAAGCTTTGACGCACGATATATCTACGCACCGACCTGCGATCATTGTCACACAACTTGGACAGCATGGCTATCTCGTGTCGGACTCGGTGCACGATGTTTATGCATAAGGTGGCTGGATCCGCGCAGACGGACGTATGATGCATGACATTTACCTCGTGCAGGTGAAAACGCCGGGCAAATCAAAGAGCCGTGGTACTACAGCGACCTCTTGTCCACCATACCTGCGGACAAGCGTTCCGGCCGCTTTCCGAAAGCAATGCCTGCGGTCCACCGTTGATACCGTCGAATGCAGGCTGTTGATCCCCTGAGAGAGGGTCTGAACAAGTTCTGGTCGACATGATGCGCTGTGCGTACTAGCGTTCATGCTGTCTTGAGGAGGGGCGGTGGTATGCGGCAGACGACGTTGGCGACGGCTGGATTTGATCGCGACGCCAAGACAACGCGACGAAAGACGTTTCTGAGGGAGATGGAAGGCGTCGTGCCGTGGTCAGCCATCATTGGTCTGATCGCACCGTTTTACCTCAAAGCTGGCAATGGGCGACTGCCGACCAGAGCGCGTGAATAGCTAAATGGTAGAGCGGCGGTCTTCCAGACAGCAGGTAGTAGTTCGACTCTGCCTTTCCGCTCCAAACCCGCACAAGCGACCAGCTGCTAAACCAACAATGGTTGTGCTGCTCAGGTGGTGTTTGCTATTAGTCCTTCTTCAGACCTACCAGTAGCGTCTCGATCTTAGCCTAGCTAGCTAGATCGCGACTCTTGTTTTCTGTTAATATAGGCAAGTCATCCTGCTTTCAATACGAAACACAGAAGGTTAGTGATCCAATGTTACCCCTAAGCTTGAGCTTCATTATTGCAGGGTTTTCCGTCGCACTTGGAGTTCTTATAGTCAGGCTCAGAAGCCCCGAAATCGAGTTTGAAACCACCGACTTCGTCGATTACTGACGCAACGGTCAGCAGACCGCTGATGCGTCAGGTTATGGCCATTGCCGATTAATTCGCCCGCGGACGGCAGGAACGGAGCAATAAATGCCGACCACCGAGGTTGCGCCTTGCGCCGGCTTTCCGCCTTTAGATCCGGTTATCAAAAATTGTCCCTTCGCTGCGGCTCTTGTTCCCGGGACAAAACCTGAGCCAGGCGCGCTCGGAAGTGCTGATGACGCTGCTGTTCGGAGGAGGGGTGGTCACGTCGGTGGGGCGCTCTTCGACCCCGAAATCGCCGTGCGGTGTTCGGCGAGTTGCTCGCCCACAAGGGCTTCAGCCGCATGCGCGCCAATCGGAGCTGGCAGCCGGTGGTGCTGAACATGGACCTGCCCGACCCGGTGACACCGCTCCAATTCGTTTGGACGGTGGCGCAAGCCCAAAGCCCGGTTCGGCTTCTTCCGGGTGTTCTGCGGCGGCAACGGCCGCGCCCCGCACGCAGAGCACCCCGTCTGCGCGCGCGTGGTCGCCTTCCTCGAATCGGCATTGGACAAGGCAGCCGACCTCAATGCGCCATGGCGGGGTGTGGGAACATTCTACCTCAAAGCTAGCCACGGCGCCAAAACGCTCACGACCCATCCCGCGATCCTCCGCAAAAGTAGCGGGTTCTGGCTGCGCGACATCCTCGCCTACTTGGGCGAGGACGGGAATTTCCAATGCGTCGGCGACGCCGTCATACCCGGGTTGCTCCACCTGTTCTCTCCCGCCGACTTTATCGCCAAGCGGACGGCGGAATTGGCGGACGCCACCCTCGCCGGCGAACTCGCCGACCGCAACGCCGCGTTCATCGCCGCGCTCGGCGGCCACCGCATGATGAACAGCTTCCACATTGAGGGATCCGACATCTACGGCTACGACCACGAGCTGATCTGCCATTGGATCGAAACCGAATGGCACACCGTGCGGCACGTCATGTACGACACGGCGATGCTCCGCTTGTCGAGCAGCCGGCTGGGCAAGGAGTTGCTGGACCGCGACCCGAACCAACGGGTCGGGCCTTCCACCCGATGACGGTACACGACGGCGGAACTGTGCAGCCGAACGTGGTGGGCTTCGCCGACCTCGACTGGGGCGTGTTGTTCGGCGTGATTGACAGCAGCACCTGGCACACCTGCTGGAGGAGGTTCGGACGGGTGAAAACGGTACGACGCCACGTACAGACTGGTGGAGTTCGTCGCCTGCAAGCTTACCGACATCTCACTCGACGAGGAGAACTGCTGCGGATTCCGATGATGCCGCCCACCTAATCCAAGATGATGGCGCCCATCATTCCGAAATGATGCCGCCCATCTGGAAGGCCTTCGTTGGTCGTCTTTATTGAGGGTGTGGAGTGATTTCCGTCAAGCTCGATTTGCCGGTCGATTTCGTAAAAAGGGCAGTAGCGAAGTGATCATCACGCTGCCGCATCCGGGTTCTTTGTCGTCGCGCGCCGCATGGATTCTCCTGCGAGCTCCATTCGGTGAGCGTTGTGGATGAGCCGGTCGAGGATGGCGTCGGCGTAAGTGGCCTGGTTTATGGCGCCATGCCAGGCCTCGACAGGAAGTTGGCTGGTGACGATGGTGGACGCACGGCCGTATCGGTCTTCGAGGATCTCGAGGAGGTCGTGACGCGCCTGAGGTCCAAGGGGGGCCATGCCCCAGTCATCGATGATGAGAAGTTGAACGTTCGCGAGGTTCTTGAGGCGGCGTCCAGCACTCCCATCGCCATGAGCAAGGGCGAGTTCATCGAAAAGCTTGGAGGCGCGAACGTAGAGGACGGAATAGTTATCGCGACAGGCCTTATGGCCGAGGGCGCAGGTGAGCCAGCTTTTGCCAAGACCGGTTTTGCCGGTGATGGCCAAATTTTCATGGGCCTTGATCCAGTCACCTTTCAAGAGGCTTGCGAGCAGGCCGCGGTCGAGACCGCGGACAGCGCGATAATCTATGTCTTCTGGCGTGGCTTGATGGCGCAGCTTGGCGTAGCGCAGACGCGCGCCGAGACGTTTGTCCTGTCGATGAACAAGTTCTCGATCCAAGAGCAGGGCGAGCCAGTCTGCATGGCCCAGGCTGCTGGATTCGGGGTTATCGATTAGCGCGCTGAACGCCTTGGACATGCCAAGCAGCCCAAGGGTGTTGAGTTGATCCAGAGTGGGGTGGTTGAGCACAGATGTTCTCCTCCATGGTAATAACCGGAGCCGCGGATATTGCGGTGAAGGACAGCAAGGGCCTCGTCCTCGCCTGCTGCCTCGGCGCCTTGAACGGGTTGGCCGTCGAGCCGACTATCGAGAATGGATTTGATCGAGCCATAGCTCTTGGCGCCGACGTGCAACCCCCGCTCGCAGGCCGCCTCGACCCGGCTTGCGCTGAAAGACTTGGCGAGGCGCACGATGCCTAAACAGGATCGGAACCCCTGCTCAGGGTGGGGGCGGTGCTCGAGTATCAGCTGACAAAGCATGGCCGTTGATGGACC
>NZ_LMUY01000127.1 GCF_009765685.1 Acidisphaera sp. L21 | reverse complement strand
GGGCGGTGTCGCGGATCAGCACGCGCGGGCCCAGCAGGGCGATGCCACTGGCATGGTCTGGCTCCGCCGTCAGCGCCGCGCGCAGCACGAACTGCCCCACGCCGATGCGCACCGTGTCGCCCACATGCATGCGCAGCCGGGCCAGCACCAGCGGGTCGGCCACCACCCCGCCATCCAGCGCCGTCGCCAGCGGCAGCGCCGGGTCCAGCGCCGGCTGGCCAACCAGCGGGTAGGCGGCGTCCACCGCCTTCAGCTCGATCAACTGCCGCTCGCCAGAGGGTGAGGCGATCAGCGAGCGCATGGTGATGATGGCCGAGATACGATCGCCCCGGCCTTGCAGCCAGGTGCGCAAAGTGTCGGGCAGGGGCTGGGCGCCCCCATCGATAGACAGATCGCCACCCAGCAGCTCGCGCCCATTGGTCGCCAAACCCTCATTCACGGCGGCGCGCAGGCTGCCGACCGCGGCGATCGCAGCCACGCCAAGCGCCAGGCAGGCCAGCACCACGCGAATGCCGCGCAGCCCGCCGCGCAGGTCGCGCAGCGCCAGCCGCCACGCCAGGCTCACGCGGGCACCGCCACCCGGCCGTCGGCTATGCGGATCTGCCGGTCGCAGCGGTCGGCCAGGTTGGCATCATGGGTAATCAGCAGCAGCGTCGTCCCATGCTCGGCCTGCATGCCGAACAGCAGATCCATCACGATCTTGCCAGTGCCGGCGTCTAGATTGCCCGTCGGCTCGTCCGCCAGCAGCAGCCGCGGCGCCGGGGCGAAGGCACGGGCCAGCGCCACGCGCTGCTGCTCGCCACCGGATAATTGCCCCGGCAAATGCGTCAGTCGGTGGCCCAGACCGACCGAGCGCAGGCTCGCGGCCGCCCGCGCCTCCGCATCCTGCCGTCCCGCCAGCTCCAGCGGGATCGCGACGTTTTCCAGCGCCGTCATGGTCGGGATAAGGTGAAACGCCTGGAACACGATGCCCACCGTGTCGCGCCGAAACCGAGCCAGCGCGTCCTCGTTCAGCGCCGTCAAATCGTGCCCCGCCACCCGCACGCTGCCGCCGGTCGCCCGTTCGAGCCCCGCCAGCACCATCAGCAGGCTGGTCTTGCCGGAGCCGGATGGGCCGACGATGCCCACTGCCTCCCCGGCGCCGATGTCCAGATCGATCCCGGCGAGGATGTTGACCGGCCCGGCCGCGGCGGGCACGGTCAGGCGAAGGTCGCGCACTCCGACGAGGGGTGCGAGGGCAGCAGGAGGCAGGGTGGTGTCCATGGCATCTTCATATGGCCTCGGGCGCCGTTGGGCGAAGATGGCATTGTGCATTGCAATGCTGTTGTCACCCGAAATCGCACAGGCTCGGACGATCAAGTTGCTGGTGTTCGGCGACTCGCTGGCGGCGGGGTACGGCCTGGCTGCACCGGACGCGTTCCAGGCCCAATTGGCACTCGCATTGAAGGCGGATGGCTTCGACGTGCAGATCCTGGATGGCGGCGTGTCCGGCGACACCACCGCCGGCGGCAAATCCCGGCTGGACTGGGCGCTGGGCGACAAGCCGGACGCGGTGCTGGTCGAACTCGGCGGCAACGACGCGCTGCGCGGCACCGACCCGGCGGAAATGGATGCCAACCTGACCGCCATCCTGGACAGGCTGGACACGCTGCATCTGCCGGCCCTGCTGTCCGGGATGGAGGCGCCGCCAAACCTCGGCGCCGCCTACCAGCAGCAGTTTCACGCGGTGTTCGCCCGCTTGGGCCAGCGCCCCGGGCTGCTGTTCGACCCATTCTTCCTGGACGGCGTCGCCGGGGACCCGGCGCTGAACCAGGCCGACCACATCCATCCCAACCCCACCGGCGTCAAGAAAGTGGTCGCTCGCATTAAACCCGCGGTCGAGGCGCTGTTGCGCGAGGTACGGAGCGGGCCGTGAGGCTGTTCGTCGCCCTGGAACTACCGCACGACGCCCGGGCTAGACTGGCCCGGTTGGGTACCAGCATGCTCGGCGCCCGCTGGCTGCCGCCGGAGAACCTGCATCTGACCCTGCGCTTCCTCGGCGAGATGCCGGGCCACCGGGCGGAGGAGTTGGACGGCGCGCTGGCAGCACTCCGCGGCCGCGGCTTCACCCTGCACATCAGCGGTGTCGGTGTGCTGGAAAAGGCCGGACGGCCGCAAGCGCTTTGGGCCGGGATCGAGCGCAACCCGCAACTGGACCATCTGCAAGCCAAGATCGAAACCGCGGTGCAGCGCGTGGGCTTCGAGCCGGAGCGGCGGCGCTTCAACCCCCATGTCACCGTTGCAAGGCTGGACAACGCCTCGCCGTTAAAGCTGGCGGAATGGGTGCAGGCGAACAATCTACTGCGTGCCGATCCGGTCGACGTGGAGCACTTCACCCTATTCTCCTCCCGCCTGGGCAAGGACGGCGCCGTCTACACAGCCGAGGTCGAATACGGACTTGCCTGATACCCTAGAACTCGCTGCCGCTGCTGCCCGTGCCTGCACCGCCTGCGCCGACCGTCTGCCGCTTGGGCCGCGCCCGATCCTGCGCGTGTCGACCACCGCCACGGTGCTGATCGCGAGCCAAGCCCCCGGCACCAAGGTGCACATCAGCGGCACACCCTGGACCGACGAGAGCGGCAAGCGCCTGCGCGGCTGGTTGGGCATGACGCCAGAAGAATTCTACGACGGCGCCAAGGTCGCGATCCTGCCCATGGGCCTGTGCTACCCCGGCCGCCTGCCCAATGGCGGCGACGCGCCGCCGCGCCCCGAGTGCCATCAACTCTGGCGCCCCCGCCTGCTGGGCCTGATGCCG
>NZ_LMUY01000061.1 GCF_009765685.1 Acidisphaera sp. L21 | reverse complement strand
ATGCGATGGAAGCCGGTCCAGGTCGGGTCCTGTTCCTTCTTCTCGAAATCGTCCGCGCGGGCGTCCATCGAGGTGTCGAGGTCGTTGAACAACTCGGCAATCGGCTCGATCCGTTCGTAGTGCACGCGGGCTGGGGCGTACAGCTTCTGGGCGTCGGCGAGGTTGCCAGCCTTCACGGCGGTGACGAAGGCGGCGGTGTCCTTCACCAGCGCGTCCGTCTCGCCGATGACGTAGGTCTTGTAGGCGGCGACCGGGGCGGCGAGTTCGGCCGGGGTGGCGGCGGCGGTGTGGGTGCCGGCGGATACAGTCAGCACGCCCTGGGGGTTGCTCAGCAGGCCGCAGGTCATCTTGTAGTCGCCGGGCTCCAGCGTGGCGGACAGGGTTTGGGAGAAACCGGGGACGATGTTCTCCCGTTCGGCCACGACGGTGACGCCCTTCAGGATCTCCCACTCCAGGGCGCGGTGGCTCTGGTTCTTGACGCGGAAGACGGATTTGCCGGGTGGGGCCGTCAGCGTGGCGGGCATGCAGCCCTTGTCGGTGACGGTGACGTCGATCGGGGCGGGTGCGTCGGCGGCGCGGGCGGCTTGCACACCGCACAGCGCCGTTGCGGCGAGGAGATACAGCGATCGGCGCAGGGTGGGCGTGCTCATGGGAGTTGGGTTCTCGGGTTGGGAGTGAAGTTAGGCAGCGCTGCGCATGGCCGGCCGGCGCGGCGGCAGCATGAACAGGACAAGGGCGGGCAGCAGGTAGATGAGGTAGGCGAGCACTTCGCCGACCGCCGGGGTGTCGTTGTAGCCGAGCAGCCCGGCGAGCAGCGTGCCGGTGATGCTGTCGTTCGGCAGGATGTTGCTGAGGTCGAAGGCGGGAGCCTGCAGCCCGTCCCACAGCCCGGCCTCGTGGAAGGAGCGCACGGCGGTGGCCAGCAGTCCGGCGGCCACGAACACGATGACCACGCCGGTCCAGCGGAAGAACACGCGCAGGTTCAGCTTGACGCCGCCCTTATAGATGGCGAAGCCGATGGCGACGGCGCCCAGCAGGCCCAGGATCGCGCCCGCGGGCACGGCGAGGCCCACATCCTGCTGGAAAGTCGCCAGCAAGAAGAATACCGATTCGAGGCCTTCGCGCCCCACGGCCAGGAAGACCATGACCACCAGGCCGAAGCCGGAGCCGCCAGGCTTCAGCGCCGCATCGACCGAATCATGCAATTGCGCCTTGATCGACCGGGCGGCCTTGCGCATCCAGAACACCATCGAGGTGAGCACGACCACGGCGATGACGCCGACCACGGCCTCGAACAATTCCTGCTGCGCCTGGGGGAATTCGGCGCTCGCCAGGTCCAGCCCGATGCCCAGGGCCAGGCACAGCACGCTGGCCAGCAGCACGCCCGCCCATACCATCGGCAGCATGTTCGCGCGCCCGGTCTGCCCCAGGTAGGACGCGATGATGCCGACCATCAGCGCGGCCTCGATCCCCTCGCGGAGCATGATCAGGAACGGAATGAGCATACGGACCCCTCAACGAATGCGAATGATTATCATAAACATCGAGAGATATAAAGGTGCTCCGCTTTTGTGCGACTGCCGCCATGATGACAAATCCGACAGGAAGGGGTGGTGAGGCGGCATACGCAGGCTCGCTTTCGGGGGCGAACCGCCATAAAAGCCCGGCTCCATACCACACCGAAACCAAGGCGCGATGGAGGTCCCGATCGCAGCACCGCCCCCGCTCGTCCGCCTGGACGGCATCCGGAAATCCTATGGTCGCCACGCGCCGGTCCTGGACGATGTGTCCATCGCGGTGCAGCCTGGCGAGATCTTCGGCATCGTCGGCCGCTCTGGCGCCGGCAAATCCACCCTGTTGCGCTGCGTCAATCTGTTGGAGCGGCCGGATGCCGGGCGGGTGGACGTGGCCGGGCAGGACATGCTGGCACTGGACCCGGCGGCCTTGCGCACCGCCCGGCGCGGCATCGGCATGGTGTTCCAGCACTTCAACTTGCTCAGCAGCCTGACGGTCGCGGCCAACATCGCCTTTCCGCTGGCGATTGCCGGGACTGGACGAACGCAGCAGCGCGAGCGGGTGCGGGAGTTGCTGGGCCTGGTCGGGCTGACGGACAAGGCGGAGGCGTATCCGCGCCAGCTCTCCGGTGGGCAGAAGCAGCGCGTCGGGATCGCCCGCGCCCTGGCCAGTCGCCCCTCGGTGCTGCTGTGCGACGAGGCGACCAGCGCGCTGGACCCCGAAACCACGGGCGAAATCCTGGACCTGATCCGCGGGTTGCGGGACCGCTTGTCGCTGACGGTGCTGCTGATCACCCATGAAATGGCCGTGGTGAAAACGCTATGCGACAGGGTGGCGATCCTGGACCGGGGGCGCCTGGTGGAAACCGGCGCGGTGTTCGACGTGTTCACCCGGCCCCGCAGCGCCATCGCCCGGCGTTTCGTGGCCGAGGTGATCGGCGACGACGTTCCCCCCGGCGCCGCCGGCCGCCTGCCCCCGCCGGCCGACCACGAGGAATGCCGCGTGTTGCGCATCTTGTTCGCCGGCCCCAATTCGACCCGCGCCGTCATCAGCGAGGTGTCGCGCCGTTTCCGGTTGGACCTGAACATCATGTCCGGCCGGATCGACGAGATCGGCGGCGAGCCGTTCGGGCTGATGGCGGTGGCGGCGTATGGCGAGCCGGCGCAGATCGATGCCGGCATGGCCTGGATGCAGGGGCTGGGCCTGGACGTGACGGTGCACTCATGACCTGGCTGACCCCCACCATGCAGGACCTGCTGCTGGATGCCGCTGTCGAAACGGCGCAGATGGTGGGCTTGTCGGCCCTGGTCGCGGTGGTGCTGGGCTTGCCGCTGGCGCTGGTGCTGCACGTTACCGGCGCCGGGCAGTTGTCGCCCAACCGGCTGGTCAATCTGGCGCTGGGCGGGCTGATCAATGCGGTGCGGTCGGTGCCGTTCATCATCTTGATGGTGGCGATCGTGCCGTTCACCCGGGTGGTCGCCGGCACCTCGATCGGCACGCTGGCCGCCACGGTGCCGCTGGCGATCGCCGCCACCGCCTTCATCGCGCGGCTGTTCGAGACGGCGTTGCGCGAGGTCGATCCCGGATTGGTGGAGGCGGCGCAGGCGATGGGGGCGACCCGGCTGCAGATCGTCACACGCGTGTTGTTGCGGGAGGCAGCGCCGGGTTTGGTGGCCGCGATCACCGTCACGCTGGTCTCACTGGTCGGGTATTCCGCCATGGCCGGGGCGGTTGGTGGCGGCGGGCTGGGCGATCTGGGCATCCGGTTCGGCTATCAGCGCTTCATGCCTGCCGTGATGGCCACGGTGGTGGTGCTGCTGATCGTTGTCGTTCAGCTTCTGCAGAGTTTAGGCGACCTGCTGGTTCGCCGCCTGACCCGCCGTTGACGGAGATTTCGATGCTGTTCACTCGCCGCACTTTGGTGCTGTCCTCGCTCGCCACCCCGTTGCTGGCGCGCGCCGCCTTCGCCGCCGGGATGCCTGCGGATGCCGGCACCGCTGCCCATCCGCTGCGCGTGGGCGTAACGTCCGGCGTGCATGCCCAGGTGCTGGAGCGGGTGCAGGGTGTGCTGGCGCCGAAGGGGTTGGTGATCAAGATCATCGAGTTCGGCGACTTCATTCAGCCGAACGCGGCGCTGGCCGGTGGCGACATCGATGTGAATGTGTATCAGCACCGTCCGTTCCTGGAGCAGCAGCAGCGCGATCGTGGCTACAAGTTCGCCGTGGCCGGGCGGACGGTGCTGACGGCGATGGCGGTGTTCAGCAAGAAGGTTAAGCACGTCGCCGACCTGCCGGTGGGCGCGCGCGTCGCCATCCCGAACGACCCGACCAATGGCGGCCGGGCGCTGCTGCTGTTGCAGGATGCCGGGTTCTTCAGGCTGACGCCGGGTGCGGATGTGCGGGCGTCGGTGGCCGATATCGTGGAGAACCCGAAGAAATTCCGCATCGTGGAGTTGGACGCGGCGCAGATCGCGCGCTCGTTGGACGACGTGGATGCGGCGGCGATTACGGGCAATTACGCGGTGCCCGCCGGGCTGGACCCGCTGCATGACAGTCTGGCGGTGGAGAAGGGCGATAGCGCCTATTGTTGCCTGGTGGTGGCGCGGGCGGGCGACGAAGGAAAATCCTCCATCACCACGCTGGCCAGCGGCTATGCCGACCCGGCGCTGAAGCAATGGGTGCTGGACACGTTCAAGGGGGCGGTGATCCCCGGTGCCTGATTGGCACGAAACATGCCTGCCTGGTGCAGCCCCGCAGCGCCGCGGGGCGAGCATTAGGAGTTGAGTATGAAGCGTCGGGACCTGATGAAGGCGGCGGGTGCGTTCGCCGCGACATCATTGGCGGCACCCACCCTGTCCCTCGCGGCGGCATCCAAGACCCTGCGGTTCGTCCCGCAGGCGGATCTGCCGAACATGGACCCGATCGTCGGGACCCAGTTGGTCGTGCGCAACGCCAGCCTGCTGGTGTACGACATGCTGTACGGCACCGACAGCAAGGTGGAAGCCCAGCCGCAGATGGCCGAGGGCCACGAGCTTTCGGACGATCACAAGACCTGGACCTTCCGTCTGCGCACCGGGCTGAAATTTCACGACAACACGCCCGTGCTGGCGCGGGATTGCGTAGCGAGCCTGAAGCGCTGGATGGTGCGCGACACGCTGGGCCAGCGCCTGGCCTCACAGATGGACGCGATCGAGACGGTTGATGACCGCAATTTCCGCATCCGGCTGAAAAAGCCGTTTCCACTGATGCTGTTCGCTCTGGGCAAGAACGGCACGAATGTGCCCGTCATCATGCCGGAGCGGATCGCCAGCCTGGACCCGTTCAAGATCGTGCCGGAATACATCGGCTCCGGCCCGATGTCGTTCAAGCGGGACGAGTGGCTGGTCGGGTCCAAGGCGGTGTTCGAGCGGTTTGCCGCCTACCAGCCCCGGCAGGAGAAGTCCGACTGGCTGGCGGGCGCCAAGACCATGCTGTTGGACCGGGTGGAATGGATCACCATGCCCGATTCCGGCACCGCCACCGCGGCGATCCAGAGCGGCGAGATCGATTGGTGGGAGCAGCCGGTCGCCGACGTGGTGCCGCTGATGAAGCGCAACAAGGACATCCATGTCGACATCGCCGACCCGTTCGGCAATGTCGGCGTGTTCCGCATGAACTTCCTGCACCCACCGTTCAACGACGTGCGCATTCGCCGCGCCGTGCAAATGGTGCTGAGCCAGGAGGACAACATGCGCGCCGTGGTGGGCGACGATACGACGTTGTGGAAGACCATGCCGAGCTTCTTCACGCCGGGCACACCGACCTACACCGAGATGGGTGGTGAACCGCTGAAGGGCCCGCGCCGCTACGACGAGGCGAAGAAGCTGCTGAAGGAGGCCGGGTATGATGGCCGCCCGGTGGTGATGCTGGTGGCGGCGGATGTGCCGATCACCAAGGCGCAGGGCGACGTGGCCGCCGACATGCTGCAACGATTGGGCATGAAGGTGGATTACCAGGCGGTCGACTGGGGCACGCAGGGTGCGCGGCGGGCCAGCAAGGCAGCGCCGGACAAGGGCGGCTGGAACATCTTCTTCACCTGGAGCCCGGGGGCGACCACCATCAACCCGGCGGGCTACTCGGCATTGGATGCAGGCGGCGACACGGCCTGGTTCGGCTGGCCGAAATCGGACGAGGTGCAGGCCGACATCGCCACCTGGTACGATGCGCCGGACGAGAAGGCGCAGCAGGCGGCGATGGATGCGACGAACAAGGCCTCGATGGAAGTGGTGACCTACATCCCCACCGGGTTCTTCCTGAGCAACACGGCCTGGCGGTCCAACGTGAAGGGGATCATTCAGAGCCCCTTCCCGATCTTCTGGAATGTCGAGAAGACCTGAGATTCATACGGTGGCAGGCGGCTGCGGCCGTCCGTCACCATTGATAGAACGAGCGTTCTGGTTTACAAACCGGGATGCGCAAAGTCGACCCTGCCAAGCACGAAGAGAAGCGCCGCGACATCCTGCGGGCGGCCGAGCGGTGCTTCGTGCGGGACGGGTTCCGCGGTGCCAGCATTTCGGAGATCTGCGCAGAGGCCGGGATCAGCCCCGGGCATCTGTATCACTACTTCGCCAGCAAAGAGGCGATCATCGGCGCGATGACGCAGACGGGGCTGGAGTATGCGTCGGTCCGGTTCCACGAGATGGCCGAAAGCTCCAACCCGGTTGCCGCCCTGCTGGCCGAGATCGGTCGCGCCAAGCCGGGGGAGGAGCGCAACTGGCAATGCATCATGCTGGAGATGCTGAGCGAGGCGATGCGGAACCCGGCGGTTGCACAGATCGTCACCCGCAACACCCTGGTGCTGCGAACCATGCTGACCAATTTCCTGCGGGAGGCGCAGTCCCGCGGCCAGGTGGATCCTTCGATCGATGCCGAACTGACGGCAGCCGTCCTGTTGAGCGTGATGGATGGCGCCAAGACGCTGACCATCCGCGACCCCAGCCTGAACTTGCCCGGCGCCCTGGAGGTGCTGCGGACGATGATCGGGCGGCTGCTGTCGCCGACCTGATCATTTAGCATATCAGAGTGTTCGCTCTAACAACCTTGACGGGCGTTGTCTTTCCAATGATAGATAGAGCGGTCGGTCTATTATATCTGCCGGCGGTGATCCTGAGATGGAGGACGGCATGAAGCCTATGAAGCAGTTCATGAGAGGTACGCTGGCTTGGGCCCCTTGGCTGATGCTGCCGCTGATGCCGGCCTGCGCCGCACTTCTCGCGGTTTTCGGTGTCGGATAACCAGGCCACCCCGACCCGGATTACGCTGAAGCAGCTTTCCGCCCGGCTGGGCGCGTTGTCGCTGATGCTGCCCTACATGCGGCCGTATCGCGGCCGGGTCGTGGGGGCGACGGCGGCGCTGCTCGCGTCCTCCGGTCTGATCCTGGCGCTGGGCCAGGGCGTGCGGCGGCTGATCGATGGCGGCTTCAGTGCAGGCAGCGAGGCGCGGCTGAACAGTGCGGCGCTGGTCATGGTAGGGGTCGTCGCCGGGCTTGCGATTGCCACCTTCATTCGGTTCTACCTCATTTCGTGGCTGGGCGAGCGGGTCGCGGCCGATCTGCGGCGGGAGTTGTTCGAGCGCGTGATCTCCCTCTCCCCCGCCTTCTTCGAAACAGCCCGCACTGGCGACACGCTCACGCGGTTGACCAGTGATATTTCTGTGCTTCAGGCACTGATCGGCTCGGCGATATCCCTGTGGCTGCGATCGGCCATCCTGATGCTGGGCGCGTTCGGGATGCTGTTGGTGACCAGCCCGAAACTCGCCGGGTTGATCGTGCTGGTGATCCCGTTCGTGGTCGGCCCCTTGGTGCTGTTCGGCCGGCGGGAGCGTCGGTTGTCCCGCGTGGCGCAGGACCGGGTGGCCGATTTGGGCGCCTATGCCGAGGAAACCATCAACGCCCTGCGCACCGTCCAGGCCTTCACGCACGAGCCGGTGGATCGCAGCCGTTTCGCGGCGGATGCCGAACGCTCCGTCGCGACCGCGTTGCGCCGTATTCGCACCCGGGCGATGCTGCTGTTCAGCGTCATCCTGCTGGGCTTCGGCGCCATCGTGTTCGCGTTGTGGGTTGGCGGGCGTGACGTCATCACGGGCAGCATGAGTTCGGGGGACCTGTCCGCCTTCATGTTCTACGCCGTGCTGCTGGCGAGTTCCGGCGCGCAGATGAGCGAGGTTTGGGGCGAGTTGCAACGCGCCGGCGGGGCTGCCGATCGGCTGCGCGAGTTGCTGAACGAACGCCCCACCATCACCGCCCCTGCCCGCCCGGCGCTGTTGCCGGCGCGGGTTGCGGGCCGGGTGACGTTCGACACCGTCAGCTTCCGCTACCCGGCGCGGCCGGAGACCTCGGCGCTGGTGGATTTCACGCTGGACGTGGCGCCGGGCGAAACCGTGGCGCTGGTCGGCCCGTCTGGCGCCGGCAAGACGACGGTGCTGCAATTGCTGTTGCGCTTCTACGATCCGGAAAGCGGCGTGATCCGGTTGGATGGCGTGGATGTTCGCAGCGTGGCGCCGGGTGATCTGCGCGGCCAATTGGGCCTAGTGCCGCAGGACCCGGTGATCTTCAGCACCAGTGCGATGGAGAACATCCGCTACGGCCGCCCCGACGCGACCGCGGCGGAGATCCGCGCCGCGGCGCATGCGGCACATGCAGATTTCCTGGATGCATTGCCGCAGGGGTTCGACACATTCTTGGGCGAGAAGGGCGTGCGGTTGTCCGGCGGCCAGCGCCAGCGCATTGCCATTGCCCGCGCGATTTTGCGCGACCCGCCGGTGTTGTTGCTGGACGAGGCGACGAGCGCGCTGGACGCGGAGTCCGAGCGGGCGGTGCAGGAAGCACTGGCGACTCTGTCGCGTGACCGGACGACGATCGTGATCGCGCATCGGTTGGCGACGGTACGCAAGGCGGACCGGATCGTGGTGGTGGAGGCGGGGCGGATCGTTGCGACGGGGACGCATGAGTCGCTGATCCGAGGGGATGGGGTGTATGCGCGGTTGGCTCGGCTGCAATTTAGCGATGCTTGAGGGGGGCCGATCAATGAAGAAGAAGCCCAGTGGCGAGCTTCCTTTCGCCCTACAGGCGCAATTGGACGTATGAAAGGCGTATCAGCATCCGTGTCGATGCTGATGTGCTCGATTGGCTTCGCACCCGGCATGAACGGTATCAGGTGGAGATCAACCGACTCCTACGGGCTCGAATGGAAGCGGAGGCGAGCAGCCGCCCGTAATTTGCACGCCTGGCACACCCGTTGCTTTGTCCGGACAAACGCCTAGCAACGGAGTGCCCCATGTCCGACGCCCTCACCCCCGACCGGCTGACTGCTAGCCAGGCCTCCGCCAAGCTGCGCGATCGCTCGCTCACGTCCGAAACGTTGGTTCGGGCCTGTCTGGATCGGATTGCGGAGCGGGATCCGGCGGTGCGCGCGTGGGTGTATGTCGATGCGGAGGCCGCCATGCGACAGGCGCGGGAGGCGGATAAGCAGCCGGCGCGGAGTGCACTGCACGGCATTCCCGTCGGGATCAAGGACATGATCGATACCGCGGATATGCCGACCACCCATAACTCGCCGATCTACACCGGCAACCGGCCGAGCCTGGATGCGTCGGTGGTGTCGATCCTGCGGTCGGCCGGGGCCGTCATCCTGGGCAAGACGGATACGACCGAGTTCGCCGCGGCCGGGCGGCCGGCGGGGACGCGAAACCCGTTCGATGTGACGCGCACGTCGGGTGGGTCGTCCGCCGGGTCGGCGGCGGCGGTCGGGGATTGCCAGGTGCCGTTGGCGCTGGGGACCCAGACCGGGGGCTCCACCATCCGCCCGGCGTCGTTTTGCGGGGCGTTCGCGCTGAAGCCGACCTGGGGCGTGGTTAGCCGGGAGGGGATCAAGATCTACTCGCTCACCCTGGATACGCTGGGGCTGTATGCCCGCTCGGTCGATGATCTGGACATGCTGTGCGACGTGTACGCCATCCACGACGATGCCGCGCCCAAGCCCGTCACTGCGAAAGGCGCCCGCATCGCGCTGTGCCGGTCACCGTTCTGGGACAGCGCGACCGAGGGCACGCCGGAAGCCATGGCCCATGCGGCCGAGGCGTTCCGTCGCGCCGGAGCTGAGGTGACGGAGTTGGAACTGCCCGCCAGCTTCGCGCCGCTGGGCGAGATGCAGCGGGTGGTGATGCATGCGGAGGGGCGGGCCGCCTTCCTCAACCTCGCCCGCGGCGTGCCGCATCTCCTGCATGACGATTTCCACTCCCGCGTGGAAAACCGCGACGGCTACTCGCGGCGGAATCTGCTGGACGCGTATGACCAGGCTGCGTTGTGCCGGATCGAGTTCGATCGCATTGCCGCCGGGTATGACGCGGTGCTGACGCCGAGCGCGCCGGGGATCGCGCCCGAGGGCAATACCGCGGGGGATGCCGTGTTCAACCGCATGTGGACGCTGCTGCACGTGCCCTGCGTCAACCTGCCGGGCTTCATTGGTCCGCATGGGATGCCGGTGGGCGTCACGCTCACCAGCCCCCGCTTCACCGACCGCCAATTGCTGGCAGTGGCGAAGGCCCTGGCCCCGACGCTCGTCTAGGTGCCGGGGTGGCGGCGTCTAGGCTGCCTTCTGCTTGTGGCCGCTCGCCGCCGCTCCGTCCTCCGCCTTCAGCTGCAAAAAGCCGGGGGCGGAGACCAGGGTGATCAGCGCCACCAGCACGAAAGCCAGGTGGAAATCCGCCACATCCGGGAGCCGGCCCGGCCCGGCGATCACCCCCAACAAGGCCGCCGCGGTCGATACGCCGAACGATACGGTCAATTGCTGGATGACCCCGCCCAGGCTGGTGCTGCGGCTGAGCTTGGCGGCCGGCATGTCGGCGTAGGTCAGCGTATTCGTGGTCATAAACTGGGTGCTGCGCAGCACCCCGAACAACAGCACCATCAGGAACACGATCCAATGCGGCGTGCTGGGTTGCACCAGGGCAAACGAGGCCGTCATCGCGGCGCAAATCACCCCGTTCACCGACAGCAGGCCGCGATAGCCGAATTGCCGCATCAACTTGCCCGAAATCGGCCGCACGGCCAGGCCGCCAATGCTGGCCACGAAGGTCAGCGAGCCGGACTGCACCGGCGACAGGCCGAAGCCGATCTGGAACATCAGCGGCAGCATGAATGGCACGGCATTGACGCCCATACGGCTCAGCCCGCCGGCCATCGTGCTTACCCGGAAGCTGCGGATCTTGAACAGGCTCAGATCCAGTGCCGCGTCCGTCCGGCGCCGGGCATGCGGAACGTAGGCGCATAGTAGCGCGATGCCGAGCGCCGTCAGCCCGATCGCCAGCGGACGTGGTACGATGGCGTGGCCGACGTTCTCCAGCCCGAATTGCAGCAGGCCCAGGCCGCCGCCGCATAACAGAAAGCCGGTCACGTCGAATTTCGGTGGCGCCTCCAGCCGCACGTCCTCGACGAAACGCAGCGCCAGAAACACGCCGACGATGCCCACCGGCACGTTGACGTAGAACACCCAGCGCCAACTGGCGTAGGTGGTCAGAAACCCGCCCAGTATCGGCCCGATCGTCGGGCCGATCACGGCTGGGATGGTCATGTACGTCATCGCGGTGACCAGTTGGTTGCGCGGGAAGGCGCGGATCAGCACCAGCCGGCCGACTGGCGTCATCATCGCCCCGCCGAAGCCCTGGAACACGCGCGTCATGACCAGTTCCGGCAGGGAGTTCGACAGGCCGCACAGTGCGGATGCTACGGTGAAGATCACCAGGGCTGCGGCAAACACCCGGCGTGCCCCATACCGGTCGGCGATCCAGCCGCTGACGGGCATGAAGACGGCGAGGCTGAGCACGTAGGAGGTGATCGCCAGGTTCAGGGATAGCGGGGCGACTTGCAGCGTACGGGCAATATCCGGGATCGCAGTGGTGACGATGGTCGAGTCCAACTGCTCCATCAGGAAGGCAAACGCCACGATCAGCGGGATCAGCAGGCGCAGTTTGCGGCTGCGCATGGCGGCGTAGGTCGGCTCGGTCTCGATCGGCACACTGTTGGCTGTCATCGTCGGGTTCGTCTCCGTGCCGCCTCGCCTAGGAGGCATCTAGCATGTGCTGTGCCTGCGGCCGCGCACGGCAGGCATGTCGCTTGCACCAGTCAGGTATCGCCGCCGCCGGGGCGTTCTGCCACGGTGGTTGCAAGGGCGGGGTGGCTATGGATCGCGCAGTTGTCCGAACAATTGCCGCGTTTTGAAGCGGCTTCGCCCGCGCGACAAGTCTGGACCGGAGCGATCGTGTGACAGCCGACCTGCATAGCCTGACCATCGACGAGGCCCAGCGCCTCATTCTCTCGCGCGCCTTGTCCCCCGTGACATTGGTCGATGCCTTTCTCGCCCGGATCG
>NZ_LMUY01000124.1:80239-119581 GCF_009765685.1 Acidisphaera sp. L21 | reverse complement strand
TGCGCGGGTTTGCCGTGGAAGACACCGCGGCAGTGCTGCTGCGTTTCGAGGGCGGGGCGTTGGGCACGGTGATGCTGTCCGACACCGCTGCCTCGCCATTCTGTTGGGACCAGACCGCAGGCGAGACCAAGCACTTCCCGCGCCACGCGGCCGACGCCTATCGCATCTCTGGCACCGAGGGAACGCTGGAACTGCCGTCGCTGACGCTGTGGCGTTACCCCGGCGCGCGCGGCTGGACCGAACGCTTCGAGGTGCAGCATCTGGAAGCCGAAACGGCGGACCCGCTGCAGCGGCAGACGCGCCACTTCCTGCGCGTGATCCGGGGCGAGGAGCCGCCCCTGGTGTCCGGCCTGGACGGCGCCCGCACCGTGGCGGCGACGCTGGCCGTGTCGCGCTCCGCGTTGGAGGGGCGGCCGATCCGGATCGACGAGATGATGGGTCCAGGAACCGTCGCAGCATGACCCGGTGGGACGAGCAAACCGACCTTCTGGTGTTCGGCGCCGGGGCAGGCGGCATGACGGCGGCTTTGGTCGGCAAGCTCGAAGGGCTGGACGTTCTGTTGTGCGAAAAGACTGAGGCGGCGGGTGGCATCACCGCCTCATCGGCCGGCTCGGCCTGGATTCCCGGCACCAGCCAGAGCCGGCTTGCAGGCGTCCCGGATACGGTCGAGCAAGGCCGGGCCTACCTCGATTCGGTGATCGGCACCCGGGGCGGCGATGCGGCGCGGGAGGTCTTTCTGCGAACCGGACCTGCCGTCATCGACGATCTGGAAGCCCGTAGCGCCGTGAAGTTTGCGGCCGCCACTGCCCACCCGGATTACCTCGGCAACCACCCGGGCGCGGCCTTCGGCGGACGCGCCCTGGTTCCGCTCGCCTTTGACGGGCGCCTGCTGGGGCCGGACTTCAAGCGCGTGCTGCCCCCCTGGCGGGAGTTCATGGTGCTCGGCGGCATGATGGTCACGCGGGCCGACATACCGGCGCTGCTGGCGCCGTTGCAGTCGCTGGCGAATCTGCGCCGGGTCGCCGCGCTGCTGGGGCGCCACGCCCTGGACCGGCTGCGCCACCGCCGGGGCACCAATCTTGTCATGGGCAACGCCCTTGTCGGCCGGCTGCTCTACAGCCTGCGCGAGGCCGGGGTGCCGATCCGGTTCGGAACCCGGCTGGTCGAGTTGGTCGGCGATGCCGGCCGCATCGCCGGCGCCGTGGTCGACGGACCAGGTGGGCGCCGCACGATCCGGGCGGAGCGGGGCGTCGTGCTGGCCACCGGCGGCCTGGCCCGCGACCCGGCCTTGCGCGCCACGCTGTTCCCGGAGGCGGCTCGATCCCTGTCGCTGGCGCCGGAAAGCCACACCGGCGACGCCGTCAACGCTGCGCTCGCGCAAGGCGGCATGCTGGATGATGCGATGGAAAGCCCCGGCCTGTGGATGCCCTGCTCGGTGCTGATGCGACAGGACGGCACGCAATCCGTCTGGCCGCACATCATCCTGGACCGTGCGAAGCCCGGGCTGATCGCGGTGAACGCCGCCGGCCGGCGCTTCTGCAACGAGGCCGACAGCTATCACGATGTCTGCATGGCCATGCTGCGAGCCGATGCCGTCTCCCCGGCGATCCCGGCGCACCTGATCGTGGACCGCCGCTTCATCGCCGATTACGGGCTCGGGCTCGTCCATCCCGGCACACGCAATCTGTCTCGCTTCATCCGCACCGGATATCTGATCGAAGCGCCGGACCTGCGCACGCTGGCCGTCCGGATCGGCGCCGATCCGGACGGGCTGGAGGCAACGGTCACCGCCCATAACGCGGCCGCGCGGACGGGCGTGGACCATGCGTTCGGCCGCGGCGAGAGCGACCTGAACCGCATCAACGGCGATCCGGCAAACAAGCCCAATCCATGCCTGCGGCCGATCGGGCCAGGCCCGTTCTACGCAGTGGCGGTACGCCCGGCAGATCTGGCGAGTAGCGCCGGGCTGGCCGGCGACGGCGACGGGCGCGTGCTGGACGCAGCCGGCACCCCGATCCCAGGCCTGTACGCCTGCGGCAACGATCTCGCCTCGATCTTCCGCGGCACCTATCCGGGCCCCGGCACCACCATCGGCCCGGCCCTGGTCTTTGGCTGGCGCGCCGCGCGGCATGCCGCCGGCCTGGCCGACGACCCCGTTCCCGCACGGCAGGAGGAGCACGCATGATGGAGTTCAGCACCGCGATCAACGGCCACGCCGCCATCGTCACCGGGGGCGCCCGCGGCTTCGGTCTGGGCATCGCCCGGCGCCTGGCCACTGCAGGATGCCGCGTGGCGCTTTGGGATCGCGGCTTCGACGGTTTCGATGCCGCGGCCGCCGGGTTCGAACCGGCGCTCTGCCAGACGGTGGACGTAGCGGATGCGGACGCGGTGTCCGCAGCCTTCGCCGATGCGGTCGCCGCGTTGGGACAGGTGCACATCCTGGTCAACAACGCCGGGGTGAATGGCCCGGTGATGCCAAGCTGGGAGTACTCGCTGGCCGACTGGCGCCGGGTCATGACGATCGACTTGGACGGCGTGTTTCACGGCTGCCGAGCCGCCATCCCGCATATGCGGGACCACGGATATGGCCGCATCGTCAACATTGCCTCGATCGCCGGGAAGGAGGGCAATCCGAATGGAGCGGCCTACGCAGCGGCAAAGGGAGGCGTCATCGCCTTCAGCAAATCGGTCGCCAAGGAACTCGTCGGCAGCGGTGTGATGGTCAACTGCCTGGCCCCCGCGATGGCGGAGACGGAACTGATGAAGGAGATGACCCCGGAGTTCATCGCCGCCATGAAGGCGAAGATCCCAATGGGCCGCTTCCTCCAAATCGAGGAGGTGGCGGAAATGGTCGCCTGGGTCGCCAGCCCGGCCTGCAGCTTCACGACCGGCTTCACGTTCGACCTCACCGGCGGCCGGGCTACTTACTGATGCGGCAACAAGCGATCCCCCCCTCCGCCCTCGTGGTGGAAAACCTGACGATCGGGCGCATGGAACCGGTGCGCTTCATCGAGGAGGCCGCCGCAGCCGGCTTCGGAGCCGTGGGGCTGCCGCTGGCCACCGCAACCCCCGTGCCGCTGGAGCACGGCATCGTTGGCAAACCCGCCACTATCGCCGCGATCCGGGCCGCGCTGCAGCGTACCGGAACCAGGCTGTTCGACGTCGAAGCATTCGTGCTCGCCCCAGGAATGACGATGCAGGATTACCGGCCCGTCCTGGAGGCAGGCGCCGAACTGGGTGCAGACTGCATTTCGGTGATCGGCGCACCTGTCGGCGGCCCCGCATCGTCGCCGCAGGACCGCATCGACCTCTTCGGCGCGCTTTGCGAGGAAGCCGGGCGACATGGGTTGCGTGTCGGGGTCGAGTGCATGCTTTACCGCGACATCCGGACGATCGCGGAGGCGCTGTTGCTGATCGAGGCGGCCGGGTCGGACGACACCGGGATCATCCTGGATGTGCTGCATCTGCATCGTGCCGGAATCGATGCCGCCGAGATCGCGGCGCTGCCGCCCCACCGTGTCGCCTACGCGCAGCTTTGCGACGTGGCGCCCGGCCCAGCACCCGCGATTGCGGCGCTGCCAACCGAGGCGCGGTCCGGCCGCCTTCATCCAGGCCAAGGCATTGCCGCCCTGCACGCCTTTCTGGCAGCCCTGCCTGAGGGCACGGCGCTGGCCGTGGAAACCCCGGTCGCGGCGGATGCCGGCCTGTCGACGGGCAAGCGTCTACAATTGGCCGCAGACCATGCCCGGCAATTCCTCCTGGATTGGGCCCGATAGCTGGCCTGTCACGCCGTCCGGTTTCCCCAGATGCCTCGGTTGCCTGCGAGGAGGGAGTGAGGCGTTGCCTATAAGGACCTGCTCCCTTGAGCAATGCGTTTGGAAGAGGATGATACAATGTTGCTAGGCCAGGCCGCCGTGGCCATGTGGTGGGATATCGCGCCGACCCTTCGTTCCGAGTTCCAGAACTGGCACTCGCACGAACATTTTCCCGAGCGCATGGGGATACCCGGCTTCCTCCGCGGCTCGCGTTGGACGGATCGTGACGGCGCTACCGGCGTCTTCGTCATGTACGAGCTGGACAGCCACGCGACGGTGGCGTCAGCGGCGTACCTGGACCGCCTGAACCATCCCACCCCGTGGTCGACCAAGATGATGCCGCATCACCTGAATATGGTCCGCAGCCTGTGCCGCGTAGCAGCCAGCCATGGCGGAGGCATCGCGGCGTTCATCGCGACCATTCGGTTCTCCCCCGCCGCCGGTCGGGGCGATACCGTCCGGCGCTATCTGGATCGGCGCCTGCCGGAGCTTGCCCACTTGCCCGGGTTATGTGGGGCTCACCTTCTGGTCACCGATATGCCGGGGAATATCTCGCAAACCGCGGAACAAGGGATACGCGGCGGGGACGGGATAGCGGACTGGGTCCTGGTGATCTCCGGCTACGACGAAGACGCGCTATGCGACGCCATCGATGCGGAGGTGACGGACTCTGGGCTGCTTGGGGCCGGCGTCGCGGTTGCGCCGATCATCGGCCGCTACCGCCTGTCACTTGCCATGTCGGCTGCGGATCTAGTTTGAGCCGTGCGACCGACGACGCAGGCCGGGCAGCCGGGTCGCGGCCTGCCGGTCGAGTTGGCGGGCGATGGCCCCGTCTGCGATGGCCCCGTCTGCGATGGCCCCGTCTGCGATGGCCTAAAATCCCTTGAAGACGGGCTTGCGCTTTTCGCGAAACGCCGCCAAGGCCTCCTGCGTGTCTTCCGTCTCTGCCAAAAGGGCGGTCTGCGACTGTTCGTATCGATAGCCGTCGCGGAGCGGCATTTCCTCCGTGAGGCCGAAGGAGCGTTTGGCGGCCATGACGGCCAGAGGCACCTTTTCCGCGATGGTTCGGGCAATAGCCTTCGCCTCTTCCACAAGCTGGGCTTTCGGGACGCAGGCCGACGCAACGTTCATGCGATAGAGTTCGGGCCCGGTGACGCGCTTGGCGGTGTAGATCATCAAGCGTGCATCGGAGGGGCTGAACGAACGCAGCACGTGGCGCACGCCGCCAGCCAGCCCGTAATCGACTTCCGTCATCGAGAGGAACGCCTCCTCCGCGACGATCAGGATGTCACACAGGAGGGCGAGCACGCATCCCGCGCCAATGGCGGCGCCATTGACCGCGGCAATGACCGGCTTGGGGCATTCGATGATGCAGTCGAATGCGGCGCGCACCAGGCGATTATGCCGCGCGTAGCCGCCCGGCTCGGCAAGGATGCCGGCACGTTCCGAAAGATCGGCGCCAGCGGAGAATGCTCGTCCGTCGGCCGCCAGCACGATGGCGCGTATATCGGTCTCGGCCCCCAGCACGTCGAATATCCGTACGCACTCCTCGCGAAACAGCCGATCCTGCGCGTTGACGGGGGGTGCCGCGATGGTGACCGTTGCGACGTGATCGGCGACCTCGACTTGAAATCGCTGTAGATCATCAAGGCCTCTCATGGGTCGTCTGTCCTTTCGAAACCGATGCGGTGCAGGTCCTTCTGCGTTATCCGGCGTGAGCGGACATGCATATCGTGCTTCCCACGGCGTCTGCAGCGGCAGTGACCCTGAAAACAACACCCGCCCGTAGATCCCTGACTTGGTGGCGCGCCTTACGTTGGATGGCCCCGCCGTGGCGACAGCGATGCCAAATCGTCCGCCGGATCAAGCGAATGCAGCGGCGATTGCGCCGCGTCAGGCAGCGGGATGCGGTGCAGGTTGAGAGCGATACAGACCATGGTGTAGAAGCCGATCACCGCCGTGAGCTCTACCACGCCGCGTACGCCCCACCGGGCCAGCACTGCGTCATAGGCCGTGTCGATCGCGTTTCCGGACATCTGTACTTGCCGGGCGAACTCATAGACGTCCGCTGCGTCGCCATCTGGAAACTCGGGGGCGGCACCGGTGCGGATCGCCTCTATGACTGCGGGATCTATCCCGGCTTGCGCTGCCCGGGCGGCATGTACTTGGAACTCCACTTGGCTGTTCCATCGGCGCCCGGCGACGATGATCGCCAACTCGACCAATGCTTGTGGCAGGATGGTCCGGTTGCGCAGCATGTCGCCCAGTTGCCACCACGCTTCTGCAAGTTCCGGGCTGTGAATGTTTGCGCGCTGTGGGCCGACCATGCCGCCGGTCGGACTGGCGACGATGCGATCGTACAGCGCGCGTTGCTCGGGTGACATGTCCGGGCGGTTGGGAAGCGGCACGCGGGGAAGGATCGCCATAGGGCAAGTCTACGCCGCCAAGCGCCGTGGTCAAACACGCCAGGCCGGCTGGCCACATGCCCCAGCTGCCCCGCAGGTGTCGACCTGGCAGGGAGATGATCAGCGCGAATTCGCCGAAGTGTCGTCACGTGATAAGCACCCTTCCCAAGGGTTGCCCAGGAACGACGCAGGCATCCGGCTGCAACGGGCGTCGGTGATACCATATTTACGGTATACGATCGATATGCCTATGCTGGGGCATCATTTGGGGGTGGCATGCCGCAGCGCGTGGATTTCAGCTTCGATGGCGTGCCCCTGACCGGATGGGCTGGCGACAATCTTGCGGCGGCGTTGATGCAGGCCGGGACGCGCCGTCTGCGCGATAGCCCCCGTGCGGGACAAGCCCGCGGGGCGTTCTGCCTGATGGGGTCGTGCCAGGAATGCATCGTGTGGGTGGATGGTGCGCGGCGGGAGGCCTGCCGCACGACCCTGCACGCCGGCATGGCCATCCGGTCCGGCACCATCGCGGATGTGGCGGTGTGAACGGTCGGGCAACCGATCTGGTCGTCGTTGGCGCCGGGCCAGCGGGCGCCGCGGCGGCGATGCAGGCGGCGGCGTTGGGCGTGCGCACCGTGCTGCTGGAGGACGAAGCGGCAGCGGGCGGCCAGGTGTATCGCGCGCCGGCGACGACCCGGGACATGGCCCGCTCGCCGGAGCGACGCCAGGGTGACGCGCTGCGGGCGGCGCTGGCGGGTAGCAGCGTGCAGGTGGAACACGGGCAGAAAGTCTGGTCGGTTTCGGGCCAGTACCGGGTGGATGTGCTGGGGCCGCAAGGGCCAGGCCACTGGCAGGCACCGGCGCTGATCGTCGCGACCGGGGCGTTGGAACGGGTAGTACCCTTCCCAGGCTGGACGCTACCCGGCGTGGTCGGCCTGGCCGCGGCGACGATCCTGCTGAAGGCGCACGGCATGGCGCCTGGCGAACGCACGCTGGTGGCTGGCGCCGGGCCGTTGCTGGCCGCGGTGGCGGTGGGCATCGTGAAGGCGGGGGGCAAGGTCGCCGCGGTCGTGGACCTGGCCACACCCGGCGAGTGGGCGGCGTGTCTGCCCGCCATGGCTGGCCGGCCGGATCTACTGGCGCGTGGTGCCGGGTGGCTGGCGCGGTTGCGGCTGGCGGGCGTCCCGATCCTGACCGGCCACGCATTGGCGGCAGTCGCCGCCACGCCGGACGGGCTGCGCGCGACCGTGCAACCCGTCGATTCGCTGGGGCGCCCGATCCCCGGCGGCGCGGCGACATCGTTCGAGGTGGATGCGGTGGCGGTCGGGCATGGGCTAATACCTTCGACCGACGTTACGAGGTTGTTGCGGGTGGAGCATTGGTTCGACCCGGCAAGCGTCACCTGGCGGCCGGCGCTGGACGCCGGGTTCCGCACCACGCGCGCGGGGGTCTATGTCGCAGGCGATGGGGGTGGCGTGCTGGGCGTGGCGGCGGCCGGGTTGCAGGGGCGGCTTGCCGGGCTGGCGGTGGCGCTGGATTTGGGACGGCTGAGCCAGGTGCAGCATGATGCGCGGGCGGAAAAGTTGCGGCGCAAGCTGGCACGCGCGGCGCGGTTCGGCGCCGCCATGGCCAGGATGATGGCGCCGCGCCCCGGCCAGTTTGCTGCCATCCCGGCGGACGCGATCGTTTGCCGGTGCGAGGATGTGACCCGCGCGGAGATCGAGGAGGCGGCGGCCGAAGGGGCGTGCGAGGTCAACCAGTTGAAGGCCTGGACACGTTGCGGCATGGGGCCGTGCCAGGGCCGGGTATGCGGCGACACGGCCGCGGCGTTGCTGGCGCAGTTCCACGCCAGCGACCGGGAAACCACGGGGCTGTTCACCGGGCGGACGCCGCTGCGCCCGCTGCCGCTGGACCAGCTGACCGGCGAATATGGTTACGCCGACATCACCCTGCCCCCGCCAGCGCCGCTGTGACGGAGGCCTTCGACGTAGCCGTCGTGGGTGCCGGCGTGATGGGCGCGACGACGGCGCTGCATTTGGCACGCGCGGGGATGCGGACGGCGTTGATCGACCGCGGTGCGATCTGCCGCGAGGCATCCGGGGTGAATGCGGGCACGCTGACGTTGCACATGACCCGGGCCGTGCTGATCCCATACGCCATACGCGGGCGGCAGCTTTGGCTGGATGCGCCAGACTGGCTGGGCATGGATGCGGGCGCGCGGGCCACGCCGGGCTTGTCGGTCGCCTTTACCCCGGCGGAGCGGGATATGCTGGAGCATCGTGCGGCGGCTCGGCGGGCGGAAGGGGCGCCGATCGAGTTGGTGACGCCGGCGCAGGCGCGCGCGATCGAGCCGGGGTTGAACGGGGACATCATCGCTGCTGCACATTGCGCGTTGGATGGGCATGTGACGGCGTATCTGACCGGCCGCGCGTATCGCCGGGCGCTGGTGGCGGCGGGGGCGACGCTGATGGAACAGCATCCGGTCGCGGGGATCGACCGCGCGGGCGGGCAGTTCGCGATCCGGGTTGCCGGGCAGCCTGCGGTGCGGGCGCGCCGGTTGGTGCTGGCGGGGGGCGTTTGGCTGGAGGCGATGCTCGGCTGGCTGGGGCTGCACGTGCCGGTGAAATGCCTGATCAACCAATTGGTGGTGACGGAGCGGATGCGGCCGGTGATGCGCAGCGTGTTGGGCATCGCCAACGGGCTGCTGTCGCTGAAGCAGTTCGAGAACGGCACCGTGCTGATCGGCGGCGGCTGGCAAGGCATCGGCGACCCGGCGCGCGGCGGGGTGGAGGCGATCCCGGATAATCTGATCGGCAATGTGCGGCTGGCGCGGGCGGCCATTCCGGCGCTGGCGGAGGGGCGCGTCGCGCGTATCTGGCTGGGATTGGAATCCGAAACCGCCGACGCGTTGCCGATGATCGGGCCGCTGCCGGGCATAGGCGATGCCTACGTGATCGGGTGCGTGCATTCCGGCTACACCAGCGGCCCGTTCATGGGCAAACTGCTGGCCGACCACATTCTGGACCGCGAGCCGGAGCTGCCGCTGTTCGACCCGGCGCGGCTGGTGCAGCCGCAGCGTGCCGCAACCCTGGAGAAAACGCCGTGATCCCGAGCCACACCCGGCCGTTCCGCGGCATTTACACGGCCACGCTGGTGCCGCTGGATGACCAGGACAGGATCGATACCGATCGGCTGGCGCAGCATTTCGCCGCGGCGGTGGCGACGGATGGGATCGTCGGCGTGCTGTGCAATGGGCATGCGGGCGAGGTATTCCTGCTGAGCCGGGAGGAGCGGCGGCTGGTGGTGCAGACGGCACGCGAGGTGATCGGAAACCGCGCCATCATCGTGTCCGGCGTGTTGTGCGAGGAGAGCGGCGAGGCGCAGCGCCATGCGGCGGATGCGCAGGCGGCGGGCGCGGACGCGCTGCTGGTCTTCCCGCCGTTTTCCTGGGCGTTGTCGCAGGAGACGGGGATGGTGCTGCGGCATCACCAGGCGATCGCGCGGGCCGTGGATATGCCGATGATGCTGTACCAGGCGGGGGTGCGGGCGGGGACGCTCGCCTATCCGGCGGAGACGCTGGAGCAGTTGGTGCAATTGCCGCAGGTGGTGGGGATCAAGGAAGGCAGTTGGGAAACGGCGGCCTACGACGTCAACCGGCGCCTGGTGGCGCAGGCGGCGCCGCATGTGGAGATGATGGCCTCGGGCGACGAGCATTTGCTGCCGTGTTTCGCGATCGGCAGCGATGGCAGCCTGGTGAGCCTGGCGGTGCTGTTGCCGGAGGAGATCGTGGCGCTGGATCGCGCCATCCAGCGGGGCGACATGGCCACGGCGCGAGCGATGCACGCGCGGATCCAGCCGCTGGCGAATGCGATCTACGGCACGGCGCCGGGCGGGCTGGCAACGGTGCGGCTGAAGGCGTGCATGGAATTGCTGGGGCGCTGGCCGAGCGGGCACGGGCGGCAGCCGATCGGCGCGCTGGACGCAGCGGAAATGGCGCGGTTGCGGGGTGCCCTGGTGGCGGCCGGATTGATGGGGGCGCGATGAGCATCGACGCGCTGGAGTTTGGCGACGATCTGAACCTGGCCGACCAGGCGTACGAACAATTGCGCCGGCTGATCCTGATGCGGCAATTGCCGGGGGGCACCTTCGTGGTGGAGGGCAAGCTGGCCGAGCAACTCCACATCTCCCGCACGCCGATGCGGGAGGCGATTTTGCGGCTGGCGGCGGAGGGGCTGTTGGTCAAACACGGCTCCCGCTCGTTCGCGGTGCGCCGGGTGACGCCGACCGAATTCTTCCAGGCGATGCGGGTGCGCGAATTGCTGGAATGCGAGGCGATCCGTCTGGCGATGGGCAAGATCC
Source organism: Acidisphaera sp. L21 (assembly GCF_009765685.1). Taxonomy (GTDB): domain Bacteria; phylum Pseudomonadota; class Alphaproteobacteria; order Acetobacterales; family Acetobacteraceae; genus LMUY01. Next base: position 109,005 of record NZ_LMUY01000124.1, on the reverse strand, counting down.
CGGCCGAGGCGATCGCCGCCGTGAAAGTGGATATTGCCCGGCTGGCGACGGCGCAGACGCAGGAGCGTGCGCATTGGGATGCGGATGACCGGATGCACCTGATGTTCCCCGATGCGTCTGGCAATGAGGTGTTGGGCCGGCTGATCCGCCAAATTCGGGTAACGACGCGGCTGTTCGAAATCTCCAGCCCGTTCCGCCGGGTGAAAGAGGACGGGGCGGAACATCTGGCGATTCTGAAGGCGTACGCGAAAGGCGATGTAGCGGCAACGGTCGAGGCGTTGCGCACGCATATTCGCAACCTATCGTCCGATGCGATGGCAATTATCAGTGGCGCTGCATAAAGCCTGGGCAGTGCCGTGACGCCGCGCCAACAATGCCGTTCGATTGAGCGGATTTACGGTATACGAACCGCATATGATGTGCACACTACATGCGGCGGTGATGAAAGGTGCTGACATGACGACCATGACGATGAACCGGCGGTCTTTGCTGGTGGGTGCGACTGCCATGGGATCGCTTGCCATGCCGGGTGTATTGCGGGCGCAGAGCCGCGCGATGGTGTTTTGGACGACGCAGCGTGCGCCGGAACAGACTGCCGTTTACAATGAGATCTTTGCCGGGTTTGCGAAGGACAATCCTGGCGTGACCGTCTCGGTCCAGGCGTTCCAGGAAGAGGAGTTGCTGCCGAAGCTGGCGGCTACGCTCGCCGGGGGCACCCCGCCGGATCTGATCTCCCATATGCCGCCGGAATTCGTGATGCAGCTGAATGCGCAGGGGTTGCTGCAGCCGGTCGACGACATCATCAAGACGGTGGGCGAGCAGGATTTCTATCCGAACTCGCTGGAGCTGCTGCACGACGACAAGGGCGGATATTATCCGGGGCTGGCGATCGTCAACTCCACCACCACCGGGCCGCTATGGTATCGCAAGGACCTGGTCGGCGCCGATGGGCCGGCGGCCTTCACGACTTGGGAGTCGATGCTGGCGACGGCCAAGCGCACCAACCGCCGCGGCGTGTTCGGCACGATCTATCCGTTCGGCAAAACCAGCATGGGCGACAAGCTGCTGCTGCAGACGATCTGGCGCAGCGGCGGGTTCGTGCTGAACCCGGATGGCTCGGTCGGGTTCAACTCGCCCGCCACGGTGGCGGCGTTCGAGTTCATCAGGGAGCTGTTGCAATACTCGCCGGCCGGGTCGGCGAATTATGCTTATACCGAGACGGTGAACGGGTTCGTAGAAGGGCGCGCGGCGTCGGCGCCGTATTCCGGTCGTGTGCTGATCAACGTGCAGAGCCAGAACCCGAAGCTGGCGGACGAGATTTCCGTGGTGCCGTTCCCGATGGGGCCGAATGGGCGGGACGTGTTCGTGGGGGATTTCCAGTCTTTGGTCATTCCAAAGGCGGCGAAGGATCACGATCTATCCAAAAAGCTGGCGCTGAGCCTGCTGCAGAAGGACAATTACATCAAGTTCCTGCACACCACGCCCAGCCATAATTTGCCGAACCTGAAGTCGATCGCGACATCGGCGGAGTTCAACGCCAACCCGATCATCACCCGCTACCAGAAGGAAGTGGCCGTGATGGTGACGGCGACGGCGAAGGGGCGCTCGCTGTTGAAGGAGTCGAGCGCGCATCCGACCAACGTGAAAGCCGGTGTGATCCTCGGCTCCCGCGTGATGGTGGAGGCGCTGCAGGATGTGGTGATCGGCGGATTGACCCCGCAGGCCGCGGCCGCGCGTGGAGCGGACCGGATTGCCGCGCTCCTGAAGGCGTGAGGACGGAGCGCGTGGCTGGAATGACGCTCGCCACGCGCAACGCGGCCTTCGGCTATTTGCTGATGGCGCCCAGCGTGCTGTTCTTCGTGATCCTGATCGCCTATCCGCTGGGCCAGACGCTGGTGATCAGCCTGTATCACATGAGCACGCTGACCCGGACCGGTGAGTTCATCGGGGCGGCGAACTACACGGCACTGCTGCAATCCGGCGAGTTCTGGAACGCGTTCGGCAATACGCTGATCTGGACGGTGGGGTGTCTGGCACTGCAATTGGGATTGGGCGTGGCCTTCGCACTGATCTTGCACGGGAAGCTGTTCTTGCGCCCGATAGCACGCGCGCTGGTGCTGTTCCCGTATTTGCTGAGCACCGTCGTCGCCGTGCTGGTGTGGCAATGGCTGTTCAACGATCTGTACGGGTATTTGAATTACCTGGCCGAGGAGTACGGCGTGGTGGACGGCCCGATCAATTGGTTGGGCCAGTCGCCGAATGCGATGATCAGCGTGATCGTGGTGGCGGCGTGGAAGCAGTTTCCGTTCGTGACCATCGCGGTGCTGGCGCGACTGCAGGGCATTCCGAAGGCGCTGTATGACGCGGCGAAGATCGATGGTGCCAATGCCTGGTCGCGGTTTTGGGACATCACCGTGCCGCAACTGAAGCCGGTGCTGGCCATGGTGATCATCCTGCGCACGATCTGGGACTTCAAGGAATTCGACCTGATCTTCATGATGACGGGAGGCGGCCCACGGTCCAGCACCGAAACGCTGCCGCTGCTGGTGTATAAGGAAGTCTTCCCCAAGCTGAGCATGGGCAGCGGGGCGGCGATCGCGATGATCATGCTGGCCATCATGCTGGTGTTCTTCTGGATCTACGCCGGGCAGTACGACCGCGAAGAAAGCGCGCGCACACGATGACGGGGGCGCGCATGCTTCGGCTGGGTGGGCGCATCTGCCGCGACGTGCTGGTGTGGGCGGCGATCGGACTCATCTCCTTCCCGCTGGTCTGGATGGTGCTGACGTCGCTGAAACCGCGGATCGAAACCAACGGCTACCCGCCGAGCTTTCTGCCGAGCAGCCTGACGCTGGTGCATTATTACGACCTGCTGTTTCGTACCGGGTTCGGGCAGTTGTTCGTCAATAGCCTGTTCGTGTCGCTCACCAGTACGCTGGTGGCGGTGTTGTTCGGGATCGCTGGCGCCTATGGCCTGGTGCGGTTCCGGTTTGCGGCGCGGGGGTTGATGGCACGCCTGGTGCTGTTCGCATACCTGCTGCCGGCGGTGGTGTTGTTGGTGCCGCTGTATGTGATCGTCGCCTCCATCGGGCTGAATGGGTCGCTTTGGGGGCTGGTGATCACCGACACGACCTTCGCCCTGCCCTTCGCATTATGGCTGCTGCGCGCGTTCGTGGCTGCGTTGCCCCCGGATATCGAGGCAGCGGCGGCAATCGACGGCGCGGGGCGGTTCGCCATCCTGTTTGAAATCGTCATTCCGCAGGCCTTGCCGGGCATCCTGGCGACGGCGGTGTTCACCTTCATCATGGCCTATAACGAGTACCTGTATGCGCTGGTCTTCATCAACGCCGACCAGAGCATGACCTTGCCACCCGGCGTGCTGCGCCTCGTGAAAGAATCCTATGACATCGACTGGAATTTGATGATGGCGGCCGCGGTCGTCATCACCATGCCGATCCTGCTGCTGTTCGCGTTGGTGCAGCGGCATTTCGGCCAGGGCCTGGGCGCCGGTTCGGTGAAGGGCTAGGGCGATGGCCGCGATATCGCTCGACCATATTCGCAAATCCTACGGTGCGCACGTCATCGTCGACAATTTGTGCATCGACGTGCAGGCCGGGGAGTTCCTGACGCTGCTGGGCCCGAGCGGCTGCGGCAAGTCGACCATCCTGCGCATGATCGCGGGGCTGGACAGCCCGAGTGCGGGCGGCATCCTGTTCGACGGGCGGCGGATGAACGACGTGCTGCCGGCCGATCGCAACATCGCCATGGTGTTCCAAAGTTACGCGCTGTATCCGCATATGACGGTGCGGCAGAATTTGGAATACCCGCTGCGCAAGCGCCGGGTCCCTGCCCAGCAACGGGCTGCGATGGTGGACAACGTGGCCGGTATTCTGCAGATCGGGCCGTTGCTGGACCGGCGGTCCTCCCAACTCTCGGGTGGGCAGCAGCAGCGGGTGGCGTTGGGGCGGGCGATGATCCGTAGCCCGGACGTGTTCCTGTTCGACGAGCCGTTGAGCAATCTGGATGCCACGTTGCGCGCGCATATGCGGGCCGAGATCATCCAACTGCACCAGCGGTTGGGCAAGACGATGGTCTACGTCACGCACGATCAGATCGAGGCGATGACCATGTCGACCCGCATCGCGGTGCTGGAGGGCGGCAAGCTGCTGCAACTCGGGCCGCCGGCGGAGGTATATGCGCGCCCGGCAACGCGGTTCGTCGCATCGTTCGTCGGCACGCCGCGGATGAACTTCTTGCCGGGCGCGTTGGTGCCGGGTGGGTTTCGGGCGGACGGGTTGGCGTTGGAGATTGCCGTCGCGCACGCTGCCGATGCGGTCCGGGTGACGGCGGGCGTGCGTCCGCAGGATTTGCTGCTGGCGAAGGACGGCCTGCCCGCCCGCGTGACGCTGGTGGAGCGGACCGGGCAGGAGACGCTGGTGACGACGAGCGCCGGTGCGCAAACCCTGGTGTTGCGGCTGGACGAAAGCTGCAAGCTGCGAATTGGCGACGAGATCGCGATCGGCGTGCGGCCCGGCAAGTTGCATTTGTTCGACGAGGCCAGCGGCGAAAGATTGGGCAATGATGACTGTCACCCTTGAGATCACCGAGCGTGGGGCGTTTGCGGGCGGGCACAGCTTCGGCGAGTCCGGGCCGTATGAACGCCTGGTCGGGCGTGCGCATTACCGGGTGGATCCGAAAGCCCCAGCGCAGGCGCATGTGTTCGACATCGACAAGGCGCCGGTGGATGAGGACGGCATGGTCTGCTTCAGCGGCGACATCGCTATGCTGATCCCGCAGGGGCCGGGCAGCCGCCGGATGCTGTTCGATTACGGCAATCGCGGCAACAAGCGAGCGGTCCCATTCTTCAACGACGCGCCCGCCGGCAACGACCCGCGCAGCCTGGCAGATGCCGGGAACGGGTTTCTCATGCGGCGCGGCCACAGCGTTGTATGCGCCGCGTGGCAGGGCGATCTACTGGCCGGCAATCAGCGGATGCTGCTGGATCTACCGGTCGCGAGCGATGGCGGCCGGCCGCTGGAGGGGGTGATCCGCACCGAATATATCGGGCGCGAGGGCGTTACCACCTTCCCGCTCAGCGGCTGGTCGACGACGCGCAGCCACCCCACCGTGTCGCTGGACACGCGCCGGGCCACGCTGACCCGGCGGCGGTATCCGGACAGCGCGCGGGAGGTGCTGCCGCCGGATGCATGGTGTTTCGCACGGGCGGAGAGCGGCACCGGGCTGGACAACCAGGGGGATGAGACGGCGCTGGTCCCGTCCGATATCCATGTGCACATTCCGGCGGGATTCCAGTCCGGCTGGATCTACGAGCTGATCTACACGGGGCGCGATCCATTGGTGTTGGCGTTGGGCCACGTGGCGGTGCGGGATTTCGTGTCGTTCCTGCGGCATGACGACACTGAGGCGAATCCTTTGCGTGGCCGGGTGGAGCGGGCCTATGCATGGGGCCGCTCGCAGACCGGGCGCGCCATGCGGGATTTCGTCTATCGCGGGTTCAATGGGGATGGCGAAGGGCGCCGGGTATTCGACGGCATCATCCCGCACGTGGCAGGCGCCGGAAAATTGGCACTGCACCGCTTTGCCGTGCTGACCGCATCGGGTGGGCAGCAATTCGAGGATCATTTCGTTGCCGCCGACCGGTTCCCGTTCAGCTATGCGGAAACCACCGATCACCTGACCGGGCGCACCGATGCGATCCTGAAGCGGCCGGAGACAGATCCGCTGGTGATGCACAGCCAGACCGCGTCGGAATATTGGCAGCGCCGCGGGTCGCTGGTGCACACGGATACCCTTGGTAACGATCTGCCGCAGCCGGATGGCGTGCGGGTTTATGCCTGGGCCAGTTCGCAGCATTCCGCCGACCCAAATCTGCGCCGTCCGGTAAAGGGGCGGGCGCAGAGCGTGCTGAACGTCGTCTCCACCTCGATGCTGTTCCGCGCCATGTTGGATGCAATGGACCGCTGGGCGAGTGAGGGCGTGCTGCCGCCAGCCAGCCGGATGCCGACCCGGGCGGATGGCACGCTGGTTGATATCCAGACCTGGCGCGCCCAATTCCCCGCCATCCCCGGCATCGCCACACCACGCACCGCCAACGAATTGCCGCTGCTGGATTTCGGGCCGGAGATCGACCAGGGCGTGGTGACCCAGGAACCGCCCAAGCCTATCGGTGACGCTTACTACCCCGTGCTGCTGCCGGCGGTGGATGCGGACGGCAATGAGGTCGCCGGCGTGCGTGCCCCGATGGTGGCGGCCCCGCTGGCGTCGTATACCGGCTGGAACATTCGCGCCCGGGGCTACGGCCATGGCGGGCTGTACGAGTTCACCGGCAGCACCATCCCCCTCCCCGACACCGACGACGAAGCCGCCGCGACTGGTGACCCGCGCCGCTCTGTGCTGGCGCGGTACGGCTCGCCAGAGGGTTATGTTGCGGCCATTGGGGAGGCGGCGCGCGCCCTGGTCGCGGCCGGGCTGATGCTGGAGGAGGATGTCGAACGATCCATGGCCGCCGCCGCCAATTGGAGCCGGCCTTTGCACGAGGTTTTACTGTGAGCACGCGACCACGCCAGATCCATCTCGGCTGCTTTCCGATCCATCTCGGCGGCAATGTCGGCGCCTGGCGCCATCCGGCGATGCAGGCGGATGGGTCCACCAGCCTGGCGTTCGTGCTGAACCTGGCGCGCATCGCCGAGGCCGGCAAGTTGGATATCCTGTTCATCGCCGACTCGCTGTATGCCAGCGAGAACTCCACCCCGTTCGATGTGAACCATTTCGAGCCGATCACCATCCTGTCCGCCGCGGCCGCGGTGACGACGCGGGTGGGGCTGGTGGCGACGATGTCCACGTCCTACAGCGCACCGTTCAACACGGCGCGGCAGATCGCCTCGATGGATCGGTTGAGCGGCGGCAGGGTGGCGTGGAACGCCGTCACCTCATCCAACGCCGGGGCGGCGCGCAATTATGGTGGCGAGCCGCAGATGGAGCACGATCTGCGCTATCACGTGGCGCAGGAATATATCGAGGTCGTGAAGGGGCTGTGGGATTCGTGGGAAGATGACGCGTTCCCGCGGGACAAGGCGGCCGGGCGCTACGTCGATTTCAGCAAGATGCACCGGCTGAACCACAAGGGGGAATTCTACCAGGTGCAGGGGCCGCTGAATATCGAACGGTCGGTCCAGGGGCGGCCGGTGATCTTCCAGGCGGGTGCGTCCGAGGCGGGGCGCCAATTGGCGGCGCTGCACGCGGACGCCGTGTTCTCCAACCGGGAGACGATCGAGGAGTGCCGGATCTATACGGCCGATTTGCGTGATCGCGCAGCCAAGCTGGGCCGGCCGGAGGGGGAGTTGCTGGTGTTCCCGGTGATCACCCCGATCGTCGGCGGGACGGAGGCGGAGGCCAAGCGCCGGGCGCAGGAGTTGAACGAGTTGTTGGATCCGCCAACCGCGCTGGCGTTCCTCAGCCGGTACTTCAACTCGTATGATTTTTCGGGATACGATTTGGATGGGCCTACGCCGGATTTGAGCGGCATCGTCGGCAGCAGCAATCGATCGTCCGCCGAATATCTGATGCGGATTGCGCGGGAGGATCATCTGACGCTGCGGCAACTGGCGTATCGCGCCGCAGCCCCGCGTGGCGACTTCACCGGCACGCCGGAGCAGATTGCCGACCGGCTGCAATTGTATTTCGAGACGCAGGCCTGTGACGGGTTCATGATTGCGACCGACATCAGCCCGCGCGGGTTGAGCGCGGTGGTGGATCACGTGGTGCCGATCCTGCAGAAACGCGGTCTCTTTCGCACGGAGTACGAGGGCGAGACGCTGCGAAGCCATCTGGACCTGCCGGTTCCGGCCAATCGTTACGTCTGATCGGCGGACCAACGGCCGATTGTCACCATGTGCAAGACCCGGTGCTTGTGCGGTGCAGCAGAGTCTGTCGAGATCGGCCGATGGCTGAGACGCTGCTGTCCGTCCGGAACCTGACCGTCGCGTTCCAGACCCGGCGCGGTGCGTTCGACGCTGTCCGCGACGTGAGCTTCGACGTGGAGGCCGGCCGCGTGCTGGGCGTGGTGGGCGAGTCTGGCAGCGGCAAGAGCGTGACTGCCATGGCCCTGATGCAGCTTTTGCCCGAGGCCGCGCGCGTGAGCAGCGGCCAGATCCACTTGGCGGGACGTGACCTTGGCAGCCTGTCGGACCGGCAGATGCGGTCGGTTCGCGGACGCGAGATCGCGATGGTGTTCCAGGACCCGATGAGCTCGCTGAACCCGATCTTTTCCATCGGACGCCAGTTGATGGAGCCGCTGACCCTGCAGCTGGGGCTGAGCCGGGCCGCGGCGCGGGCGCGGGCGGAGGAGTTGTTGGGCCTGGTGCGCATCCCCTCCCCGCCGCAGATCATGCGCGCCTATCCGCACGAATTGTCGGGCGGCATGCGGCAGCGGGTGATGATCGCGATCGCGCTGAGCTGCGGGCCGAAACTGCTGATCGCCGACGAGCCGACAACGGCGCTGGACGTGACCACGCAGGCGCAGATCCTGACGCTGCTGCGCGATTTGCAGCACCGGATGCACATGGCGGTGCTGCTGATCACCCATGACCTGGGCGTGGTGGCGGAGTTCGCGGACGACGTGCAGGTGATGTACGCCGGGCGCATCGTGGAGCGATCCCCGGTGGGCGCGTTGTTCGATCGGCCGGCGCATCCGTATACCGAGGGCCTGCTCCGCTGTATGCCGCCGCTGGAGGACGAGGACCCGGAGCGGTTGCCCGCGATCGAGGGCAATGTCGCGAGCCCGTTCGCCATGCCCGCCGGGTGCAGTTTCCACCCGCGCTGCCCGTATGCGTGGGAGGCGTGCGGGCGCATTCAGCCGCAGGCGGTGACGCTGGGCGCGGGCCATGACGCGGCCTGTTTGCGGCACGGCGTGGTGCCCGCATGACCGCGCCGCTGATCCGCGCCGATGGGCTGACCAAGCACTACCCGATCGTATCGGGCACGTTCCGCCGCCGGGTCACGGGTGCGGTGCGGGCGGTGGATGGCGTGTCGTTCACCATCCGGCGCGGCGAAACCCTGGCGCTGGTGGGGGAGAGCGGCTGCGGCAAATCCACCACGGGGCGGTTGCTGATGCGGCTGGTGGAGCCGAGCAGCGGCACGGTTCGCTTCGATGGCACGGAAATATCGGAGCTGGATGCGCGCCAGCTTCGCACCGCCCGGCGCCGCATGCAGTTGATCTTCCAGGACCCTGGCAGCTCGTTCAATCCGCGTATGTCCGTGGCGGCGTTGATCGCCGAGCCGATGCGGCTGGCTGGCGTGGCCGGGTCGGCGCGCCGGGTGCGGGTGCAGGAATTGCTGCCGTTGGTGGGGCTGGCGGCCGAGCACGCCAATCGCTATCCGCACGAGTTTTCCGGCGGCCAGCGGCAGCGCATCGGGATTGCCCGTGCGCTTGCGTTGCGGCCGGATTTCGTGGTGTGCGACGAACCGGTTTCGGCGCTGGACGTGTCCGTGCAGGCCCAGGTGATCAACCTGCTGACGGATCTGCAGCGGGACTTTGGGTTGACCTATCTGTTCATCTCGCACGATTTGCGTGTGGTGCGGCACGTCGCGGACCGGGTGGCCGTGATGTATCTGGGCCGCATCGTGGAACTGGCGGACAAGCAGGCGCTGTACCAGACGCCGCAGCACCCCTACACCCGCGCGCTGTTGAGCGCCGTGCCTGCCCATCGGCCCGGCGCCGTGCGCGCCCGCATCGAGGCACTGGGCGAAATTGCCAGCGCCCGGGCAGTGCCGCCGGGTTGCCGCTACCACACGCGGTGCCCGGCCGTGATGCCGGTGTGCCGCACCGACGACCCGGCGTTGACCGACCTGGGCGGTGGGCATTTATCCGCCTGCCACCTGACCAGGCCCGCCCATTGACCCAGATCTTGCCCGTAGGAGCCATCATGAAACGCCGCCCGTTGCTCACCTTGGCTGCGCTGCTTGCCTTTGGCAGCCCGGCCTTCGCTGCCGATAAGACACTGACCATCGGCGCCGCCGTCTTTCCCGACAGCTTGCGGTCCGGCAATGGGTCCTATGCGTCGCTGAGCCTGTTGGAGCAAACCAACGACCCGTTGATCGCCCGCGACAATGCCGGCGACCTGCACCCGGCGCTGGCCACCAGTTGGGAGATGACGGACCCGATGACGCTGCGGGTGCATCTGCGCCAGGGGGTAAAATTCAGCGACGGGGTGGATTTCACCGCTGACGACGTGGTGTTCACCATCAACCGGGTGCTGGACCCGGCGACCGGATACGCCTTCATCACGCGGATCGGCCAGGTGGCAAATGCCACGGCGGTAGATAAATACACCGTCGACATCAAGACCAGGACCGTGTTCCCCACGCTGTTGCGCGGTCTGTCGGACATCATCATCGAGCCGAAGCATTATTACGAGAAGGCAGGCGCCACGGTCGTGGCGGGACACCCGATCGGCACCGGGCCGTTCGTGTTCCAGGACTGGGTACCGGGCGACCATTACACGCTGACGACCAACAAAGCCTATTGGGGTGGCGCGCCCAAATTCGACAAACTGGTGATCCGCACCATCCCGGACGGGTCGACCCGCGTCGCCTCCCTGGTGGCCGGGGAGAGCCAGATCATCGAGGAAGTGCCGATCGACCTGATCGACCAGGTGAACGAGTCGGGCAGTGCGAAGGTCAACGAGATCAGCACCACCGTCGGCCTGGTGTTGACCTTCGACCCGTCGGTCAAGCCGTTCGACAATCCCAAGATCCGCGAGGCGTTCGACTACGCGATCGACAAGAACCTGATCCTGAAGCAGATCCTGAAGGGTCAGGGTGAGATCCTGCAGAACCAAGTGCTGACCAAGGGTGTGTTGGGCTGGGACGCGGATCTGAAGGCCCGCCCGTTCGACCCGGTGAAGGCGAAGAAGATGCTGGTGGACGCCGGGTATGATTTCAACACGCCCGTGCCCATCACCACGCAAAACGGCAAATACGTGTCCGATACCGACATCTGCAACGCCGTGGCCGGCATGTTGAACCAGATCGGCGTCAAGGCGACCGTCAACGTGGTCGAGGGCGGTGTGTTCCAGCAGATGTCCAACGCGCAGAAGATGGGCGTGATGTACATGATCGGCTGGTACAGCGTTGGCGATGCGGATTTCGCCTCGGTCTGGTACACCAAGTCCGGGTTGCGTACGAAGTGGCAGGACCCGGAATACGAGGCGCTGTTCGTCGCCGCCCGCACCACCATCGATGAGGCCGAGCGTGTGAAGGACTATCACCGCATGATGGAAATCCTGGCCGACCAGACCCCCTCTGTCTTCCTGTTCGGCCTGCCCAGCCTGTATGGCGTCAGTGACTCGGTGACCGGGTTCGGCGCCGCGGCGGACAAGCTGCTGCGGCTGACCCAGGTGCAGGTGAAGTGAGCCACGCGCGGTTCTGATGGCCGGCTATATTCTCCGCCGGCTGGCCTTCCTGCCACTGACGCTGCTGATCGTCGCCTTGGCCACCTTCATCGTGCTGCGGCTGACGGGGAACCCGGTCGATATCTTTCTGGATATCAACCGGACCCCCGAACAGGTGACGGCGCTGACCCAGCGCCTGCATCTGGACCAGCCCCTGCCGGTGCAGTTCCTAATCTTCCTGCGCGACCTGCTGCACGGCGATTTTGGGGAGTCGCTGCAATTCAGCGGCTCGGCGGCGGGCGTGGTCTGGGACCGGCTGGGCGCCACGTTGCAATTGGCCGGGGCCGGGCTGGCATTGGCGTTGATCCTAGGCATTGCCGGCGGGATCGCATGCGCCGTTTGGCGGGACCGGGCGGTGGATGCGGCGATTTCCTCCATCGCGGTGGCGGGGCAATCCATGCCGTCCTTCTGGCTCGGGATTCTGCTGATCGAGTTCTTCGCGCTGCAACTGCATTGGCTGCCGACCTCCGGCTATGGTGATTTGCGGCATCTGGTGCTGCCGGCCGTGACGCTCGCGGCCATCCTGATGCCGAACTTCACCCTGATTACCCGCACCGCCGTCATCGAGTTGATGAGCGAGCAATTCGTCGTCACGGGTCGGTCCAAAGGCCTGTCGCGGGCGCGGGTGCTGGCCACCCACATCTTGCCGAACGCGGTCAACCCGGTGCTGAGCTTCCTGGGCATCCAGATCGGCACGCTGATGGCCGGCTCCATCGTGACCGAGACGATCTATGCCTGGCCCGGCGTGGGGCGGCTGCTCATCAACAGTATCGGTCATCGTGACGTGCCGGTGGTGGAGGCGTCGGTCTTCGCCATCGCCATCATCATCGCGCTGAGCAACCTCGTCGTGGACGTGCTGCAAATGCTGATCGATCCAAGGATCCACCGCGGGTGAGACAAAGGCGGCTGTTCGGCAAGCGGTTCAAGATCATCTTCGGTGGCGGCATCGTGCTGGTGGCGGTGCTGGGCGCAATATTCGCCCCGCTGATCGCGCCGTGGGATCCGTATCAGCAGGATTTGCTGGCCCGGTTGAAGCCGGGGTTCTGGTCGCCCCGCGCGGTTGCCGGGCATTGGCTGGGCACGGATAATTACGGCCGGGATCTACTGTCGCGGCTGATCTATGGCTCCCGCCTGTCGATCCTGGTGGGCGTCGCGTCGATGCTGCTATCGGCGGTGGTGGGCAGCGTAGCGGGCGTGATCGCCGGGCTGCGCGGCGGCGCCACCGAACAGGCGATCATGCGATTCGCCGATGCGCAGATGGCCTTCCCCGACATTCTGCTGGCGATCATGATGGTGGCGGCGCTAGGCGGCAACGCGCTGAACCTGATCCTGGTGTTGGGGATTTCCCGCTGGATGGTCTATGCGCGCGTCGTGTTCGGGCTGACCCGGTCCTTGCGTGAACGCCCGTTCGTCGAGGCAGCGAAGCTTTATGGCGGCGGCGATTTCTACATCATGCGCCAGCACATCCTGCCGCAAGTGATGCCGGTGCTGACGGTGGTGGCGACGCTGCAGGTGGCGCAGATGATCCTGCAGGAAACCGCGCTGTCGTTCCTGGGGCTCGGCCTGCCGCCGCCCGCGGCGACGTGGGGCAATATCCTGGCGGAAGGCAATACCAGGCTGTTCGTCGCGCCGTGGATTGCGAACTCCGCCGGGTTGGCGATCATTGTTCTGGTGTGGGGCGTGAACATGCTGGGGAACGGGCTGCGGGAGCAATATGATCCGCATGGGTTGGGGCGCTAAGGACGGGCCTAAGCGAGGGGGCTTCGCCCCGGACCCCACCAGAGGACAGTCGTCCTCTGGACACCTCGCGATAAAGGGGTGAAGGGGACGACTGTTCCCTTCTGGGTGCAGGGCAAAGCCCAGCTAGAACGCCATCAGATTCTCTTTGAACGTCTTATGCGTATACTCCGTCCGCGTCAGTCCGCGGCGCTGCAGTTCCGGCACCAGGCCGTCGCAGATCTCGATGATGTAGCGACGGTCGAACGTGCCGTTGAAGAACAGGAATCCGTCACCGCCGACTTCCTCCATGATGTCCTGCATCATACCGGCCACGTGGTCGACCGTGCCGGTGAAGTCGATCCCGGCCTTGGTGGATTGTGCCAACGCCACCTCCCGCGGGGTCTTGCCGATCCATTTCGCCAGCGACGATTTGTGGCCGTTGGTGAACAGCTCCGGCAGCGGCTCGTCCAGCGCGAATTGCGAGAAATCGATGTTGGTGAGGCGTGACATGGTGGAAAGCTGCATGTCCAGATGCCCGTTGGCGTCCTCGCGCGCCAAGCGCCGCCGCTCCCGCGCGGCCTCCATGGTGGTGTCCACCAGCGGTTGGGCCAGGAACAGCACCTTCACGTGGTCCGGATTGCGCCCTGCCGCTGCCGCGCGCGCGCGCACGTCGGCGCGATATTGCTTCATTTCCGCGACGTTGCTGGCATCGGTGATGATCGTGTCGGCCCAGCGGGAGGCGAATAACTGCCCACGTGGAGAGCCGCCGGCCTGGCAGATTACGGGGCGGCCCTGGGGCGAGCGCGGCGCATTCAGCGGGCCGCGGCATTTGAAGTATTTGCCCTCGTGGTTGACGGCGTGGACCTTGCTGCCATCCGCGAACATTGGCGTCTTGGGGTCCAGCACCACCGCATCCGGCTCCCACGCATCCCACAGTTTGGTCACGAGGTCGGCAAATTCCTCGGCCCGGTCGTAGCGTTCCTCGTGCGGATATTGCGTGTCGTGGCCGTAGTTTTGCGCTGCACCGTCATTGCTGCTGGTAACGCAATTCCAGCCGACCCGGCCCTCGGTCGTGTGATCCAGCGTGTTGACCAGCCGGGCCAGCAGGAAGGGCGGGTATTCCGAGGTTGAGAGAGTCGGGATCAGGCCCAGATGCTTCGTGACTTGCGCCAGATGGGTCACCAGCACCGCCGGGTCCAGCTTCGGCGTGCTGGCGGCGTATTGCAGATAGGTGTCGTGCGAGCCCTTGTATTGATACGGCACCATCGAGGAGTCTTCGATGATCATGTAATCGAAACACGCGCGCTCCATACCACGGGCCAGGTCCAGGAACAGGTCCGGCATCATCCAGCGTGCGACGTCGCTACCGGGCCATTGCCCCCGCCACCCCTTGGGGCCGTAGCCCTGCGACAGGAACCAGGAAAGGTGAAATTGGCGATTGGCCATTGTTTACGCTCTCGTCGATGTGGATGACCGCCGGCGGACTAGGCCGCCGGGTCACGTGGGAAATGTGCGGTCTCGGGCATGCTGCGTAAACCACGGATCGTTCCGCATGGTGGCAAGATACCTAGTGGCCCTGTTCGATCGGGCCTTTTTGGGCGGCGGCGATGGCGTGGGCGATGTCCTGTGCCGCGTCGCGCATGGTCGGTACCATCTCGCACCCATCCTGCAGGCGGGTCGCGTCGCACAGGATGCTGAGCGCGAAAGTGGGCGCGGCCGCGTCCCCCGGCACGATGATGCCGACGCTGCCGACATCGGCACACACCGGGCTGATGGTGCGGGCGTAGCCGTTCACCTTGGCCCGGTCGACATAGCCGCGCAGGGCCCGGGCGGTGTCGCGGCCGAACGCGCGGTATCGTCGTTCGTTGGTGCGGATAAGGGCATCTGCGTCGCCCGGCGCCATGGCGGCCAGCAGCGCCACGCCGGCCGAATCCACGCCGATCGGCAGACGCGATCCGATTGGCGCCACCAGGTCGGGGAACAATTCCGGCCCGCCGGACTCGACGGAGACGGTTTCCACCCGGCTGCGCATCACCAATGTCACCGGCATGTTCAGCCGCCCGGCCAGGCGCCACAGGGACGACCGGGCGGCCGCGTGGCCGTTGAAGTGTTGTCCGGCGGCCAACCCCAGCTCGAACACCCGGCGTCCCAGGCGGTAGCGCTTGCCCTCCACCTTCTCGACGAACTCCTCGTCGACCAGGCAGGCCAGCATGCGGAAGGCGGTGGAGGCGTCAATATTGGCCCGGCCCACCAGCTCGGTCAGGCGCAGCGCGTCCGGCCCCGCGCAGCCGATTTCCTGCAGCAGCCGCAGCGCTTTGGTGAGACTTCCTGTGCCACGTCTCGGGCGCGGCAGCGCGCCATCCATGAGGTTCATCGTCCTTCGGTTTGTAGCGTTCTTGAAGCAAGATCAGGGCCATTGGATACAAAGCCCGTTGAGACCCAACGGAGGCGTGGCGCCAGTGGAGCTTGGCACGACTTTTGCTGCCTTCGCCATCATCCGCGGATTGTGCGGGATGCGCCAGCCGGGGTTTTTGGGCAGTACGGCGCCGTTGGGAGCATGACCATGACGCAAGATCTGCACTTCCTGACAATCACGCAGGCATCGGTGCTGATCCGGACCGGAAAGCTGTCGCCGGTCGAACTCACGAAGGCCTATCTCGACCGCATCCATCGGCTGGATGGCGAACTACACGCCTACATCCTGGTGCTGGGCAAAACGGCGATGGATGAGGCGCGACGTGCCGAGGCGGAGATCGCGGGCGGCGATTGGAAAGGACCGCTGCATGGCATTCCGATCGGGTTGAAGGACATCTACAACACCGCGGGAATTGCGACGACGGGACATTCCGCGTTGTTCAAAGACCACGTCCCCAACGAGGACGCTGTGACCGTGCAACGGCTACGCAAAGCTGGCGCGGTCATCCTGGGTAAGCTGGCGACGCATGAGTTCGCCACTGGCGGCCCGTCCTTCGACCTGCCCTGGCCGCCTGCGCGCAATCCGTGGAACCTCGACCATCAACCCGGCGGCTCGTCCAGCGGGTCGGCGGCGGCGGTTGCCGCTGGGCTGTGCATGGCGGCGATGGGCACGGATACCGGTGGCTCGATCCGCAGCCCGGCGGCGTGGTGTGGTTTGGCGGGGTTCAAGCCCAGCTACGGCCGGGTCAGCCGTCGCGGCATTTTGCCGCTTTCATTCACGTTGGACCACGCCGGACCATTGTGCTGGACCACCGAGGATTGCGCATTGATGATGCAGGCCCTTGCCGGCCATGACGCATTGGACCCGGGCAGCGCGGACAAGGCGGTCCCCGACTTCGCGTCAGGACTACGGGGGGATGTGAAGGGGCTTCGTGTCGGCGTGATCCGACACTTTTTCGAAACGGATCTGAAGGCCGAGGACGATGTCGTCGCTGGCCTGGAGTCCGCACTGAACACGCTACGGGCGCTGGGTGCGGCGGTCACGGACGTCACGCTGTCTCCGTTGAGCCACTACAACAAAGTGACCAGCCTTATTTCTCGATCCGAGGCCTATGCGATCCACGAGCGCTACCTGACGACGACGCCAGAATTATACGGGGAGTTGGGCCGGCGACGGTTGGCGGCCGGCGCGTTCGTGAGGGCGAGCGATTATGTCAACGCCCTACGCCATCGCACACGGTTGGTCGCCGAGATGACGGCGGCGATGCAGGATCACGACGTGCTGATGCTGCCAACCAAGCATCAGGTGGCGCCGCCGTTCCGGCTGGAACCAGCGGTTCGGGAGCCATCCTTTACCCAACCGTTCAACGTCACCGGTTTCCCGGCCTTGTCGGTCTGCAGCGGCTTCTCCGCCAACGGCCTGCCATTGTCGCTGCAGATCGTGGGACGGCCATTCGAAGACGCGCAGGTGTTGAGCACGGGTGACGCATTTGAAAAGGCGACGATGTTCCGAGCGGCGCGACCGGCCTTTGCGGCAGCATTGGCGAGTGCGGCGCAGTAGGCGGACAATAGGCAACCGTGCCGGCACGCCTGACGCAACTTATTTTACAACCTGACCTGACCGCTAAGGACCATCCACATGACCGAAACCGAATTTATCGCTCGACTTAAAGAGCATGGACTTGTCATTCCAGAAACAGAAGTCCCGGCTTTGCAAGCTTTCGTCGAGGATCTGGAGCGTGCGGCCGAATTCGTACGCGCGACCGAACGGTCCTATGCGGAGGAACCGAGCAACGTGTTCCGGCTGCCGTCGTAGAACCCCTCGTCCTAGCGGAGCAATCCAATTGCGACGCCGGGGCGGACCACGTCCGGTGCGTAGGCCTTGCGGGAAAAAACGTCGCGGACCGTCGGCGCGAAACTGTCCAGCGGATCGGCCTCGTAGGCGGGATCGAAGCAGGATTGGTCCCAGCGCTCGCAGAAATCGACACAGGCCTGGTAATGTGGACTATCGGCGTAGCGCGCGCGCTCCTCACGGTTCCAGCCGTAATGATGGGCATAGTAGATCATCTGGAAGGCACCATGGTGTTCGACGACCCACGTGCATTCCTCCCGCACGAAGGGCCGAATAATTTCGGCGGCCATGCGATCGTGATTTTGCGGCGCCAAGCCGTCGCCGATATCGTGTAACAAGGCGGACACGATCCAGTCTACATCGGCGCCTTCGCGGCGCGCGCGGGTGGCAGATTGCAACGCGTGGCCGAGGCGGCTGATCTGGTAGCCCTCAATCGTCTCCTCTTCCTGGCGAGCCATTTCGCGCAGCAAACGGTCTGCCGTGGCAAGATTGTGCTTCAATTCCATATCCCGCAGCATGAGGTAATCCTCACGCGTGCCGTCTTTCATTGCGGTGAAGCTAACGGTCTGCATGGAACCTCCTGGAGCGGACGGCGAGAAACACTGCGGCGTTATGCCAAGTGCCAACCGGTCGAGCAACCACTTTGGCATAGGCCTTGCTTGTGGGGTCACAAAGCTAGAGGCCATGGATGACGGAACTGACACAAAGCAGGCCGATCATACAGCTGGACCGTATTTGGAAGTCGTTCGGCGGCGTCGAAGTGCTGACCGATGTGTCGCTTTCGGTGCAAAAGGGCGAGGTCGTGTGCATCATCGGGCCGTCTGGCGCCGGAAAGTCCACGCTATTGCGCTGCATCAACCATCTTGAGACGATCGATGATGGAACGATCCTTTTTGAAGGCGCCCCGGTTTACCGCTATAAACGGGACGGCAAGCTGGTTGTCGACCCGGATCGCCGGATCGAGCAGATTCGCATGCAAATCGGCATGGTGTTCCAGTCGTTCAACCTGTTCCCGCATCTGACGGTGCTTGGTAACGTGATCGAAGCTCCGATCCATGTCTTAGGGCAGAAACCGGATGACGCTCGCGCCCGGGGAGCGGCGGTATTGCGCAAGGTCGGTCTCGATCGCCGGGGCAACGCCTACCCGCACCAACTCAGCGGAGGCCAGCAGCAGCGCGTTGCCATCGCCCGCGCCTTGGCAATGAATCCCAAGGTCATGCTGTTCGATGAGGCGACCTCCGCTCTCGACCCTGAGCTGGTGGGAGAGGTCTTGAAGGTCATGCGCAATTTGGCCGCCGAGGGCATGACCATGGTGGTCGTGACCCACGAGATGGATTTCGCGCGCGACGTCGCTGACCGGGTCGTCTTCATGGCACAGGGTGCCGTGGTCGAAGAAGGACCGCCAGCGACGTTGTTTACCGACCCACGGAGCCCGAGAACCCGGCAATTTCTACAATCGATTCTGAGCCGTGGCCAAGGAGACGACCCTCCCGAGGACGACATTCCCAAGTCTGAGGCCGCGGACACCCAGGCCTAGAAATGCCGAACGTAAACGCCTTGAACCAGGAGCTTGAACATGACGCATGAATCCGACGAAACGTCACCCGGGCATTCCCGCCGTGCTTTATTCCAGGCCGGCGCCATTGGTGGTGTCGCGGCGGTCCTTGCCGCCACAGTCGGCAGCAGGCCGGCAGAAGCGGCGGGTGCGATAGAGGTCGATACCAGCTTTCCCGACTTTTCCGTCCCGCCCATCAACGGCAGCGATGATTCATTGGTCAAGATCCAGAAGAAGGGCGTCCTCGTCGTCGGCACATCCAATGATTGGCCGTATTCCTTCCTGGACCCGAAGGCCAATAATGCCTGGGCAGGATTGGATGCAGAAATCATCACGATGGCTGCGAAGATGTTGAAGATTGCCAAAGTCGATGTGCAGACCGTGACGTTCGACGGGCTTGTGCCGGGCACGCTGGGCGGCCGATTCGACATGGTCGGCGATTCGATCCACTACACGAAGGCTCGCTCCAAGGTCGTGAATTTCTGTTTCCCAACCTATTATTATGCCGAGACGATGGCCGTTGCTAAAGGCAATCCGTTGAAGCTTGGCAAGTTGACCGATTTGAAGGGCCACAAAGTCGGCACTCTGCTGGGCACGAATTACGCCGAGTGGATCCAGGCAATTCCTGGCGTGGAGTTCCAGGGCTACAAGGACTGGCAGCAGATGATGCCGGAACTCGCCATCGGTCGCCTCGATGCCGTCCTCTACGATCAGCCCGTCGTAGCCGCCCAGATGAAGGACCATCCGGAGTGGAAAGTCGACATGGTGGCGGAGTACGAGCCGCATGACCTAAAAAACCCGTCGGCCTATAGCACCTATGTCTTCCGCCCGGGTGACATCCAGTTGGTGACGGGATTTTCCTCCGCGATCGCTTGGATGGAATATAACGGCGAAATGAAAAAGATTCTCAGCAAATGGGGTTTGACTGGTTACAATAACTAAAGTCGATTAGGGAGGATCACGGTTGTTCTCACTTGATGACATGATCGCGTTCCTCCCGCCTTTGCTTCAGGGCGCGTGGCTAACGATCGTCGTGTCGGTGCTGTCGTTTGTACTAGCGCTGGTGGTAGGCTTGCTTCTGGGCATCGCGCGGATGTCGCGCCTGGCGCCATTGCGGCTCGTGACCGCGTTCTACATACAGGTGATCCGCGGCACGCCGCTGCTACTGCAACTGTTCTTTATCTATTACGTGTTGCCCTACCAGGGCATCGTTCTCAGCCCCTTCGTCTCCGCGATCATTGGGCTGACGGCCAATTACGCGGCGTATATGGCCGAAATCTTCCGCTCCGGCATTCAGGCGATTCCAAAGGGCCAGTGGGAAGCTGCCGCCGCAACCGGCATGTCGAAGCGCCTGCTGATGCGCCGGATTATCCTGCCACAGGCGCTGCGTATCATCATACCGTCGCTGGGCAACAACTTCGTGTCGATATTCAAGGACTCCGCTTTGGTGTCCGTCATCACGATGCGGGACCTCATGTTCAGCGGGCAGTTGCTCGCCTCGGCCACGTTCAAACACTTCGAGATCTACGCGATGGTGGCTGCTATCTACCTGGCGATCAGCTACCCGGCCGCAATGCTGGTCGAGTGGATCGAACGCAAGTTGGAGATTGGACGGCGGCTTGGCGTCGAACCGGATCGACCCACCGCGTCGCGGCGCTTCCTGCGCATGTGGCGGCCGGTGCGGACCTGAATTCGTGCTTCACTCGAGCTGGGACGAACAGACGAAACACGCGATTGCCGCGGCTGCGCTGACGTTCATGCTGCGGGCCACCCCCCGCTGCACGATTGATATCCGCTGACCACCGCCAATGAAGCTGTCTGGCACACCGTAGCCCTCATTGCCGAAAACGAGGCATGGCGGGGCCGCCACGCCTCGGAAGTCGAATGTTCGCAGATCGGTTCCGCCTTGTTCGACAAAAACCGGCGTGTAGCCGTGCTCTGCGAGGGCCACATCGAAGAGGGGGCGGGGCACCGCATGCCCTTCCAGATCGCAGACAATGTGCACGAGGTCTACATAGTTATGGGCGCCGACCGTGCTGCGGCGATCGAAACGGCGCTGGCCGAACAGGAACATGTGGGCTGCGCCAAAAGAAACGGCAGTCCGCATCATCACGCCAATGTTCAGGTCACCGTTCAGATTGATCGCGGCAATTGCGAACGGCAGGGTTGCCGCAGCTTGGGCAACCCGAATGGCTTCAACCGTGCTCCCCTGCAGGGCGTCACGGACGTTTAGATCACTGGTAACGGGCACCATGCTCGGGTCCTCATCTGGCCGAAGAGACCTCCCTGATAGCAACCGCGTCGGTCAAGTCGCTTCCGCTGTTTCGTCCGTCGAGAGAAGTCATCATCGCAGGGTCACCTTACACGAACCGCCGGGAGGGTGCTGCCGTGGCTCGGTCCCGCCTCTGGCCAGCGCGCGTTTGCCGGCTTGGTGAAGCCCCATCCTGCAGTCCGATCCTCCAACTGAGATCGTTCTGTATCACATGCCCTAACGCCGCTATGGTCGTTCCGGCTTCACACTGAGAGGACGCGGCGATGGCGGATTTCAGGCTACCCCTATCTGGCCCGGTGACCCTTCCCTGGACGGCGTATTTCGACCCGAGTGGTAACCAGGTTGGCCTCTTCAATATCAATATCGGCCAATCCAGCAACACCGAAATCGAAAAGGACGCGCTCAGCCTCGCTAGCTATGGTCGCCAACTCGGCCGGATCGGCGATGCGTTGATTGTGCTACTCAGGCACATCACGCTGAAAGATCTGTCTGCTGAGGAAGAAAAGGCGATCATCGATCTTAAATGCATGTTGCACGAGATGGCCAACGTGAAGGCGGGGCATGGTGCAAAGCATATCCTGCGACCACACATAGAGTAACGACAATCCAGCCTAGTCTGGGCAGCCGGGGCGGCTCCATGGGCCTGGCCCAGCACAAGGCCAATGCCGAACCGTTCCAGGCTGCACGCCGCATTGGCGGGCTGCTCGTGCCGGCCTGGAGCCGCTTGCCGTCGGGTTCGCGGTATCGCCGGCGATAGTGCAATGGATCAGCCTACGACGCACAGGGTGGCGCTCACCCATGCTGCTCATTACTATCTGCCTTTACCATCCGACGGGACTAGCCAGTATGGATCAATCATCTTATCCGGCGTTGCTCAGCCCATTTGCGCTAGCGGGCAAGATGCTGCGCAACCGGGTCATGCACGTCGCCATGAGCACGCGGCTAGCCGTGGATCGTACGGTGACGGATGAGATCGTCCAGTATCACGTGAACCGGGCGGCTGGCGGCGCGGCAGTGATCGTCACGGAACCGCTGGGCATGATGCCGCATCAACGCGACTTGCCGCGGCCGCAGGTGGTGACACAGAATCTGGACGGGTTCAGCCGGTGGGCCGCCCAGGTGGAGGCGCATGACTGCCGGCTGATTGGTCAACTCCAGGATTCAGGCCGGGGACGCCACTATCCCGGCAGGACGCATAATGCGCAGGGCGCGTCGGCATTGCCGGATGACCTCAGTTGGACCGTTCCCCGCGCGATGGAGATCGACGCGATCCGCACCATGATCGGAGACATCGCCGAGGCAGCGCGGCTTCTACAACGCAGTGGATTCAGCGGCATCGAGATATCGGCAGGACACGGTCACCTATTCCACCAATTCCTGTCGCCCTGGTCCAACCGGCGAACCGATTTGTTTGGCGGGGATTGGGAGGGCCGCGCCCGCTTCGTGGCCGAGTTGATAGCGGGCATTCGCGATCTCTGTGGCGCCGGATTCATCATCGGGCTGAAGCTGCCGGGGGATGATGGTGTGCCAGGCAGTATCGCACTGCCGGAGGCGACGATCATTACAGCGATGCTGACCGGGCAGCGACAGGCGGATTATGTCGGGTTCTGTCAAGGGGCCCACGCTCAGACGCTGGAGATGCATGTCCCGGATCGCTACGGCGATCGCCTGCCGCATATGGATCTGGTGCGCCAGTTGCGCGCCGCGGCGGGGGGAACGCCGCTGGTGGCGTTCGGCCGGATTACCGACCCGGCGGAAGCCGAACGCGTCGTGCGAGATGGGGATGCGGATCTTGTCGGGTTAGGACGTCCCTTGGTAGCGGACCCGGCCTGGCTGCTGAAGGCGGCTTCGAACCGGGCGTTCGATGTGCGCTATTGCATCTCGTGCAACACCTGCTGGGGCACCATCATCTCCCACCAGCCGATCGCATGCGTCAACAATCCCCGGGTTGGCAAGGCCGACGAGATGGATTTCTGGCCACAGCCATCCGGCCTGCAGCGCCGCGTGACGGTGGTGGGAGGGGGAGTCGCCGGGTTGGAGGCCGCATGGGTTGCGGCGGCGCGGGGCCATCACGTCACGCTGTTCGGCGCGTCCGAGGAACTCGGTGGCCGTGCGCGCTTGCGCGTTCCTCTGCCGGGGGGCGAGACGATCACCAGTATTTACGACTATCAGCACACGGCGGCCGTGCGTGCAGGCGTCACGTTCAAGCTGGGGCGCCTGGCCGACTTTGCCGAAATTGCGGCGAGCCGGCCCGACGCGGTGGTGTTGGCCTGTGGGTCCGACATGATCCCACCCGATTGGCTGCCGCCCGATGAACAGGCGCTGGTGCCAGATCTACGGGCAGCCATGCGTGGGCTTGTTGGGGTGACGCAGCGGCAGCGGGGCAAGGCGGTTATTTTCGACACGGACCACACGGAGGCGACCTACGCCGCAGCCGAAATGCTGACGCACATTTTCGACCAAGTCATAATCATGACGCCGCGCGACACGGTCGCCACCGACATGCAACTGGTCACCCGGCAAGGCGTGCTACGCCGGTTGGCGGAGCGGCGGATCAATGTTATTCCGTCGTCGACGCCGATTTGGAGCGCGGGGTTCGAAGACGGCATGCTGGACTATGCCAACGTGTTCACGGGTGAGCGTGGTTGCGTCGAAGATGTGTCGTTCCTGAGCTACTCCACGCCACGCGTGCCGATGGATGCGCTGGCAACTCCGTTGCGGCAGGCTGGGATGGACGTGCACCTGGTTGGCGATTGCCAGACGGCGGCCGATCTTCTGTCGGCAACCGCAACCGGACACGCGATTGGGATGGCTCTTTAGGCGCGTAATGCGCGACGGATCGCCCAATCGGGATCTGCCGTCGCCAACCTGCCGAACCCGGGGCCGAGCGAGACACCCAACATCCCTGCGACGGCCCACATGCAGGCCTGGTTGGTGATGACGATGGGCTTGCGCAATTCCGCCTCGATGGCGGGGAGCAGGGCCATTGCCTGGAGATTGCCCCCGGGAATGACGATCGTGTCGATTTCGGGCGCGTCGACCTGGCGGGCAAGCGCGATCAATTGGTCGGCGGTGACGGACGCGATGCCGTAATTGGTGGTCATGCCCAGCGATGCGGTGCGCACGACCGGGTGGCCGGCACGCGCGAAATAATCCGCGACGGCGGAGTCCACGCCGGAGACGAAGGGTGTCGCCAGCGCGATCCGCCCTGCGCCAACGCGTCGACAGCTGCGACCATCAACTGCGCGGCAGATAACGGAATGGCGCCAGATGCGGCTTGTAGTCTGACCTTTACAGTCTGCTCGTAGGATTCGCCACAGATGAAGCCGATGGCGGATTGGCCCAACACGATCACCTCCGGATGAGCCGTGCCGAGTTTGGCCGCTTCCCGGTCGATATCCGGCTCCTGCTCCGCCATGCCTTTCGCCGACACCTCCGTCAATCTCAATCGGCCCACGTGCCAGGTGATCTCCGGTGGGCCGAACCGGTTGTATTCGTGCTCCACCGTGGTGTTGGAAGATGGGATGAGCAGGCCGACATGATGGCGGGCGGTCATCGGCGCGGCGTCGGCATGATGGCGTCCTTCAAAGGGCCGCGGCGGGTGCGCAGCGGACGGCGCGACCGTCGGGCAGGTACTGCAAGTCTTGCGGCGTTGTGCGGCAAGGCTCCTGCACATTCGGGCATCGGCTGGCGAGGTAGCAGCCGACGGGCAAGTCCACAGGGCTGGGGATTTCGCCGGCCAGCGCTGCGCCGGGTGCGCGATCGATCCGGCGGTCCGTGGTGTCGGGCGCCAGGTGAGCCGCCAAAAGGGCACGTGAATACGGATGTAACGGGGCGTTGAACACCTGTTCCCGGGTCCCGACCTCCACCACCTGCCCCAGATACATGACCGCGACCCGGTGGCTGAGTTGCTCCACCGTGTTCAAATCGTGGGAGATGAACAAATAGGACATCCCGAATTCCCGTTGCAGCGACCGCAGCAATGTGACGATGCCAACGCGGGCCAGCGGGGTGAGCGCGGAGGTGGGTTCGTCCAGCACGATGAGCGCCGGGTCGGCGGCGATGGCGCGCGCGATGCTGACACGTTGTTGCGCCCCAGCGCTCAGGCCGCGGGCGCGCAGGCTTGCAGTGGAAGGGTCGAGGCCCACCAGTTGCAGCAGCTCGGCGATGCGCCCCACGGACGGACGTTCCAGGGCTTCGCTCACAATCCTGCCGACCGTCCATCGGGGGTCCAGCGCGTCCAGCGGATCCTGAAACACGATCTGCAAGCGGCGTCTCAGTTGGCGTAGCGTCGCCAGCGGGGTGCGAGCCAGATCCCGGCCTTCGAACATCACCTTGCCCGAGTCCGGCTCGATCAGGCGCAGCAGGCAGCGGCCGACGGTGGTTTTGCCCGACCCGCTTTCCCCCACCAGGCCCAGCGTTTCGCCGCGGCCGATGGCGAGATCGACACGGTCGACAGCCTGCAAACGTTTGCCGGAGCCGCGCAGCAGAAACGCCTTGGACAAACCGTGGACGGCCAGCAGGGTCTCGGCGGTTTTGGGGGGTGGCGGAGGTGATAGCTGCGCCAGGCTGAGAAGGCGGCGGCTGTAGCGGTCTTGCGGGGCAGCGAAGAAATGCGCCGTTCGGTCCTCTGCGACCAGGCGCCCGTCCTCCATCACCAGAACCCGATCGCAGTAATTGGCGATGATGCCCAGATCTTGGGTCAGCAGCAGCACAGCTGAGCCAGCCTGGCGCGAGACCTTCGACAATTCATCCAGGAACTGCGCCTGAATGGTGACATCCAGCCCGCTGGTCGGCTCGTCCGCGATCAGCACGCGGGGGCCAGCGCCCATTGCCATCGCGATCAGCACGCGTTGCGCCATGCCGCCGCTGATCTCGTGCGGATACGCCTGCGCCCGGCGCTCCGGGTCGTTGAGGCCGAGTTGGCGAAGGAGATCAACCGAACGCAACTTTGCCTGGGGGCGGGTGATGGTGAGATGCGCGCGCAGAACCGAGCGTATCTGTTGGCCGACCGTGTGCAGTGGGCTGAGCGAGCCCCGGGGGTTTTGCACGATGAGGCCGATCTGGCGGCCACGCCGGGCACGCCGCTCGGCCTCGGGCAGGCGTAGGAGATCCGTGCCCTCGATGGCGATGCTGCCGCCTAGAATTCGACCCGGCGCGCGCACCAGCCCGAGCAAGCCGAGGCCCAGGGTGGATTTGCCGCTGCCAGAATCACCAGTCAGCCCAACGATTTCTCCAGGGTTGATGTCGAAACTGACATCGTTGACCGCGCGGTTGGCGCCGAAGGCGACCGAAAAGCCGCGCACCGCCAAGATCGGTGCGTTATCGGGCATGCCGCCGCTCCAGCCCATTGCCGAAGGCCGCGTAGCCGAAGACGGTGATGGAGATGGCGATGCCGGGAAAGACGGACGGCCACCATTCACCCTGCACGATCCCGTCCGCCCCGGCGGCGATCATCAGCCCCCATTCGGGGGTAGGGGGACGCACACCGGCACCGACGAAGCTGAGCCCGGCGGTCATCAGAATGGCAAACCCTATGGTGACGGAGGCCTGGATCATCGCCGGGGCCAGCGCATTGGGCAGCACGTGATGCAGCGCGATCCAGCCCTCGCTTTTGCCCAAAACGCGCGCGGCATCGACGAAGCCGCGATGGCGCTGGGTCAGCACTTCGCTTCGGGTGAGGCGGATGTAGATCGGGGTGTAGAGCAGCGCGAGGGTGACGACGATGGTGCCATTGCTGCGGCCGGCGAGCGTGACCAGGATCATGCCGGTGATAAAGACGGGAAAGGCCTGCACGAGATCGGAAATCCGCATTGTGAGGCCGCCGACCCATGGCCGGGCAGTACCAGCGAACAGGCCCAGCAGACTGCCGACCAGCAGCGAGAATAGATTGGCCCCGACGGCAATGGACACATCCGCACGAGGTGCGGCCAGCACGCGGGAGAAGACGTCCAACCCGGCGCTGTCGGTGCCCAGCCAATGGATAGCCGGGTGCGGCGCGCCAGCCAGCATCTGCCTCACGAGACCAGGCACTTGGGATAGGCTCGGGGGTGGCTGCATGATCTCGTCGCTCGGACGCCCAATGTCATACGGGGTGAGCCACGGCCCAATCACCATCAGCAGCAGGGACAGCGCGACGATGGCAGCGCCGACATGGAAGAGCGTATTGGAGACGGGCCGGGCTAGTTGGGCGTCGAAATCGGCCTGCAGCAGGGCTGTATCGATCTCTGCGGACTCGCTCATCCCTGCAACCGCGGGTCAAGCATGGCGTGGGCGACGTCCAGCGCCAGGTAGACGAAGAGCGAGATCGCGGCGATCACCAGCACGACGGCCTGGATGGCCGGATAGTCGAAGGCCAGAACGGCGCTGACGGCGTATTGGCCAATACCGCCGAGGGAAAATACCGTTTCGATCAGCACCGCACCGCCCAGGATATAGCCATATAGAATGCCCAGCAGGGTGAGCGTCGGAGCCAGCGCGTTCTTGAGCGCCGTGAGCGCGATGCGGCCGGGGCTGATGCCGCTGGCTTGCTGATACAGCACGTAGTCCGACGTCATCACCCGCGTCATGTTCTGGCGCACCATCTTCACGATGGGGCCGGACAGCACGAAGACCTTCGTCGCCACTGGCAGCATCAGGTGGTGCAGACCGTCCCACAGCGCCTCCCCATCTCCGGCCAAAAGCGAGTCGATGGTGATGAAGCCGGTGACGACAGGGGGCGGGGTGACCATTGGGTTCAGCCGGCCCAGCGGCGGGGGCGCCCAGCCGAGGACGGAAAAGAAAAAGAAGATGAACAACAATCCCCACCAGAACTCCGGCTGGGAGCCAGCGAATAGGCTGTAGCCGAAGGTCATGCGATCGGCGATGCCGCCGGGTCGCAGAGCGCATATCATGCCGAGCGGGACGGAGATGACGAAGGCCAGGACGAAGCTGATGGTGATCAATTCCAACGTAATGGGCAGCGTGCGCCGGATCTCCTGCGAAATCGGGTCGCCAGTGACCCACGACCGGCCGAAATCCCCCTCCAACAACCCGCTCGATCCCGGCAGCACGCCGATATAGGCACCAAATTGCACCATCACCGGCCGGTCAAGACCCAGCGCGTGCTGGGATGACAGGTAGGATTCGCGGGATGCATCCTGCCCGGCCAGCCGCGCCACCGGGTCTGCCGGTAACAGGCGGATCGCGAAGAACACGATGAGAGCGAGGGCGACGAGTTGAATGGCGGCCGTCAGTAACCGGCGACCGACGAAGGCGAGCAAGTGCCTACTTGTCCAACGACATTTCGAAGAAGCGAAGCGAGTTGTCGGGGTGCCAGGTCAGCCCATGCAGTTTGTCCGTGTAGGCCCATAGGGTTTTGGTTTCGGCGATTGGGATCCAGGCCAGGTCTCGCTGGATGGTTTCCTGGATGTCGCGCACCAGCGGATCGCGCTTGGCAGGGTCGCCTTCCACCAGGGCCTGGGTGAACATCCGGTCGACATC
>NZ_LMUY01000124.1:70140-80168 GCF_009765685.1 Acidisphaera sp. L21 | reverse complement strand
CGGCGGCGGAGACGAAGAACAGCTTGTTCGTGTAGAGCACGTCCGGGCCAACCGGCTTCTCCGTGTCGCTCAACCCCATCGGCAGATCCTTCTTCAGGCTGCGCCGGTCGTTGAACTGGGTCTGCGGCATCGGGTCCAACTGGATAGGAATGCCGACGTCGCGCAGGGCGGATTGGATGGTGGTGGCGATCGGGCCCAGATACGATTCACGTTCGGAAACGAAGGCGATGTGCAGGGCGCTGGCATATGCCTCCAGCCCCTTGCCGTCGGGGAATCCGGCCTCGGCCAGCAGCTTCTTGGCCAGTTCCGGGTCTTGTTGATACTGGGTGCTGGGCTTGATGTAGCCCGCGAGCACTTCAGTGAAATGCGCGTCCCATTTGCGCGCCTGGCCGGCATATCCGATATTGATAATCTGCAAGTACGGCATCGCTGCCGCAATCGCCTGGCGCAGCTTCGGGTTGTCGAACGGCGGGGTTTTGAAGTTCAGGCTCAGCAACAGGGTCTCGTTGCCGTAGATGCCGCCGACCTTCACGCCGCGGGCGGTGCGCAGATTATCGAACTCACGGGCGGAGAGGCGTTGGGTGATCTGCGCCTGCCCCGACCGCAGGGTCAGCGCGCGATTGGCGCTCTGCGGCACGCGCTTGATGACAACGCGATCGATGGGGGGTTTGCCGCGGTAGTAATTCGGATTGGCCTTCAACGTGAAGGAATCACCCTTGACCCAGTTTTCTAGGCAGTAGGCGCCGAAGGCTGGGAGGTTTACCGAGTTGGCATAGACGTGGCTCCACGGATCTTCGGGCGTCGCGTGCTTCTTCATCTCGACGCTGTCGAACGGGGACATGGAATAGACGGTCATGACCGTCAGCAGCAGCGGGTTTTCAGCGGATTGGCGGATCTTCACCGTATGATCGTCAACCTTGACGACAGCGTCACCCAACTCCTTGCTGCCGCCGTTGAACACGCTGCGGTCGAACCCGGCGATCGAACCAAGGCTGGCGAGAAACCAGTTGGTGGGGCCGGTGCCGCTGACCGATTTACCGCGCGCGAGGGTGTAGATGAGATCATCGGCGCCGAAAATGTTGCCTGCGCAGCTTTTGACCCCCTGGCGCAAATGCATCGTCCAGGTATGGGTGGCCACGTCATGATCCCAACTTTCGATCAGCCGGCCTTCGTATTGACTGAAATCGAGCCGACGGATGCCGTCCTCATTTGGCTTGTCCTGCATCCTGTAGTCGAGCAACGGCTCCATCATGTTGATGTAGCCGAGTTGGGATGTGTTTACCGACACGGATGGTCCGTCGTAGTCCAGCCCAGCGGGAACGTCTTCCGCCAAATAGAGGATTTGGGAGGTTTGCGCCACGGCCGGCGCTACCGCAACCAAGCCGAACACGGCGGACGCGAGCAGACCCTTGAACCCTATCATCATCGCGTCCTTCGGCTTGTGCGGCAAAATACTGGCTGGTGTTGGGGCGGCCGGGATGGCGCCTATCCGTTCATGCTGGCGTTGTCGAGCGTGAGGTTGGAATAGAACGTCAACGCGCCCGCGATGTTTTGGAAGCCGACCAGGCGCTTCGTCATGGCATAGGCCTGCGAACGCCAAGCGAGACCGACGAAGCTCGCCTTCTCGATCGCGACGCTTTGCAACTTCTGGTAAATCGCCTTGCGTTTGACGGCATCGAATTCAGCGCGACCGGCTGCCAGCAATTCGGTAATTTCGGGAATGGGAAGGTCGAAGCTGCGTTGGAACGACGGCGGCAGAGAGCCATCGATCAACGATGTCAATCCGTCGGGGTCGTTATTGTCCATGGCCGTGCCGCCGATCGATAGATCGTATTGGCCACGGTTGCCGCGGTTCAAACGCCCCGCCCAATCCGGCAGTGCCAGATCCGCCTTAATACCGATTTCGGCAAGGTGGCTTTGCACCACCTCCCCCGTGCTTTTCATCATACCGAATTGAGACGTCGAGAGCAGAGAGCAGGAAAACCCGCCAGCATGGCCGGCCTCTGCCAACAGCGCCTTGGCGCGCCCCGGGTCGTAGCGCCATCCTTGGCTGAGCGCCTTGTCGAAAAACGGTGACTCTGGCGAGAGCGGCAAACCCTCCAGCGGCGCGCCACGGCCAAAAAACGCGGCCTGGACAATTTCCTCCCGGCGGATGGCCAAGGCGGCGGCGAGCCGCACCCGTGCATCGGTGAAGGGGCCGCTATCGCCGTTGAACACCAGGTACATGAAAGCGCCGTTGGTGCCGTCCAGCTTCAACGCCGGGTCGGCATCAAGCGTCTGCATGGATTGCCAGGGCACGTATTCGATCAGGTCGACATCACCGGTCCGCAGGGCGGTGACCCGTATATTTTCGTCCGCATAGACGACGCCGCGGATGCGACGGATCTGCGGCTGACCGGGGCGGTAGAATTTATCGAATGCGACAAGATCGACGGATACCCCGCGCTCCTGGTCCTGCAACATGAAGGGGCCGGCCCCAATATCTATCGTACCGCGGGCGGTGATCGGGGCGTACATGCTGGCCATCAGCAGGGGGACTGTGACGGTTGGGCGTTTCATCACCAGCCGAACGGTCTTGGCATCCGGCGTCTCGACATGATCGACGCCCTGGAACTCTGCCCGTAAATAGGCGGTGGAGTGCTCGCCCGCGATCTGCTCGATCGACCACCGCACGTCGTCCGAAGTGACGGGATTGCCGTTGTGGAACACCGCATCCCGCAGGTGGAACACCCAGGCGGTTGGGCCATCCTGCTCCCACCGCTCCGCCAACTCACCGCGCAGGCTGCCGTCGGGGGCGTATGAGAGCAGCCCGCGGAACATCAGCAGTTTGAGGCCACCAACCGAGGCGCCGGTGTTGGCCCAGGGTTGCAGGTTGGGCGGGTAGCCGGAGAGCCCGAAGGTGAGAAGATCCGTCGGCCGCGCTGCCTGGGCCGCGGTCCCGACAAGAGGCAGCCCGGCGGCGGCGGCGGCAAGAAGGGTCCGGCGGCTGAGCGTCATCGCGCCGTCTCCGACAGCGTGGT
The DNA here is from genome assembly GCF_009765685.1 of Acidisphaera sp. L21. GTDB lineage: Bacteria > Pseudomonadota > Alphaproteobacteria > Acetobacterales > Acetobacteraceae > LMUY01. The sequence goes on along the minus strand of NZ_LMUY01000124.1, from coordinate 77,148 downwards.
GACGGCCCAGCAGCCCGGGGATACCAGTGTCTCGTCTTTCATGTCCGGCGTCTCCTTGGTGGCGAAGCACTGTCGGCCCGCACAGCGGTGTTGTTTCATTCCGCAGGCTCGAACTGGCGCGGTTCGGGCTTTGCCGAGCCTGCTCAAAAACGTTCCAGTAATTGACCGAATCCGGCCTTTTTGTCGGCAATCCCGTTGCTGCGCAGGGCGTGCCAATAGGTGGCGGTGTTGATGGCGATGACCGGCTTGCCCAAAAATAGTTCGGCTGCGGCGGCCAGGCGCGCCATGCTGAGGTTGGTGCCGACCTGCACGATGGCGTCGACATCATCGCCGTCGAGGTCTTTGAGGCAGCCGATCAGATCCTTCGGCTGAACCTCGGCAATTCCGGTCCAACTGGGCGATTGCAGGCACATGTCGCGGACCACGGTGAAGCCGACATCGTGCAGGTATTGCCGCACATGGGCATTGGCGGCCGGGAAGTAGGGCGACAGAAAAGCAACACGGTTGGCGCCATAAGCGCGCAGCGCCGCGGCGGTCGCGGCCGAGCCCATGCTGACGCCTAGGCCTGTCCGATCGACAATGGATTTCTCGAAGGCGTCCGCCCCGGCCGCGCCGCCGATGAAGGTGACCGCGGACATGCCCATGACAAAATAACTGGGCAAGCATGTCATGGCGCTGTCGACCGCATCCATAACATTGCCGGCGATGACGGAGGTGCCTGCCATAAAACTCTCATTGCTCACCGCCGCCGCGTTCGGCGTAAAGATACGACTATAGTGATTGGTGACGCCCACCGGGCGCATGTCGTCAAAATCCGGCTGGACGATGGTGTTGGTGGAGGGCCCGAGCACGCCGAACTTGGCGCGCCAGCCGAGCGCGTCGGTCATCCTGCGCCCCTCATTCGACGGCTGGAGCGTCGCTGCGCGCCCAGCGGCGCTCGAACTCCCACACATCGGGGAAGCCCATCAATTGGCACATGCGGGCGAACCCATAGCTTTCCTGTGCTGGGACAGCGTTGCTGTCACCGTGGTGCAGCAGATGGGTATACACGCGCTCACAGGCGGCGGTGACGGCAAGAAAGCCGAGCGCCGGGTAGATGGCGATGTCGTAGCCGATGGCCTTCAGCCGGTCCTTCGGCAGGATTGGCGTGCGCCCGCCCTCCACCATGTTGGCAAGCAAGGGAGCGTCGATGTCTTGGCCGATGCGCTGCATCTCGTCCTCGGTCTCGGGGCTTTCGATAAACACGACGTCGGCCCCCGCCCTTGCAAATTCCTTGCCGCGAGCGATCGCCTCATCCAAGCCCAACGTGGTTCGAGCATCGGTACGGGCGATGATGAGGAAATCGGACGAGCGCCGTGCTTCGGCCGCGACCTCGATCTTGAGGCACATGTCGCGTGTCGGGATGACCCGGCGGCCCGGCGTATGGCCACATTTCTTAGGAATTTCCTGGTCTTCGATCTGGATGGCCGTCACGCCCGCCGCCTCGTAGCCAAGAACGGTGTGGCGCACGTTCAGCAGGCCGCCATAGCCGGTATCGGCATCGGCAATCACCGGGGTCGCACATTCGGTCGCGAACCGACCAACGCGGGAGACCATGTCGCTGTAGGTCGCAACGCCCGCATCAGCAATGCCGAGATGGGAGGCGACGGTGCCGAAGCCAGTGGCATAGAGCGCCGTGAAGCCCATCCCGTCGGCGACACGGGCAGAGATCATGTCGAAGATGCCGGGTGCGACGATGAAACGCTTCTCGGTGAGCGCGGCTCTCAGTCTCGGGTCAGCCATAGATCGTCTCCTTTGATCTCGATTGCGGGCGCCGGTTACATGGAGGTGGGGCGGCGTCGGTTCACGGGCCTTAGGCTCCGTCAGGAAATAAGTGAGCGACGTCTTCTGATTTGAGGTCGTAGTGTGTAGTTCCACTCGCCGTGGAATTCTTCGGGTATCAGATTGATTTGCGACATCTCCTGATCGCTCACTACGATCCCTTTTTTGTAAACTTTGGGATCGAGTTCGCACCGCACGACCAGGCCAGTGTCGGTCGTTGTGGCGCTGATCAAATCGACAATGACACGATAGCTGCCCAGCGGTTTGGCACGCCAGTTCATGCTGACGAACGAAAACAGCCGGTGCTCTATCTTGTTCCACTTGCTCGTGCCCGGTGGCAGGTGATGGACCCGAATATCAATGCCGAGTTCGTTGGCCAGCTTTTGGAGTTCGCGTTTCCACAAGCGTACTCGCGAACCATTGCTACCGCCACCATCGGCGGTGATCGTCAGATAGCGCGGCTTGGGGTAGCGTTTGGAGCCAACATTGTGCCACCAACTGCGGATCGTCTGAACGGCAAACTCCGCGGTATCATGGTTGATGCCGATGCTGATCCAGCCGAAGTTGGCGGCCAGATCGTAGATGCCGTATGGTACCGCCCGGCCAAGCTCCTTGATCAGGAAGTCATGTACCCGGACTTCTTCGGGGTCGCCTTGCGGGCGCCATTCCCGCCCGGCGTTCTTGAAATCGCCAATAAGCTCTTTTTTCTTGGTATCCACCGATATGACCGGCTGCCTCTCGAGCAGAGCGCGGCTGACGCTCGTGTTGATGTGAGCGAATTGCGCATCACGATCGGGGTGGCTGTCGCCTTCACGAGTTTTACGGTTGGCTTGCAGACTGAACTTCTCGGCCTTGAGCAATTCGCCAACGACGGTGTGGCTGATCTTGTGCCCGATCTCGCATAGTTCGCTGGCGAGGCGACGTAAGCCCTTGCAGGTCCAGCGCAGGGGCGACATCGGATCGCCGCGTTCACTGGGGCTGACCAGCGCCAGCAAATCGGCCAACAGACCCGGGTCAGTTGTCGTCAGAGTCTTCCGCCCACCACCAACTCGACGATTGCGATCCGAGGGCACGACCGAGGCCTCAGCCAGTTCTGCCAAACCACGGCCAATCGTGCTGGGTGCGATACCAGTCGCTCGGGCAACAGCCGCAATCCCACCATAACCAGCAGATCGCGCCTCCGCGGCAGCGAAGGACCGCCGCCCACGTTCGTCAAGATGCGGATCAAGTGCAACAAAGCGGCTACGGATGGCCCTGGTGTCGATCATCTCACGACGCTACGATACCCCTCCGTGACCGGAGAATCCCATATCCACTAAAACATAGACCCAATTCAGTTATTTCCTGACGGGCCCTTAGGCGGCCACCCGCAACAACCTGGTGAGTGTGCGGATATCGGCGATCGTCTCGATGGTGTCGACCGCATCAATGAGGGCGTCCTGTTGCCGCATGGACATCGGCGTCTGGGCGAAATCGCAGCAGCGGTGGAATTTTGTCAGATGTTGGTCGCGCGTGAGGCGCCGCGTGGGGCTGGCCAGCATGGCGTCGCAGTGCCACGACAAGGTCTGCCCGCTCGTGAGGACGATGGTGACGTCGACGGGGAGCAGGGCGTTCGGGTCCGTGCTATCATCCGACAGCATGCGGATGCGCGACGCGAGTGCGTGGGTCGCCGGGTCCGTCAATTCGGCGCCGCGGTAATGCGCGAGGTCGATGACGCCATTCAGCAAAACCTTGGCGGCGACGTAGGACATACAGAGTCGGGCATAGTTTGGGCTGGGGTTCGGGATATCGGGACGCGAGCATAGCCGCGCCGTGACGGGCGGGCCGACGATGGTGATCGACCCGACATCCTCGACCGTGAAGCCATGCCGTCGTCGTAGCTCGATGATCCCCTCGACGCCGGCATGGGTGGCGCGGCCGCTGGGGTATGGTTTGTGACTCATCTCGGCGATCCGCCAGGATTTGCCCAGCGATTGCAGGACCGGCTCCAAATCCCACTGGCCTTCGAACAGATGCATGTAGCCATACTTGCCCTCGAACGTATCGGTGGGTCCAACGACACCGGCGCGCGTCAAATCGGCGGATTGCAGGGCGGCGCGGGCATTGACGCCGACCTGCAGCGGCAGCGTGACGCTCCCCTCGACATGCGGCTGCAAGGTGCCGCTGGTTTGCGCGTACTGGACGCCGAAGGCTCCGACCAACTCCGTCTCGGTCATCCCCATCAGCCGGCCGACGGCGCCGACGGCACCGAAGCCGCCGGCGGTGGCGGGGCGAAAGAAGCGCATGGCCGACTCCGAGGCGATGCCGAGCCCAGAGGCGATGTCCACGCCGATGACGGCCGCGACCAACAAGTCCTTCCCGGAGATGCCACCCTTCCGCTCGGCATAGGCGGTTGCGGCGGACAGGGTGGTGGCGAGGGGGTGCAGAACCGCGCCCTCGTGCACACTGTCATATTCTTGGCAATGGACCTGGAAAGCGTTCAGCATCGCGCCGGTGGGCGCGGGCACGCGTTCCCGCCGGCCCCAGACCGTGGCCTCCTCCCCTGCGCCCCAGGCGCTGCTGGCCGCCATCAATTCGTCGGCGCCGTAGGCGGTGGAGCCCGCGATCCCCACGCCGAAGGTGTCGAGGATGAACACCTTGGCCTGCGCCACCGCATCGGCCGACAGGTCTTCGTAGCGTGCCGCGAGCGCGTGGCGGGCGAACCGGTGGGCGGCGGTAGCGGCGCTCATCAGGTGTTCCGAAGCACGCTGGACTCCACCTCGTCCAGCGTCATCAGGCGTTGCGTGCGTTGGATGGCGGGGCCAACGCCTTGTTGGCGGTGACCATCCAGCTCATCGGTCACGCTGGCTGCACCTGCGGGGATCGACCCGGCGGGGCGCGACCCTGGCGCGATTTCATCAGCGGCTGGATGTGCTGACCGAAGGCGTCCATGCCGGCGATGAAATCGTCGAAGGTCAGCATGATGCCGGCCACGCCAGGCACGGTGGCAACCTCGTCCATCAACGCCGCGACGGCGGCGTAGGAGCCGACCAGCGTGCCCATGTTGAAGTTCACGGCGGAAACCGGGTTGGTCATGCTACGAGCAGTCGACTTCGCATCAGCCTTGTCGTCGCCCGCCGCCTGCACACCCATCCAGGAAAGGGCCACCATATCCTTGCCGGCCTTATACAGCTCCCACTTGACCTGAGCGGCTTCGTCGGTTTCGTCAGCGATGATCATGAACAGGGCGTAAGCGCCGACATGACGGCCTGTCTTCTCCGCGGCGGCGACCAGGCGGGCAACGCTCGGGGCGAATTTGGTGGGGGTGTTTACCCCCTCCCCCATGCAGAAATTGTAGTCGGCATAGGTGGCGGCGAACTCGATGCCGCCCCCACTTTGCCCGGCAGCGACCAGGGGGATCGGGGCGCTGGGGCGTGGGCTGAGCTTGCAGTCCGTCATTTTGAAATGGGCGCCGTCCATGGTGCAGGACCCCGCCTCCCACAGGTCGCGCATCACCCGGACGTACTCCCCGCAATACTCGTAGCGGCGGTCGAAATGCTCCTTACCCGGCCAAAGTCCCATCTGGCTGTACTCGGCCTCCTGCCAGCCGGACACGATGTTGATCCCGAAACGGCCAGGTGCGATGCTATCGATCGTGGAGGCCATGCGGGCGGCGATGGCGGGCGGCAGGGTGAGCACGGCGGCCGAGGCAAAGAGCTTGATCGTCGTGGTAACAGCCGCGATGGCTGACATGAGGGTGAAACTTTCGAGGCAGTGGTCCCAGAATTCACTCTCCCCGCCGAAGCCGCGCAGCTTCACCATCGATAGCGCAAATTCGAAGCCGTAGCCCTCCGCCTTCTGCACGACGTCGCGGTTGAGCGCGAAGCTGGGCTGGTAGCGTGGCGAGGTGGTGGAGATGAGCCAACCATTGCTGCCGATGGGGATGAAGACGCCGAGGTCCATAGCATGGGCTCCAATGGGTGAATTGGCGTAGCGAGGCTAGGCCGCTGGCATCCGGCCGGCTATGCTGCCATCCGAACCGGCAGCCGAGCGGAGCGCCGGAGGATCAGCTCGCCCCGCAGCAAAACGACTTCATCCGGAACTGTCGAAGTCCCGATGCGTGCGGTCAATAGATCCAGCCCACGCGACACCATCGCGGCAATCGGTTGCTGCACGCTGGTGATCGCGTAGGCCGGCCACGCGCCCTGCGCGATGCCATCGAACCCCACGACCGAGATATCGTCAGGCACGCGAATACCTCCGATACGCAAGGCATCGACGACACCCATTGCCATGATGTCGGCGACGGCGAAGATGGCATCCGGTTGCCGGTCTCTCGGCATTTCTGCGAACATGCGGCCGGCTGCGAACCCGCCCTCATAGGTCGAGCCACCATTGATACGCAGATCGAAGTCGATCCCGTGGTTCTTCAGCATTTCAGCAAAGCCACGCTCCCGCTCGATGCTGGTCGAACTATCGGGATTGCCGCGGATAATGGCAAAACGCTGATGGCCACCCCCCAGCAGAAGCCGTGCCAAATCCTGTCCACCGAGGAAATTGTCGCAAGCGATGGCACTGGCGTGCAGTTTCGGAACGCGGTTGACCATGACGACCGGAACATTATGGACGGCACAGATTCGTGCCGCATGCGACGACAACTCAGCTGAGGTGATGAGGCAGCCATCGACCTGATATTGTAGCAACGTTTGCGCCGTCTGATCCTCGATCGGCCCGGCGCCAGCATGCAACAGCAACAGCCGCAGATCCCGGGCAGCGGCTTGGATAACCGCCTCTTGCATCAGTTCGACGTAAAAGGGATTGCTGATAGGCCCCAGCGACAGTGCAATCAGGCCACTATGTCCGCTGGCCAAAGTGCGCGCCAGGACATTGGGCGCATAACCACGCTCAGCCGCCAACGCCTCGACCCGCCGACGCGTTTTCGTTGAGATCCGCGGGTCGCCTCGCAGCGCCCGCGACACGGTGGACGCGGCAACGCCGAGCGAGCGCGCAAGCGTGACGACGGTGTCACGCGCATCCCCGCTATCCCTGGGTAATCCCGCCATCCTTCGTCCTACAAACCCACTGCGCTTAAAGCATTGCAAACGTGTGCACGCAAGAGGGCATTTATTCGTCGTTCTGTCCTGTGGATGACATGCGCAACCGCCAGATGATGGGCTACTATAATCACCGTCTACGCTTTCGTTTGCA
>NZ_LMUY01000124.1:68674-70130 GCF_009765685.1 Acidisphaera sp. L21 | reverse complement strand
ACTAAAACATAGACCCAATTCAGTTATTTCCTGACGGGCCCTAAAATATTGAGACCAAGGTGACGCCAACAATCGCCAAGGCAGCCCCTAGCAGGCGCGGCCAGGTTGCATCGCGAACCTCCAAGCCCATAAGCCCATACTTGTCTAAAGCTATCGATAGCACGACCGCGACAACCAGGACCGTGACCGTAAAGCCTGCTGATCCAATCTTCTGCGTGCTGACAGCCGCGGCGACGGTGAAGGTGAGCTGACACAGACCTCCGACGAATGCCCACCATGGCAGACCACCAACTTTGCTGAGACCGCCGAGCTAGATCCCCGCGACTGCCCCGATACCCGTACAGATCAGCAAGCCACATAGCGCGACGGCATAGACCACCAACGTTGCGGCCAAGGGCTGGCCGATACCCTTGTTAAGTGCAGCATTGGCTGCCGATTGCAGAGGGTTGCTGATGCCTGCAAGCAACGCCAGGCCGTATAATAAGACTTGTGTCACCTAGCGCTCTCAGTCTTCCAAAGGCGGGCCGCGGAACACATCAAGGCCGCTGATAGAGGGTAACGATACCGGCTGACCTGATCGACCAGATTGGTAGATCGCCTCCATCACCACATGGTCTTGTACTCCCTCCTCTCCCGGCGTCCGGGGACGCCGCCCAGTCAGGACGCAATCGGCGAAGTGGTCGATCTCTAGGGTAAACTGGTTCTTTGCCGCGACCGCAGGACTATCAATTGCTTCCTCGTTCCCGACGCGGCGCGCAATCCTGATCGATTGACCGCGATAGGCGAAGGCGTTGGCAACATCGATCCAGGCTTCACCGAGGCGGACGCGCATATCTTTGGACTCGTGCGCCGTGTAGCTGGTGGAACATTGCGCGATGGTGCCAGACGGGAACCGCAGCATAAATGCCACTGTGTCCTCGACCGTGAGGAAGCGGGCATCATCCCTGGGAGTCCAAATTCGGGCGAAGACTTCGACTGGCTCTTCCCCCGTGTAAGCCCGAGCGCCATTGAGGCAATACAAACCGATATCTGGTAGTGCACCGCCACCGGCCATTGCGGCTTTCATCCGCCACTGGTCCATAGGGCCTTGGACCTGAGTGTTGCAGGCCTCGATGAGGCGGGCTGTCCCATATTGGCCGGACCGCACTATGCTGATCGCACGGCGGTTGTAAGGTTCGTACTGACAGCGGTACGCCACCATCAGCCTCACCCGCGCTGCATCGCAGGCTGCGACCATCTTCCGTGCCTCGTCCGACGATGTCGCCATCGGCTTTTCGCAGAGGACGTGCTTGCCGGCAGCTGCGGCGGCGGTCACGTGTTCGAGGTGCAGTGAATTGGGTGTGACCACGTAAACGGCCGCTATATCCTTGTTCTCGGCAAGCCGATGCCACTCATCGTAGGTGTAAATGCCCTCTGCGGCGATACCATATTGAGCCGCCACGACCCGCGCCTTGTT
>NZ_LMUY01000124.1:59536-68664 GCF_009765685.1 Acidisphaera sp. L21 | reverse complement strand
GCGGTCACGTGTTCGAGGTGCAGTGAATTGGGTGTGACCACGTAGACGGCCGCTATATCCTTGCTCTCAGCAAGCCGATGCCACTCATCGTAGGTGTAAATGCTCTCTGCGGCGATACCGTATTGAGTCGCCACGACCCGCGCCTTGTCGGGCGTGTTGGAGATGATTGCGGTAATTCGCGACTTCTTGGCCTCGCCAAATGCCGGCATGATCTGTTCGAGGCTGAGCCTTCCTAGCCCGGCAATCGCAAAACCAATACGTTTATCGGGTGGCATGGGAGCCGCAAGTGGCGGCGACGGACGATCTGCCGCCCCTTTCCACTCTGGAAACACGACGCGACCAGCCTCAACTCGGCCGATATCGATAGGACTCGGCTTCATTTGGCTCATGTGTATTCCTGCGAACAACTCTGAAATAAACGACGCGCCAGCCTAATGGTTTTTATTGCCCTGCCATATATCGCAGGTGCTTGCTTGAGCCAGATGGTTCAGGAATGCGCCGTCCTACTAAGCTAAGAGTGCCGTTCAAAACCGGCGCTTGATTGCGCGCATGCAGATGATGGAGCATGCGATCGCGGTGAAGGCATGATGCATATCGATCCTGCGTTCGTATCGGATCGTGAGGCGGCGGAAGCGGTTCAGCCACGCGAAGCTGCGTTCGACGACCCAGCGGTGTTGCCCCAACTTTTGGCTTGTCTCCGACGCCGCGTCGGGCAATGCGCGGCTTTATGCCCCGTTTGATGCAGGCGCGTCGGCACCGTCGGTGATCGTAGGCTTTGTCGGCATGCAGCTTATCTGGCCGTCGACGTGGTCGTCCACGCGCGCCGCCGACCGGCGCAATCCTGTCGAGCAGCCTTTCCAGCGGCACGCTGTCATGGACATTGGCGCCGGTCAGCAGGAAGGCGAGCGGAGTACCCCGGCGATCGGTAATCAAGTGACGCTTGGTCCCCGGTCTACCTCGATCCGTTGGGTTTGGGCCGACTTCAGCGCCCCCTTTTTAGCCGCAATGGAGCAACTATCCATGCACGCCCGGCTCCAGTCGATGCGATTGGCCTGCCGGAGGCGGCGAAGTAACTCACGATGCAGACCGTCCCATACGCCTGCTTGTTGCCAATCACGCAGTCGTCGCCAGCACGTCACGCCCGAGCCACACCCCATTTCCTGCGGCAACATCTCCCATGGAATGCCCGTGCGCAGCACAAACAGGATGCCGTTAGCGCCATGTGGCTACCCACACGCGGGCGGCCCCCTGGCGGACCGAGAAAGAAGCCGACCCTGTCTGCTGAAGATGCCGCAGTGCTCGATCGGATCGAAAAGGGTCCTTACCATGATCAGCTAGCGCGCGCCGATATTCTTCGAGCCCTTGAATTGGCGTCGATTCGCGGTGGTCTGCTCTATGCTGATCTTGCAGCCGGAACCAGCACGATGATCACCGTGGAGCCTGCAAACCTTCGGTTCGTCATCGCCAAAGCTCGCCGGCTACACCGCAAAGATCAAGCCGATTAGCGCATGCGTTCACCTCGTCGAGAGCGGAGTAAAGCCGTCGAAACTTGCCAATTTGGAGGCTGCTACGATGTCTGATTGCGATACAACCTGCGAGACCCTTCTCATCGAGATTGAACAACTGAAAGCGGCGATCAAGTAACCGTCACATCTCGGAGCCCGTGTGAGACAGCCTTGGCAATCTGGCGGACCCTCTAGGCCGCCACGACGACGCGGGCGCTTTGCCACTCAATTGACGGTAATGCTTCTGGTGTTTGTCGCAGGGGTGTTGATTGTGTGGGCTTGGTGGTGGGGCATCTAGCCCGTGTGGACGAATAGTGGAAAAAGGAAGATAGATTCCCGAGTCGTTCTTTCATCGAAAGAACCGGCGCTCTAAGCCGCTTTGATTGCGTCCAAAACCGTCTCTGGTGCGACGTCCTTCTCGATTTCTGCCATCTCCTCTCGGCCGAATTCAACGCCCAACTTTACCGCCATAGCCGTTACGACCTCAATCAGCTTCGTGAGTTCGTGTTCGGTAAGCAAATTGATGTGCAAGTCGAGATCAGCACGTCTGTCTGCCGCCTTCGCAGTGCGGTTCTGGCTGATGAGAACGAAGGTCGATAGGAAGATCGCCTCTACTGAGGCTTCCATCGCAAGTATTACGAACGAGGGGTCGAATTTTGGAATGCCTGGGATCAAACCGAGGTTTGCAAAGACCCAAGCCGAATATACCGCTAGATGTATGTAGACGAAGGTCATGCTTCCGGTAAGGGAGGTTATCGCCTCGGCCAGTTTCTCCTGGCGGGTAGCGCTTCCTGCTTCTTGCCGGCGGCGTTCTGCCAAGGCAGCTATGTTACGACGAAGTGCATCACTCATGTCGCGGGGCTGTGGCGGAGGAATGGTAGGCGTCACTTCAACCATGAGACAGCTCCAAATTCTGGTCGGCCGAACGCCTACTTGTCGTCCGACATCCTGATCACCCGGGACTACAGTCAACCACAACCCGATCTCACCACTCTGGTTTTACTAGAATGCCCTGCTTGATGCTCCTCTACTGGCGATCAAAGCCTTGGGGCAATCCCAAGTCTCGACCCAATCAAGACCTCACCGCAATCAACGTTTCCGTTGTTCTCGATGGAGATTACTGACCCCCCCACGCAATCGGCTTCACTATCGTTCTGATCGCTGGAAGCCAGGCGGACAACCGAGCCTGTGGATAGGATTGAAGCCGCGTCCAGGGTCATAGCCGGGCCAACGTCATGACCAACCAAGGCTTGCCAACCGGCTCAACGACAGGATTGAACGGAGCATGACCCTCTCAGACCTGTCCGTGCTCGGACCGGATTGAGCAGACACGAAATCAATTTGCTAGGCGGGCCGAGAGTAAGGAGATGAGATAGAGGGCGAAGGCTCAACCCGACAATCAATTATGGCTAGAAGAGATAAGGCGACGTAACGTCAATACCTATGGCGCGGGATTGAGTAATATCACGACGGCTATCTCTTTTGAAGCCTTGCATTGCGTCTGAGCGCCGTGTGTGTCTCAGCCGTCCGCCGAGTGTCTACAACACAAGTGGGCCATGATACGACGATTTCTGCTTCGTGCCCTGCGGCCGTTCTGGTTCTGAGAACCACCCGATGAATGCACGGTGTTGTGGTGACGTCTCGCTTGCTAAAGATTGCGTTGGCTGCCGCGTTGATTGATTGGAACGGGCGCGAACTTAATCTCGCCGAAGGAGCTGTCTTGATCGAGCCTCACCTGGCCTTCTCGACAGAGTTCGAGCGCACCAATCAAGGTCGCGGTGACAGCGGAGCGGGCGAGCAGGGACTTGTCGATGACTCCCGCTGGTATGGGCGGGAGTAGCGTTGTAAAAGGCACGGGTCCGTCCAGGGCGTCGACAAGCGTGCGGAGACGGCGAAGCACCGCGTCCACTTGGAACAGCTTGGACACAGCTGGCCGGTATGTGGCCGCCTCGATGGACGGATCATCGTCTGGCCTGCGGAGTACTGTCAGGCAGGCTTCCAGCAGCCGCATGTACGAGGCAATTCGCGGGTCCCGCCCTTGCCGGCCCCGGCCGAAGACGTCCTGGCCGATTTGCGGTCGTGCGCCCATCCACGAAGCGGCCGATCGAATGAACTGCAGATGCTGCAGCCGACTACGCTCGCGCTCCAGGGCAGCCTCGACTGCCTCCTCGATTTCCGGAGTCGCTGCAAAAAACAGCCTGGATCGCAGCACCAGAAGTCGACTCGCGAGCACCAGCCAGTCGGCGCGGCGTTCAATCGGCACCTGCCCCTCGAACCGTGCCATCGCCGCAACGAACTGATCGACCAAATCACCAATGGAAAGGCGGGCAAGATCAATACGCTCCCGCTCGACCAGGTCGAGCAGGAGGTCAAGCGGGCCGTCGAAGCCGTCAAGATGGAGGTCCGGCGTCGTTGGCGGCAGGCGCGGCGGTGTCTCCCAATCGTCCCAAAGCGGGTCCGGCCGCGGGACCGTGTCTTCAGGAGACCTTGCGTCGATGGCCCTTGGACTAGGCACCCTTCTTCTCGCCACCCGACGCGGCCTCGGTGAACTGGTAGCGAGGATCGACCGTGAAGATCAAGTCCGGCCAATCACGCCGGATCCGGCGGAGCGCTTGCCAGGGAGTCCAATCCGCCGAGCTGAAGGCGAGAACGTCGCGCCGGGTGCGGCGTCGACGGCCATCGGCTGCCTCTTCGACGAGCCGGACGTGCCGAAGCGTCTGGGTCGTGCCCCAATTCTCCCAGAGCCAAACTCGTGCACGTGCATGGTCCTCGCCAAGCTGCAGAATCGACGGCGGGATCGGCACCAAGCGATGCAGGTCGAGCAGACAGGTGCCCGGCTCGTGCCACCGGGCCAGCATGCGCTCATGATTCGTCGCGATCACCTCGCGAAGCTCGGCCACGAGCGCACGTGCCGCCCTGCCCTCACGCGCCATCGGGGCAAGCAGACGAGCCTCCTCGGCATCGAGGTCGAGCGACCAGGGCGCGGCGTTGGTGCCGCGGGCAGTGGTCCGAAATTTGCCGACCATGTCCACCGGACCGCTGATCGCCAGCGTGTGATGCAGCCAGTCCGTCTCCGCCGGGGCAAGCACCTCCCTGCCCTGTTCCCCGCTGGATCCCCCACTCTGATCGGTGTCAGTGAATGCCGGTGCGGCGATGGGTGCCGTCACAGGTCCAGCAGACGGGCCGGGTTCTCCCCGGTGATCCGCGCCCGACGCCGGTAGCCGCGCGTCGATCGGAGATCATCGTGCCGCACGTGCGCCCCGACCTGCTCGTCGGGCGCGCCGGCGAGATACGCCTCAGTGATGAAGCCCGCCCGAAGGCCGTGCGGCGACAGGCGCTCACTCGCGTGGACGGTGAGCTTGGCCAGAGCGGCACGTTTCAGCAGGATCAAACGCACCGCCCCCGGCGTCAGCCGCTCCTCGATCGAGCCGTGACGGCTGATGCCACGGAACACCGGACCTCGGCGGATCTTCGCCCGAGCGAGCCAGGCCTCAAGAGCCCGGACTGGACAGCTGTCCTCACCGCGCATCCGCGGCAGGGTCACATCAGCCCCCTTGCCTTCCTGGTCGCGCTTGCTGCGGGGGATGTGGATCGTCACCCCGGCGGCCTCGATCCGCAGGTGCTCGCGATCGATGGCCACCAACTCGGCACGGCGGAAGGCACCAGCGAAGCCAACCAGGAGCAGGGCGCGATCGCGCAGGCCGGCGAGGTCGCTCGGACAGGTGCCGATCAACTGTTTGATGTCGGGCGACGTCAATGCGGCAGCCGGGCGCACGGGACGTGGGTGGCGGCGACGAATGCCGCCGAGCGTCTCGCGAATGACGGGGTGCGTGGAGAGGAACGCCACGCCACGCCGCCGATGATGGTAGGCAATGGCGGCCACGCGCCCGCGCAGCGCACTGGTCCCGTGGGTCGGCGCCAAAGCCCCAAGATAGGCGGCCACCAGGACCGGGTTGATCGGCAGCTCGGTCACATCGGCGTCTTTTGCTTTGCACCAGTCGGCGAAATGCACCCAGTCTCGCAGATAGGCGGCCCGTGTCGCTGCCGAGATCGCGTCGTCGGCGTAGCCGGCCGCGATGGCCACGGCCTCGCCGATCGCCCCCTCGGTCAGCGCTTCGAGGGCGCGCGATGGGCTGCCGCGCGAGATCCGCTTGGCCAGGGCAACGGAGGCGGCTGATGGCGCTGCGGCGGGGACGTCCGGAGGCAGGATCTCACCGGAGGACGATGCGTCATCCATGCCGATGATCCTTTTCGGCGGGACCGCCCTGCCCTATCATAGAGTGATGGACGGCATGACCCTTCCCCCTGAGCTCGAGCGCTTCGCCGAAGACGCGATCGCCGCCGGGCATTATCGCGACCTGGCAGAGCTGGTCGCAGCTGGTCTCAGCTTGCTGCAGCGACAGGAGCAGGTGCGCCTGGCCTTCATCGCCACGCTTGAAGACGCCGAGGTGGAAGCTGACCGCGACGGTTGGCACAGCGCTGACGATGTTCACGCTGAGATGGCGACCTTGGTCAACGAGGCGCGGCGCGCCAAGGTTTGACAGCCGCTGCGGTCCTGACCAGACAGGCGCGCCGCGAGCTTGCCCTTGCCGTGCAACGGATCGCCGAAGAAAACCCGGATGCAGCAGACCAACTGAATGATGCTGTTCTAGATGCGGCGCGGCTGATTGGCGCCAGACCAGGCGTTGGTGTGCGTCGACCTCATCTGGCCGGGCCAAGATATCGGTTCTGGTCGCTGCCGCATTTCCGATATCTGCTGGTTTACACGGACACCACGGCGCCGCCGCGGATATTACGTCTACTGCACACCTCGCCGGACCTGCCGCCGTTGCTAATGGGGCTGCGCGGCGTCGCGGACGATGCGGACCAAAGCTAACATTGGCAAAGGTCACCTGGGCCAGTCGGTGCCGCGCCGTTGATAAGGTCACGGTCGCGCACCAAGTCGCTGTAAACGCTCATTCTTCGCCCTGCCGCAGTCCGCCTTTTTCATACCACGCCCAAGCAATTGACGGTCCAAAACAGCCGCTCCGCACATGCCACAATCCGAAAATTGTGGCAAATGTCGCTTTGCACCCCCTAGGTGTCGAAAATGGGGCTTATCGATAGGCCTATACTGTCCTCAGACACATCTATGTTCGGCCAAGCTAGTGGAGTGTCTAGCTGAACGGCTGAGGGCTAATATGCTAGCTGCACAAGCCTAGAATTGGACGGACGTGGCATATCTACACCTGCCTAATGCCTGGTAACGCTACGGATCTGCGCAAGTGACTTTGGTTAGCTAGAGCGATGAGGAACCCGGCGCCCTCGCCCTATCCGTTCAATGTCAAGGCGGCGGAGGCCATGCTGGACAAAGCGGGTTTCCCACGCGGGTCCGATCGCACACGATTCCACGTCACCCTCGACTACAACCCATCGGGCGAGGACCAGAAGCGAACCGGCGATATCGTGCGTGCATTGCTCGGGCGGGCCGGGATTGCCGTGGATATCCGCGCGCAAGACATGGGCAGCTTCGTGCGCCGGGTCTATAGCGACCGGGAGTTCGAGTTCACCATCAACGGCGCCAGTAACCTGTTCGACCCGACAGTCGGCGTGCAGCGTTTGTATTGGTCGAAGAACTTCATCAAGGGCGTCCCCTTCTCCAATTGCACGCACTACAGCAGCCCGGAGGTCAATAAGCTGCTGGAGGATGCGGCGGTTGAAAACGACCCGGCGAAGCGCGTGGCGCTGTTCAAGCAATTCCAGGACACCATGGCCAAGGAGGTGCCGGACATGAACCTGTGCTCCCCCGTGTTCCTGACGCTGTCCAACACGCGCGTGCACAACGAATTGCTGACGGCAGAGGGGGTTGAATCCAACCTTGGTAGCGTACTTGTCGACGTCTAGCCGAGTCTGGACGACGCTGCGCCGCGCTGCGGTTCATGCCATCCCGACCGTAATCGGCATCCTGGTGCTGGATTTCCTCCTCCTGCAATTGATGCCCGGCGATGCGGCGGACGTGCTGGCAGGCGAGTCGGGTGGGGCGACCAGCGAAGGGATGGCCGCGCTGCGCAGCCGCTTCGGATTGGATCAGCCGGTGCTGATCCAGCTGGGCACCTATTTGTGGCATCTAGCGCATCTGGACCTTGGCATGTCGGCGCGATTCAACGTGCCGGTGGCCCGCCTGGTGCTGGACCGGCTGCCAAACACGCTTCTGCTGATGATGAGCGCGATGGTGATCGCGCTGGTCGCCGGTGTGGTGGTGGGGTGCGTCATGGCAGCGTTCGCCGGGCGCTGGGTGGATAGGGCGCTGCAGGTGCTGGTGCTGCTATGCTATTCCACGCCCGGCTTCTGGATCGGGCTGATGGCGATCGTGCTGTTCTCGGTCAAGCTCCGCTGGCTGCCGGGCAATGGCAACGAAACGGTGGCGGCCAACCTGCATGGCTTGGCCTGGGTGTTCGACCGGATGCGGTATCTGGTTCTGCCTGCAGCCAGCCTGTCGTTGTTCTTCGTCGCGGTCTATGCGCGGCTGGTGCGGTCCAGCCTGCTGGAGGTGCAGCGGCTGGACTTCATCCGGGCCGCCGCGGCCAAGGGCCTGCACCCGATCGTGCTGCAATTGCGCCATGCCCTGCCGAATGCGCTGATCCCGATCACCACGGTGGCTGGGCTGCATCTGGGCAATCTGCTGGGTGGCGCGGTGGTGGTGGAAACCGTCTATGGCTGGCCGGGCATGGGCCGCCTGGCGCTGGAGGCGGTGTTGGGCCGAGATTATGGCCTGCTGCTGGGCGTGCTGCTGCTGTCCAGCCTGTTGGTCATCATCGCCAATGTTGGGATCGATCTATTGCACGCCTGGCTCGACCCGCGGATCGAAGCACATTGAGGCCGGCCCGGCGCGGTGCGCTCTCCGCCCTGTTGCGCAATACGTCTTTCGTCGCGGGGCTGGTGATCCTGCTGATCGTCGCGGGGGCGGCGATCTTGGCACCAGTGTTGTATCCGGATAATCCGCAGGACATTGTCTCGGCACCGACCACCTGGCCCGGTGCCGACCCGGATTACCCCCTGGGCACGGACAGCCTGGGACGCGATATCGCCGCCGGGCTGGTGCATGGCGCGCGGGTATCGCTGATGGTCGGCCTGGTAGCGGCCGCCATCGGGGTGGTGATCGGCACGCTGGTCGGCGCCCTGGGCGGCTTCTTCGGCGGCTGGATAGACACCGCGCTCGTGCGGTTGACGGAGTTGGTCCAGACCATCCCGAGCTTCCTGCTAGTGATTGTGCTGGTGGCCATTCGATCACCGACGATCACGACGATATCCCTGGCTATCGGACTGGCGTCCTGGCCGATGGTGGCGCGATTGGTCCGGGCGCAGTTCCGGGCGCTACGCGGGGCGGAATTCGTGATGGCCGCCCGCAGCCTCGGCTATGGCCCGGGACGACTGATCCTGGGGGAAATTCTGCCCAATGCGCTGCCCCCGGTGATCGTCACCGTGTCGGTGCTGGTGGCGAACGCCATCCTGACGGAAGCTGGCCTGTCATTCCTGGGGATGGGCGATCCGAATGTGGTGAGTTGGGGCAGCATGATCGGCGATGGCCGCCCGCTGCTGCGCGAGGAATGGTTTGTGTCGGCCATTCCCGGCTGCGCGATCGCG
>NZ_LMUY01000124.1:25218-59526 GCF_009765685.1 Acidisphaera sp. L21 | reverse complement strand
TACGGATGGCCCTGGTGTCGATCATCTCACGACGCTACGATACCTCTCCGTGACCGGAGAATCCCATATCCACTAAAACATAGACCCGATTCAGTTATTTCCTGACGGGCCCTTACCCGATATGACGTCCGCATAAAGCGGCCAGCGCCGTTTCGAGTGCTGCTTCGGCACGACGGGCGGCAGTCTCGTCTGCTGTTCCGGCGTACCCGCAACGAAGGCACTTCTGCTATGACCAAGGTCGCGGCGAAACCCGTCTGTTTCCGGTAAGTCGAACGCCTCGTTGCCTTGGCGCACAACCAGGTCGATGCGGTCCTCACAATCGGCCGACAGGTCAAGCGGCCCGATGTTGACCACGTGCATACCAGGCTCCAACCACTCGCCATGCACGACGGGCAGCATGGAATCCGTGGCCGTGGCGACAATGTCGGCACCGCGAACCGCATCCTGTGCCGTCGCTACGGCCTCGACCTGCAGGCCCAGTTCTGCGGCCATCCTGGCCGCGAACCGCTCCCGCTTTTCGCTACTCCGGCTGAAGACGCGCACCTTGTCGATCGGCCTCACCTCGACCATCGCTTGCAACACCGTCTCGGCCATGCCGCCAGACCCGATCAGCGCGACGGTGTGCGAGTCGGGACGGGATAGGAGGCGCGCACCAATGCCTGCAGCCGCCCCGACCCGCATGTGCTGCAAATAGCCATCGTTGAGAATCGCCAATGGCGCACCATTGGCCGTGCTGAACAGCAGGATCAGGCCACAATAAATGCCTGGCTCGACACAGTATTTATGCTCCGACCAACTCCCGTCGGCGGCTTTTGGCCATGTCATGATGTCCGACTTCATTCGCACCGCGTGGATGCCGCCGCTGGAACCCTCGATGGACCCGAATCGATGGTATCCGTCGGATCGCTCACAAGGCGAAAATGTATCGAGCCGGGGCCGTGATACCGACTCGCCCGTTACCACCTCAGCGAACGCCTTCTCTTGAACGGCAATGCAATCCCGCATAGTCAGCAGTTCGGCGATGGTCGCATTATCGATGATCAGCATTTGACCATCGGGCCTCTTGCCAGGTCAAGCAGGCGCTGCACACCACTGGCATCTAGCTGGTCGATCGACTGCGCCAGTTCGATGCAAGCCGACACGTCCGCCGGTGAGAGCATCGTGGCAAGACAATCGCGTACCTTGGCAAGGTGCTCCTCATCCCCGATCGGCTCCGATCCCCAGGATCCACGCGGGCGGTCGCAACGGGTAAGAACTGTCTCGCCACTGGCCAGGCCTATTTCCATGACCAGGTGCCGCCCCGAGGTATATTTGCTGGGGATATCCCGCGTGAGATGAACCGAGAACTTCGGGAGCAGCGCCTGCATATCGGCACGAGCCAGCCTCTCGTCGGTAAAGCTGGACAATCCGACATGGCCATCCAGCAAAGCTGCCGCGGCAGTGTATTGCAGGCTGAACTTACCATCCAAACCGCTGCGTGGGTTTGGCCGGTTGCTTGAGGGAACGTCGGCTGCAGTGATCTTGATCGATCTAATCGCGTCGGTGGCGACGATCTGTCGCTTGGCATCTAACGCAGCGGTGATGGCATAGTGGGTGGAAAACTTGGCCGGGAAAATCTTGATCGCGTATCCGGGATCGACGATCCGGAACGGTTGCCCGAATGACAGCAGCGCTTCTGCGTCGAAGCCCTTCGGGAAGAATGCGTCGCCATAGCTTTGAGGCGCCGGGTCAAAGGTCGTCATGCAGCCCGAAAACCCACGCCGGGTCAGCAACGCCGCCTCCAACCCCAACGACGCGGCGTACGCCGTGTGAGTGGCCTTGGTCATGGTTCCAAGATTGGTGAACAATCCGCCGCAACGCGAACTGGCAATGCCGATTGCGTTGGCAAGCTGCGCCGCGTCGAAGCCAAGGAGAATTCCCGCCGCCACGGCAGCACCGATCGGCCCGACAAAGCCCGGCGGATGAAACCGCAGCTCATGCGATTCGAGCGAGCCGGCGGCTTGGCGCAGCCATCCCTGGATTTCGATGCCGAAGATCATCGCACGCAGGCAAGCAGCCCCATCACTGCCCAATGCCTCGCCCAGCGCCAACACGGGCGCCAGCGCCGGCGACAGCGCGTGCGTCGCGGGCAGCCACATCGGCTCGAAATCCAGCACGTGCATGGCAGCGCCATTGACCAGCGCTGCCTGCACCGCCGGAAGTTTGCGGCCGAGCCCGAGCAGCGACGAGCCCGTCTTGCCGCCGCCGCCTGCCAGAGGATCGGAAAAATATTCCGCCAGAATCCGCGGCGCCTCCTCAATCCGCGCGCCAGCTACACCGACGGCAACGCCATCAAGGAATAACTGCTTGCCCCGCTGCAGCAGGAATGGATCAAGCGGCACTTGGCTTGCGGCGACGATGCGCGCACAAATCCGGGCCGTCAGGCTTTGGTCAAATCCGGTCATGATGCGAGCGCCAATTCCTCGAGAACGAAGGGAAGAATGCCGCCATGACGGACCCAATCCGCCTCCCGCCGCGTATCGACCCGCGAGAGCAGAGAGATGGTTTCGGTGGCCCCGCTCGCGCGATGGAACCGTGCGGTGATCGTAGTGCCAGGCTGTAATGCCGATGCGAGAGCGGGAATGTCGAAGGTCTCATCGCCCACCAGCTGCAGGGAATGGCGCGTCACGCCCGGCAGGAATTGCAGCGGGATCACGCCCATGCCGAGCAGGTTGGAGCGATGGATCCGCTCGAAGCTTTCAGCGATCACAATGCGAACGCCCAGCAACCGTGTGCCCTTCGCCGCCCAATCGCGTGACGACCCGCAGCCGTAATTGGCACCTGCAACCACAATCATCGGACAGGACGCAGCCCGGTAGCGCTCCGATGCGGCGAAGATACTCATGACATCGCCACTTGGCTGATGGCGGGTAAATCCGCCCTCGCGGCCGGGAACAAGCTCATTGCGCAGGCGAGTGTTTGCGAACGTCCCGCGGATCATCACGTCGTGATTGGCCCGGCGGCTGATATATGTCCCGAATTTGCCAGCGGCAACACCGTGGGCCGCCAAATACCGGCCAGAATCGGTCTGCGGCGGGATCAGCGCGCCCGGCGAAATATGGTCGGTGGTGATGTTGTCGCCGAGCAGAAGCAACATGCGTGCGCCCGCGATCGGGTCCGCAAGGCCGGTGTTGGTCTCAACAAAGGGAGGCCGGCGCAGAAACAGGCTTGCAGGATCCCAATCGAACGCGGGCTCGGTGTTAAACGGAATATCGCTCCAACCCGTGCCGATATCGGCAAATGTGTCGTATGCCTGGCGAAAGAGGTCCTTGTGCAGAACCGCAGCCAAGCAGTCCTGGATCTCCGCATCGCTAGGCCAGATCTCCTCCAGGAACACTGGCTTTCCGGCGGGGTCCACACCAAGGCTCTCCGAAGACAGGTCGTGTAGCACCGACCCGGCAATGGCATATGCCACGACTTGCGGGGGCGAGGTTAGAAACGTACCGCGAACCGCGGCATGCAGTCTGCCCTCGAAATTCCGATTGCTGGACAGCATGCCCATTGCCACAAGGTCGCCGTTGCGGATCTGCGACAGGATCGGCTCCGCCAGCGCCCCGGCCGAACTGCCGCAACTCATGCAGCCATATCCTGAAAGATGAAAACCAAGAGCCTCGAGGCTTTCCATCAGACCGGCATTCTCAAGCATTGCCGTGACGGTCCGCGACCCCGGCGAAAACGACGTCTTCACCCAAGGCTTCGTTCGTAGCCCACGTGCAGCGGCGTTGCGTGCGAGAAGCCCCGCCGCAACGACTTGAAACGGGTTCGAGGTATTCGTGCAGGAGTTGATCGCCGCGATAACGATATCGCCATGCGCCATTGGCCGGTCTGCCAGACCGACATCCGGTGTCGGCGCCGCCCCGATTTGGTCTGCGTACACCTCCCGAAAACGGTTTGCCACATTGGCGAGCGACACGCGGTCCTCCGGGCGGGACGGCCCGGCGAGCGAGGATTCGACAGTGCCGAGATCGAACTCGATCACTTCCGGAAATGCAGGTTCGGCGCCGCGCCACATCCCCTGCGCCTGGGTATAATCGCGCACCAAGGCGACCTGCTCTGCAGATCGGGCGGTTTGATCAAGGTATCGCAGGGTTTCCTGATCGACCGGAAAGAATCCCATTGTGGCGCCGTATTCGGCGGCCATATTCGCAATCGTCGCTCGGTCGGGCAAACTCAGCGCGTCCAAACCAGGGCCGCAAAACTCTACGATGGCCGCCAGCACGTCATGCTCGCGAAGAAAGCGCGTGAGGGTCAGCACGATATCGGCGCACATGACCCCCGCCCGCTTCGTACCCACCAGGCGGCAGCCGACAATGCGTGGAACTGTCAGCGACACTGGTTGGCGAAACATCGCCGTGGCTGCTTCGATCCCACCAACACCCCAGCCGAACACACCCAGCGCGTTCACCATCGGCGTATGGCTGTCCATCCCCACCAGCGAATCGGGGAAGGCCAGTGTTTCGCCATCGCCATCCCGCTCCGTCGCGACGACGGTGGCGAGATGCTCGATATTGACCTGATGCACAATGCCGTTGCCGGGTGGCACGACCCGCAGATTGTCGAACTGGGAGGCAGCCCAACGTACAACGCCGTAACGCTCCCGATTTCGGTCGAGCTCGGCCTCCAGGTTAAGGCGGTGCGCCGCCTTGCTGCCAAAATGGTCGAGACGTATCGAATGATCGATGACCATATCGATGGGCAAAAGCGGGTTGACGCGCCGCGCATCCAGGCCCCGGGCCGCCATCGCATCTCGCATCGCCGCGAGATCGATGAGCAAGGGCACACCCGAGGAATCCGGCATCAAAACGCGCACGGGGTGGAAGGCGACTTCGCGGCTCTGCGCAACCGGGGCGGGCCACTGCGCAACAGCCGCTATGTCCTCCCAGGTCACGGTATCCCCGTCTTCATGGCGAAGCAGGTTTTCCAGCAATATCTTCAACGAAACCGGCAACTGGTCGAGCGAAAAGCCGAGCGATTCCCCAAGGGCGAGCAGGCTGAAATAGCTTTGCCCCCCCGGTAGCTTGCGCCGCATGCTTTGCGTTCGGTTGCCGCGCATGGCTAACGCGCCGTTCCCACGAACTTGCGCTGGATCTCCTCGATCCGCTCCATTCCCATCAAGTCATTCAGCGCGCCAAATGACACCAACAGGTCAGGTCGGTCGATGACGCGTTCCTCCTTTATTGATTGCCCAAATACTTCCAGCGCGTTCTTCATGCCCTGGATGGCGGCGGCAGTCAGCATCCGCGGGTACGAAACCGCTTTGACGCCAAGATCTTCCAGTTGCCGGGCCGATAGCAGCGGCGTTGTCGGCCGCTGCCGAATGCCGAACCCCATGTTGACCGACAATGGCTTCGATACATTGCGGGCCACTGTTCCAATGTCTTCGGCTGATAACAGCGCATCGGCAAACAGAATGTCTGCGCCAGCGTCGGCATAAAGATTTAGGCGCCGAATGGCTTCTGCCAGACCCAGTATAGCAGTGGCATCCGTACGGGCCTTGATGACAAAGTCTGGATCTCGCCGCGCCTCGGCCGCCGCCAGGATTTTCTCAACGCCCTCCTCTGCCGAGATAACCTGCTTGCCCTCCATATGGCCGCATCGCTTGGGCCAAACCTGGTCCTCGATCATCAAACATGCGAGCCCGGCGCGCTCGAAACCCTGAATGGTGAAATACACATTCATCGCGTTGCCATACCCGGTGTCGCCATCTGCGGAGAGCGGAATGCGGCTGGCTGCCGCCAAGGCGCCAGACGCGCGCACGTTTTCCGCATAGCCCATCAGGCCGACATCCGGCCAACCGAGGGTTGTCTCGCTCAGACCGGCACCGGTCACATTGGCGGTCTTGAACCCTGCCTGTTCAACAAGGCGCAGGCTGAAGCCGTCATAGACGCCCGGCGCGATCGTAATTCCTGGTTCCGCCATGATCGCGCGCAAAGCCGCGCCCGGCGACACTATAGGAGCCTTTGGCATGCTACATTTTCTCCCTGTGCGGACTATCGACATCGAATATGGGTTCTGTCAACACTCCAACGAACCCGCTCTCAGGATCAGGTGGTATGCTAGCAAACGAGGTCAATAGTGTCGACACTCATCCGGAGGAAACGTCCGGCACCTTGGCCGAGCATCTGTTCGAGCAACTCACCACAGCCATCATGGAGGGGGTGCTCGCCCCAGGCTCGAAGATCAGCGAGCCGGCTTTGGCCCGCCAGTACGGGGTGAGCCGCGGTCCATTGCGGGAGGCCTTGCACCGCCTGCAGGAACGCAAACTCATTACGCGATCGGCCAATTTCGGAGCCCGCGTCGTCAAGCCATCGGCCCAGGCACTCGTGGAGTTGTTCGTCGTCCGGGAAGCTTTGGAAGGCATGGCGGCCCGCCAAGCAGCGATGAACGTCACCAGCGCCGAAATCACAGCACTACATCGCGCTGCCGAGCGGCATGACGATGTGCAGACAATCGACCAGCAGCACGATCAAGACTTTCACTTCATGATCGCGCAGGCCAGTCGCAATCCCATGCTCATCAACCTGCTCTGCTCCGAACTCTATCCTCTGCTACGATTGTATCGTGGGCAAAACCCAACATCCCCGCCTCGCAGCCAACGCGCCCTGATCGAACACCAACGAATTCTGTCAGCGATCGAGGATCACGACCCAGAGATTGCAGAGCTACAAATGCGCCGACACATTGCCGCCGCCCGCCTCAGGCGGGAGCAGGCGATCGAACATCTCAGTGTCCCGACGGCAAAATAGCCAGCCGGCACCGTCGCCGCAGTCACAAAATGTGTGTGGGAGTGGACTACCGGAGTGTCAGGACTTTTGCAGGACGCTGCGCAGCGCGCGGATATCCGGCAGGGTTTCGAGAGCGAAGACTTTCTCGATCATCGCATCCACCTGCGGTTTGCCGATGACGGGTTCGCAGAGGTCGCGGGCTTTGGCGATGACTTCGGCTCGCGGCATGGGATTGTCCACGGTGCCCCGAACGGCCGTGACCCGATTGCGCAGAACCACACCATCGTTGAGGGTGATCTCGACGATCGATTGGCGAGCCGGTTCAAGCTTCTGCAGCTCGGGATCTTCGATGAGCTGGACCTTCGCGCGCTGACGAAGAACCGCTGGATCATCCATACGGGGCTTATCGTGGGCCGCCCTAAAGGACGCGGTTTTGTCCAGTAACATCACCGCGACCATATGTTGGAGGCAAATATCAGGCATCTCGCGATTGTTGACCGTACGGGCTTCGGTGTGAGCCAGACGGACGACGATACTCTTGACCTGGTCCGGGTCGACCGGGTGCTCGGCGAAGATATTGGCCATCGCGTCGAGCGGGGCCTGAATGGGCGAGCCAACCGTCCATTTCTTGATATTGGTTCGGCCAATCTCATACCGCTCGCCAAGTTGCTCGATCAGCAGATCGGGCTTGGCATCTGGGGCGTAGGCCTCGAAGTAGTTGTCGGGCCCGGAGAAAATGTCGTCGACGCCGGTAAAGCCGGATTGCACGACGAGGGCGGCGGTGACGCCACTGCGGGCGGACATGCCGGCGAAAACGAAACTCTTCTCGATATGCGAGGTGTCCCGAGCCCAAGCGCCAATACCAGAGGATTGCTGAGCGGTGTAGTCGAGCAGCCAGCGCATCTGCTGGGCATCCAGCTTAGCAAGTGATCCTGCGGCCGCCGCGGCGGCGAAGATACCCGCGATGGCATGGGTCGCCTTATGGCTGTTGTCACGAAATTCGACCGCGCCGAAGCTGATGGTGACACGCGGCCCGACGTCATAGCCAAGGGTGACAGCACGGAGGAAGTGAGCACCGTCTGCGCCAAGTTTCTCGCCGACAGCCAGGGCTGCGGGGATCACAGCGCAGCCCGGGTGAGACTGCGAATACTCGTTGGAATCGTCCGTCTCGTCCGAATGTGCAAGCATGCCGTTGACCAACGCGGCCTCCAGCGGGTTGGCCGTCATGGTCGAGGCGGCGATGGTCGCGGTGGTGTCGCCAGCATAGCCTCCCACGAACTTGAGCGCGGCCCGGGCGGGAGGTAGGTCCGAACCGGAAATCATAGCCGCAAACGTGTCGAGGATATGCTGTTTGGCCTTCTCCACGACGTCGTCGGGAAGCGGGCGTTCCGCCGCAGCGGCCATATAGGCGCTCAGCGTCGTCATGACCGGGCTGACTGCGGCGGCAGCACGGCGGGGAAGCGTGGTGGCGAGAGCTGCACCGGCGCTGGCCAAAAACAGCGTGCGCCGAGCCAGCGCAGTCGATGAGGGTTGCTTCGGCACACTGTCCTCCCGTCATGCGTCTTTCGCGCGGTTATGAGCGCGGTGTCCGGATAAGTCGAGGCTGTGAGGATTGCGAGCGCTGACACTCCTCAACTCAACCCTGCTCGTGGATACCAGCGTCGAGGGATCGCGCGCTTGCATGGCGTTCATTCGGCTTCTTCGGCGAAGTAGCCAACACTGCGGTTGACCTCCGCCAAAGATCCATCGCCATGCCAGTTCGCCCGATATCGGCGGCATCCGCAAACCATCCGACGGTATTGCGGTATGGGGAGGTGTCGCAATGCCCAAAGGCGTCCGCGAGCCGGCGACATCGCGTTTGCCGTCTACGAGGTCCCGCTCCAGCCCGTCACTGGTTGTCACAGTCCAGTCCGGGCACATCTTCGGCAAGATCAGCGCGATCGCTGAGACCAGGCTGGACATTCAGGCCGTGGCGAACTCTTCAGCCAGACCGAGCCGTTCAAGCACGGAGCGGCATCGAAGTGTCGCCTTCATCCAGGCCATGTTGTGCCGTCTCCGGACCCCAGAAGCCCACTGCGGTCGCCTGGATCAGCATCGCGCAGGTGACACCACCCAGCACGCCGATCACGCCCCCTTCGGTGAACAGCCAGACGACCGCGTAGGGAATGCCAATCGTCGCCAGCCGGCCAACGGTGGCGCAGGTGCCGTTGGCGCGCATCCGGATCGGTGTCGGAAACATCTCGGGCACGTAGCCGGCCACCACGATCGAGACCAGGAAGAACACCAGCGCGAACATGACGAACCCGATCGGCACCGCCATCGCCGCCGAGGTGGCGGACGCAAAGGCCATGCCGCACACCGCAGCCAGCAACGATGCCGTGATGATCAGCGGGCGTCGACCGATCCTGTCGCTCAGCAGATAGCCCAAGAATGCCCCTGCCGGGCCACCCATCGACATCAGCAGGGTTTGTCCCAGCGACCCGGTGACCGACACGCCGCTTTTCACCAGGAACGTTGGCACCCAGACGACGAAGCCGTAGCTGGCGATGGCGGCGATGACCTGCAGTAGGCTGCCGACGATCATCCGCCGCATCATGGTCCCCCGTGGCAACGAGCGAACCCGCGGCGCTTCCACCAACGGAACGGGCGGCCGTGGCAGACCCGCAGCGCTCGCTTCGATCCGCGCCACGATCGCCTCGGCCTCCGCGGTGCGGCCCTGTGAATCGAGCCAGCGCGGGCTCTCCGGCATGGATTTGCGCAGCACCAGCACGATCAGCGCGCCAACCCCGGCGAACACGAACATACCGCGCCAGCCATAGCTCGGGATGATCAGCCAGCTGAGCAGGGTCGAGCCGAGCAGGCCGAAATTGGTGATCAGGCTCAGCAACGCTGCCCATTTCCCGCGCTTGGCAGCCGGGGCGAATTCGATGAGGGTCGCATAGCCGATCACGATCTCCGCCCCAAGGCCGATACCCGAGACGAACCGGGCGCCGATCAACCAACCCATCGTCGGAGCAGCCGCGGCGGCGAGCGAGGCCAAGCCGAAGATCAGAAGGTTGAATTGATACGTGAAGCGCCGCCCGAATTTGTCGCCCAGGAACCCGGCCCCGAACGCACCGATCACCATGCCGACGAAGGTGAACGACACGAACTGCGCATTCTGCGGTAGCGTCGACCAGCCATCATGCAACAAGGTACCCAGAACGGTGCCGGCAAGATAGAGGTCGAAACTATCGAAGAACATCCCGGCGCCGATGATGAACAAGAGACGCCGGTGAAAATTCGTGATCGGGACCTGGTCGATCCGCGCTGCGAGCGTCTGCGCTGTGACGGGTGCCACGACGCCAATTGCCTCTGCGGGTGCGGCGGCGGCATCGAGGGCCGTTCCGGCGAATTGCTGCATCTCGGCTATCCTCCCAGGCGGCTTTCGGACCGCTCTCGGATTGAGCCTAATCATGGACGCGCAGAAGTCCAACTGGGCATTTACGATTTGCCCAGGCTCGGCGGCGCAATGGGTCGCTCGTCCCACGCCGGGTCATGACGCGGGGTTCGTCCACAACCGCGTGTTGTCCGACCCGGCGCGTTGCAGTGCCATCCGATATTCGTAGCGACCTGGACAATAGAGCGCCCGGATATATTCCACCGGCCTCTCATCGTAGCCGTAGACGATCCGCTCTATTCGGAGGAGCGCCGTGTTCGCCTCCAGCCGCAGCGCCTGCGCCACGGACGCGCTCGCATTCTCCGCCGTGATCGACTGCTCCGCCCGCGCGATCGCGATCCCCGATCGCTCCAGCAGTAGCAATAGCGGCTGCGTGGACAGGTCCTCGCTGCTGTAGGCCCGTCCGATATCCTCCGGGACCCAGGTGCTGATATGGGAGAACGGCACCCCATCCACCTTGCGCACCCGCACCGCTGCCTGCACCACCTGTCCGCGCTCGATCCGCAGCGCCTCGGCCACCACGGCATCCGCCGGCGAGTAGTCGAACTGCAGCAACGCCACCTCGGTTTGCAGCCCCATGGTCAGGTTGTTCTCCAGCAATCCTTCCACGCTGGCCAGCAACGGTGTGCGGCTGCCGAAACCCGCGACATAGGTTCCGCGCCCGCGCTCCCGCACCACCAACCCTCGTGCCGCCATCTCGTTCAGCGCGCGCTTGCCCGTGATGCGCGAGACGCCGAATTGTTCGGAGATGTCTCGCTCCGTCGGCAGTGCCGACCCGATCGGATACGTCCCGTCCAGCACCCGGTCTCGCAACGCGGTGAAGATCTGATGATACAGCGGCGCCGGCAACGCACGGTTCAACGCCGCCGGCACCTGCCGTGGGGTCCGCCGCCGGCCCCCCGGCGCGACGGCGCTCACGCCCTCACCTTGCGATAATGATATACCAATATGCTTCTCAACCGTTCGAAGATCCGTTAAGCTTAAGAAGGTCGGTTATGGCATCGGCCGGGAGGAGAGATCAAAATGGAGTCCGCAGGCACGACGGCGCTGCCGTACCCGATCGGTCTGAGCCAGACCGCCGGCCGTAATCGCCGGATGCGCGAATTACTGGCGGGCGACCGTCTGATCAGCATCCCCGGGGCGTTCGACTGTATCACCGCCCGGTTGGTCGACACCTCGGGCTTCCCCGCGCTCTACATCACCGGGTCAGGCGTCTCGCTCAGCGCCCTGGGCGCCCCCGACGTCGGCGCCCTGTCGTTCGGGGAGATCCTGGATCGCTGCCGTCGTATCGCCGACGTGGTCTCCATTCCCATCGTTGCCGACGCCGACACGGGCTATGGCGGCCCGCTCAACGTCATCCGCACGGTCCGCGAATTCGAGCGCGCCGGCATCAGCGCGATCCAGCTCGAAGACCAGGTCTGGCCAAAGAAATGCGGCCACGAGCCCGGCCGTCGCCTCGCCTCCGTCAACACCATGGTGATGCGGCTCAAGGCCGCCCTCGACGCCCGCATCGATCCGGACCTGGTGATCATCGCCCGCACCGACGCCCGCGCTGTCGAAGGCTTCGAAGCCGCGATTGAGCGGGCGCAGATCTACGCCGAGGCAGGCGCCGACGTGATCTTCCTCGAATCACCGCAGACCGAGGCGGAACTGATCCAGGTTCCCAAGCGCATCGCCGTTCCAACATTGGCCAACATGGTGGAGGGTGGCCGCACCCCCATCCTCCCCGCCGCCCGTCTGCAGGAAATCGGCTTCCGCCTCGCGATCTACCCCAATTCGCTGACCCGGCTGATCGCCCGCGCCGGCCAGGAATTGCTGGCCTCCCTCGCTGCCACCGGGTCGACGGACGCGATGGCAAGCCGGATGCTCGACCACGGCGAACTATGGGAGCTGTTCGAGAACCGTCGTTGGCGCGCCCTCGAGGATCGCTTTCAGGAGGTCGAGGACGCCCCGGCGACTGCACCCGCGCCGGCCCGGGTTTGACCGGTGTTCGCAGCGCCTGAACGGATCGCGACAGAGGTATTCGCCCGTCTTCCCGATCTTTTCCGCAACCGACGCCCGACACCCTGGACCGACGCCAACAAAGGCGGCCATCCGGTGGATTGCTTCCTGGAAGGGCCATCCTTCGACCGGGCCGGCAACCTCTACGTCGTCGACATCCCATTCGGCCGCGTATTCCGCGTCTCGACCGCCGGCGAATTCACCCTCGTAGCCGAGTACGATGGTGAGCCGAACGGATTGAAGATCCACCGGGACGGCCGCATTTTCATCACCGATTACCGCCACGGCATCATGCAGCTCGACCCCGCCTCCGGCCAGGTGACCCGGCTGTTGGAGCGCCGCTGGAGTGAGCATTTCAAAGGCGTCAACGATCTCTTCTTCGCCCCCAATGGCGACCTCTATTTCACCGACCAGGGCCAGACCGGCCTGCAAGACCCCTCGGGCCGGGTCTACCGCTGGACCGCGGAGGGACGGCTCGACCAACTTGTCACCACCGTCCCCAGCCCGAACGGGTTGGTGATGAACGCCGACGGCACCGCGCTCTATGTCGCCGTCACCCGCGCCAACGCCGTCTGGCGCCTCCCCCTGCTCGCCGATGGCAGCGTCTCCAAGGTCGGGCTATTTTTGCAGCTCTCCGGCAGTCTCGGGGGACCGGACGGTCTGGCGATGGACGAATCCGGCGGGCTCGCCGTGTGCCATTCGGGCCTGGGTGCCGTCTGGCTGTTCAGCCGCGCCGGTGAGCCGACCCATCGCGTTTGTTCCTGCACGGGGCTCTTTACCACCAACGCGGCCTATGGCGGTCCCGACCGCCGCTCACTTTACATCACAGAATCGGAAACCGGCACCATCCTGCGTGCCACCATGCCTGTGGCCGGAAAACCAATGTACTCGCACCACGACTAAGCAAGACCCGGCAACGACCGGGCGGAGGGGGGAACCATCATGAGCACCGATCTATGGGCCGAAACCGGCATTCCAGCGGCGACCGATACCCTGCTGAAGAGTGCCCTGGACAAAGCCTTCTGGCGCCTCCTGCCGCTCCTCACCCTGGGCTTCCTCTTCAACTTCATCGACCGTACCGCGGTGGGCTTCGCCGCGCTGACTATGAACCAGGACTTGGGGCTGACGGCCACCCAGTTCGGCTGGGGCGCCGGGATCCTCTTCATTGGCTATTGCGCACTCGAAGTCCCCAGCAACCTCATTCTGTATCGCGTCGGCGCCCGCCGCTGGCTGGCCCGCATCATGGTGACCTGGGGCTTGGCCGCAATGGCCTCCGCCTTCGTCACCGGCCCGATCAGCTTCTACGCGACCCGCTTCCTCCTCGGCACCTTCGAGGCCGGCTTCGCACCCGGCGTGTATTTCCTCCTCTCCGCCTGGTTCCCCGTGCAGCAGCGCACCCGCATGCTCGGGTGGTTCATGCTGGCGATCCCCCTCTCCACCGTCGTTGGCGGCCCGCTATCGGGCCTGCTGGTGCAGATGCACGGCACGCTGGGCGTGAAGGGCTGGCAGTGGATCTTCCTGCTGGAGGGCCTCCCCACCTGTCTCATCGGCATCGCCACCTGGTTCATGCTGACCGACAGCCCCGCCTCGGCCACGTGGCTCTCGCCGCCCGAGCGCGCCGCACTCGACGCCCAACTCGCCAGCGAGCACCGGGATCGTCCCCACGCCACCTTCTCCGCCATCCTGGCCGACCCGCGCGTCCTGGTGCTCAGCGGTATCACGTTCTGCTTCACCGTGGGGTCCTATGGGATCTCCATGTGGCTGCCACTGATTCTGAAGTCGCAAGGACTCGGCAGCGGCACGATCGGCCTGGTCAGCGCCATCCCCTCGCTCTTTGCCGCGGCAGGCATGTTGCTCTGGGCCATCCATACCGACCGCACGGGCAACCGCATCGGCAATCTCGCCATGGCCTGCTCGCTCGGTGCGATCGGATTAGGCGTCTCCTACTGGTTTCCCACGCTCGTCCCGGGCCTGGTCGGCGTAACCTTGGCCCTGATCGGCATCACCGCCGCGCGCACGATCTTCTTCGCTATTCCATCACGCTTCCTCACCGGCGCCGCCGCAGCCGGGGGCCTCGCTCTCATCAACTCCGTCGGCGCGTTCGGCGGTTTCGTGGGTCCCTTCGCGGTCGGCTGGTTGAAGGATCAGACCGGCGGCTTCAGCATCCCGATGGCCGCCTTGGGCGCCTTCCTGATCGTCAGCGTCTTGCTGACACTATCGCTACGCCTGCTCCTGCGTGAGGACTGACCCATGACCGATACCACCATCACCGAAATCCGCGTCGCCACCGCTCAAATTCCCTGGCCCGATACCTGGCTACTCGACGGCCAGGCCATGTCCCCCACCCGCAACCTTCTGGTCATCGAGATCCAGACCGCCAGCGGGCTCGTCGGCATGGGTTACCTCCACCTGCTCACCCCGGCCCTCCGAACCCTACAAGCCTGCATTGCCGAGATCATGGCCCCCCGCATCCTCGGCAAGGACGCCACCGCCGTGGAGGCCATCGGCTATGACCTGTGGCGTGCCACCCTCACCTCTGGCCGCGGCGGGATCACCACCATGGCCATCTCCGCCATCGACATCGCCCTGTGGGACATCGTCGGCAAGCGGGCCGGGCTGCCGCTGCACCGGCTCTGGGGCCATTTCCGGGACCAGGTGCCGGCCTATGGCAGTGGCTGCTTCCGCGGCAGCGGTGGTGATGGAATGATCAAGAAGGCCCGCTACTACGCCGACCAGGGGTTCAGCGCGATCAAGATGCAGGTCGCTCACGTCCATGACCTCGTCACCGACCTCGACAACGTGCGCCGAATGCGCGAGGCGCTCGGCCCCGGCATCGACATCATGATCGACGTGAACCAAGGCTGGTCCGCCGATACCGCCATCCTGATGGGCCGCAAGTTCGAGCAGCATGACGTCTACTGGCTGGAGGAGCCGGTGATTGCCGACGACTTCGCGGGCTATATACGCGTCGCCGACAAGCTCGACATGCGCGTGGTTGGCGGGGAGACGCATTTCACCCGCTACGACATGCGCCCCTTCCTGGAGCATCCGGGCCTCCCCATCCTGCAACCCGACCCCATGCGCGGCGGCCTCACCGAAATGCGCAAGCTGGCCACATTGGCGGATACCTGCGGGATGACGATCGCGCCGCACCTCTTCCCCGAACTGGTGATCCACGTCCTGTGTTCCATCCCCAACGCAAGCTGGATCGAGCATATGGGCCTCCTCGACGATCTTTGGGTCGAGCCCGTGCCGGTCGACGCCGGCAAGATCACGGCTCCAGAACGCCCAGGCCACGGACTGGCCTTCACACCGGCCGCCCTCGCACAGTTCCGTGGCTGGGAGACGCTTGTCCCCTAGGAAGTCTTCCGGGGGCGTGGTCCACGGCGACCGGCTCTGCCATCGCGCAAATCGGCAGACGCCCATGGCTCTCCCAGGTGCCGGATAATCGTGGTAGAAGCCCCTCGACCAAGCCGACCACCGCCGGAGAGCCGTATGAGCCGCCCGCAAGCCCAGGAGCGAACCTACACTCGCGAGGAGTTCCGGCTGTGGTGCGCCGCTCAGGATGGCGGCCGGTATGAGCGTGTGGGCGGCCACATCGTCGCGATGGCGCCCGAGCGCATCGGCCATGTGCGGGTGAAGAACCGGGTGGTCCGGGCTCTGGAGCGGGCGATCCGCCATGCCGGAGTGCCGTGCGAGGCCCTGGCGGACGGCGTAACGGTGGAAACCGGCGACAACGACTACGAGCCGGACGCTTTGGTGAACTGCGGCCCGCCGCCCGATGACGACGCGATCAGCGCCACCAACCCCGTCGTCATCATCGAGGTCCTGTCACCCTCGACCGCGAGCACGGACACCGGCGGCAAACTGGCGGATTATTTCCAGATCGCGTCGGTCGCGCACTACTTGATCGTCCATCCGACCCGGCGCAGCGTCATCCATCACCGCCGCGAGGAGTCCGGCAGCATCGCGACCCAGATCCTGGCGAACGGGGAGATCAAGCTTGATCCCCCGGGCCTCTCACTCATGGTGGAAGAGTTCTACGAGGGGCAGCCGCAAGGGCTCCGAATTCGGTGACCTCAGCGATTATCGCTCGCTCACGAACAACCAAAGAACCGGCTGAATCACGAGACGCGCGAAGTGGAAGGACTGGTGAGATTGACGCAACGGTTCAAAGTCAGCGGATCGCCCCCGCAGCCCGACAGGCTCGCTGCGACAGCGGGTTGACGCACCAGCCAAAGTCTCGAACGCGCGGTGGGCTTCGAACGGAGCCCGCCTAGGCGTCACTCGACGCCCATGACAGGCGCGGGCGCGAACCGGTTCGCCGGGACGCGCAGGCCGAAATGGTCGCGCAGCGTGGTGCCTTCGTACTCCGTGCGAAACAGCCCGCGGCGGCGCAACTCCGGCAGCACCAACGCGACGAAGGCGTGGAAGTCGGCCGGCAATGTGGGGCCGAGCAGGTTGAAGCCGTCGCAGGCGCCACTGGTGAACCATTGCTCCATGTGGTCGGCAATCTCCATCGGGGTGCCGGCAAACGTGTCATGACCGCGGGCGAAGGCGATCGCCTGAATGAGCTGCCGTATCGTCAGGTTCCCGCGACGGGCCATGTCCATGTAGATCTGCGCCCGGCTGCGCCCCCCGTTGATCGACTCCGGCGCCGGCAACTCCGGCATCGGGCCGTCCAGCGGATAGGCGAACAGGTCGATGTTGAAATGCTGTGACAACTGGGTCAGCCCGTATTGCGGAACGATGTACTGGTTAAGCTCCGCCTCACGAGCCTTTGCCTCTGCCGCCGTGCGACCGATGATGGGCGCGATGCCAGGCAGGATGCATAGCTGGTCAGGCGTGCGCCCGTAGCTGCGCATACGGGTTTTCACGTCGGCATAGAACGCCTGTGCATCCTCCAGCCGGTTCTGCGCGGTGTAGATCGCCTCCGCGAATTGCGCCGCGAACGCCCGCCCGCTTTCCGACGATCCGGCTTGCACCAGCACCGGCCAGCCCTGCGGCGGCCGCGGAAAGTCCAGCGGGCCGTCCACCTGGAAGAACGGTCCCCGATGCTTGATGGCATGCACCTTGCTCCGGTCCACGAACACGCCGCCAGCCCGGTCGGCGACCAGCGCGTCGGCTTCCCAGCTGTCCCAAAGCGCCGTTGTCACCTCCAGGAACTCGGTCGCCCGGGCGTAGCGCTCGGCATGCGGCATATGGGCGTCCTGCCCGAAATTCTGGGCTGCATGTTCGTTGCCGGAGGTGACGATATTCCACCCGGCGCGCCCATTGCTGACCCGGTCGAGAGAGGCAAACTTGCGCGCTACGTCATAGGGCTCGCTGTAGGTGGTGGAGGCGGTGCCGATTACGCCGATCCGCTCCGTCGTGGCGGCGATTGCGGCAAGCAGCGTGAACGGTTCGAAGAAATTGTTGAACGGGCCATACTGGACGTTGCTGTTGATGGCCAGCGCGTCGGCGATGAAGACCGCGTCGAACTTCGCCGCCTCCGCCTCGCGGGCGAGCGTCTGGTAATAGCGGATGTCCATCATGTTCCACGGGTCCGTCCCGGGATGCCGCCAGGCGGCCTCGTGATGGCCCACACCCTGGATGAACAGGTTCAAGTGCATCTGCCGCTTGTGGTCCGTCACCGTCGTCATGCCTTCGATACGCCCCAGAACATCGGGAAGGGTGCCGCCATAACCCCGGACAAATTGGCCCGCCAGGCCTGCTTGGCCAGGAAGAACCCGGTTGGCACGAACACGACGTCGTTCAGCGCGGCCTCGTTGATGCGGGTTGCGATCGCCTGCTCCTCCGCCAAGGTCGTCGACTGATACCAATCGGCGATACCCGCCTCTACGGCTGGGCTGGACGGCCATCCGAACCAGGCCTTCTCACCGTTGGCGCGCAGGCCGAGATAGGCGGCCGGGTTGATGCAGTCGACGCCCGCATGGCTCACCTGGAAGCTGTGCCAGCCGCCCTGCTCCGGCGGTGTGCGCTTGTTGACCCGGCGTGCCTGGATCGTCGCGAAATCGGTCGCGATGTAGTCGGCGTTGAGGCCGATGCGCCGGAACATGTCGGCGGCCACGTCGCCGCTCGCCTTGGCGACGAACTGGTCCTGCGCGATCAGCATGGCGATGCGGCGACCGTCGTAGCCGGCTTGCGCCAGCATCGCTTTCGCCGCGTCCACGTCGCCGCCACGGCGCAGCACGTCGCCCCCAGCCGCCGTGTATAAGGCGGTGCCGGCCGTGAAGAAGCCGTTCATCGGCTTGCGCAGGCTCGGGTCGTCCCCCACCATGGCACTCAGGTAGTCATCCTGGTGCACCGCCGTCAGGATCGCCCGGCGCACCCGGACGTCGTCGAAGGGCGGCAGCAGGTGGTTGAGCCGGATCCCGGACACCACGCCCAGATCGTTGGCAATCCCGGTCCGCACGCTCGGGCTTTGCGCAAGTTGCGGCACGAGGTCGGGCACCGGTGCCTCCAGCCAATCCACCTCACCCGCGCGCAGGGCACCGGCCGCGGTCGCTCCGTCCGGAATGATGACCCACTCGATGCGGTCGACGCCCATGCGCTTGCCGCCTGCCATCCAGGACGACGGCTCGTCGCGTGGCACGTATTCGGCAAAACGCTCGAACACGACTTTGGCGCCCTGCTGCCACTCGGCGGCCACGAAGCGCATGGGTCCGCTGCCGATGTATTCGGTGATGATCTTGAAGGGGTCGGTTTTCGCGATACGCTCTGGCATGATGAAGGTGCAGGGCGTGTTCGACTTGCCGAGCGCGTAGAGCATCTTCGGAAACGGGCGCTTCAGCGTCCAACGAAAGCTGCGGTCGTCCAATGCGACCAGGTCCGCCTGCTGCTCGGCGATCACCTGGCCCATCACGTCGCGGGCGGCCCAGCGCCGCAGACTGGCCACCGCATCCTTGGCGAGCACGGGCTGCCCGTCATGAAACGTCAATCTGGGCCGCAGGCGGAACGTCCATGTCAGCCCGTCAGCTGAGCTTTCCTCCGATTCCACCATTTGCCGCTGCGGTACATTATGGGCGTCCACCCCATACAACGTATCCCACACCATCAACGCCGCGTTGTGCACCGGGTAGGCGGTGCCCCAAATCGGGTCCAGGTTCCCGATATCGCTCGACGGCACGAAACGGAGCGTTCGGCCGGAAGCCTGTGCAACGGCGTGTCGGACGAAGAACGGAGCGGCCAGGGCAGCGGACCCGGCTGCCTGCAGGAGGTTTCGACGGTGCATGGAAATCCTTCGCAACAGCATTGCAGAGGGGGGCGGCGTGACAGGTCTCTGTGCCGTTTCACGCCGGGTCAAGCATAGTAGTGCAATTCTCCCAGCGTGAATGGCCTATCCGTGGCCGCAGCGAGCTTCGCCGCCACGTCGTTCAGGTCGTTGGCGCCCGTGCCCCGGGCGACGGGCACGGTCTTGGTCGGGCAAGCCGCGTATTCGGTCCGGCAGAGTGCGGACAACACGCTGCCACCGCCGCCTTTGGCCGGCAACGTGCGCGACGCCTCGAACGCCCTCACCTGGGATAGCGGAACCACATGCTGAACAACCTGAAGATACTCGTTTTGCCGAAGGACGAACGCATGGCCGACAACGGATTGGTGTCCGCGCCCAACGCGGCGGTCGGTCAGCCATTCAACATCGGCGGCCAAACGATCGGGACCATTCCGATGAACGCCAATACCGGATTAGAGCCGCTCAAGTGAATGAACCTGAGCCGCCCAAGTTCTACGACCTCGATCCTATAGGCCAAACGGCTGTCAATTTATTCGATGGTTGGGGCTACAACTTCTACCGGACGGAAAACTAGCTCAGGGCAGACGACTTGCTCGTCAGGCACGGTGTGGCCGCCATTCTTGGCGAGGCCCGGATGGCGGGCGAACCCTCGGCCCGACCCGGCGGCGTTGAAACAAGCCCGGATTCTGGAGTCTTTGGTGGGCGACATCATTGGGGTCGCTGGCCGCATTCGGTCTCAGCCAGTGCCCGAAACCGACCGGATCGCCCAGCGCCATCGGCAGGAGGCCGACACGCTGGTGAAGCCTCTGCGAATTGATATGTCGCTGGCCGGACACGCCAATCTGCTGCGCCAGACCGTGCGGGATCAGTCCCCGGTATGGTTGGTGGAACATGCCGACGAGATCAAACGCCAGGTTGCGGCCATCACGTCCGCGTTGAACGACCGCGCAGCGATCCTCAGCGGGGAGAACGAGCCGGCGAAGCTTGGGCTACAAGTTATCCTCGCTCCGACGGCCGAACACGGCGGAGACGGAGAGTTCGACCATCAACGCCACCAGCATCGCGCCGGCCCCCAGGGTAAATAGAAGTCCATAATCGCCGCCGGACCGCACGAACAGGAACGACATGCCATACGCACCCGTCGCCTGCATGATGGCGAAACTAATCGTCGCCATGCCCCAGGCTCGCTTCTGCAGGGCCGGATGGTGCTGCATGATTTCATGAATGCGGCCAAGCATCAGCGGCACGATGCCCGGCGTGAACGCCCCCACCACGAAGGACGAGACGATGAGCCCCGTGGCACCATACCCCATCAAAGGCAGCGCGACCGCCGCCGCTTCGACCAGGTAGGCCAGCCGCAGCGTCGGCACGAAGCCGATCCGGTCCGCGACATGGCCCGTGACAAGCGGGCCGACCACTGCGCCCAGCCCAAAGATGACCCAATATTCGGCGCCGACGGTGACGCCCTGGCCAAGACCACGGGCGACATAATCCACCAGGAAAATCATGTGCGGCACCAGGCCAAAGGCATTCAGCCCATACTGGATGGTGACGCTCCACAGGGCGCGGCGCGGAATGCGGTGCCGCACCGAACGACCGGGAGCCGCCGTCGCTGGCGCCGGTCGCGGCCAACCGCCCCAGGCGACCAGTGTCAGCACCAACGCCAGCACGCCAAGCCCGAACCAGGTCTGTTGCAGGCCCTGACGCAGCAGTAGCGGCACAAGCGTGCCGGATGCCGCAACACCCAGGCCAACGCCCATGAAGATCGTTCCGCTCACCAACCCGCGGCGGGATGGCGCCACATGGGGCAGCACGGTTGGCGCGGCCAGCACCATTACCGCCCCGCCGGCCATACCGGAGAGAAAGCGCCAGGCGAAGAACCAGGCGAAATCCACCGGCCACCCGCAGGCGAAGAAGGCGACGGACGCTGCGAGCATGCCGCCGCGCAGAACGCCGCGGGCGCCGAGCCTGGCCGCCAATGGTCCCGCCAGCAGCGCACCCGCCAGGTAGCCGGCAAGGTTGGCCGCCCCCAGATAGGCCGCGGTCGCGCCGCCGAACCACCCGGCCCCCACGATGGCGGGCAGTAGCGGGGTGTAGGCAAACCGCGCCAGGCCGATGCCGATCAGGCTTGCGCACAGCCCGGAGACCGTGAGCCGCCATGTCGCGAGGTCACCGCCTGTTTGCCGTGCCGAACCAGAGTGGCTCATCAGTAAACGCGCTCCTTCGGCGGAATGGACGCAACCTCGTCGGACAAGGTGTGCAGGTGAACCGGTCGATATTCCATCCGCACCGTGTCGCCGGACAGGAAGGCTAGCGAATGCTTCAGCCAGTGCTCGTCATCGCGCTTCGGGTGGTCCTCCCGGGCATGCGCGCCGCGGCTTTCCGTGCGGGCGATCGCGGAGCCGAGGCTCACCCGCGCTTGCGCCAGCATGTTGTCCAGTTCCAGCGCCTCAAC
Organism: Acidisphaera sp. L21; assembly: GCF_009765685.1. Classification (GTDB taxonomy): domain Bacteria; phylum Pseudomonadota; class Alphaproteobacteria; order Acetobacterales; family Acetobacteraceae; genus LMUY01. The sequence goes on along the minus strand of NZ_LMUY01000124.1, from coordinate 37,633 downwards.
CAGGTCGCTGTTGAACGCCATCGAGCGATCCGTCAGGCCCAACTGGTCGCGCATCGTGCGGGACACGCCATCCAACCCGGTCCATCCGGCCTCCAGCGTCGGCCCGTCGCGAAACACGGCGCAATGGCGCTGCATGACCCGCTGCATCGTCGTGCGGATTCCACCAACCGCCGCGCCGCCCGCCGACCAGCGCACCCGATCCAGCCGGGCCACCGCCTGCTCGGTCGCGGCAGCCGGCGGCGGTGGCTGGCGTTCATCCGGCCGCACCGTCGCCGCCGCCCGCAACGAGGCGGCGCGTCCGAACACCACGATGTCCAGCAGCGAGTTCGACCCCAGCCGATTGGCGCCGTGCACCGAGACACAGGCGGCCTCGCCGATCGCCATCAGCCCCGGCACCACCGCCTCCGGATCGCCGTCGCGCAGGGTGACCACCTCGCCATGGATGTTGGTCGGCACACCGCCCATGTTGTAGTGCACGGTGGGGATGACCGGGATCGGGGCGCGCGTCACGTCCACCCCGGCGAAGATCCGGGCGGTCTCGGAGATCCCGGGCAGCCGCTCGGCCAGTAGATCGGCGCCCAAATGCTCCAAATGCAGCAGGATGTGGTCCTGTAACGGCCCGCAGCCCCGGCCCTCGTGGATTTCCACCGTCATGGAGCGGCAGACGACGTCCCGCCCGGCCAAGTCCTTCGCTGTCGGGGCGTAACGCTCCATGAACCGTTCGCCGGCGCTGTTCGTCAGGTAGCCACCCTCCCCGCGCGATCCCTCGGTGATCAGGCAGCCTGAGCCATAGATGCCGGTTGGATGGAATTGCGTGAATTCCATGTCCGCAAGCGGCAGCCCGACGCGCAGCGCCATCGCGTTGCCATCCCCGGTGCAGGTGTGGGCGGCGGTGCAGGACGCATACACCCGGCCGTAGCCACCCGTCGCCAGCACGGTGCGGTGCGCCCGGAAGCGATGCAGCGTGCCGTCCTCCATGTTCCAGGCGAGCATGCCCCGGCAGGCGCCGTCCTCGTCCATCAGCAGATCGAGCGCAAAATACTCGACGAAGAACTCGGTGCCATGGCGCAGGCACTGTTGGTAAAGCGCGTGGAGGATGGCGTGGCCCGTGCGGTCTGCCGCAGCGCAGGTGCGGTGCGCCATCCGTTTGCCATAGTCCAGGGTCTGGCCGCCGAATGGACGCTGATAGATCCGGCCTGCGTCGGTGCGGGAGAACGGCACGCCGAACTGCTCCAGCTCCAGCACGGCCGAAGCCGCCTCGCGGCACATGTATTCGATGGCGTCTTGGTCGCCCAGCCAGTCGGACCCCTTCACCGTGTCATACATGTGGAAGCGCCAATCGTCGCCGTCGCCCATGTTGTTGAGCGCCGCGGCCATCCCGCCCTGGGCCGCCACGGTGTGGCTGCGCGTCGGAAACACCTTCGTGACGCAGGCGGTGCGTAACCCGGCTGCGGCCATGCCGAGCGCAGCACGCATGCCTGCGCCGCCGGCACCAACCACGACGACATCGTAAGTATGATCGATCATGGCGTAGGACTGGGGCATTTTCAGGCTCCGCTCTTTCAGGCCCCAGACCTAGACCGCAGGCAACGATGCCGCGCGCGATGGCTGGAGATCGCAGACATCTCCCACAGAGATGAGTGATTGCCGCCAGCGCGGCCCGTTCCCATACTATGCCCAGACTGGGAGAGGGGGCACGGTGTGCAGAGCGCGGACCTAAAGGTGTTTCTCGAGGTCGCGGAGACCCTATCGATGGGGCGGGCCGCGGAAACACTGCACACCGTGCAATCCGCCGTCACGACCCGCATTCGCAAACTGGAGGACGAACTCGGCCACACGCTGTTCCAGCGGCATGCCAGAGGCGTGGTGCTGACGCCGGCGGGCGAACGGCTGCTCCCTTACGCCCGGCAAGTCACCACCCTGTTGGTAGAGGCGCGACAAGCTGTGACCGACGAAGCTGACCCACAGGGTTCGATGGTGCTGGGGTCACTGGAAACCACCGCCGCGCTGCGCCTGGGGCCGATGATGGCGCGATTCTCGATGGCATACCCCAAGGTCGACCTCACGCTGCGGACTGGCACGACCGCCGAGCTCCTGGCACAGGTGCTGCGCCAGGAGCTGGAGGGCGCCTTCGTGTGCGGTCCGGTGGCCCATCCGCACCTGATCGCAGACCCAGTGCTGACAGAGGAGCTTGTGCTGGTCGCAGCGCCGGGCACGACCGGGCTCGATTTCCTGACGAACGCCAGGCAGGTCCGCATCCTCGTGCTCCGTCGCGGCTGTTCCTACCGGCAACGGCTGGAGGAGTTGCTGACCCGGCGGGGAGCGGCGGTGGTGCGTGTGCTGGAATACGGCACCTTCGACGCGATCCTTGCCTGCGTGTCTGCCGCTATGGGGGTGACGCTGCTGCCTCGTGCCTTGCTGGAGCGCTGCGTGCCGAAATATGACGTCGCCTGCATTCCGCTGCCGGGCCACGAGGGCAGAGCGGACACTGTCTTTGTGCGCCGCACCCAATCCTACGTCTCAACGGCACTGTCGGCGTTTCTGCAGACAGTCAAGGCCGATACGCATCAAGACGTGGCACGCGCCGCCGAATAGCGGCGCGGCACTTTCCGTTCGCGATTGATGCCGGGCTGGTGGGGTGACTGCTTCGATCACGCGGGTGCGAATTGACAACACGACATGTCCATGGAGCCTCACGCCATGGATATGCGGCTGTATTGCCCTATCTGGCAGGGCGGGCCGTCGTCCGGCGGGTCTGGCCTTCACAACAACGCAGCCGTCACAGCATCGGCATGCCACCGGTGACGGGTATCAGCGCGCCCGACATATAACTCCCCTCCTGCGCTGCCAGTAGGACATAGGCGCCCGCCAATTCACCCGGCTGACCGGCGCGGCCAAGCGGTGTGTTCTGCCCCAGTTCCTCCATCTGGTCCGGCGATTTCGCGATCGGCTGGATCGGCGTCCAAACCGGACCAGGCGCGACGCAGTTCACCCGGATACCTTGAGGGGCGAGTAGGTTCGACAAGCCTATGGTCAGGCTCGCGATGGCGCCCTTGGTGGCGGCATAGACGATCATGCTTTTGCCTGCGACCTTGGCCTGCACACTCGTTGTGTTGATGATGGACGCGCCGGGTTTCATATGTCTGGCGGCGGCTTGAACCAGCCAAATCGGCGCGAAAACATTCGCCCGGAAAGCGCCCTCGACGTTGGCGACGGAAATGTCGGCGAGACCCTCATTCGTGGTTTGGGCAGCCGCGTTGTTGACCAGGATGTCAAGGCGGCCGAATGCCTCCACCGTTTTGTCCACCAACGCCTGGCACCATCCCGGGTCGCGGATATCGCCCGGCAACATAAGGCACTGCCGCCCCGCCTTCTCCACCCAACGCTGCGTTTCCGCCGCATCCACCTGCTCGTCCGGCAAGAAAGAAATCGCGACATCCGCGCCTTCGCGCGCATAGGCGATGGCAACGGCGCGGCCGATGCCGCTGTCGCCACCGGTGATCAGCGCCGCCAGGCCGGTCAACAGCCCCTTGCCGACATAACTGTCCTCGCCATGGTCGGGCTTGGTTCGCATGTCCGCTTCAAGACCAGGCCGAGGCTGATGCTGCTCGTCCGGAAAGCTGGCGAGTGCGCTGGTTCTGGGATCTTGGGTCATGCAGACGGGACGCGCGACCCCGACCACCGTTTCCTCTCAATCGGCTGTAGGGCTCCAAAAAACCCCGGCACGGGCGGAGAAGGACGTCCGCCCGTGCCAGTAACAGCCAAACTCTACTCCGCAGCGGTGGCACCGACCGGCCCGGCATCCTGTGTCAAGTCAACGGCCACGGCCCCCGCGAGCACTTGTTGGGCAAGCGCGAGGTCGACGTCGTGCTCCCATACCCCGATCACCAGAGTGGCGACGCAGTTGCCGATCAAGTTTCCGAGCGCCCGGGCCATGCCGATAAACCAGTCGATCGATAACACGAGGACGAGGCCGATCGCCGGAATCGCCGGCACCGCGTTCAACGTCGCCGCCAGGATCACGATCGCGGATCCAGGCACACCATGCGCGCCCTTGGACGTAACCAGGGAAATCCCCAGCACCAGCAGCAAATCTCCGAATGAGAGCGGCGTATTGGTGGCTTGCGCGATGAACACGGTCGCCAGGGTGAGGTAAATCGAGAACGCGTCCAGGTTGAACGAATACCCGGTCGGCACGACAAGCCCCACTACCGAGGGCTTGATGCCCATGCGCTCCAACTTGCGCATGATTTGCGGCAGAACGGCGTCCGAAGACGCGGTCGCCAAGACGATGGTCAACTCCTCCCGGAAATAGTTGAGAAAGCGAAGAATGTTGAGCCCCGTCGCCACCTTCATCACGGTGCCGAGCACGACCACCACGAACAAGGCAACCGATACCCAGAACACCACGACCAGCGAGGCAAGCTGTTCCAGCGAGTGCACGCCATACTGCCCGACGGTGTAGGCCACGGCGCCCAGCACGCCCAACGGCGCGAGACGGACGATCAACCCCATAGCGCGAAACAGCACCTTGCCCACCGTGTCGACCAGGATCGTCACGGACTTGGCCGGCTCGCCCACCAATGCGAGGCTGGTGCCGAAAATAATCGCGAAGAACAGCACCTGCAGCACGTCATTGCGGGCCAATGCATCGAACGACGTCGTGGGAATGATGTTGAGGATGAACCCGCCGAAACCACCACCCTGCAGCTTGTGCGCGTTATCGGCGTAGCTCGACAGGGCGTGCCCATCCAGCGTGGCGGTATTGATGTTCATGCCGACGCCGGGCCGGATGACGTAGGCAAGGATGAGCCCGACGGCGAGCGCCACCGTCGTCATCACCTCGAAATATAGAAGGGCCTTGCCGCCGACCCGGCCAACCTTCTTCAGGTCGCCGGCACCTGCGATACCGTGTACGACGACGCAGAACACAATCGGCGCCACGATCATCGAGATGAGCTTGAGGAACGCGTCGGAGAAAAACTTCAGCCCGATCGCGAAGCCCGGCGTGGCTGCCCCTAATATAATGCCAAGAACAAGGGCGAAGACGACCTGCACGAAAAGCGACTGATATAATGGCTTGGAAACGGGCGTAGTGAGAACAGGTGTCATTGCGGAACCTTTCAAATGATAATGGTTTAGCGTGGCGGGTTCGTCCCCGCGCGTGTTGGCTCGATCCGCAGCGCCTGCCGCAGATCGAACAAGGGGTCGGTGTCAATGCGCTTCGTTAGCCCCGCCTCGACGTTGCCGATATGTGCGACCATCAGCGCGGCCGCGCGATCCAAATCGCCAGCCGCCAAGTCGTCCACGATCTGCTGGTGCTCGTTGCACGATTCCGTCGCATCGTGAGTAGATTGATACAAGGCCGAGATCAGCACGGTGCGTGCGGTGAGGTCGCGGAGGATGTCAGCGAGGATCCGGTTGCCCAGCGCCTCCACCATGCAGACATGGAAGTCGCCCAGCAGGTAACTGCGCAGGCCTACATCATCGCCGGCAATGGCCGCTCGCTCCTGACGGATATGGTCGCGCAGGGCGGCAATCGTGGCAGATGGAACAGTCGCGACAGTCCGCAGAATGTCCATTTCGATGGCGCATCGGGCTTGGAATGCCTCTTGCGCTTCTTCCCAGGACGGTTCGATGACGAACCAGCCACGCCGGGGACTGATGTGGACGATACCGCGTGCCTCCAGCCGGATCAGTGCTTCCCGAACTGAGGTACGGGAGGTCGCGAACAAGGTGGCAAGCGACTGTTCGCCAAGTCGGGTTCCAGCCGAGATGCGCCCGGCGAGAATGGCGTCAATGATGATACGATCGATGGCAGGTGGAGCGGACAAGACGCTGTGGTCCATGTGGTCTAACAAGCTTGTATGCAAGACGCTTGCCACGGTGGAACATCGACGTTGGAATTGTTGGCAGATGATCACACAGGCTGCATCATTGCCCGGCCGTTTCTTCCGCCCGGCGCTTGCAATGCTGCTTGGGCAATCAGCCTGTCGATCTGTTGAATGGTCCGGGCGCGGCCAGTGACTACGTCGAGATTTCGGTGACCCACACCGGGATTGGCATGGAAGCCGCCGCGCGGGCCACAGTGTTCGAGCCGTTCTTCACGACCACACCCGCGGGGCAAGGAACCGGGCTCGGGCTATCGCAGCTTAATGGGGTCGTTCGGCAGTCAACCGGTCGCCCGCAATGCGCGCGCGAAACCATAGGTGGGACGAATTGCATGGGACCACGTGGGGCAGCCGCGAACCTCAGAGTGAGTCGACGCGTGACAGATACGATAGCGGCGCACGATGATCGTCATTCGCCATGACGACGCGCCGCTGGGATGGTTCCTGCAGAAGTCGCCAGATTGCGGCGTCGCGGCTGTAGAAGTCCGGGCGAAACTGCAACGACCCTCGGGCATCGACGAATGCGGTCTGGTAGACCACAAATACGGGTATTGGCGTTGGCAGATTGTTTCGGGTGGTGTCCCCTGCCGCGATCCCCTGGTTGATGGCGTCGACCGAACGGTCCATGAGGAGGGCAGCTAGCTCACGCGGGTTCTGCACCCGGATGCATCCGTGGCTGATCCGGCGGTTGTCACGGCTGAAAATATAACGATCCGGGGTATCGTGCAGGTAGACGTCGAACCGGTTCGGCATGTCAAACATAATGTAGCCGAGCCCCGCTTCGGGCCCCGGCAGTTGCTCGACCTCACCATTGGTCAGCATCACCATCTTGTTCCGGGTCAGGTAATTTGGGTCGCTCGTCAGCTTCGGCAGGATCTCGGCCTTGGCGATGTCAGCTGGGATCACCCATGGTGGGTTGTAAAAACTGGCGTCGATCGTGGCGCGAAACTCGGGACTTTGGTTACGCCTTACATCCTCGCCAACCACAACACGCGTGGTAAAGGCCGGTCGACCGGCCTGGTACATCACCAATTGCTCCTCGGCAACGTTGACCCATACTCTGTCCGCTGGCAGGCGCCGTGGCAGCCAGCGCTGACGTTCGAGGTTCACCTCAAGCATGCGCAAGTGGTCGGCCGAGGCCTTTTTACCCGCCGACATGCCAGAGCGATATGTCTGCAACGCCTGGCGCAGGGCAACGTAGGTCGGTGTCGCCGGCGCGAGGGCTTCGATCCCTTTCCCCGGATCGGACGTTTGAAGCGCGTCATCGAGCACAGCGGCCACATCGATCGGCTCGGGCGCGAGAACCTCGTCATCTCGCCTGTGTTCAACCGGCACGGCGCCCCGGGCCAACGCATCAGCATATGACAGGAACGCGTCCGATAATACCAGGTCACGCTGCAGCGGCGACAGTGCCGCCTCGCGCTGCAGCAGGGTGGCATGAAACAAACTAGGGTCGAGCCCCTGGTCTCGGGCACGCAGCACGGCCGCCGTCAGCGAAGCAGCCTGTGCGCGCCGGGTCGCCCAGACGGGCTCGAAATCATGGCGCGCGTAGAAACGGCTCAACAATCCGGCATTCAGGTGTTCGCCGGCGACAACCAGGTCGCCGGTCCTGCCAACCAGCCGGCGCAGCCCGGCGTCCGACGGCGGCGTGAGCACACCTATCGGGTCCAGCCGCGGATCCGTGCTGCACGCCGCCAATGCAAGCGCCGAGGCGAAAGCCATTGTGCCGCCTACCAATGTAGTCCGCCGGGACACGTGGGCTGGCGCGTCAGATAAGGGCGGTCGAGCGCTGAGATCATTCTTGCGCGATGGTGTGTCCACGACTGCAACTCCTCAACCTCTGCCAACCACGCAACTGCAAGTTTGACTCTTGGGTGAGAATTGCCTTTAGTTTTTACCTTGTCTACGTGCATCTCAACACAAGGAGGACCGGATGGCTGCCAGTTTTAGAACCGTTGCCCGTCACAGGCTGATCCGTGCTGCGGCGACGGTTGCCATTGTTGCGCCGGTTGCGCTTCTCGCGGCCTGTGCTCAGCAGCCGGCCCCACCGCCACCAGCGCCGGTGATGGTCCAACCGGCGCCCCCGCCCCCTGCCCCGCCGCCGATGGTTCCGGCAGCTCGCGGCTAGGCGTCAGATAACCAGCTTTGAGGGCGCGTTCTGCCAGCAATTGGCGAAGCGCGCCAACAAGCTGGACGTCACCATTGACGTTGTTTAAGCGATCGCCATCCACCCTTTCCGGCTGAAATGCTTGGTGAGAGTGGATGGTGGACCGCCATCGGACCACACTGCATGGGCCCGGTCATCACACCTGAGGCAAAATAGAACGGCTGGGCTGGTAAAGCCGCCCAAATGGTTGCCGGCTCACAGGAACCAGAAATCTGGTCCTCCACACCCTGACGTGGCACATCTTTAGACACGGTCCGCCACAACGTAATGACCGAGTGGTGGGTGTTGCCGTCCAAGCTCTCCCCGAATACGGTCTGCTGCGGCTCGCTCGGCGCTATGGAGTGCCACAGCACCGACCGTGCCTCCTGCGGTGGAGCCGGCCAGAACTCGGAACCGACCCCGTTCGACATCGCGTTGGGAACGAAGTCCAGCGAGCAGCGCTGGATGGCCGCCTCTAGCAACACCATTGGCGAGCGCGTTCCCAATGCTCGTTTCCGACCGCCCCGCTTGCGCACGCCAAGCGTCTCCTCGCGGGTGGGCCGGAACACACGCTTGTGGTTCAGTCGAATACCATCACGCGCCAGCAAAGATGTGCCGCTGGTGGCCGAACCGTCGTCGCTCACCGGCCAGCACGCCCAGCCTGGCACGGATACCGCCAGCGCTCGGTCACTTGGAGGCATACCGATAGGTCTTCGGTTCTAGCCCAAATCAATCCGCACGCCCGCCGTTGCGAGTAAGTCTTCCGTTGCATCGTCCAGGCTACGGCTGCACGCCGCGCACCTTGCGTCAGGAGTTTTTACAAGCATCTCTTTCAGCACGCCTAGGATCTGCTCCTGCGTGTATCTTGACTGCTTCATCGCCCGTCTCCTGCCGACAAACCTGCTCGATGCGGAGCGATTATTGCAGTAACGTTCCAGCCCATGGCCTGGGCCGAAGCACTCGCAAGGCTCTCTGGGCAGCCGGGTGGGGACTTTACCACCCGGATGCCGGGGACTTTACCACCCCTCCCCGCCCGACCTGGGGACTTTACCACCCCGCGAGTCGCGTAACCCATTGATCCAAGCGTTCGCCGGTGAGCTGGAGTCGGACAAAATGCACCAGCTCGATAGCTGGGGACTTTACCACCCTGGGCTGGGGACTTTACCACCCGGCTCCGATGACCAACTCCGATAAATATCAACGCTTTAGCTGAAGTTATCCCGAGGACTTTACCAACCCAAACTAATAGAAGCCTTCTAATATCTCTTCAAATAGCCTGGGTGGTAAAGTCCCCACAGACAACCAAACCGGCCGCGTGCATCTTGCGAAACATGGGAACAGTGCATCAGTTGATCGAAGCAAAAGGCAAGCAAGGCGCGTTAGCCGCCGACCTTGATCGTGAGCAGGTCGAAGCAGCAGCAGCATACCTAGCCGATGAACAACATGGTGTAGGCTTTCTTTACAGCGGGTGGTGTCAAGCCGCGCTCCCCCACCGAAAGCTACCTGATGCACAGGGGTGGCAGATCACCGGGGATCACGTCACACTCATCGTCGAGCCGGGCATGCGCCCGTCTCCAACCGGCATTCCAGAACCAATAGGCGTTCCTTACGGCTCACGAGCACGCCTGATAATGCTCTACATGCAGTCCGAGGCGCTTCGAACCTGCTCACGGGAAATCGAACTGGGCCGCAGTCTACGTGCCTGGCTCTATCGTATGGGCATCCCTTCCGGGGGGAAGTCGATCGCTGCCGTAAGAGAACAGGCTGAACGCTTGAGCGCCTGCCGGCTGACACTGCGGATCAAGGTCGGCAAGACCACCGGGCTGATCAACCAGAACATCGTCGACACCGCCATTTTCCTCGACAGCGGAGAGGAAAGGCAGCCCAGCCTCTTTGCCGAGACTGCCAAGCTCTCCGAAGGATTTTACGAACAACTGTCGAAGCACTCGGTGCCACTCGAAGAGGCCGCAATCAGGGCCATCAACAACAACTCGATGGCGTTGGATATCTACGCATGGCTCGCCTACCGACTACATAGCCTCGAAAAGCCCTGCCCTATCACGTGGCTCGCCATCAAAGCTCAGTTCGGCAATGGGTTTGGTGACCTGAAGAACTTCCGCAAGTGCTTTGTCAGCAACCTTAAACTTGCTCTGGCAGTATACCCCGCTGCTCGCGTGGACTGTAACGAGCGGGGCGTGATACTGCACCCCGCAAGACCTCCAGTGGCAACTACTAATTCAGTTCCTCGTCTACTCCGGCTATAACTCACATTCCCATGATGTCTAGCTGACGGATCAGCCCTTCTTCGACGATATCTTGAATCGACCGCCCAGATCCTACGCTAGCCCATTTTACCCGCTTATGCAGCTCGGCGCTGATGCGGAAATTAAATGGCACCTTCCCCACCTTCATTGGCATGTCAGGCACCATCCGCATTCCCGGCGGCACGTTGGCTTGTGTTATGAGATCGGCAGTAGGCGAACGACCTAGTTCGGCAGCGGCCTTTCGGGCCACCGGGGTTGGCATTACCTCCTGTACCATTGGGGTCGCAGGCCGCACACCATGGCTTCCTGCTTCATTGCTTTCTTGCTTTAATGCAGGACCGGGATCTTCAACGAGGCCGTGGCTGGTCTGCCCTGCCCCTTTGGTAGCGACCAGGCCTGCAAGGCGATTAGGTTGCTGCGGCACTGCGCTTCTCCATGTCTAGTCGCTTTAAGATGTAGGCCCATAATTCGCGAACCTCGGCAGCCGATTTACCGGTGGGATCAATTTCGTTCGTGGTTCTGCCATCAATCATGGAGGCAGCGAAGTCCGTGCGGCTGTGGATAGTCACCGGTGCCACAGTGCCATGCTGAGAAAGCACGACCGCCGCTTCCGAGGTAAGGCGGGCTCTCTGGGTCGCTCGATTGACCACAAACAGCATTGGTCGGCCGGTGTCGACCACAGTGTCCACGGTCTTGCCAACGGCTCGCAAATCGTGCGGCGACGGCATCACGGGAATAACGACAATGTCTGCAAGGCGAATGGTGGCTTGCGCCTCCGCACTCACCTGCCCCGGCGTATCAATGACAACATAATCAACCTGAGCCTTGGCAAGCTTCTCGAGCAGGGCTTTGAGGCCGCCGGTGCCGGCGGTCGAGAGTGCTGGGGTCTCAAGGTTCCTGGCGTTCCACCAGTCTGTAAGCCCTCCTTGAGCGTCGGTATCGACACATACGACAACTTTGTCGCCGCGCTGTGCCTCAACCGCCAAATGGCCCGATAACGTGGTTTTTCCAGATCCGCCCTTCTGGCTTGCAAGAACTATGACCTGCATGACACCTCCACTGCTTGCTTTAAAGAGCGATGGGAGGAAAGAAGTCAAGCCTTCCTGGCGTAGTTCTTCGTAGCAGCCAAGAAAGCAAGAAAGCAAGTCCATGGACATTATTCCCGCGTGGGCTGCGAACTATGAAGGTAACACGTTGAATCAACGGCATTTTGTTATCGCTTTCCAGGGGAGATGGCGTTCCGAGTATCTAACCTGCATCACAGCGGAGAGGACCCTGCGATGCTTTTGCTCGACATGGGATCCTGCGTCCCTCGTGAACAGGGTTAGCCAACCGTCCAAAGTTCTCTTGCCTCCGCAAATGCGCGCACGTTGAATTCCAAAGGGAGCATACCGATCGGGTATGTGGGTGCACCCCCATCCTCATGGTCTTGCCCCACAGACGGCAAGGAAGCAAGAAAGAAAGCAAGAAGCCTAGACGCCTGCGAATGTGGGGTGTTGAGCTTGTTCTCATTAAAGCGCCAAACTCAGGACCGCGCTAAGATTTATAAACCAGCCGATGTATCCGCCTAGCTCAGTGCTGCAAGTAAACTGGCCGGCCGTTGCGCACGGCGACAGGCGAGCCAAAACCGCAGAGCAACGATAATCAATCAGGCCTCTGAGCCGACCGAATGTCTTCTTGCAAGCAAGAAAGCAAGAACTCGAGATAGCTGGCCATGGCGGCCGAAGTTATTGGATCGACCCCGTAGGAGCGGTGTGACCCACCCCGTAGTCCGTCAACTTAGGTGAACGTGTGCGATCTAACTATGCCGATGAGGAGGCCCGCAACAGGCACTTAGCAAGGCTCCGGGTGAACCGTTGACCAAAGCAGCGCGTCTACGATTTTTGAGCGGTTATTCTTGTCAGTCTGAAAGAACGCAAGACGCGAGCGGGTTGCCAGACAGCGATGGCATGAACAGCTCAGACCCATACAAGCGGACGCTGAAGCAAATCATGCATGTCGTCACAACCGTTAGACCACGTCCACCTTGCATGCAAGAAAGCAAGAAAGTAGCAGGCCACAGCTTTCGGGTCAGGGTCGCCACACCGCCCCTTATTGATAGCCACGGCTCGTCG
>NZ_LMUY01000124.1:20425-25208 GCF_009765685.1 Acidisphaera sp. L21 | reverse complement strand
GTAGATGCATGCCACGCAATGGCACGTGAGCCACCCCGCCGATGACCGCCGGTTCCTGCCAGCCGCCGCACCTGGTCGCCGATCTGAATGGCACATGCATGCGGCCCAGCTGCTTGCCACCATCGCCATGAGCGGTGAACTCACGGCCTCCACCAGCGCATGGCCCGCAACATCCTGAAGCGCAGGCAGAACAAGGCTTGGGAAGCGCTGACAAACTTGGGTGGACGCTGCGGCCGGGGTCTTCCGACCTCGCCCAGCAGGCGCTCAAGTAGCAGAGAGGCATCCAGACCCGTGTGTCCGTGTGAATCGACCATCCGCAGCATTGGTCCCACGATGCCGCCAACCAGGGTGACCGATCCCAGCCGGGGCGTGGTAGGACGGGTGAGGGGAGTTCTAATTGATCGACTAACGCAGCCGCAGTTGAATATCTCGGCAGGCAGGCAGGCGAAGCCGGTGCTGAGACAGTGCAGTTAGTCGAAGGTTGGGCCGATGTCTTACCCGAACCATTCTTCCACCGATGGTCCGATGACGTGCTGCCAGGCTCCTCGACACGGCGCTCCGAAAGGCATTAGTTTCTTGGAAGAATGAATATTTCAGCGACACTCAGCCTGATACCTTTTATTGCGGCGTGCTTTATCGTGGCACTATCCGGGGCTGTGTTCCGACCGGGGGAATGGTACGAAGGTCTTGCCAAACCGGCTTGGCGGCCACCCAATTGGCTGTTCGGGCCAGCTTGGACAGTCCTTTACATCTGCATCGCCGTGTCAGGCTGGTTTGTCTGGCGCCAAGTGGGTTTCACTGGTGCGCCCGTCGCTATGAGCGTTTACGCCATACAGCTTCTGTTGAATGCAGGTTGGTCGGCCTGTTCGTTCGGATTGCGCCGGCTGGACCTGGCATTTGGGGAACTGATCCTGCTTTGGCTTTCGATCGTCGCCAACATAGCCGTATTTGCACAAATCAGTGCCACGGCCATGATCTTGCTCATCCCTTACCTCGCTTGGGTTACCTTTGCGGGCGTATTGAACTTCAGGCTCTGGCAAATGAATCGCGTACTCGCTGAGCGGCCTGGCTAACCAGGCCGCTCAGCGACTCGATTGTAGCTATGCGACGACCCGGCGATACAGATGCCACGTGGCATGGCCAAGGATTGGCAGCACGACGGCGAGCCCAACCATGACAAATGCCGCCCCAAGCAACAAGGATACGCCGACGATCAGTCCCCAAACCGCCATGACTACGGGGTTGGCCCGCACGGCCCGCAGGGATGTGTGAATTGCGACCACCGGCCCGACGTCGCGGTCCAGCAGCATCGGCAGCGACACGACGGTCATTGAAAGCACGACGACTGCAAACAGGAAGCCGACCAGATTGCCGACGACGGCAAGGCGGATCCCCGCCGGCGTATTGAACACATCATGGGCCAGGCTTGCTACCGTCGCTGAAGCCATGTCTCCCACGATGCCATGATAGATTGCGGTTGCTGCTGACAGCCACGCAATGAAGATTGCAACCAACATTACCGACACGGCAGCAATTGAGCCGATCGATGGGGAGCGCAGCACATCGAAGCAGTTCAACCAGGAGACTTCGTCGTCTCACTCCCGTCGGCGGCTGAGCTCATACAGCCCGATCGCCGCGATCGGTCCGACGAGCGCAAAGCCGGACACGATGGGAAAGAGCAATGGTACGACCGCCCCACCGAATGCGGCTCGTGCAGCGACTAATCCAACGATCGGGTAGACGATGCACAGAAATACCAACTGCGTCGGCGCTGCTCGGAAGTCATTCCACCCTTGTGACAAACAAGTTATCAGGTCGTGGATGGTGATCTTGCGAATCTGCGGCTGTGACACTGCGTACGGAACAGTCGTCCCGGTGAAAACATAGGACATGAACACCTCCTTCGCCTCTGGGGGCGATTTTGATTGGAGGCAGGTAGACCGCTGGGCTAGGTATAGGCTGCCGAGCGGCTGGCCGAACCTCAGTCCGAATAGCATGACACAGACGGGCGATCGTTTAGACCGTTGCACGTACAATTGATCTCGGTCTAGCAGGGCAGGGACTGGTGTGCTGTTTGGCCTTGGGGAACAGGCGCTTGATGCCGGCAGTTATGAGCCGGAGCGATGCGGGTCGGCTCAACCGCTACCAGCGGCGACGTGCTTGAAGCTCGCACCACCTCAGACCAACGCGGCACCCGAATCCGGCGCGCTGCTAGCGGAGGCGGCAAGATCTCAAACGGGATGCTCCAAAACCCGTCGGCAGCGTTAGCAAATATTAGTCAGAAGTCTTGGCCTAACTGCCAATCGACGCCGAAGCATATTGGCTAGACTGCTTATCAAAAATATGTGTTGACGAAACGTTGCTGATTCAGCGAAATCCCAATTCTCGATCGCCACGATGGCCAACTGGACCCGAAAGAGGATCAATGGGGAGCGGGTGATGTCCGGGATCATATCGCCGATTGGCGGCGCTAGCAGCGGCCAAGCGCTGTCAACGATTGTGTACCGCAGCCGCGCCGTTCGCGCGCTGGGACCATCCGCGCTACGCGAGTTGACACTTGCCGCCCAGTCGCGAAACAATCGCGAAGCGGTGACCGGCCTGATGCTGTACGATCAGGATCGTTTCTTCCAGTGGCTCGAGGGGCCGCCAGAATGTGTCGACCGGATCATGACATCGATCCGAAACGACACTCGCCATACCGACATCGAGGTCCTCAACGCGCAATCTGCGACCCGGCGCATGTTCGACGGCTGGAGCATGAAGCTCGCCGCACAGGTTCCAACGCAGTGGCGTGGCGATGTGATTGATCCGCCGCAGGATGTCGTTGCTCAGTTGCACTTGCGTCCTGAGATAGCGCCTAGCCTGCTCATTCGACTGGTAGCCGTTTCTGTCGACATGAGGCAGCCGCATTTGTCTGGAGAGGCAAGTCCTGCTGCGCTGCGGAAGAACACGGCAGCGATCCTCAAGAGCGTGTTTCTATCGACCGTCATCCCGGCCTTGGCAGATGGCCATGGGATTGTGGTGCAGCCGGATGAGACCTGGCCAGCCAGCAATCGTGTTCGTGAATTGGTAGACCTGTTGATAGCGCCCGACCAAACTGCAGCGGTCGAACTCATCAGGGAAATGCGTGACATCAATGCTCCCGCTATGCCGATCTACGCGACCTTGTTCGAGCCCGCGGCTCGCAGGCTCGGCGATCTTTGGAGCGAAGATTTCTGCAGCGAGTTCGATGTCACGATGGCCCTGTCCCGTCTGCAAACGGCAGCGCGGCTGGTGTCGACCGGACGATGCTCGGAAATGCCCTGGCGGCCAAACTCCGCCGTGCTGGTCGTGCCCGAACCAGGTGAGCTGCATCAGTTGGGCGCGGCATTGGATTCCGATGTGCTGCGCAACGCCGGCTGGTCCCCGCATTCCGAATTTCCAACCAGCGACCAAGCGTTGCAGGATCTCGTATCAGGCGTTTGGTTCGACGCTCTGGATCTTTCGCTAAGCTCGGCTTTCCGCCGCGACAATCGGCTCTCTCAACTGACGGAGACAATCGTCAGTGCGCGCCGGGCATCGCTGAACCCGGCGCTGGTGGTCATCGTCGGCGGTCGGGTTTTCGTCGAAGACAAGGCCGCAGGTGGCATGGTAGGGGCAGATTTGGCGAGCAAAACCTCGACCGACATCGGTCGGTTACTGTCAAAGATATTACCAACGCCGAAGCTCGGGCCGCACGGAACCAACTTCTCGAGCCAGGCTTTGACAGCGTATTCGGCTTCGATAATGGCTCCGTAGAAGGGGGGACTGAATGCCAAGTCAGGAATTCGAGGATATATTGACCTCACTCCAGCAGATCGTCCGGCAAGCCTATAGCCTAGGGCGGAGCGAAGCACTGAAACAGGTCGTCGAGGTTTTGAAGGCCGATGCCGCTTCGGCCAAACCTCTGGCCCTACTAGGCCCGGCCGATGAACCGGCGCCGTCCATAGCGCCACACGCGGGCGAACATGTTGCAACGCCGCAAGTAGCCCCAGACCCCTTGAAGGCCAGTAACGACGATCACGGCGCGTCGGGGCTGGGCGGGGAGGTCACGCCGTGGTGGGCACGAGCGCCTCGCACGATGTGGTAACGGCGCTCTGCCGATAGACCAGCGACCGGAATGCAGTCATCCTCCCGACCGGGAGGCTTGAAACTTGAGCGCTATAGCAATCCGGGATGCACTCACGACCGCGATGCAGTATAGTACTGCGCCGATGGTGTTGTGCGACCCCCATCTGGCCGATACGCCGATGGTGGCCGCCAATCGCGCATTCGAAGAACTGTCTGGCTATCCCATAGACGAAATCGTTGGTCGCAACTGCCGATTTCTGCAGGGCCAAGATACCGATCCGGTATCGCAACGCCGTATTCGCGGCTGTCTCGACGCAGGCCAGGGCTGCATCGAATGGATCGTCAACTACCGTCGTGACGGCTCGAAGTTCTACAACCTGCTCTTCATTTCACCGGTTCATGACGCCGACGGTAGCCTGCTGTTCTTCTTCGGCAACCAACTCGACATCACGATGGGATCGCCCGATTGGCTGAACGAGGTTCAATTTGGCAGCGCTCAAATCGTTCCTGCCCTGGAAGAAGAATTCCATGTGCTGCTGAAGGAGGTCGGAGTCGCCGCGCAAACGCAGGGACTGGAGCGGATCGTTGCAGCCGCACACCGGCTTGCCGAAATCTCGACCAAGCTCGAGCCCGGCGTGCTGGAGGCATTCAAGGCCGGGCGGCAACCAGCAACGGCAAGGCCGGCGAGCTAGAT
>NZ_LMUY01000124.1:0-20366 GCF_009765685.1 Acidisphaera sp. L21 | reverse complement strand
TGGCGGGGTGCTGGTGTTCGGCGATCGCGGCACCGGCAAATCCACCACTGTCCGCGCCCTGGCCTCCTTATTGCCGCCGATGGTCGTGGTTGATGGTTGCCCCTATCACTGCAACCCGGCTCAGGGTCCGTGGTGTGATGCATGTTCCGCCGACAGCGATCGCAGGCCGTCCACCGCGTCCGTGCCCGTGGTGGATATGCCATTGGGCGCCACGGAAGACCGCGTCGTTGGCGCGCTCGATCTGGAAACCGCCCTCACTCGCGGTGAGAAGCGCTTCGAACCTGGACTGCTGGCCCGTGCCAATCGAGGGTTCCTCTACATCGATGAAGTGAATTTGCTGGAAGATCACCTGGTCGATTTGCTGATCGACGTGGCCGCGTCGGGGGAAAACGTGGTCGAGCGGGAGGGTTTGAGCGTGCGGCATCCCGCACGGTTCGTCCTGATCGGCAGCGGAAACCCAGAAGAGGGCGAGTTGCGTCCGCAACTGCTCGACCGGTTCGGGCTGTCGGTCGAAGTCCGCACGCCGCAGGATATTGCAACCCGGATCGCCATCGTGCGGCGACGCGACGAGTTCGAACGCCAGCCGGAATGTTTCGCCGAGGAGTGGCAACGCGAAGAATCGGCGTTGCGAGACCAGATCGTAGCCGCACGGGATTTACTGCCCCAGGTGCAGGTGCCGGATGCGGTCCTGGAATCGGCGACCCGGCTTTGTTTGCGGTTGGGTACCGATGGGCTGCGTGCCGAATTGACGCTGCTGCGGGCGGCCCGTGCGGTGGCAGCGTTGGAGGGTGATCCTGTGGTCACGCAGGCGCATCTGCTGCGTGTGGCGCCCTCCGCACTGCGACATCGGCTGCGCCGGGACCCGCTGGATGAAGCCGGGTCGGGTGCCAGGATCGCCCGGGCTGTGCAAGAACAGTTCGGCGGCGATGGATTGGGCTGACGCACGCACGGCCGCCACCTTGTTCGCCGTCGATCCCGCCGGCACGGGTGGGGTATCGGTGCGGGCCCCTCCGGGCCCGGTGCGCGACCGTTGGCTCGCAGCGTTGCGGGGGGATTTGCCAGAAGGCACAACCTTGCGAAGGCTGCCACCAACCATCCCGGACGACCGGCTGCTAGGCGGGATCGACCTCGCCTTGACCCTGGGCGCCGGGCGTCCCGTCACATCGCGGGGATTGCTGGAGGAAACGGGGCAGGGCGTCTTGCTGCTGGCAATGGCGGAGCGGATGCCCGTGGCCACGATCGCTCGTCTCGCGGCCGCCCGGGACGCCGGAATGCCATTCGGCATCGCTGCGCTGGATGAGGGTGCCACGCGAGATGAACGCCCATCCGCATCCCTGCTCGATCGGCTCGCTTTTCACGTGGAACTCGAAGACGTCGCGCACCAGGGGCAAGACGACGATCACCGGCTTGCGATCGCTGCCGCGCGGCGCCGGCTCCCGGGTGTTTGCGCTGACGCTGGGATGATCGAGGCGCTGTGCGCGACTGCCGCGGCGCTGGGCATTGATTCGCTGCGGGCCCCGCTGCTGGCACTCCGCGCTGCCCGTGCCGCCGCCGCCTTGGCGGGACGGGACAATGTGACGGCAGAGGACGCGGCACTGGCGGGCCGGTTGGTCCTCGCGCCCCGTGCGACGGCACTGCCGGCCGCTGAGCAGGAGGCCGGTAGTGACGATACGCCAGAGCCCGGCGACAGTGATTCCAGCGACACCGAGGCAGCCGACCCTGCAGAAACCGCGCAGCCTTTGGCCGATATCGTTCTGGAAGCAGCGCAAGCCGCAATTCCACCGGGACTGCTGCAGCAATTGCGCAGCATGGAGGCCGTGCGCAAACAGGCGCGCAGCATGGGCCTCGCAGGCGCCCTCCATAAATCCGGGAAGCGCGGGCGCCCGGCCGGCGTATGCGCTGGCGATCCGCGGCAAGGGCTTCGGCTGAACCTGATGGAAACGCTGCGCGCTGCAGCACCGTGGCAGGCTCTGCGGCGGCGTTCGGCCGGGCCAGCGCTGATCGAGGTGCGGCGGAACGATTTTCGCGTCAACCGGGTGAAGCAACGGTCGGAGACCACGACGATCTTCATCGTCGACGCATCCGGCTCAGCCGCCTTGAACCGGCTGGCGGAAGCGAAGGGAGCGGTCGAGTTGTTGCTGGCCGAGTGCTACGTCCGCCGCGACCGGGTTGCTGTCTTCGCCTTCCGCGGGCGTGGCGCCCAATTGCTGCTGCCACCGACACGCTCCCTTGTGCGGGCAAAGCGCAGCCTATCGGGCCTGCCCGGCGGTGGAGGCACGCCGTTGGCTGCCGGGATCGATGCCGGCTCGGCGTTGGCGGAGGAGGTGCGGCGGCGCGGCGGCACGCCAACCCTGGTGCTGCTGACGGATGGGCGCGCCAATGTCACACGGGACGGCACCGGCAATCGCGCGCTTGCGGAGCAGGAGGCGGGCGTTGCTGCCCGGCAACTGGGCCAGCGTGGTTTTTCGGTTTTGCTGGTGGACACATCGCCCCGCCCGCATCCACCCACCCAGCGTCTGGCAATGGAAATGCGGGCACGATACGTGGCTCTGCCCTATGCCGACGCCGCAGCGTTGTCGCGCGCCATACAGGCCGCGCGATGAGCGACCGGCGCAATACCCCACAAAGTCGGCTGCCAAAGGACTGGCCTAACCGCGGGTCGAGCCAATTCGTGAGGGCCACCGGCCTGGTGTGGCATGTGCAGACCATGGGCAGCGGGCCCGTGTTGCTGCTCATCCATGGCACTGGCGCTGCCACCCATTCCTGGCGCGACCTGGCTCCTATCCTGGCGCAGCATTTCACTGTCGTCGCGCCGGATCTGCCGGGGCATGGCTTTACCGAATCGCCTGCCATGCGCCGCCTGTCACTGCCGGGTATGGCGTTGGCGCTACAGGCCCTGCTGCGGATGCTCAATTTGCAGCCGCAGGTGGCAGTAGGCCACTCTGCCGGGGCAGCGATCCTGGCCCGGATGGCATTGGACGGGCAAATCCGGCCGCAATGCCTGGTGGGTCTCAACGCGGCGGTGATGCCGCTCGGGGGCATTCCGGGACAGCTTTTTTCTCCCCTGGCCAAACTGCTCGTGGGATTGCCGCTGTTGCCGGAGCTGTTTGCGTGGCGGGCGCGCGACACCGCGATAGTGGAAAAACTGCTGGCCGACACGGGGTCGACGCTGGATGCACGGGGCGTCGCACTCTACGCCCGCCTGGTGCGGCAACCCAGCCACGCCGCGGCAGCGTTGGGGATGATGGCGCATTGGGATCTGCAGCCACTGCTTCGTGCCTTGCCCCGATTGCGGCCGCCCCTGCTGCTGATCGTTGGCGCCAACGACCGCACCATCCCGCCGGCCGACGCGGTCCGCATTCAGGCATTGGTGCCGGGCGCGACCCTCGCAACGCTTCCCGGGCTGGGGCATCTGGCGCATGAGGAGGCGCCGCAAGTGGTTGCGGACCTCATCCTGGACCATGCAAGGATAACGGGCGCGTTGTCCGGCTGATGGGGGCGTGGGTCGCGTCCGGTCGGGCGCTCGATATCATCTTGATTGGCATGGCGCTGGAGGGCGCGGTGCTCGTGGCGGTTTGGCACCGTTGGCGCCTTGGCATCCGACCCGGCGCGATACTGCCGAACCTTTGTTCCGGCATGTGCCTGTTGGTTGCGATGCGAGTGGGTCTCGCTGGTGCGTGGTGGGGTTGGATCTCATTGCCACTGCTGGGGGCACTGTTGGGCCATGTAACAGACCTGCGATTGCGTTGGGGCCACGGGTCCGCGCGGACACGGCGACGGCAAGAATAAAAAACCAGCCTTGCCCAGTGTCAGTTATGTGTTACACATTCGCAGAATGTCTGTCCTGACACTCGAACCCGGCCGAACGATCGCAGCAGTGGAGCCGGACCACCGCCCGCATGCCGTGGTCATTGGAAGCGGCTTTGGCGGACTGGCAGCGGCGATACGATTGGGGGCCCGCGGGTATAGGGTAACCATCCTGGAACGGCTGGCCACTGCCGGGGGCCGGGCTGCTGTCTTTCGGCAGGACGGCTTCACCTTCGATGCTGGCCCCACCATCGTGACCGCGCCTTTCCTGCTGGAAGAATTGTGGGCGCTGTGTGGCCGCCGCTTGGCGGATGACGTGACGCTGCTGCCGATCGATCCCTTCTATCGCATCCGCTTTGCCGATGGCGCTACGTTCGACTATTCCGGCGACCCGGATCGGATGCGGGCCGAAATCGCCCGGTTCAGCCCGGCGGACGCCGCTGGCTACGAACGGTTCATGGCCGCCAGTGAGCGTATCTACCACGTTGGGTTCGAACGTTTGGGCGACGTGCCTTTCACGCACTGGACCAGCATGGCCAAAGTCATCCCCGATTTGGCCGCGCTGGGCAGTTGGCGAAGTGTCTACGGCCTGGTAGCCAAGCACGTGAAGGATGCGCGTTTGCGCACGGTGCTGAGCTTCCATCCACTGCTCGTGGGTGGAAATCCGTTTAGCGCAACCTCCGTCTATGCACTGATCGCGTTTCTCGAGCGTCGCTGGGGCGTCCACTTCGCGATGGGTGGCACGGGTGCGCTGGTGGCGGGAATGGTCAAGCTGATCCGCGGACAGGGTGGCACGCTTCGCTGCAACCAGGACGTACGCCGGATCATGGTCGCCAACGGTGCCGCAACCGGGGTCGAAATGGCCGACGGGACGCATATCCCAAGCGATATCGTCGTCTCGAACGCGGATAGCGCCTGGACCTATCGCCACCTGCTGGCGCCCGAACATCGCCGGCGGTGGACGGATAGGCGGGTGGAACGGGCTCGCTATTCGATGGGGCTATTCGTCTGGTATTTCGGCACCAAATGCCGTTATGAAAACGTTGCGCATCATACGATCCTCTTAGGGCCGCGCTATCGCGAGCTGCTGCGCGATATCTTCAGGCGCCACAGATTGGCGGATGATTTCAGCCTCTATTTGCATCGTCCAACGGCGACCGACCGCTCTTTGGCTCCGGCCGGGTGCGATACATTTTACGTCCTGTCGCCGGTGCCCCATCTGGCGAGCGGGACGGATTGGGCAGCGGAGGGGGAGCGATACCGCCGGGCGATTGCCGCGGCGCTGGACGCGACGATCCTCCCGGGGTTGGAGCGCAATATCGTGTCATCCCGAATCATGACGCCGCAGGATTTCCAGGATCGTCTGCTCTCGTTCCGCGGCGCGGCCTTCGGGATGGAACCGTTACTGACACAAAGCGCCTGGTTCCGTCCCCATAACCGCAGCGAGGAGGTGGACGGGCTCTACCTCGTTGGGGCCGGCACGCATCCCGGCGCAGGCCTACCCGGCGTACTCTGTTCAGCGAAAATCCTCGATACGGTGGTGCCCCATGCCGTTCGCCCCTAGCCTCCAGGCCGACTTGGCGGCGTGCCAGGACTTGATGCGAGGCGGCTCCCGCACATTTTCCGCGGCCTCGCATGTGTTACCGGCGCGGATCAGTGAGCCAGCGACGGCGCTCTACGCGTTCTGCCGGGTGGCAGACGACCTGATCGATTGCAACGGCGGTGCTTCGGCGCTGAACGCGCTGCGGGATCGGTTGGACCAGGTGTATGCCGGCACGCCCTCGGCCCTGCCGGCAGACCGGGCGTTGGCCGGGGTCGTGGCGCATTTCGCGATCCCCCGCGCGCTGCTGGAGGCGTTGCTGGACGGGTTCGCCTGGGATGCGTCCGGCCGGCAATACGAAACCTTGGACGAGTTGCAGGATTATGCGGCGCGCGTGGCAGGCACGGTCGGCGCCATGATGGCGGTATTGATGGGCGCGCGCAGCCCGGCGCAGGTTGCCCGGGCCTGCGATCTCGGCACCGCCATGCAACTGACCAATATCGCCCGTGATGTCGGTGAAGATGCACGGGCCGGCCGACTGTATCTGCCGAGGTCATGGTTGCGTGGGGTGGGGATCGACCCCGAGGCTTGGCTGGCCGAACCCCATTTCGCCCCGGCGATCGGCGCTGTCGTCGAACGGTTGCTGCAGGCAGCCGAAACGCTATACGCCCGCGCGGATTCGGGTATTGCGGCGTTGCCCTGGGATTGCCGTCCAGGAATTCGCTCGGCCCGATTGCTGTATGCGCAAATTGGGGCCGAGATTGCTCGGAACGGGTTCGATTCGGTCACCCGCCGGGCCGTCGTGCCAGTTCGTCGAAAGCTGCGTTTGGTCGGGTGGGCTGTGCTGACGGCGATGCTGCCGGGGAAGGCCGCGCCCGCGCCACCCTTGCAGGCTTGCCGCTACTTGGTGCAGGCGGTGACATTGGCGCCGTCCCATGTTGTCGTCGGTGGTATCGGGGACAGGGTCGTCTGGGTGTTGGAGCTGTTTGCCAGACTGCAGCAGCAGCAGATCCATGGGGGCGGTGGGCTATAGGATGGGCCGGTGGGAGTGGATCATTCTGGAGGTTGGCTTCCTCGGCCTGCTCATCTTCGAATTGATTTCAGTGCGCCGCGCCATTCGTAAGGACAAGGCGGCGCGCCAGGATATCAGGCCCGACCCGCCATAGCCGGGAGTTCACCAGCCGCGCGGGATACGAAATGGTAGCAGGGCCTGTACCCAAGGGGCGGTGAAGCGATCCATCGAGAGGCTCTCATGCATCGCCGTCACCCGGTGGCCGAGCAGCCTCGTGTCCAGGACGGAGCGAGCGTAGAACGGCGTGTCCTCCAAGGTCTGCACCACCTCGACCGTTTGACCCGGCTCTGCCCGGGTTTGCCGCTGAATCCGCCACCGTGTTGCGGGCAGGGTGACCCGTGGCGGCGGTGCCACATCCTGTATTGATCCGTCCCGGCCGATCCGCAGCGCGAGCGATTGCTCGCCACCAAGGCGGCGAGTGGCGTTGTAGAGGATGGCCGCGCCGTCGGGCACCGGCGCGCGGCACCAATCCCAGTGGACGAAATCGGCCTCCAGGGGACGGATGCCACGATTGGTGTCGAGGTAGCCTGGTCCGGACCAGCGCAAGTCCGGGCTGGTGAGTGCGACGTCCACATGGGAGATGGGCGCGATCGGGGACCAGGTGTGGCAGCCGGCCTGATCCAGGTTGAAAATTCGTCCGGTCACTGCAGCAGGGGTGACGCGGACGGTGCCACGAAGCCGGGAAGGCAGTGGGGCAGTAACCTCCGCAATGTCGATGGTGAGATGCGTGCCATCCCAATGCAGGGCACTGGGTCCGATGGAGAGCGTCGTTGCGTCCCGGTGCAAGGCGGTGCGGCCACGTTCGGTCATAGCCCATCGCCGCGGTCGGCCATACAGCGCCACGTTCAGCGCGCAATGGTGATGCGGATCCCCGAGGCCGCGGCGTCGCGACCAGGCATAGAAGGGCGAGAAGACGCTCCCAATGAACGCAATCAGCGTGATCCCATGCGTGCCGTCCTCACTCAGCGCATCGACGTACCACCACGTGTAGCCACCATGCGGGACGGGCGGGTCGAAGCGAGGTCCGCCAGCAGCCGTGCTGCTGCCAGTCGCCCCGACAGCGCCGCCATCGGCACTCCCGGCCCCGGATGCACACTGCCCCCCGCCAGATAGAGCCCCGGGATCTTGGTCTCGGAGCCCGGACGGGAAAAGGACGCCATCGGGCCGTGTGTCGCCTGGCCATACAGGGCGCCGCCCGTCGCCGGAAAGAGCCTGTTGAACCCGGCCGGGCTGGTTGCTTCCGCCGCCATCGGACGCAGATGCAGACCATACCGGCGCAGTTGGGTGAAAACGCGATCCGCGCATGCGGTGATCTCCGTTTGGGACAATGTGTGGCGGTCGCCCGTGGCAGGCGCGTTGATGAGGCAAAGCAGCCGCTCAGGGCTGCCCATGGCGGCTCCTAAGTCGGTGCGATCCTGTGCGCAGATGTAGATGGTGGGCTCGGAGGGCAGACTGCCGCGGGCGATGGCATCGAATTCCGCCTTGTAGTCGCGGGAAAAGAACACGGTATGGCGCACCAATGGAAACCCATCCGCCTCCGCCACCATCGCCCAGGTCACGGCGGAGAGTGAGCGCTGACCGGAGGGCGGGGGCACGGCCTGCATGACCGCGCGTCCGAACATCCCGGCCGCTAGGGCAGCGGCATCGGCATTGACCACGACGGCGTCGGCATCGATGCGCTCGCCGCTTTGCAGCCTCACCCCGGCAATTCGGCCGGTGGCGACGCAAATCTCGGCGACGGGCGCATCGTAGCGGAACGATGCGCCTCTGGCAGTGGCCAAAGCCGCCAGCGCTTGGGCAACCCGGTGCATGCCGCCTTCGACCAGCCAAACGCCCTCCTGCTCGACATGGGCGACCAGCATCAACGTGGCTGGCGCCAGATAGGGGGATGATCCGCAATAGGTCGCATAGCGCCCGAAAAGCTGGCGCAGCCGCGGATCACGGAAATGGCGGCTCAAGGCGGTCCACATACTTTCAAAGGGCCGGATGTTCCAGAGGCCTCCCAGCCCTTGGCTTGCGATGGAGCGCACAAGGGAAGGGGCGGACGGGCGGGGTGCGGCAATGAATGTCCGCTCAAGTGTTTCATAGATGTGACGGGAATCTTCCCTGAAAGCACGGTATCCACGTGCCTCCACGGCGCCGGCCAGAGTGCCGATCGCATCCTCGGTTCGTGCCGGGTCAGCGAAGAGGTCGAGCTGTTCGGACTCGCTCCAGGCATGCCGGGCCAGGATGCCGGCCGGGTGCAGCGTCAGGTGATCGGCCAGGGTGGTGTCCGCATCGGCGAACAGCTTGTCGAACACCCAGCGCATCGTGAAAATCGTGGGCCCGGCATCGACGCGGGCGGATCCGACCGCGACGTCTCGCATTTTGCCGCCGGGTGCGGCCGCGCTCTCCAACACGGTCACCGCGGCGCCCTGTCGTGCCAGGTCAAGCGCGGCGGTAAGGCCCGCCATACCCGCACCGATGACGACGACCCGGGGGGTTTTCATCGCGCCATTCAATTCGCGCTTGACGAAACTGTCAATGATAGCTGACGGTATTAAGTGACAATAAGAACTGACAGATTGGGGCGTGGCAATGGACGTGATGTCTCGCATCGAGCAGAGTTTGGCAGCAGCTCTGGCACGGGGCGATCACCCGGGCTGCCCCCCCAGATTGACGGCGGCCATGCGATACGCGGTTTTCCCGCGCGGGGCGCGCATCCGGCCCAGGCTGTGCCTGTCGGTCGCGGCGGCATGCGGCGACGACCGTCCGGACATCGCTGACTCTGCCGCCGCAGCGATCGAATTGTTGCATTGTGCCTCGCTCATACATGACGACCTGCCCTGTTTTGACGATGCAGACATCCGCCGCGGCCGCCCCTCGGTCCATCGCGCATTTGGTGAACCTTTGGCCGTCTTGGCGGGGGACGCCCTCATCGTGCTGGCATTCCAGACATTGGCGCAGGGCGCGATGTCGGCGCCAGCGCGGCTGCCGGCTTTGCTGGGCACTATCGGGCTCTCGGTTGGAATCCCCTGCGGGATTGTCGCCGGGCAGGCCTGGGAGTGCGAGCAGGACGTTGATCTGGCGCAGTATCAGCGGGAGAAAACGGGTGCACTGTTCGCCGCTGCCACCGTGGCTGGTGCCGCTGCGGCGGGCGGCCCGGCGGAATGCTGGCGCGAGGTCGGCATGCGGTTGGGAGAGGCGTTCCAGGTGGCGGACGACATCCTGGACGCGACGGGCAATCCAGAGATGCTGGGCAAGCCGGCGGGTCAGGATTGTGCCCATGCCCGCCCCAGCGCAGTTCTGCAATTAGGACTGGATGGCGCCATTGCCCGGCTAGAGGATCTGTCGGGTGAAGCGGTGGAGGCAGTGCCGCCCTGTCCGGGCCGGTTGGCCTTGCGCAGCCATATCCGGACGGAAACCCTACGGCTGCTGCCACAGGAGCTGGCGCGGCACGCAGCATGAGTCCGGTCGTGATCGAGGCAGCCCTACCCTGGCGCGAGCGGCTGTTCGCCTGGCGAGACCGGGCCGTGGCAAGCCCGCGGTTCCGGCGATGGGCAACGACGTTTCCGCTGACGCGGCCGATTGCGCGCCGCCGCACCCGCGCCCTGTTCGATCTGTGCGCCGGATTCGTCTACTCGCAGATCCTGCTGGCCTGCGTGCAACTGGATGTATTCGAGATCCTGGCCGAGCGCCCGGCGAGCATTGCATCCCTTGCGATCCGGCTTCGGCTCAGCGTGGAGGCGACGGAGCGGTTATTGGCAGCCGCCACGGCTCTGCAACTGACCAGCCGGCGGGGCGATCGCTATGCGCTGGGGCCGCTTGGTGCAGCAATGGTCGGCAATGCGGCGATCCAGCAAATGGTGCTGCACCATCCGATGCTCTACGCCGACCTACAGGACCCGGTGGCACTCCTCCAAGGCCAAAAAGGCGGAACCGAGCTGGCCAGCTATTGGTCCTATGCCTCTGCCGGGGAAGGGCCGGTGGCGGCCTATACCGCCCTGATGGCGGCCTCGCAGCCGCTGGTGTCGGACGAAGTGATCGATGCCTATTCACTGGGGCAACATCGGCACCTGATGGATGTGGGAGGCGGCGATGGCAGCTTTCTCGTCGCAGTCGCGGAGCGTGTGCCAGGTTTGCAATTGACCCTGTACGACCTGCCTGCTGTTGCCGAAATGGCCTGCAGCCGCTTTGCGGTATCTAGGCTAACGGATCGTGCGCGCGCCGTCGGGGGAAGCTTTCTGACGGAGAGTTTGCCCGGGGGTGCGGATGTCATCTCCCTTGTGCGGGTCATACATGATCATAACGACCCCGAGGCACTGACGATTCTGCGCGCGGTGCGGGCGGCGTTACCGAAGGATGGTGTGGTGCTTCTGGCCGAACCAATGGCGGAAACGGCAGGTGCCGAGCCCGTAGGCCATGCCTATTTCGGATTCTACTTGCTCGCAATGGGTCAAGGACGGCCACGCACGGCAGCCAAGTTGATGGCCCTCTTGCAGGAGGCAGGGTTTGCCAAGGCGCAACTTCTCCGGACGCGATCGCCGCTGCTAGCGCGGGTCATCATCGCCAATGTAAATCCTGATTGACAATCTTAATTGTAAGTCTAGCATTACAACAAGTGGAGATCTCATCCGCGGCGTGAAAGGGGGGCATGATGGATACACTCGCTGTTGTGCTCACCGCGCCGGAAAATTTGGCGCTCAGCCGTATCGATCTCACCGACCCGACCGATGACGACGTTGTCGTCGATGTCGCCTGGAGCGGCATCAGCACGGGAACCGAGAGGCTGCTATGGACCGGGCGTATGCCGCACTTTCCCGGCATGGGCTATCCGCTGGTCCCCGGGTATGAATCGGTTGGCCGCGTAACGCGGGCAGGACCGGCGTCCGGCGGTCGCGTCGGTGAACTGGTCTTTGTGCCAGGCGCGCGGTGCTTCGGTCCCGTGCGCGGCTTGTTCGGCGGGGCAGCCCGCCGACTGGTCGTGCCCGGCGCCCGGGCGGTCTGCATCAGCGAGACACTGGGGGAGCGCGGCGTGCTGTTGGCGTTGGCTGCCACCGCACAGCACGCGATCGGCGCGGCCGGGGCCGCCCTGCCCGATTTGATCGTGGGTCACGGCGTGCTGGGCCGCGTCCTCGCCCGGCTGACCCTGCTCGCCGGCGGATCGCCGACGGTATGGGAGCGCAACCCGGCCCGGGCCGACAATGCCACTGGCTACCCGGTCATCGACCCGGCGTCCGACCCGCGTCGCAACTACGCCGCGATCTATGACGCCAGCGGAGACCCTGCGCTGCTGGACACGCTGATCAGCTGCCTCGCACCTGGTGGGGAGGTGGTGTTGGCGGGGTTCTACAGCGAGCCGCTGCAATTCGCGTTTGCCCCGGCTTTCATGCGGGAAGCGCGGATCCGGGTGGCCGCGCAGTGGCAGGAGACGGATCTGGCTTTCGTCACCCGCGCTGCTGGAACCGGCCAACTCTCGCTCGATGGTCTGATCACCCACCGGCAAGCGCCTGACAGGGCAGCCGATGCGTATCGCACCGCATTCGACGATCCCGAGTGCTTGAAAATGGTCCTTGATTGGAGAGCCTGCGCATGAATGCGACCGTGAGCCATCCCATACCGGCACCGTCAGACATGACGCAAAGCCTGCGCGACGAAGCCGCCATCGAGCCCGATGCAGTATCGACTGCAACGGTGACCAAGCAGACCCAGGTGATTGCCATCTACGGCAAAGGCGGCATCGGCAAAAGCTTCACCCTGGCCAACCTCAGCTACATGATGGCGCAGCAGGGCAAACGTGTACTGCTGATCGGATGCGATCCCAAAAGCGACACGACGTCCCTGCTATTCGGCGGCCGGTCCTGCCCGACGATCATCGAGACATCGTCCAAGAAGAAGGCCGCCGGCGAGAAGGTGGGCATTGGCGATGTCTGCTTCATCCGCGATGGCGTGTTCGCGATGGAGTTAGGCGGCCCCGAAGTCGGGCGCGGGTGCGGCGGCCGGGGCATCATCCACGGGTTCGAATTACTGGAGAAGCTCGGCTTCCACGATTGGGGCTTCGACTACGTGCTGCTCGACTTCCTCGGCGATGTGGTGTGCGGTGGCTTCGGCCTGCCGATCGCGCGTGACATGTGCCAGAAGGTGATCGTCGTCGGGTCCAACGATCTGCAATCGCTCTATGTCGCCAACAACGTCTGCTCCGCCGTGGACTACTTCCGCAAGATGGGCGGCAATGTCGGCGTGGCGGGCATGGTCATCAACAAGGATGACGGCACCGGGGAGGCACAGGCCTTTGCCGAGGCGGTGGGCATCCCGGTGCTCTCGGCCATCCCCGCGAACGAGGATATCCGCCGCAAGAGCGCCAATTACGAGATCGTCGGGGTGCCCGGCGGCCAGTGGGCGCCGATGTTCGAGGAGCTGGCCAAGCAAGTGGCCGACGCCCCGCCCGTGCGGCCAACGCCGCTGACGCATGATGCGCTGCTGAACCTGTTCAAGGGGGATGCGGTGGGCCGCGGCGTCGTGCTGCAGCCGGCGACGATGGAAGATATGTGCGCGTCCGCCGGCGCCGCGCCGCGCCAGTCGCTCGAAATCATCTACGAGGGCGTGTGACGGTGGATGGCTCCATCGTTCCCGGTGAAAGCGGCTGCCACGGCGGACGCGAAACGCTGATGGAGGCTGCGCGCGCCGCCGGCAAGAGCGAATCGATGGACCGTCTGATGACGGATTATCCGCGCGGCCCGCACGACCAGCCGCAATCCATGTGCCCGGCCTTTGGCGCATTGCGGGTCGGGCTGCGGATGCGGCGTACGGCGACCATCCTCTCGGGCTCCGCGTGTTGCGTGTATGGGTTGACCTTCACATCGCATTTCTATGGGGCCCGCAGGACGGTCGGTTACGTGCCGTTCAACTCCGAGACGCTGGTGAAAGGCCAGCTCTTCGAGGACATCCGGGAGGCAGTGTACCAGACGGCCAAACCCGCCGATTATGACACCGTGGTGGTGATCAACCTTTGCGTGCCCACCGCGTCCGGCGTGCCGCTGGACCGCTTGCCGAAACAGATCGACGGCGTGCGGGTGATCGGAATCGATGTGCCGGGGTTCGGCGTGCCGACCCACGCCGAGGCAAAGGACGTGTTGGCGGGGGCAATGCTGCGCTACGCCCGAACCGAAGCGGAGCAGGGCCCGGTGGCGCGCCCCAGCAAGATGCAGAGCATGCCGACCGTCAGCCTGATCGGCGAGTTGTTTCCGGCCGACCCACCCAGCATCGGTGCCCTGCTGGCGCCGATGGGCCTCGCCGTCGCGCCGCAAACGCCCTGCCGCGAATGGCGCGACCTGTATGCTGCGCTGGATTGTCGGGTGGCGGCGGCCGTGCACCCCTTCTACACCGCCGCGATCCGCGAATTCCGTGCGGCAGGGCGCCCGGTCGTCGGCTCCGGCCCGGTGGGCGTGGAGGGGACGGCCGCCTGGCTGGACGCCATCGGTGCGGCAGCCAATGTGGCGCGTGCCGATATCGATGCCGCCAAGGCGCGTGCGCTGCCGGCCATCGAGGCGGCGTTGGCTGCAAACCCGATCCATGCCCGGATCACAGTGTCCGGCTACGAAGGCTCGGAATTGCTGGTGGCGCGCTTGCTGATCGAGGCTGGCGCTGAAGTGCCTTACGTCGGCACCGCCTGTCCGCGGACGGAATGGGCGGAGGCCGACCGGGAGTGGCTGGCAGCCCGCGGTACGCACGTGCAGTTCCGCGCCAGCCTGGAACAGGACATGGCGGCGATGATGGATGTTCGCCCGGACCTGGCCGCAGGCACCACGCCACTGGTGCAGAAGGCGAAGGAGCTGGGCATACCGGCGTTGTATTTCACCAACATGGTCTCCGCCCGGCCCCTGTTCGGGGCGGCAGGCGCGGCATCGCTGGCGGGGATCATCGCGGCGCAGACGCGTGGCGCCCCACGCTTCACCCAGATGGTGAACTTCTTCGAGGGTGTCGGCGTCAAAGACACGGCCGGCTATGGCTGGACCGACAAGCCGCAGGAGCCGGCGGGCGCGCGCGAGCGGTACAAGCGCCAACGCGAGGCCAAGGCCCGGGCCACCGAAGCGGTAGGACACTAGGCCATGCTGGTTCTGGATCACGATCGTGCCGGTGGCTACTGGGGCGCAGTCTACGCCTTCACCGCGATCCGGGGCCTGCGCGTCGTCATCGATGGCCCGGTGGGATGCGAGAACCTGCCCGTCACCGCGGTGCTGCATTACACCGACGGCTTGCCACCGCACGAGTTGCCGATCGTGGTGACGGGGCTGAACGAAGATTCGCTGTCGATGCATGGCACGGAGGGTGCGCTACGCCGGGCCGCGGCGATGCAGGACCCGGATATGCCGGCCGTTGTGGTCACGGGCAGTATCGCGGAGATGATCGGTGGCGGCGTGACGCCGGAGGGCAGCAATCTGCTGCGCTTCATCCCCCGCACGATCGACGAGGACCAGTGGCAGGCGGCCGATCGCGCCATCTACTGGCTGTGGAGCGAATTCGGCGCGAAGAAGCTGAAGCCCCGGCCGCGCATCCGCAAGGAGGGTGAGAAACCGCGCGTCAATATCATCGGCCCGATCTACGGCACGTTCAATATGCCCTCCGACCTGGCGGAGATCCGCCGCATCGTCGAAGGCATCGGCTGCGAGATCAACCTGGTCTTCCCGCTTGGCTCCCACATCGAAGACATAACGAAGCTACCGAACGCCGACGTGAACATCTGCATGTATCGCGAGTTCGGACGTGGCCTGTGCGAGGAATTGGACCGGCCCTATTTGCAGGCCCCGATCGGGCTGTTTGCCACGACGAGTTTCCTGCGCAAGCTGGGTGAACTGACCGGGCTGGACCCGGAGCCGTTCATCGAGCGGGAGAAGCACACCACCATCAAGCCAATCTGGGATTTGTGGCGCAGCGTGACGCAGGATTTCTTTGCGACCGCGTCGTTCGCCGTAGTGGCAACCGAGACCTACACGCGCGGCCTGGTGAATTTCCTGCAGGACGAGTTAGGCCTGCCCTGCACGTTCCAGTTCAGCCGCACGGCCGGGACCAAGCCGGACAATGCAGCGGTCCGGGCCGCGCTCGCCGCCACGCCGCCACTGGTGCTGTATGGGTCGTACAACGAGCGGTTGTACGCGGCGGAGCTGGGAAGCCGTTGCATGTATATCCCGGCCTCGTTCCCTGGCGCCATTATCCGGCGGAGCACGGGGACGCCGTTCATGGGGTATGCCGGGGCGACCTACCTGGTGCAGGAGTACTGTAACGCGCTGTTCGATGCGTTGTTCCATATCCTGCCGCTGGCCACGGATATGGATCGCGCCGAGGCCACACCTGCCAAAGCCGAGAGCTGGAACGCCGATCCTTGGGATCCCGAGGCGGTCCAGCTGCTGGATGATTATGTTGAATCCGAGCCGTTCCTGGTTCGCATCTCCGCTGCGAAGCGGCTGCGCGACCAAGTCGAGCGGGATGTGAGGCTTGCACGCGAGGGGCGGGTAACCGTGGACCGCGTCGCTCGCTCGCTTGCCGCTCTCGCGGC
Organism: Acidisphaera sp. L21; assembly: GCF_009765685.1. Lineage (GTDB taxonomy): Bacteria > Pseudomonadota > Alphaproteobacteria > Acetobacterales > Acetobacteraceae > LMUY01. Next base: position 4,415 of record NZ_LMUY01000124.1, on the reverse strand, counting down.
GGGACGCGCGGCGTGAACCGTGCAAAGGCAATGCCCGTTCGGTGTCACCGGCCGTGGTGTTTCCCTGCCGCGCGGGATGTGCGCGGTTTTTGCTGCTATCAGGAGGTGAACTGTCCATGTCCGACTATCCAGTTCGAACCGCATCGACGTCGGGGCTGACCGACGCCGAGGCCCGCGAATTCCACAGTATCTTCGTCACAAGCTTCATCGTCTTCACCGTGGTGGCGATCGTGGCACACATACTGGTGTGGCAGTGGCGTCCGTGGCTGCCCGGGCCAAACGGCTACACGACGTCCATGCTTGACGGCGTGACGTATCTGAAAACCCTGCTGGCATAAGGAGCGCAGCCATGTGGCGTATATGGATGCTATTCGATCCACGGCGAGTGCTCGTTGCCCTCTCCGTATTCTTGTTCGTGTTGGCGCTGCTGATCCACTTCATTCTGCTCAGCACCGGCCGCTTCAATTGGCTGGAAGGCGCGCCGCGCGGATCGTCGGCGCAGATGGCTCCACTTCCGCAATCTGCGCCAAAATAGTTTGTCTCTCCTGGCAGCGGGGAAGGCCGGGGTCACGCCCGGTCTTGTCCGCTGCCGCAACACTCGACCGGAGGGCTGAGCAATGTCGATGCTGAGCTTCGAAGCGAAATACCGTGTCCGCGGCGGTACATTGGTCGGCGGCGACTTGTTCGATTTCTGGGTGGGTCCATTCTACGTCGGCTTCTTCGGCGTCACGACGATCTTCTTCGCGACGCTGGGAACGCTGATGATCATCTACGGTGCGGCGATCGGGCCGACCTGGAATCCCTGGCAGATCAATATTGCACCGCCAGACTTGAAATACGGCCTGGGTTTCGCCCCGCTGAAAGAGGGTGGTCTATGGCAGATCATCACGATCTGTGCGATTGGCGCGTTCCTGTCGTGGTTGCTTCGGCAGGTCGAGATCGCACGCAAGCTTGGCATGGGCTACCATGTCCCATTCGCGTATGGCGTGGCGGTGTTCGCTTACATCACGCTGGTGGTGATCCGCCCAGTGCTGATGGGCGCTTGGGGTTTCGGCTTTCCCTACGGCATCCTCAGCCATCTGGATTGGGTGTCCAACACCGGATACCAGTATCTCCATTTCCATTATAATCCCGCACACATGCTGGCCGTGTCGTTCTTCTTCACGACGGTGCTGGCGCTGTCGATGCATGGTGGACTGGTTCTCTCGGCCGCCAATCCGCCCAAGGGCGGTCTAGTCAAGACGGCCGAGCACGAGAACACGTTTTTCCGCGACACGATCGGCTGGTCCATCGGCACGCTGGGCGTGCACCGGCTGGGACTGTTCCTGGCGTTATCCGCCGGGTTCTGGAGCGCGATCTGCATTGTCATCAGCGGCCCATTCTGGACCCGGGGTTGGCCCGAATGGTGGGGATGGTGGTTGAATCTGCCTATCTGGAAGTAACGCGACAACGCGAAGAAGGGGGGAAAGCGCCATGGCTGAATATCAAAACCTTTTCACCAGGGTGCAGGTGCGTGGGCCTGCCTATGCGGGCGTTCCGCTCACTGCCAGCAATTGGACCAGATCGGGCGTACCCTTCTTCATCCATACGTTCGGGCGGTTCGGGGATGCCCAGGTCGGCCCAATCTATCTGGGTGCGCTGGGGATCGCGTCGCTCATTTGCGGATTCATCGCGTTCGAGATCATCGGGCTGAACATGTGGGCGTCCGTCAACTGGGACCCCGTTCAGTTCGTGCGTCAACTCCCATGGCTGGCGCTGGAACCGCCGGCGCCGGGTTACGGGTTGCACTTCCCCCCGCTGGCCTATGGCGGATGGTGGCTGATGGCCGGGTTCTTCCTCACCGCATCGATCCTGCTTTGGTGGGTACGCATTTATCGTCGCGCCCGCTCACTCGGCATGGGTACCCATGTGGCCTGGGCCTTTGCCGCTGCGATTTGGCTGTATCTCGTGCTCGGCTTCATCCGGCCGCTTCTGATGGGGAGCTGGGCCGAGGCCGTGCCGTTTGGCATATTTCCGCACCTGGACTGGACGGCTGCGTTTTCGATCCGCTACGGCAATCTGTTCTACAATCCCTTCCATATGCTCTCCATCGTCTTCCTGTATGGCTCGACGCTGCTATTCGCAATGCATGCGGCCACCGTGCTGGCGATCAGTCGCTTCGGCGGTGAGCGCGAGTTGGAGCAGATCGTGGATCGCGGTACCGCCTTCGAGCGCGGGGCTTTGTTTTGGCGCTGGACGATGGGGTTCTGCGCCACCGCGGAAAGCATCCATCGCTGGGCCTGGTGGTTTGCCGTCCTTTGCCCATTGACTGGCGGGATCGGGATCCTGCTGACCGGTACCGTGGTGGATAACTGGTATCTGTGGGGCGTGAAGCATGGGATTGCGCCGCCCTATCCGGCAATGTGGGGCACCGTCGTAGATCCTGCCCTGGGACTGGGAGCTGGAAAATGAACATGGGATTTCGGTATGGCCTGGCCCTCGTCGGGATCCCAGCGGCGATATTGCTCGGCCTCGTCATCCTCCTGCGGTTCCAGCTACCGCCCGTCGATACCGTTCAACGCGGCTACCGAGGCGTTGGAATGGTCGAGAATTATCATCCGGCCGATGTAGCTGCGTTCCTGGCGGCCAACAAAGTCCCGGCATCGTTGCCCCAATTACCATCGTCAGGCCCGAAGGCCGGTGCAGCCTACAAGAACGTTCAGATCCTGGGGGATCTCAGCGTGGGTCAATTCACCCGGCTGATGGTGTCGATCACCAATTGGGTGGCGCCGCAGCAGGGCTGTGGCTACTGCCACAACACGGCGAACATGGCGGATGACGGATTGTACACCAAAGTCGTTGCCCGCCGCATGATCCAAATGGTTCAGCACATCAACGCGGATTACACATCGCACGTCGCGCAGACCGGGGTCACATGCTACACCTGCCATCGGGGTAATCCGGTGCCGGCGCAGGTCTGGTTCAATGATCCGGGCCCGCCACACGCCGGTGGAGTCACCGAATCGAACACCGGCAAAAACCACCCCGCCGGGTCGGTGAACGATTCCTCGCTGCCATTCGATCCGTTCACCCCATTCCTGGAGAAGGATTCGGAGATCCGGGTGCAATCCGTCATGGCACTGCCGGGTTCGGACCGTCAGTCCATCAAGCAGACGGAGTGGACTTATGCCTTGATGATCCACTTCTCGCAGGCGTTGGGGGTGAACTGCACGTATTGCCACAATACGCGGTCATTCGGCGACTGGTCGCAGAGCACACCGGAGCGGGTTGTCGCCTGGCATGGCATCCGGATGGTGCGCGACCTCAACGGCAACTACCTGGACAAACTGCAGGGCGTGTTCCCCGCGGCGCGGCTTGGGCCGATGGGGGATAACCCCAAGGTCAGTTGCGCCACATGCCACCAAGGCGTGTTCAAGCCGCTGCTGGGTGTCAGCATGGTGACGACGTTCCCCGAGTTGAAGGGACCGACGCCGCCCTACGTGGCACCGACCCCAGCAGCGCCCCCCGCATCCCCGGCGGCGCCTGCCACGCCCGCCCCGGCAGCCGAGCCCGCCCATCCGCTCTGATACGGCATCGTCGAACAGGTAGAGGGAGGACGCAGCCGCATTGGGTGCGTCCTCCCAGTTTTTATGGACACGAGTTGGAGAATTGCGCTTGAGACACCATTGCAGTTTGAACATGAGAACAGAGCTGTCAAACTGGTGCGACCTTGCCCTGGAAACAATTGCGACAGGAGCCGTGTCATATGGATAGTCTGGAATTCAACAAGGCTGTAGCCGCGGTGTTGACGGCCGGAATTGCGTTCATGGTGGCCGGCGTGATCGGGGATGAATTGGTTCACCCGAAGAAGCTGGAGACCCCGGCGATCAAGATCGATGTCCCGACGGCGGACGGCGCCGCGGCCCCGGTCGCTGCGGCCGATCCGCTGGTGGCGTTGCTGCTCGCCTCCGCTGACCCGGCGCAGGGGGAAGCGCTGGTCAAGCAGCAGGGTTGTGTGGCGTGCCATAGTTTCAACGAAGGCGGAAAGGCCGGTATCGGCCCAAATCTGTACGGTGTGGTTGGGGCGCCGCACGGGCATATGGTCGGGTATGAGTATTCCGCTGCATTGAAAGGCAAATCGGGTCCGTGGACCTATGACGAACTTTATGAATGGCTGAAGAAGCCAAGTGCCTACGCACCGGGCACGAAGATGAGTTACGCCGGCCTTACCGATCCGAAGAAGCGTGCGGATGTCATCGATTATCTACACACCCTGTCGCACAGTCCGGAAGCCTTGCCGCCACCACCGCCAGTGGGCGCGGCGATGCCGGTGTCTGCCAGTACTGCCCCGGCGGGCGTGGAGCCGATCGCCGAACGCCTGGCCGCCGCGGATCCGAAGGCAGGCCAGGCGGACACATTGAAGCTGGGTTGCATCG
>NZ_LMUY01000123.1 GCF_009765685.1 Acidisphaera sp. L21 | reverse complement strand
ATTTGCCCATGAGTGCGTCTGGAACGGAAGCTTGCATCCGAGCCGGTGCACGACAAGTCTGGATGGCAGCCGGTCTGAGTGGTCGGAGACCTACGAGGACATTCATCGCAGTTTCAAACCCGCCGCGTGGATCGTTGGGCGCGTTACGACGGCCGAGAGAGCAAGGCTGGCCCGCACGCCCCGGCGCAACACGGTAAAGCCGAGCGACCATACCACTTTGCGGCACGTGGCCGCGGTTACGCTATCGCGCTCGACCCCTCGGGCAAACTCCGTTTTGCCAAGACAGAGATCAACGGCGACCACGTCGTCGTGCTGCTTGGCCGCGATGTGCCCGATACCTTGCGCCCAGGCGGCCTGTACCGCCAGCGCGACCACCAAGCCGTTCACCACGCGCCCCACGGGTGGACCGAGCATTTGGTCATAGAAATTCCGATGGTAGCTTTGGTTTGCCGACACGTAGGCGACCCGGCGTTGAAACGGTCGGTGATTGCGGCATCCGCGCCTTTCGCCACGGGAATGATGCAGCCGGCAGCGGCCAGCTTGAACTGCACAGCGGGGGACACGAAAACCTTTGACTCCAGGGCACCGTCTCCTTCGGGGCGTCCTACTGGTGGCTCAACCAACGATGCCGCTCAGTGTATCCGTTCGCAGCCTAGTTGGATCGCAATACCTGGGCTCTTCGCCCTCAGCCTATGCCGCTGTCCCAATCAGCAGCCCAAGCGCCAGCAGCGGGACGCTGGCATTTCGAGGTTCGCAACTCAAGCCTTTCGGTTCAACCGTTCCCGGCGTGGCATTCCTATCGGAGGGTGCGCGATCACTGCGATTGGATCTTGACGACGGATATAAACTGTATGCCTGTATGCGGACTATCATACAGAAAGCTTGATGCTAGATTCCTTTCAAATCGAACTGTCCGGTGTGCCGATCTATCTCCAAATACGAGATCAGATGCTCCAGGCCATCGGCGCAGGGCTCGCCAAGCCGGGCGAAAGGATGCCCACGATGCGGCAGGTCGCCATCGCACTTCGCGTAGATCTGAACACGGTCAAACATGCTTATGACGCTTTGGCGCGCACCGGCGCAGTCGAGGTCCAACCCGCACGAGGAACCTTCGTCGCCGAGCATCCACCACCACTGGATCTGGCAATGCAGAAGGCACGGGTCAACGACCTTGCCCATCGAGCAATCGCTTCAGCAAAAACAATCGGAGCCGACCCGCTTCAAGTGGCTCGGCGGATAATTGAGATCAACGCAGAAAGTGGGGGCCAAGAATGAAGGATTTCATCATGGGTGCGGGCGCAAATGCTGTCGCAACGCTGCTGTCGTCAATTCTGTTTGTATTTGCAATAGGCCTTGCGCTGCTTGGCCGGTTAGAGGCGGTTCCCTCTGCCTACGTTGCTGCGGCGATCCTCGTGATCATCGCCATCGTCCTGCCGCGGTGCCTTATCATCGCGAGCCAGTGGGAACGGATGATTGTCCTTCGCCTCGGCAAATTACAAGGTATTCGAGGACCCGGCCCATTCTTCATCATCCCCTTCGCAGACACCATTGCAACGTCAATCGACCAACGTATTCAGACCGCCACCTTCAATGCCGAGCGGACATTGACCAAGGACACTGTGCCGGTGAATGTCGATGCAATCATCTTCTGGCAGGTTCACGATACGGAGCGAGCCGCTCTGGAAATCGCGGACTACAAGGAAGCGATTGGCCAGGTTGCACAAACCTCTCTCCGCGAAATGATCGGTGCGACAGAGCTTTCGGGTCTTTTGTCGGAACGGAAGAAGGCCGACGAACTACTGCGCGAGCAGATCGGATCGAAGACGGCAGAGTGGGGCGTCAGTGTGATTTCTGTCGAAATCCGCGACGTGGCGATCCCCTCGGGACTACAAGACGCGATGAGCCGGCGAGCACAAGCAGAACGCGAGAAAGACGCAAGAATTATACTCGGATCGTCCGAAAAGCAGATCGCGCAGACCTTTGTCGATGCCGCCGAGATTTACGCCAAGATACCTGGCGCAATGCAGTTGCGGGCGATGAACCTGGTGTATGAAGCGACGAAGGAACGGGGGATGACGATTGTCGTGCCCTCGACAATGGCGGACAGCATGAACCCCGGCGGATTGGCCGGCCTCGTTGCTGCAAGCGGCACCGGCGTGGCGTAATTGTGGGGTTTGTCGGGCGGGTGCGCAGCCCAGTGACAGACGAATTTGGCTATTTCGGAGTTTATACCGCACACTCCCATTGCAATGTGGAGGTGTATCTTGAAGCGTCGTAATTTCCTGGCCTTAGCGGCCGGCGCCTCAGCTTCGACACTGGCTCGGCCCAACGTTGTGCGTGCCCAGGGATCTGCCGGGGCATCATCTGTGCTCAAGTTCGTCCCCCAGTCCGACCTGACGCTGCTGGACCCTGTGTTCAACACGGCGCTCGTGACCCGAAACCACGGCATGATGGTCTACGACCAGCTTTACGGCCTGGACAGCAGCTACAACGCCCAGCCCCAATTGGTGGACGGCCACGCGATCGAGGATGATGGACGCACCTGGCGCATCACCCTGCGGGATGGCACCACCTTTCACGACGGCACGCCGATCCTCGCCCGCGACGCCATCGCCAGCATCGACCGGTGGACCAAGGCCGACGTGCTGGGCCAGAACATCCGCGCCATCACCGACTCAATGACCCCGGTCTCCGATCGCGTCTTCCTGATAAAGCTAAAGAAGCCGTTCCCGCTGCTGGCGACCTCGCTGGCCAAGCCGTCCTCCTACTGCCCCGTGATGCCGGAGCGGATGGCCAAGAACCCGACGTCCTTCCAGGTGACAGATATTGTTGGCAGCGGCCCGTTCCGTTGGGTGGCCGCAGAGCGTATGGCTGGCTCGCTTGCCGTGTACGAGCGGTTCACCGGCTATAAGCCGCGCAACGAGCCGGTGAGCTTCCTGGCCGGCGGCAAGATCGCCCGGGTTGACCGTGTGGAGTGGCACACCATCCCGGATGCCGCCACCGCCGCTGCCGCCCTGCAGCAGGGCGAGGTCGATTGGTGGGAGCAACCCACGGCCGATCTCGTACCGCTGCTGAAGAAAGCGCGTAACGTGAGGGTCGAGGTGAAGGACAAGGCCGGCTTGATGGGCATGATCCGCCTCAACCACTTGCAGCCGCCCTTCGACAACCCGGCAATCCGCCGTGCCTTCCTGCCGGCGATCAACCAGACCGACTACATGATCGCATCGATGGGCGATGACCATGCCCTGTGGAATGACCGGTGCGGTTTTTTCCTGCCGGGCTCTCCACTGGCCACCGAAGCCGGCCTCGACACGATGGCCAAGGGGGCGCCGGACTATGACAAGGTCAAACGCAATCTCCAGGAAGCGGGCTATAAGGGCGAGAAGATCGTGCTGGCCGTGCCGACCGACCTGGCCTCGCTGAACGCCATGAGCGAGATTGCCGGTGACATGTTCCGCCGCACCGGCGTCAACCTGGACTACCAGGCATCCGATTGGGGCTCCGTCGCCACACGCGTGATGACCAACAAGGATGGGCTGGACAAGGGCGGCTGGAGCGCCTGGTGCAACTACATCCCCGGCATCATTGCGCTGAACCCGGCGACGCAATCCTATGTCCGCGGGCCCGGCAAGTCCGGCACATCCGGCTGGCCCGACCTGCCGAAGATCGAAGCGCTACGTGATCAGTTCCTCGCCGCTGATAATCTGGCGGACCAGAAGCACATCACGGAGGAGATCCAACTGCAGGCCTTCCAGGACATCCCCTACCTACCGACCGGCGCCTACACGCCGCCCACGGCGTTCCGCAGCAACGTCACGGGCATCGTCGAGGGGTTCCCGCTGTTCTACAACCTGCAGAAGTCCTGATCGCAGCCGAGCCGGGCCTCGCGCACCGGCCAGCACGCCGAAACCAACAAGCCTAAGGTTCTCATGCCGCTATACAATGACCCGACTGCCCGGCCGGACAGCACCGTCAACGTCGGCCCCCGCAGTATCTATCCCACGCCGGGTGATCACCACTGGCAGGAAATGCGCCCCTTCGAGGCCCCCCGCGCGGATCCGGCGTGGCACGAGGTCCACGTCTACACCGACGCCATCTCCTACGCCGCTGGCGAAACCGTGCAGTTCCACGGCAGTACCAATGCGGCAGAATGGACCATCGAAATCATGCGTGACGGGCTGCACCCCACGGTCGTTCACCGAGAGGAGGGCTTGCCGGGCCAGTCCACCGCCATGCCGGTGGACGCCTATGAGGCCGGGTGCCACTGGCCCGTGCTGTATCGCTGGACCCTGCCGGCTGACCTGCCGTCTGGCTTCTACCTGGTCGAGTCCAGTGTGCCGCGGCAACAGGGCGGGCGCTTCGTTCAGCACCATTTCTTCGTCATCCGTCCCTCGGCGGTTGCCCAACCCGGGCGGGTGCTGCACGTGCTACCGACCTGCACCTACACCGCGTATAACGACTGGGGTGGCGCCAACCATTACGGCGGCAGCCACGGCCCGGCGCGCAACGAGATGTCGCCGCTGCTGAGCCTGCAGCGGCCCTGGACCCGAGGCCTGGTGAAGCTGCCGGATAACGCACCGCGTATCTGTGCAACCGTCGCCGAGCCGATGACTCCGTTGCGGTACGACTTCAAGGAATGGTCCTACGCCAACGGTTTCAGCTACTTCTACGCCGCGACCGGCTGGGCGCAGTATGACCGGCACTTCGCCGTCTGGGCCGAACGTGAGGGCTACGCGCTCGATACGATGACGCAAACCGACCTGCACCTGAATCCGGAGCTGCTGAACGGCTATTCCTGCATCGTCATCGTTGGCCACGACGAGTATTGGACGCGGGAGATGCGTCTGGCTATCGAGGACTATGTGGAACGCGGGGGCCATGTCGCCCGGTTTGGCGCAAATTTCACCTGGCAGGTCCGGCTGGAAGACGACGGCAAGCGCCAGGTCTGCTACAAGAGCAACGCGCATCAGACGGACCCAATCTTCGCAACCGGCGACACCTCGCGGCTCACCAGCGCCTGGGAGGACAGGCACGTCCGCTGGCCCGGCGCTACGACGGTTGGGGTGAACGGCTTGGGCGGGACCTACGCGAATTGGGGCCGCTTTACGCCGCGCGGCAGCAGAGGGTTCACCGTGTATCGGCCGGAGCATTGGGCCTTCGCCAAGACGGATCTGAGCTATGGCGACATCTTCGGCGCCGAGGCGCGGATCTTCGGCTACGAGGTGGACGGCGTCGACTACACTTTCCGACGCGGCCTGCCCTACCCGACCGGCGAAGACGGCACACCAGACACTGTCGAAATCCTAGCCATGACGCCAGCCGTGATGGCGGAGGCCCCGCTCGAAAGCTACGGCCTACGCGCCTATGTGGGCGCCCATGACTGGTACGAGAAGGCGGAGATGATCTATGGCGTCGCCAACGAGGAGACGTTGGCGAAATCGTACCACGGATCCGGCATGATGGTGTCGATG
>NZ_LMUY01000122.1:39025-50434 GCF_009765685.1 Acidisphaera sp. L21 | reverse complement strand
TCGCAAGCAATTTCTTGATTCCGGTCAAGCCGAGCACGCTCTAATTCCGGTCTGATTTGCATGGCGGCGCCGATCGCCTTTTTATCGAGGCGATACGCTTTCACCGGTGTCAAGGCGGTCGCCGTAGCCGCATATGGTGAGCCGGTGATCAGCCCAACCGCACCAAGACTGCCACCAGGTCCCATCCGGAATACCACATGCTTGTCGCCCGAAGCACCATTCGAGATTTCAACTGTCCCGGAGGCGATGATGAAAAGTGCCTGAGGATCATCGCCCTTGCGGATCAAGCTCTCGCCGACCCTGACCAGAACCTCGGTCAGATGCGCTGCAAGCAAGGATCGGTCTTCAGCGGCCAGAACGCCGAACCAGTCGGACTCCTGAAGCATCTGCGCTGAGCTGGGAATCTCGGTACGAGGCACCATCGGCCGACCTACTACGGCAAGCGAGATGCCCGAATGGCGCAGATGGTTTTGCACTTGCCCCAGCAGTTCGGTCCGGGCCGCCAGGATGACCGCGCCGCTAAAAACGGAGAAGCTGATCTCATAGACCGCGCCATCACCACTGAGCTCGGTTCTCGCTACGCTAGGTGCGGGATCATCCTCGAGAAGCATGCAGGCTCGCGCGGCTGCTGTCAGGGTGTCCATGCAGCGGATGGGCGAGTCACGGGCGTCCAGCTTAACGGTGACTGAAAGCCCCCGCAAAGTGGTGGGTAAACTGTGATTAATTAGCCGCGCCTTCGCAATGACGCTGTTCGGTATGACAGCGACGTCCCCTTTGAAAGTGGCGATGTGGGTCGACCGCCAATTGACCTGAATGACCCGACCCTCAATGCCACCCTCGACCCAAAGGAGGTCACCGGGATTGTAAGGCCGCTCGATCCCAACTGCGATGCCGGAAAAGACATCAGCCAAGCTGCTTTGCAGCGCCAGACCGAGCACGATGGCGATGACGCCCGACGTGGCGAGGAGCCCTCCAACCGGAACATCGAAGACAAAATTGACGATGGCGAGCAGTGTGACCAGGTAAATCACGCCCGCCAGCAGATCGGAGATGATCCGGGTCTCGCGGGGCCGGGTCTCGAACACGACGAACAATCGGGTCAGCCCGATCGCGCTTTGGGCCCCGATGATCCACCAGCCCACCTCAATAACCTGCTCCCATAGGCGCACCCCCGTCTCATCCGCTTGGAACCGCGGGGCAATCGGCGAGCCGAGAACTCTCTGGACCAGCACCGTTAAAACGATCAAGGCGGCCACCCGCCAAAGCGCGCGTGCCCACAGCGACCACTGCGAGATCAGCCGCGGCACCACAATCGTGGCGAGCAGCAGCACGCTTGCGGCTGTCAGGGCTGCTTCTCGGGTCATCGTCATCTCCATGCGACGGGCCATCGATCAAGGTGGAAATCGTATCTCGCCCTGCGCTCCCGCGTCGTGTCTTGCAGTGAGCGCCGCCGTCCAAGCGGCCGCAAAGGTTGCCGTCCTAGGACGGCAACCTTTGTTCAGGAGACTCGGTCCGCCTAGCCATGCAAGACCGGGCTTTTGCCTGCAAGTACGTGGGTGAGTGCGATCGCGTATTCGGATGCCGATTGCTGGTTCTGTCCGGTGATCAGCTTGCCGTCGATCACCACACGCAGGCCCCATGGCTCCACATGGACGAAGTTCATGCCCGCCTTTTCCATCACCGACTGCGGGAAATTCGGGATGAAGTCCTTGCCGTAAACCTTCTCGACCTCGGCATCCTCTTCGCGGGAGAACCCGGTGGCACGCCGCCCGGCGACCCGGCTGGGGTTGTTGGCCAGCGCGATGGCGCCGTGGCAGATCGCGCCGACCACCTTTTCCGTAGCCCAGAAATGCTCGAGGATGCGGGCGACCTGTTCGTTTGGGTAGAGGTCGACGGCAGCGCCGCCGCCGCCGACGACATGGACGGCGTCATAATTCTCTGGACGAACGTCCTCGAACGCGATCGTCGTATCCAGCTTGGCCACCAACGCCTTGTCAGAAAGGAACCCTTTGCTGACAATGTCATTGGCCTCCCATGAGCCCTCCGAATAGGGATCACTCATCGCGGCAAAGCTGGCCTTTCCACCACTTGGACTTGCGAAATGAACTTCATGCCCTCGCTCCGTGAGGTGCCAAAACGGGTGGGTGCATTCGGCAAGCCAGAAGCCTATCTCCGCGCTGCTCAGGAGGAACAGTATTTTCATCATCAGTCTCCTAGTGAATTCAAGTTTTGAAGTAATCGGCGCAAACGACTTCAGGTCTTGCGGTAGGCCGGTGCGCCATACGGGGCCCCGATGGTGCCGCCATCGACTACGATCTCCGCGGCAGTCATGCCGGACGATCCTTCCGACGCGAGGAAGACGACCGCATGAGCGATCTCCTCCGGCTGGGCGACACGGCCGATCGGAATGCTGCGATCGATGGCGTGCATCGTCTCGGCCTTTGGGACGTTCGCCCTCGCGCCGCGCGTCCAGATCGGTGTGTCGGTCGCGCCGGGGATAACCGTGTTGACCCTGATACCGCGTGGCGCGAGTTCCGAGGCGAATACCTTTGCCATCGCGGTGATGCCGCCCTTGGTCGCGGCGTAAGCTGCGGCGCCCGGATTACCCATCTGGCGCATAACCGAGCCATTCAGGATGATGGACCCGCCTGCCGACATGAGCGGTAGCGCCGCTTGGACGGTCAGGAACACGCTGGTGAGGTTTGTCCGCGAGATCGCCTCGAACATCGCCAAAGTGGTCGATCCGAGGGGCGTCGGGCCTGAGATCCCAGCATTGGCGAACAGAACGTCAAGCGACCCAAATGCCGTCCTGACCACGTCGAGCATGGCGTCGATCGCTGCAGGGTCGTCTAGGTCGCCTTGGATTGCCACAGCTGACCCAAGTTCCGAGGCGACCGCATCGAGTTTGCTCTGATCACGGCCGGTGATGGCAACCCGCGCGCCCTGCGCCACCATCATGCGGGCAGTTGCAAGGCCAATGCCGCTACTGCCTCCGGTTATCAATACCGACTTGTTTTCTAGCAGCATTTTAAGGCCCTTCCGAGACCGAGATGACTATTAAGTATCGGACCGCGCCAGTCAGCGGGATGTGATACACTTCAGGTTTTCCATACATGATAGTCGTAAGGCAACAAATCAATCCATGCGCTCCATAGAGTAGCCGGTGCGCTTAGCCGCCATCAGAACGGTGCGGGCCTTCCTGGCCGCATCAATGCCACGAGCAGAAGGCAAACGGCGGTGCCACCGGCCGCAGCGAGGAACGCGTCCTGGTAGGCGAGCACGTTGGCCTGCGCTGCGACCGCCGTCGCCAGGAGACGGGCTGATTGGCTGCCTACCAGCGCAGCATCCGCCATATGGGCATTCAAGCGACCCGCATAGGCGGCGAGTCGGTCAGCCGTGAGCGCGCTGCCGCCTGTCATGTGCTGGCCGATCATGTTGGAGTGAATTTGCTCCCTCACGCGAACGAAAGTTTGCATAAAGGCCGTCCCTATTTCTCCCCCGAACAGGCGGCTGAGCTGAAGCAGGCATCCAATCGTAAGGGCTTCCAATGGCACGATGCTCCGCACCGATAGAACTGTGATGGCCGTTAGCGCGAAAGATTGGCCGACTGCCTGCAATACCTGCGACGGCAAGAAGTCGGCGGTCGCCCACACGGCGGTAAGTTCTGCGGCCATAAGGCACGCCACGCCGAGCAATGCCGTACCGAACGCCAGGACATATCGCCCGTCCACGCGCCGGAGTAGCGCCCCCAGGGGGATGACGATGATGAGTTGCGGCAGGGCAATCCAGAGGAGAACCTGCCCCACCTGAAGCTCGCGAAAGTTCTGCACGGCCTGCAGATAGGATGGGATCACATATGCCGTGGACAGAACGATGAAGCGAACTGCCGCTAGCGTGAGCAGCATGAGGGCGAGATTGCCGTGTAGGAGCAGACCGAGGTTCAAGAAGGGCCGGGTTGCCGTGAGTTCGTGCACCAGGAATGCGAATGCCAGCGTGCCTCCACCGACAAGAAGCCCGATGACGAGCCCGCTAGAGGTCCAATCAAGCCGATTGCCCTGGTCTAGGCCGGCATACAACATCGCAAATCCTATGCTCGCATAGGCTAGTCCCCACAAATCGAAATCCCCGAGCAGCTTGGCGTTTATAGGCTCACGCGGGACCCCATACCATATCGCGGCCAACATTGCCGGAAGGGCAAGACAGTATTGCCAATAAATCCATTGCCAAGACCAGTGATCGGCGTACCAGCCCTCTAGGGACGCTGCGACGTTCTGAGACAGCTCCGAATTCATGGAGTAGACGGCTAAACCGTAAATCACGAGTTGCGCCGGGAGGCTGCGAATGACGAAGCTGATTGTCAGGGGAATAAACGTTCCAGAGCCGATGCCCCCGAGCGCCAACAAGACAAGAAATCCGGTTAGATTCGTAGTCAACGGCGCCAGCAGCGAGGCCAGGAAGAATATGATGATCCCAGTCAGAAGCATTCGGCGTGCGCCGAAAACTGCACCTAGATAGGGTGAGGCTACGCCGACCAGCATCTGTCCCACCCCGAAGATGGTCGTTATCCAGGCCCCCTCGTCGAATCCCGCATGGATGCCGCCGCGGAGATCGGCCAAACCGAAGCTGGTCGTGCGCGATCCGAGCGTGCCCATGATCGACCCAAGTAAGACTCCCAGTATGCCGACGTAAGGCCGCCAGTTATCTATGCGCAGCCGCGGCGGGTGCTCATGTGCCGATCGATGAAGTGCCACCCCGACAGCACTAACGGGCATATCCCGGGCGTTCATCGCTTGGCCGTATCGATGGTGGCTTCAACGGACATGCCCGGCCGCACGAGCGCGCCCAAAGCCGGGTCCGCATCCAAGATGATTTTAACCGGCATCCGCTGCACCACTTTGGTATAGTTGCCCGTGGCATTGTCTGGTGCCAGCAGCGCGAAAGTGCTGCCGGTGCCGGGCGACCAACTCTCCACATGACCCGAAAGCACCAAGTCTGGAAACGCATCCACGGTGACGCGCACGGGCTGGCCGATTCGTACGTGGGTCATCTGTGTTTCCTTGTAGTTGGCGATGACCCAAATTCTTGGAAGAGGCATCACGGTGACGATCTGAGTACCGACATTGACGAACTGGCCTGGGCGGACCTGACGCTGCCCCACCATTCCGTCGACTGGAGATCGAATTTGGGTGTATCCAAGATTGTTTGCTGCAAGCTCTACTTGGGCTGCTGCGGCGTCTCGCTGAGCGGTCAACTGCTTTTCCTGGACGTCCAGGCTGTCCAGAACGGCCTTTTGCTGATCCCGGGCGGCTTTGCTCAGGGCAAATTGTGCCGCAGATCGCTTTTCATTGGAGTCCGACTGCTCAACCGCTTGCGGCGTTCCGGCGAGACGACCGACCAAAAGCGACCTTTGTCGGTTGGCCTCTAAGCGGGCCCGGGTGACGTCTGCGTCGTTCGCGTCGATCGTCGCTTCGGCCTGCCGGATAAGGGCACGCTGAACAGCCTTTTGATTGGAAAGATTGGCAAGAGCCGCCTCGGCCGCTGCGCGGTTGGCATTGGCTTGTGCCAGTTGCGCGCGATAGTCAGATGGCTCGATTTCTGCCAGGATCTCTCCGCGCCGGACGGTCGCGAAGTCCTGCACGGCCACTGTCGCGATATAACCAGAGACCTTGGCTGACAGTGGCGTTAGATCACCCACCACGAAGGCGTCGTCGGTCTCCTGGCTGAGTGCGGAGCCACTCCATCGATCCCAGTTATGGGCGATGAACCACGCTGCGAAGCCGCATGCAGCTATGAACACGATCCGGATGATTGGCCACACCCAAGATCCCCTCGGCGGGATGACGGCAACTGCGGGGGAAACCGATGGCGGAGGAACCACTCCCGGGTCGGCGGCTGGATGCATATCGGGGGCCAGCAGCGTCGACTGGCTCATGTCGAGGCAACCGGGAAGGCGTGGCGAAGGGTTTCTTGCGTCACAGATTGGTCGTGTTTGCTAGGCGCGGACTGGATTCCAGGATTGTGTGAATGGACACCCCCCCGGCATCTGAACATGATAGACGTAATGGTTGGGGGCGCTTGGTGTTCGATATACGCGTCCTTCGTTGTGGTTTTGATGGTGGAGAAGTTGCTATGGCGAGATACCCGGCGGCGGAAACCGCCAAAAAGCATGAACGGATCCTGCAAGAGGCGTCGCGACTCTTCCGCGAGAATGGATTTTCGGCGGTCTCGGTGGGTGATCTTATGAAGGCTGCCGAACTCACGCACGGCTCGTTCTACAATCATTTTGAGTCGAAGCTGGCCCTTATTGGCCAGTGTATCGAATGGGTTAGTCCCCGCGCCGCAGGACTCATTGCGTCCGCTGGGCCGACCGATGCGGGCAAACGGGCGTTTGCAGCGAAATATCTGAGCATCGCTTCGCGGGACAATCCGGGTCACGGTTGCCTCATGTCCAGCCTCGGGCCGGAGATTGCGCGCGAGCCCGCGGCAACGCCAGCCATGACCAACTACGTGCAAAGTTTCATTGGTAAGCTGGTGTCTCATTTTCCCTGGTCCAAGCCGGCCGCAGCTCGCCGGGAAGCCATCCGCATGACGGCAGCCATGGTCGGTGCGCTGGTCCTGGCAAGGTCTGTAGATGACGAGGCCCTCTCGAGGGAGATTCTGCGGGCGGTCGCAGGGCAGTTCTAGGAATGAAGGTTCAAAGCGGCGCAGGCTCGGTCCGACCTCACGCCGCCCTGAGCCGCCGTATGCTGACCTCGTGCTCACACCCATTCTTTTTGACCTCCATCAAGAAACATTTTGCTGTGGCACAGGTCTGTTTCATTACGTGGCCGGAAGCCGCTCCAGAAGTTCGCTGGTCGACAGGATTGCATGGGCGAACATGGGCGCGTTCTCGGCCGCCGCGACCATCCCCTCGGGGCTGAAGGCTGCCGTCGCATCTGGCACGAGCGTGACGTGATAGCCCAGCTCCATGCCATAGCGGGCAGTGGCCTCGATGCAGCTATTGGCAATTAGGCCGACGAGAATGATCTTCTGAATACCATGCTGCTTCAGCAACATGTCCAGGTCGGTGTTGGCAAAGCCATTCTGTGCCCAATGCTCCTTAACGATGACGTCGCCTGCTCGCGGCCCAAATTCCTCGTTGAACTCACCACCCCAACTTCCGACCTCGAACGCCCGCATGGGCTCCGTCTTCGCAATGAACATGTTGACGTGCTGCCACTCAAGATGGTCGTGATCGCAGGCGCGGTGATGAGGAACGATGAAAACCTGGATCCCTAGTTCGCGGATCGCTGGGATCAGCCTGCGCATGTTCGAGAACAATCCCGAGGTATCGGCTGTCGGTTTGATCGCTTCATAGAGCTTTCCGCCCTCGCTCATGAAATCGTTGTAAGGATCAACGATCAAGAGGGCGGTGCGGTCGGCGGCGTAGGTCTCTGTCATGGCGATGCCTTTCGTCGAGATGCATGCGAAGCCCAAGATGCCGGTGCCTTATGGACGTCATGCAGAGAGATAACTTGTTGAAAGCTCTTTAAATATCCAGTCCTGGTAACGGACTCTTGGTTATTAGAAGCATGCAAGGTTTCTGCAGTATGACGAACGAACATCGACCGCCTTAGCTTGGTCCACCGGAAGCCGCTCTGCTGACGTCGCGATGTTGCGGACAGATACGCCTATCGCGGCTATCGTTAGAAATCCAAAGATATTGAGGATGGTATCCAAGCCTTGGATGGCGCCGCGTGGACGCCGTGGCTGTCCGAGCGATGAACGGCCCGCCTAGTGGTGGGCGCAGAACTGGGCTAGCTGGGCGCGCAGCCACGCACGTGCGGGATGATCATGTGTGCGCTCGTGCCAAACCATAGCTATTCTAAAACCGGAGACGGGAAGTGGTGGCTCAAACGTATCGACGCGGTCAGCGTAGCGAGCGGCAAGGCGCTCCGGTGCCAAGGCTATGAGTTCGCTCTCAGCGACGGCCTCTATCATCATCACGAATGACGACACGGCGACGGCCACCTTTCTTGTTAAGCCGATCGCTTCCAAAGCATCGTCTGTTGATCCACGGAAGCCCGTTGCGCGCGGAGAGACGATGACGTGTCGTGCTGCAATGAAGCGTTCCATTGTCATCACGCCGGCTGTGAAAGATTGCTTACGCGTGACGCCAATATACCGCTCCCGCAAGACATCGAGGTAGCGAAACTCTGTTCCCTCCACCTCACTGGACTGCAGAAAGGCGACGTCAACATCACCGCGCTCAAGATCAGCCTTGGGCTCGTGAACCGCTCGGACCATGACCTGCACATCTGGTGCTACAACGTGGAGTTGGGTCACGAATGGCAGCAGGACGGTCACCTGCATATAATCGCTGGCAGAAATCCCAAAGATGATCTTCGCATTGGCTGGGTCGAAGGACCGGGCTCGGCTGACAAGCGCTCTCATTTGATCCAAAGCATGGCGTAGCGGAACCTGGAGTTCCGTGGCCATGGCAGTAGCGGAGACGCCCCGGGACGTCGGGATGAGGAGTTGGTCGCTAAATATGTCCCGTAGCCGCGCCAATTGAGCGCTCAGGGCCGGTTGGCTGAGGTTGAGACGCTTGGCTGCCCGAGTCACATTGAGCTCGGCGAGAAGCGCCTCAAGCGCTAACAGCAAGTTCAGGTCGAGCTTCTTGTCATCCATGGCGTCTATACCAGCACCATTCTCTTTGGATTTCCACCAATAAGGTGCCAGGGCCTACAGACCATCATGCAATTGACGCATCTGCGTGAGCGGAAAACTTGGAGGATGACAGATATGGAGCCTTATTCGACTGGCGACACTGCGTTGCTTCTTGTCGATCTTCTCAACGATTTCCTCGACGAGGAAGGCAAATTAGCCCAACGGATTGGGCCAATGCTCGAGAAGACCGATCTCATTGTACACCTTGGCCGGTTGATCAAAGGGGCCCGCGCTGCTCGCCTAAAGGTCTTCTATGTGCCACACGGGCTTCACGAACATAGCTTCGATGACGTCAAACACGTGCATCCGCGCTGGCAGTGGGCAATGGAGAATAAGCTGTTTTGGAAGGGTGAGTGGGGCGCCGATTTCTTTGAGGCCTTTGCTCCACTTGAGGGCGACGTCATTATAAGCCGCCACCGGACCTTCGATAGCTTCGTCAACACCGACATGATTCAAAAGCTGCGCGAAAACAAGCTCGAGAAAGTCGTTCTTGCCGGTCTGACCTCCCATACCTGCGTCGAAAGCGCCGGCCGCCACGCGCTTGAGGAAGGTTTCCACGTCACCTTCCTGACCGATGCCGTTGCCGAGTTCACTGAAGCGGCTCAAAAGGCGGCAATTGAACTTTCCTATCCGACATTCGGCCACGAAGTGACCACCATCGATCAGTTCCTGGCTGCCATTGAGCCCGTGATTGCCTGATTCTTCAACCGGGCATCGTCGCGACTGACGCCATATGGCTTGATGCGCCTTTCTCCACCTCGCTCTCGAGCGCGCTATCCATCGAAAAGGACCGATCATGAGATCGACGAGGCAAGTGGTTGTGGATCGCTTTGGCGGGCCGGATGTCTTGAAGGTCATCGATGTGTCAATTGCCTCTCCGAGGCCGGAGCAAATTCTGGTTCGGGTGGAGGCAGCCGGTGTCCTTTACGGCGATGTTATGCGTCGGACGAACCGATATCTAACGGAAACGCCTCTACCCTATGCGCCGGGAACCGAGATAGCTGGTACTGTCGTCGAGATCGGGAAGAAGGTTTCCGGGTTAAAGGTGGGTGACAGGGTGCTCTGCCGGGTAGGCTCGCAGGGTTATTCTCAATATGCCTTGGCTGAGGTTGCGCAAACATTCTCTCTTCCGGATGGAATAGGATTTGCCGAAGCCACAGCATTGCTTGCGCAAGGCGTGACCGCTTATCTGCTGACGCATGACGTCGCGACCATGAAAGGCAAAGCAGTGTTCATTGAGTCGGTGGCCGGTGGTGTGGGTATGCAGATGGCACAGATGGCGAAGACATTAGGCGCGGCATTTGTGGCGGGATCCGCCAGTACTGAAGAGAAGCGAGATTTCGCGCGTAAGAACGGCGTCGATCTTGTAGTAAGTTCTTTGGAGCAGAATTGGTCTGAGCAGATCATGAAGGCGACCAAAGGACGTGGTGTCGATGTCGGGTTCGAGTCCTCGGGCGCTTCGTTCGTCGAGCTTCTAAGATGCCTTAGCTCGTTTGGAACTTTAGTCAAGTTTGGTCGCGGAGTGGACGAACGCCAATCTTTCGATCCAACCAGGCTTGTTGGTCAAAATCAGACCCTGCGCGGCTTTTACCTGCCGGGCTATTTCGATGAGCCGCATCGCCAGTTACTCGATACCGCGATGCATTCCCTGATCGATGCAGTGTTAAACGGCGTCCTAAAAGTGGAAATTAGTCACCGGTATCCTCTACAAGATGCGTCGCTCGCCCATCGTGCCATAGAAGAGCGCCGAACCATGGGGAAAGTGGTCCTGGAGCCGTGGAAGACCAAGGCATAGTCAGCTTAGTAGGCTCCTGAGTGGAATGGGGCGCGCCGCTGGCGCCTCGATCATCTGGAGATATCAATGGACGCTAACGAAGGCATGATTACCAGTAACGTTCCTGGCCCCGCGGAGTCCGCAGGACTTTCGCCATTCGTCATTTCCCTTTTCGCATTCTCTTGTGGTGCGACTGTTGCTAATATCTACTATGCACAGTCATTAGTGGAGCCCATTTCCCGTGCGTTGGAACTGCCGCCTAGTTTCGCTGGGCTAATTGTCGCCTTTACGCAGCTTGGTTACGGTGCAGGCCTATTCTTCCTCGTCTGTCTGGGTGATCTGGTCGAGAACCGACGGCTAATTCTTCTCACGACGGCCGGAACCATCGTCGGCCTCATCGGTGTGGTCAGCAGTCACTCGGCCACCATGTTCCTCGCTGCCTCCTTCATCCTCGGGGTCTTCTCCGTCGGCACGCAGGTGCTTGTTCCCCTGGCGGTTCACCTCTCACCGGAGCGGCTGCGTGGGCGGGTGATCGGCCGGATCATGGTTGGCCTCATTGGCGGGGTTATGCTCTCGCGGCCGATTGCAAGCTTCCTCGCCGCGGATTTCGGCTGGAAGGCGGTCTTCTGGGTATCGATCGCCGTTATGTTGGTTACGCTGTTGTTGCTCCGGCAGATATTGCCTTGTCGCCATCCCAATTCGGATATCCGGTATGGGGTATTACTGGCGTCGATCTTGCGACTTCTCGCCACCTCTCGGCCCCTTCAGCGGCGATGTATCTACCAAGGGTTGTTGTACGGCATCTTCAACCTGTTCTGGACGGCCGCTCCACTGATGTTGCACGGTGAATTCGGCTTGTCGCAGCAAGGTATCGCTCTCTTCGCGTTCGCTGGCGCAGGCGGAGCCTTGTCCGCACCTATTGCCGG
>NZ_LMUY01000122.1:27770-38909 GCF_009765685.1 Acidisphaera sp. L21 | reverse complement strand
GATGCTAGCGACAGGCTGGGCGACAGCAGCCCGATCAATGGCTTTACTCGTGGTCGCCGCCATTACTCTGGACGCGGCCACCCAGGGCAATCAAGTTATCAGTCAGCGTGCTATCTATGGCCTTAGCGTAGAAGCGCGCGGGCGACTAAATGCAGGTTATATGATGGTCGTGTTCCTATGCGGCGCGGTGGGTTCCACGGTAGGTTCGGTGACCTACGCATGGGGGGGCTGGTGGCTAACCGCCCTTCTTGGCGCCGGTCTTGGTTGCGTTATTCTCCTCGTATTCGCCACGGAAAAGGCAGAAAACCCGCCGCCGCTTACGACTTCGTAACGGCGACTGTCTGCAACTCAAAGCCGCTGCATTCCATAACCGTTTACCAACGTCCCCGCCCACTGGACGGTCGGCAATTCACGATGACGCACGGTTCACACCGCGGACGCGCCTAAGGTCATCGATTTGGAGGATTCGGTCTAGATCACAAAAATTGCGCCCGCAGAGTGCCTGTAGGTTCGGAACCAAGGATGTCTTTGCGTCTGCATAGTTCGACAGTTGGAGCGCGCAGGTATCCCTAAGTATACCTGCCTTTAGTTAGGTTTTGGTTGTCACCTGGCTTGCCTGTCTGTAAATAAGTCGACGGCGACGACCTTCTAGGGCTACTTTAGATTAAATCAATACTCACGGGAAATGCTGACGGGATAGCTCCGGTGGCCTAGTAACTACTAGCATCGGCGCATGGCGCTGAGATGCAACTAGGGAACCACGTGCCTTCTAGCCAGAGCCTAAGTCGAGGCAACGAAACAGTGGCCTCCGGCTGGACCGAGCCTCCTAAAACTTGAGTGAAGTTGTTGGGGCGAGGCCATCCTGTGCTGCAAGACGAACAATTCTCGCCGTCCAAGCCGCCGTCTGATCCGACATCAGTCCACGAGATGGACCGTCAGGCCCCCTACGATTTGAAGGAGCAAGCCTTGAACGATGCAAACAAGCGAAGCCGAGCCGGATATGCAAATCATCAGACGCGGCGGGGGGTAGCAGCCAGTGCTTGGGTCGCCGTAGCCTTATTCATCATCGGCGGAGGGGCTTGGCTGAGATACTCCCATCACAGCAGCCACGCTGCCGAGCGCCCGGGCGCTCCCGCCCTCCCGCAGGTGATCGTCAGTAAGCCCCTCGAGCGGGAGGTGGATGCCAGCCTTGGTTTTCTCGGGCAGTTCTCAGCCGTCGATGAGGTGGAACTGCGCGCGCAGGTCGGTGGTACCCTGACGGAGATCCATTTCAAAGATGGCGATGTCGTTCATAGAGGCGATTTGCTATTTACTATCGATCCCATTCCGTACGACATCCGCCTCGCACAGGCGAATGCACAGCTCGAAAGTGCTGTTGCCCGGCTCGACCTCGCCAATCGGGAGCTTGTCCGTGCCCAGAATCTCAAGAGCAGTGATGCCGGGACGGTCCAGAACGTCGACCAGCGTCTAGCGGACCGGCGGACCGCACAAGCTGCAATAGACCAAGCTAAGGCGCAGATCCGCGATGCGCAATTCGATCTCGAGCATTGCCGCATCACGGCTCCGTTCACCGGGCGGATTGGCACGCATCTCGTTTCCGTCGGCAATCTAATCGCCGGAAGTCGGGCATCGACGAGTCCCACCACGCTGCTGGCGACAATCGTGACCGTAGATCCGATTTACCTGAACTTCGACATGAGCGAATCCGACTACCTGACATTCTCCCGCGGACACGCCAAACAGAACGGTCCCTTGGCGGATAAAATCGAGTTGGCTCTCGGCGACGAAACCGGTTTTGGACGCCAAGGCACGCTCAACTTCGTCGATAACGTTCTAGATCGATCGAGTGGCACACTCCATGCTCGTGCAACGGTAAGCAACGCGAGTTTGCTGTTGACGCCGGGCGAATTCGCCCGGGTGCGTTTGGTGTTGGGCGCCCCCGTTATGGCATTACTAGTACCTGACACAGCAGTACTTCCCGACCAATCCGAGCATTTGGTTCTAACCGTGGCGACCGACGGCACCGTGGTTGCAAAGCAGGTACAGACTGGCGACCTGCGGGGCGGTCTACGCGTGATTCGATCGGGTCTTGGTGCGACCGACAAGGTGATAATCGGTGGAATACCTTACGCCGCACCGGGTTCCAAAGTCGCGCCACAGGATGGCACGATCAAACTTGCAGACGCCACGACGAACAATAAATAGCGCGCAAACAGCAAGAATCGAGCAAGGATATGCGCCTCAGTCATTTCTTTATCGACCGCCCGCGCTTCGCGACGGTACTCAGCATCTTCATAACACTGCTAGGCCTCGGCGCGCTCGCAATCCTGCCGGTCGCGCAATATCCGGAGATCGTGCCGCCGACGGTGCAGATCACGACCTCCTACCCTGGCGCCTCCGCCGACACCGTTGCTCGCACGGTAGCGACACCGCTCGAGCAGCAAATCAACGGTGTTGAGAACATGCTGTACTTGAGCAGTCAATCGACAGGTGACGGCAATCTAACGATCACGGTAACCTTCCGCATTGGCACGGACCTCAACGTGGCGCAGATGTTGACGCAGAATCGGGTGCAGGATGCTTTGGCTCGTCTTCCTGACGACGTACAGCGTCTCGGTGTTCAGGTCCGCAAGGCGACGCCAAGCATCCTGCTGGCTGTCCATCTCTATTCGCCGGATAAGTCACGCGACACGCTGTATCTTTCCAACTACGCAACATTGCACATCAAGGACGCCTTGGCGCGATTGCCGGGTGTAGGCGACGTTCAAATCCAGGGGGCACGGGAATACGCGATGCGGATCTGGCTCGATCCAGACAAGGCGGCGATACATAACATCAATGCTAGTGAAGTCCTTTCGGCGCTGCGGGCGCAAAATCTGCAGGTATCGGCTGGCATTTTAAATCAGCCGCCAACGCCAGGTGACGAGGCATACCAAATCAACATTGAGGCACTCGGCCGGCTGACATCGCCCGACCAATTCGCCGACATCATTATAAAGTCCGACGGGCTGGGCCATGTAACCCGAATAAGGGATATAGGGAGGGTAGAGGTAGGCGCTGCCGATTACGGGAGCACGACCTACGTGGATCACAGCAATGCGGCGGCTCTTCCAATCTACGCCGAACCGGGCGCGAACTCGCTAGCTGTCGAGCACGCGGTGGTGGCGAAGATGGACGAGTTGGCGAGAGACTTCCCAGCCGGCGTTCAGTCGACGATCATTTACGATCCAACCACTTTCATCGCCAAGTCTGTCCATGAAGTCATAATCACGATCGCCATCGCGATCCTACTGGTCGTCGGCGTGGTGTTCGTGTTCCTGCAGAGCTGGCGTGCCACCATCATCCCGGTCGTTGCGATCCCGGTGTCGTTGATTGGGACCTTTATTATCTTGGCCGCATTCGGCATCTCGCTCAACAACCTATCCCTTTTTGGGCTGGTGCTAGCCGTCGGCATCGTGGTCGATGATGCCATTGTGGTTGTGGAAAATGTCGAGCGCAACATGAGCGCAGGGATGGCACCGAAGGAGGCGTCCCATCGGACGATGGATGAGGTCGGCGGGGCGTTGATTTCTATCGCCCTTACGCTCTGTGCCGTCTTCGTGCCCTCCGCCTTTTTGTCCGGCATCTCTGGTCAGTTCTTCCAACAGTTCGCGGTAACGATCGCCGCGTCGACCGTCATATCCTGCTTCGTATCCCTAACGCTGAGCCCCACGCTCTGTGCTGTCTTGTTCAAACCGCATGATGCCCACCTGGCCCTTGAGTCGGGCCGAGTGCAGAAGCTAATGTCGGATGCATTCGGCTGGTTCAACCGTGGGTTCGACCGTCTTTCCAATGGCTATGGCGGCCTGACCCGGCGATTGGTCCGAAGCATCGGTATCGTGCTGGTGGTGTATGG
The DNA here is from genome assembly GCF_009765685.1 of Acidisphaera sp. L21. Taxonomy (GTDB): domain Bacteria; phylum Pseudomonadota; class Alphaproteobacteria; order Acetobacterales; family Acetobacteraceae; genus LMUY01. The sequence continues at coordinate 35,014 of NZ_LMUY01000122.1, read as the reverse complement.
CGGGCTGATCGGCCTCGCTGGGCTGGAGTTCGCGATCATGCCCACCGGCTTCATCCCGGAGCAGGATCAAGGCTATCTCATCTCCATCGTTCAACTGCCGCCGGGCGCCACGCTTGCCCGCACAGAGCAAGTCGTCCGCCAAGCCATCGACATCATTCTTGACACAAAGGGTGTCGAACACGTCGCGCCGTTCGCCGGCCTAGACGCCACCACCTCGACGGTTGCCTCTAATTCTGGCACGATCTTCTCCGGCCTGCCGTCGCTCTATAATCACGAACTGCCTGGCGTGAACGCGAAGACGGTGCTGGCCGATCTGCGTAAACGCTTATCGGCCATTAAAGATGCTTTCGTTCTGACCATCCCGCCGCCACCGGTTCAGGGACTGGGAAGCGCCGGGGGCTTTAAGATGATGCTTGAGGACCGCGCTGGCTTGGGTTACGGGGCTCTCGTCAGCGCGTCGCGCGACCTCGTGGCAGCCGCCAATAAAGACCCTTACTTCGCCGGCGTGTTTACTCTGTTCAACGCCGGATCGCCGTCTGTCTATGCTGACATCAACCGGCTGAAGGCGGAGAAGGTAGGGCTGACACCGAGTGACGTATTTTCGACGATGCAAGTCTATCTCGGGTCGCAATATGTCAATGACTTCAGCTACCTTGGCCGTAGCTACGAGGTCGTTGTGCAGGGAGACGGAGCGTTCCGGCGCACCACGCAGGACATCTCGCGGCTTAAGGCCCGCAACATGGCTGGCCAAATGGTCCCCATCGGCACAGTGGCGCAACTCCGGGATAACACGATCCCCTATCGGGTGCCCCACTACAACTTATATCCCGCGGCCGAGGTCCAGGGCGTAGCTGCGCCGGGAATTGCTACCGGACCGGCTCTTGTTCGCATGGAACAGCTGGCGGCCAAAGTGCTCCCGAAAGGAATAAGCTTTGAGTGGACGGACCTCGCCTATCAGCAGCAGCAGAAGGGAACACCCACTCTGCTCGTTTTCGGGGCGTCGGCCCTGTTCGTATTCCTAGTCCTGGTCGCTCAGTATGAGAGCTGGAAATTGCCTCTGGCGATTGTGCTAATCGTGCCCATGTGTCTGCTCGCATCAGTCACGGGCTTGTTCTTCCGTGGCATGCCAATCGACATCCTGGCGCAGATTGGCTTTGTTGTCCTCGTGGGCCTAGCCGCTAAGAATGCCATCCTGATCGTTGAGTTTGCGCGTCAGAACCAGGACGAGGACGGTGCCACTGCGGCAGAGGCTGCGGTCCATGCCGCCCGCACGCGCCTTCGTCCGATCTTGATGACATCCTTTGCCTTCATCCTGGGTGTCGCACCGCTCGCTGTGGCCACCGGCGCGGGGGCAGAAATGCGTCAATCGCTCGGCACGGCGGTGCTGTTCGGTATGCTCGGGGTTACCTGCTTTGGCCTGTTGTTCACGCCAGCCTTTTACACCCTTATCCGCACGCTTGGCCGGAAAGAAGGAGTATGACAACCGTGGTCAATCCCGTGTACAGACCGCCAGCCAGCGTGAAGGCCGTCTACCTTGTCATGGCATCCACTCTCGCTAGTTGCAGTGTTGGCCCTGACTATGTCGCGCCGCTGACCAGCTTCATGCCGTTTCACAATCGTCGGGCGGTCGATGCACGCCAGACGCAGAAGCCGCCGCCGCCGCTCGACCAATGGTGGACCGGGTTCAACGATCCGATGTTGGTGACGATCGTCCAAAATGCCTTGGGTCAGAACCTCGACCTTGCGGCATCTCTGGCCCGAGTACGGCAGGCACGGGCCGTGGCCTCGTCGGCGGGCGCGGAATTGCTGCCGACGGTCGATCTGGACGCATCGGCGTCGGTCCAGCACCAAAGCCTGGAGAGCCCATTCGGCGCGTTGGCCCGAAGCTTCCCCGGTTATAATCGGGATCAACGCGAGTACAGTGTCGGGCCGGCGGCAAGCTGGGAAATCGATTTGTTTGGTGGTTTGCGACGCAGCGCTCACGCGGCGCGGGACGAGGCGCAGGCGGCCGAGGCCGACCAGGCTGGCACCCGCATCACTGTCGCAGCCGATGCCGCGGACGCGTATCTTCAGATCCGCGGCTACCAGGCCCGGCTCGCTGTGGCGCAGCAACAGATCGACACGGACGCCCATCTACTGACACTGGTCCATGCGCGCCACCAGGCCGGTCAGGCCGACGGCCGGGAGATTGCGCAAGCAGAGGCGCTGCTGCGGCAAGCCCGCGCCTCGATCCCGCCTTTGCGCATCGGGCAGGAGGTCCAGTCGAACCGGCTTGACGTGCTCATGGGAGTGCAACCCGGAACCTACGCAAAGAGGCTGAGCGAGCCAGCGGACATTCCCGGCGTTCCAATGATCGGCGGCAATGATCAGCCGCTCGATGTGCTGCGCCGGCGCCCGGACATCATAGCCGCAGAAAGGCGGCTGGCGGCGTCAAACGAACGCATCGGAGCAGCAATTTCGGATTACTACCCAAAGATATCACTGTCCGGTGCGCTTGGCTTCGACAGCCTGAGCATCAATCACCTCGTGTCTGCCAAGGCATTTCAGCCGATCGGTACCGGTGCCGTTAGCTGGCGGTTGTTCGATTTCGGCAAGGTCGACGCAGAGGTTGTGCAAGCGCGGGGTGCACAGGCCGAGGCTTTGGCACAATATCGCCAGGCGGCCCTGAAGGCGGCTGAGGATGTCGAGAATGCCCTTATCGCGCTATCGCAGACGGAGGTCCATGTCAGTGACCTCCAGGGCGAAGTTAGCTCGCTCGGGCGAGCGCGGGATCTATCGCAAAAAGCTTACCAAGCTGGGTCCATAACGCTGACCGATGTGCTCGATGCAGATCGGTTGCTTCTCACTGCACGAGATGAGCTTGATGCCAACCGGGCAGCCGCGGCACAAGCGGCGGTAGGCATCTTTCGCGCGCTGGGGGGTGGCTGGGATTTTTCGTCAAGCTCTCGAATGGCGGCAATGCCGTGAAGAGCCCGTAACACATGGCCTATGGAGTTACCAAGGCTAAGCGCAACTTGACGGGCCGACGACGTCATGTAGCTACCAAGTTGGGCCCGGCGAACATAGCGTCTCAATCTATCCCGCGACCTGAGGGTCTTGCGCGCATCCGGTTCAGTCTGCCAACAAAACCCCGGACCCCCATGCGAATGAGGCTACTCGGCATTTTGGGAATGGCGCAACAGGAAGCATCAGAATCGACCGGTCCAGGCCCAAAGCTTCGAACCACTTTAGCGTGCAGGCGATGCTGCTATACACCTAGACTCCGCGGAAGACCAGGTCGAGACGACAGACCGTCCGAGAACTCTGTTACGCGCTGCAGAATCAATTGAGTACTACCGCGCGCTCCAGACAGGTAGCCAGTTGGTCAACACACAGGGGCTTACGCAGAAAGCAAACGGCGCCAGCTTCAAGCGCTCGGCGTTCAAGGTGGACTTCGCTGCGAGCGGTCATCATTATAAAGCCTGCACGGCACCCGCCAGCGTCAAGGATCTCCTTGAAGGCAAATCCGTCCAAGCCCGGCATTTGGATATCGCTGAGAATGCATCCCACAAACTCCACGTCCCCGGAAGCCAAGTAACCTTCCGCGGAGGCATAACCACAGCAGCGATAGCCCATCGAAGCAATCAGCCCAATAAGCGCCTTGCGCAGCGATGGGTCGTCGTCAATGACGCAAACGAGCGGCGTTTTAAGCAAGGGCAGTCCTTATAGTTGACGGAAATGGAACCTTAAGCGCTATGCTACAAATTCGAGTGAGTCCAAGACTACGGTCTAAACTTTGCATCCCGTCGAAAGGTTTGATGGAAACAGACCGAGCGCCTCCGACAACCTGACAAGGTCTGCCAATGTCCTGACCCCCATTTTGCGCATCAGAGTGCCCCGATGAACCTTTACTGTAATCTCACTCAAGCCCAAGTCACCCGCAACCTGCTTGTTCATCTTACCCGCAGTCACGAGTGCCATAACCTGGCGCTCACGTCTTGAAAGGCTGTCATACCGCGTCGTTATGTCCGCTCGGCCCGCATCATCAGCGCGGCGTTCTCGATCAATGCCTATGGCGCGCGACACCGCTTCAAGCACTTCGCCTTCGCGAAACGGCTTAGCTAGGAAGTCGATAGCGCCCGCTCGCATGCCTCTGACAGTCGTCGGTATGTCGCCGTGCCCAGTTATCAATATCACCGGCAGTCGAAGCCGAAGATCCGTCATTTTCATGAGGAATTCAAACCCATTAAGTCCAGGCATCCTGATGTCCAGCAGAAAACAGCCCGCGGAGATAGTCGACTTTCCTTGCAGAAAGCTATCCACTGAATCGTAGGCGTGTGTGTGGAGCCCAGTCGATCCTACTAGATTGGTAAGGGCCGATCGAACAGATGGATCGTCATCGATGATATAAACCGTCTCGGCGAACATCATGGCGATTTGGCCAACCTGGGAGTTCATAACCTACTGCGCCACTGAAGCGCTGCAACTATACCCGAGTATATCTGGCTTTTTGCCGGATGTGGTCCAGAGTTAGTTGATAGACTACCGTCCGCAGTTGAGCGCGGATAACCGCCGTCACCACCCATTTCGTCCGAGAACCCAGGCAGCTTTTCGATAATTTGAACGCGTCTCCACATCGCTTTTACCATGCCTTTTATGAGGTCGCACTACAACGATTCCTGACGAAAATCTTAGTGTCCAACCAAGAGATATCCATGCCATACCAAAAGCTTTTTTACAAGGATAATACTGGTCGTGGAGGTCCTCTTGGACGCAATACTCTAGGCAAGTTCTCCGTCTGCACGCACGCGCACCAACATCCCACTTGTAGGGAAGCCACTGCCCGGGTCGAATTCAAGGTCGTTCGCCTCGTAGAAGAGGGCAAGACTTGCCCGATGTGAAGAGCATTACTTGCGTCGAGCTTCCGTGGTAATGCCGATCTAGTCATCAGGCGGCCCGACCTGACTATGTTTGACGTTTTTAGGCTCCCTGCCCTTGCCAGCGCTTCAACGGCAAGGCCCCACTTCCACGGGTCCCACGACGTCGCGCAGCACACCAAATTGGACTCAAAGCCAGTGGACCGTGCTGTCTGAGGTTTCACCCATCGTTTTAGAGGACAGTTGAGATGACACCGAAGCAAACCCGTGTTTCTTCATATCCCTGGATTGTGGCTGGCGTGACCTTTTTAGCGCTCCTTGTGTCCGCGGGACTGCGGTCGACTCCGGGTGTGTTAATGATCCCACTTCAAGCAAGTTTTGGTTGGGACAGAACGACAATATCATTTGCCGCGGCGGTTGGAATTCTTCTCTTTGGGTTGGTTGGACCATTTGCTGCCGCGTTGATGACGTCGTTCGGCATCAAGCGTACCATGCTGGCTGGTTTGGTCCTGATGTCAGCGTCGACATTTGCGAGCCAGTGGATGACCATGCCCTGGCAATATGTTTTGAGCTGGGGCTTGCTATCGGGTGCTGGAAGTGGCGCGGTAGCGGGAGTTCTGGGGGCAGCCATAGTAAATCGATGGTTTGCGACGCGGCAAGGATTGGTGATGGGCTTGTTAAGTGCCAGCACCGCAACTGGGTCATTGATCTTTCTGCCACTGCTTGCCTGGTTAGCGCGTGACAACAGGTGGGAGTCGGTGGTGCTCGCCGTTAGCATCGTATCGGCGCTAACCATTCCTCTGGTCCTGTTCTTCGTAGCCGAGCATCCAAGTGATGTTGGTGTCCTACGCTTCGGCGAGGCAGAAGGCTCGGTACCTGCTGCGCCATTGCGGCAGGCGGCAACCCCTTGGCTCGCTTTTGAGGTATTGATGCGAGCATCACGCCGGTCCGATTTCTGGCTGCTGTTCGGAACATTCTTTATCTGCGGCTTCACAACGAACGGTCTCGTCGGAACTCACATGATTGCCTACTGCGGCGATCATGGTGTCGCGCCTGTGGCCGCCGCAGGCCTTCTGTCAACGATCGGCCTTTTCGATCTCTTCGGCACCACTGCGTCGGGCTGGCTCACTGACCGCTATAACCCAAGGCGTCTTCTCTTCGTCTACTATGGATTCAGAGGTCTATCCCTGATTGCACTGCCCTTTCTAGATTTCCAACCGCTTAGCCTAACGGTTTTCGCAATCTTTTTCGGACTCGATTGGATCGCCACCGTGCCACCCACCCTAAAGCTTTCTAACCAGGCATTTGGCGAACGCGACGCGCCGATTGTTTTCGGCTGGATCCTGGTCGGACACCAGGCTGGTGCCGCGTTAGCAGCCTTTGCCGCCGGGTTGATCCGAGAGCAGGCCGGTTCTTACCTGCCGGCGTTCGTGATGTCGGGAATTCTGGCGTTGGTGGCCGCTCTTTTGTTTATCATCCCTAGAACCGGAGGGACCGTCGCTCGCCAGCCGAGCGCTACGGTCCTAGCGTGAGGTCAGCCGGATTATCAATGTGATTGACCCAGGACGAAGGCAATCGCCCGAGCGTTTAGCTACGGCCAGGTATGCCGCGATGAATACTCTCCCGCTATGGTCAACGCCTTCCAAGTTTGGCGACTAAATGCCACCGACGGGCCCCCAACCTTGCTGATCATGAGTTGAAACCGGCCGGTTCAAACGTTGCGCCTTTGGCAGAAACTGCGTGCTCTATCTGCCTGCTCGATCTTCGTCGGAGACTTCATGAGTGTCCACTCTCGATCGCGATCCGGCACCAAACAGACCTAATATCACGCGTCTTTCGTGTTTCAACTTTCGGCGTTTAGCAATACTTATCGTCCCACCGCGACCAGAACGGTTCAACCCCCGATGGTCGCATGGATTGCATCAATCAACAGTCAGACGACTGCAGTTTGATCCCGCATAGGCCAAAGGAATTACCAAATGGTCAGCGAAGTCCGATATGATCTCTTCGCCAGAGTCTGGTTTTGGCTCTCAGCGGGCGGTGCCAGTTACATCTTTGCCGACCTCACCGATCGGCGACCCAACTGATTTAGCCCCCTTGGCGGCCGTCGCTGAGGGGCAGGCTGCGACCCACACTACGCGACCGCCGCGTTCCTACTCCGACCGCAGTTTGTTGCGACAGCAGCGCCGCCCATCCCCTGCAACTTGATACGGTCGATAGGAACGACCTCCTACAAGGACATAGACTGGGATGGCCATGGTCGTCGCGCTAGCAGCGCGCCTGCCAACATAAGTTGTCCTGGGCAGATTGCTTGATGGTGCAGGAAAGGCTGGGCAACCTAAGTTGTTGGCCGCTCCAGCCTCAAGGGCCGAAGGAAACATGTTGGGC
>NZ_LMUY01000122.1:5510-27665 GCF_009765685.1 Acidisphaera sp. L21 | reverse complement strand
TGACAAGTCCAAGCCGGGAGCGGAAGGCCGGCTGATTGAACGCGGTCCGACCCGCCTATTCTCGGCTCCCATCGGAACATCGAAACTACATTCGGGATGGCCCTTGACTGGCACCAGCCGGGTCTCAAAACCGCCACCAATTGCATCATCCAGTGCAAGTCACTCCGCTGTGAGGTCGTTGCGAGGGTGGGCGTTTCGGGCGACCTGGGCCGCAACGATCTCCGTGATGTGTTCCAGAACCCTTCAAAGCATCAGGATACACCCGGCGGAGGCGGGATCCGTACCGTTCTTGTAGCGCAACCGGTTAGACCTGTCGCCCCGGACATCCGAGCTATGGTGGAATTTGGGTGACGCCGTGATTTGGCGGCGTTCTGTGCTGGCGTGTTGATGACCTCGATGCCGTTGGTGAATTTGACGCCCTGGACAACTTTGGGCAACTGGTTTTCGCCCTTCAACCGGCGCCAGGTTTTCGCGGCGGCGGTGACCAGCTTGAACACCATCAGCCTGGCGGTGTCCTGAGACAACGCCCCCTTTGTCCGCACCGTCCGTGCCGCACCGTTGCGAACACGCTTTCGATCGGGTTCGACGTCCGCAGATGATCCCAATGCTCGGCAGGGAAATCGTAGAAGGTCAGCAACGCGTCGCGATCTTTCACCAGACAGGTCACCGCCTTGTCGTATTCGGCCCTGTATTTGTCGGCGAACGTCGCAATCGCCGCCTCGGCTGTCGCACGGTCCGGCGCTGTCCAGACCTCGCGCAGATCGGATTTGGCCGCCGGCTGGACGGATTTGCGCAGCTTGTCGAGCACGTTGGCCGTCTTGTGTACGGTGCAGCGCTGATGTCGTGTGGTCGGCGATACCTCGTGAAGTGCTTTCCAGAAGCCGAGCGCTCCGTCTCCGGTCGCTACCTCTGGCGCAATGGACAAGCCACGTGCCTTCAGGTCGACCAGCAATTCCCGCCAGCGCTGCCCACTTTCCCGGACGCCCACCTGAGAGCCGAGCAACTCCTTCTTGCCCTCTGGCGTGGCGCCGATGAGCACCAGCATGCATTCGGCCTGCGGCTCCATGCGCGCCTGAAGATAGACGCCGTCCCCCTCGTCTTGCCATTCCACCCGGCTTCGCCGGCCGGAACCTTTGGCAAGCCTCGCCCAGATGTAGACGTAGCGCCGGGCGGATAGGTCGCGCCGTTGCCAACGATCATAGTCAGCCTCCCAATCGCCACGAAGCCGTGCGATGGTCGAAGGCGACAGGTTCGGGGCGTCTTTGCCCAGCAAGGCGGCCAACGCCTCCTGGAAGTCACCCATCGAGACACCGCGCAGATAAAGGATTGGCAGAAGGGCATCCATGCTCGGTGTTCTCCGACCCTCCGTAGCCCTTCCATTGGCCTTGCAGGCCAACGGAACCTCGTATGGGGTTTCTTCTGTCAAGCGGTCATTTCTGATCTCCCATCGTTATCAGATCCGTGGTTCGAGCCCGTCATCTTCATGCAGCCCCTCTCTGGCCGCATCACCTCGTATCCGGTCGGACCTCGAACAATCCGGACCATAATCCCTCATGCTTGAGGGCAGGGGCTCGGAGGAATGGGACCCTTCTTTGGAGCGCGGCATGTTTCAGCCCAGGTTCCGATCGGTCACCATCCACCCCGGATCCGGCGGTGCAACTGACGTTGCGCCGCGTATTGGGTTACGGACGTCGGCGTCTGCGTCAGCCCGCCTTGGTGGGCTTCAGCATGGCACCCGTCGGCACCAGGCCATGGGTGACGAACCGCCAGAGGGCCACCAGCAGCTTGCGCGCCAAGGCCGTGATGGCAATGCGCTTGTTGCGGCCTTTCCCGTCGCGGACCCGGTCGCGATACCAGGCGCTGAGCGCGCTGGCGGGTTGGTTGCGCAGCCAAAGCCAGGCCAATTGCCCCATCGTTTTGCGCACACGGGCGTTGCCGGCCTTGGAGATGCCCTGTTCGTGGTCGATGCCGCCGCTCTGCCAAGGGCTCGGCGTCAGCCCGGCGTAAGAGGCGACCTCGCGCCGGTTGCGGAAATCGCGGAAGAACGCTTCACCAGCCAGCACCGAGGCGGTTTCAGGCCCTACTCCCTTGAGCCGCAGCAACCGTGCACCAGGCCCTTCATTGAGGGGACGCGGCGCAGCAGGTGTTTCCTCTCCGGATGCCCTCTCGGCGACGGGGCTTGGGACGGCGAGCACGGCACGTTCGGCCTTGAAAACAGCGTCACGGTCCGCTTCAACGGCGCCGAGCTGCGCCATGGTCAGTTCGAGGCGATCCATCTGGCGCCTGATCTCGGCCATGAGCCGCGGCGGCAGGAGGTCGCCTTCCGGCGTGCGCACATCCGCTAACCGCGCCCGCCGGTCCCGCAAGGTTGGCTCGAACCCAAACACGCGTTGCGTGGCGAGCAGGCCCTTGATGCGGTTAGCGTGCCGGATGCGCTCGGCCAGCAAGGCTTCCCGCTCGCGGTTCAACCGTCGCGCATCCTCCGCCTCGCGCGAAGGCGGACGCACCATGGCGCACACCTGCCGCTCACCACGCGACCAAGCCATCAACGTGCGCAGCATTGCTTCGGCATCAATGCGATCTGTCTTGGCGCGGCGGCTGCGTCGATTCACCGCGATCGACGCTGGGTCGACCACGACGCTTCTCACCGCGTGCGCTTCCAGCCAACGATGCACCCAGAACCCGTCGCGTCCGGCTTCCTGCATGACAAGCACCTCCACCGGATGCCCCAGGCGCCGTTCAGCCCGCTCCTGCAGGCGCTTTAACACTGAAAGCAGGCCAGGACCGTCGCAGGCCGCTATACCGTGCTTGCTGGCCTTGTCCTCGCCAGGCGCACTCGCCACGGCTAACCAACTCGAAAGGCTGAGTTCCAGCGCCACAAACAGCGTGGCGTCCATGTCGATCGTTGTGGCATCAGCAGGGGCGGCAGCTTGAGTCGAATGTTCGATGTTCGGCATTGAACAACTCCTGGATAAGGTGGCACCGGCCTCAGCCTACGAGTTGGCCGCCGCCCACCCGCATAGGATCTTTGGCTACTCCGCCCACCGCGGCAGAATGGCCGACGTGAACCGAATACGTTCACCCGCCTCACCAGCGCCCCGGTCGCGCAACCTGACCCGCTGCACCACGACCGGCCCGATGCCGGTCAGCACTTGGCGTTCCGGTCCGTGGCCGTGCCGAACCAGGCGATCGCGCCCGTCCGGCAGTTGCACGCTCTTCATCATAGCAAGGAATGCGTCAGCCTCTGCCTCGATGGCCTGGGCCAGCAGTCGGCGGGCGCCGCTGCGCAGAACGGCCGTTAGCGGATCGTCAACCGTATCGGGCTGACGGAGGGAGACAACGGTGCTATCGCTCGTCATGGCGTATCGCTCCTTCGGGAGGTTCAGGCAGGCTTCCACCCACCTCGACACGCCGCCTTTCTCAAACCGTCGTCACCCAGGTTCGGCCATAGCTCCGGACATCCGTCGACACCTATGAGGGTCCTGGGGAATCCAACCTCAGTGGTAACGAGCCGCGCTCTGGGCGTGCGAGACGTCCTTGGCGATAAGATGCTCGGATTCAATATAGGCATCCCAACTCGTGATGGACGGGAGAGACGGGATACAGATAGACTCGCCCATTTCCAACGCCCGGAGTGAAGCGACGACAAGACTGTCCGCGCTCATGATCCGCTCCGCGGAGAACGCCGATAGGCTTCCACCGGCTTTAGAATGGAAGTCCGTTGCCACGACGCCAGGCACGAGCAACTGAACTTGTATACCCGTTCCCTCCGCCTCCACCTGCATGTGGCGTGTGAAAGCCATTACGTAGTTCTTCGATGCGCCGTAACCAGCATTTGCAGGTATCAGGATGAAACACGTTGCCGACGCGATGTTCACGATGCGGCCGCTACCTTCGGCCCTCATCCGACTCATGGCACTATGGGATAGCCGACTCATGGCTATGATATTGACTTTCAGCATCGCTTCCATCGCGATCGGGTCAAGAGCGTCGACTCTTCCCCGGACGGCGTAACCCGCGCTATTTATGAAAACGTCAATACGGCCGCCTGTCTCGATGCGCTCGGCCACCCGGGCAACGTCGATGGTTTGTTCGAGGTCGGCCGTCAATACCTCAACATCCACCCCGTGAGCCTCTTCGAGGCGTTTTGCATGCTTGTTTAGTATCTCGCCTCGCCGGGCGACGATAACGAGATCATGCCCAGCGCGCGCGAGATGCTCAGCGTAGCATAGTCCAATACCGGCCGAGGCACCGGTGATCAAAGCGCAGGGAGCGGACGCTGGCATGATTATGATCCTTTTCGACGAAACGGCCGGTTTATGGAGCCGTAGTTCTTGGGGCGATTAGTTTGGTTTAACACAGGGTTTCACATGGAAAGCAGGCCGTCCGGAAAGAGCCCTATGACAGCTGATGCATTTCTAGCGGCGATGGTGAATAAGATGTCAGCAGCGCTGATTACGCAATTTCGAGTTGCACACTCGGTAAGTCCCTCCGAAACAGGTGAGCCAATTCTCAGGTGCCAAGTCCCGACTTGGCTGGAAGATACGCTGTTGGTAAACTCTTGGGACGCCTTTGGAATGAACCCTCCTGCTGGATTTACCTAATGGACGTGATCTGCGGAGATCAGAGAAGGACCGCCACCATACCAATCTCGCAACGGAGAACTTTGGCAATGCTGCAGTGGGTCCTCGCTCGTTCCGTAATAGTCTCAAATCGGTCTTGCGAAAGGCTTAGAACCCTTGCTTCCACGGTAACGGAGAGTTTGGTGATCGAAGGATGCCCCTCCTCATCTTCACCCATTTCTACCACGACAGAAGTATCTATTGCCTCGGCTGATAGGCTCATAATCTCGATGTTATTGGCAAGGGCTTGATTGAAACAGCCCGCGTAGGCCGCGGCGAGAAGCTCCTCCGGGCTGGCCCCGTCTGCTCCTTTAAAACGGGAACCAAAGCTGAAGACGGCGCCTTTGATCGTGCCCGTCTCAGTCGATATTGTCCCGGAGCCTGTTCTCCAATTGCCCTGCCATGTCGCATATCCTATCGCTTTCATCTCAATCCGCCTTGCATTAGAACGTTTGAATCCCGGAACGGCTTGCTGCGTCGGGAGGTCGCTATCCACCCCGACAGTACACACCGATGAATGGGTTGCTTTTCATCCAATCGAGCCGAGGAACTCATCAACTGTCAAAACCTCGTGTCCGAAGGTCGGGTAAGAGATGGAGATTGCCAAATTGTGTGCTTCTTCGGTGAACTCCGCGACGGCGTCCTTCAAGAAGGTGACGTGAAACCCTTCCTCGAGGGCGTGCCTGCCTGCGCTTTCGACACATGTGTGGGACGTCAGGCCAGCGAGAACAACCTTCTCGATTCCGTGCTCTTTGAGTTTCGGGATCATGTCTGTGTTAACAAAGCTGTCAAAGGTTCTGTGACGGCTGATGATGACATCCTCGTCGCGGGGCGCAAATGACTCGTAAAAGTCTGCCCCCCATTCCCCGATCCAGAATACTTTCTCATCCATCGCCCATTGCCAGCGTGGATGAATGTGTTGAACATCGTCGAAGCTGTGTTCATGAAGCCCATGCGGCACATAGATGATCTTTACTCCAGCGGCGCGGGCGCCGTTGATGAGTCGTTTGAGATTTTCTTTTAAATTGGTCTTCTCGAGCATTGGTCCGATTCGGCCCGCTAATTTACCTTCATCGTCTAGAAAGTCATTTAAAAGGTCCACGAGCAATAACGCCGTGTCTCGGGTCGAGTAGGTTTCTACTGGCATGAAGTGCTTCCTATTTCGTTGAACATTCAGAGCAGTCAGGCCGGATGACTGCGATCGGCACGGTCACCATACCGCGGGGTTCGACGGGGCCGTAGTTTCCTGGGCAGACGAAACCTTATTTCGCTAAGATGGCAACAAAGACTATCGGCTCCACAGGCTACTTGGAAGTTCATAGCTTTGTATCAGGGCCTCAATTATACTTAGAGATATCTGGAGCTATGATTCAGGCCGGTTTTTCGTTTTGTCCCAGGCAGCAGCTTTATATCGACTCTACACAAGCGCTCCGAAAGCGCCTCGCGTTGGAAATCGCCTTCTCGGCCCCCCGTTGATTGAGTGTGCGCCGGTCGGAGAACCTTCTAACGATCTTTGTCTCTCGCCAATGGGAGGCTTACGGTAAAGCAGGCCCCACCGCTTTCCATGTTTGCTGCCAAGATTGTTCCACCGTGCGCTTCGACGATAGTTCGGCAAATCGCCAAACCCATGCCCATGCCATCTGATTTGGTTGTAAAAAAGCTACCGAATAGCTTTTGAATATTCTCGTTGGTTATTCCTGGTCCATTGTCCTCAACCCTCAGCAGGACCGACCGACCTGCGGTTTCCGTCCGTACTATCAAACGCGAATTCCGAATCCCGCTCATCGCCTGTAGCGAGTTAATTATTAGATTGACGATGACCTGTTGCAATTGGATCGCATCACCGAGAATCTCCGGAAGAGCCGAGTGTAAATGGCGAACAACCACCACCCCTTCATTCATAAGTGGGGAGCCCATCAGCGTAAGGGCGTCATCGACCAAAGCTCCTAGCGACAATCGCTTTTGCAGACCAATCTGCGGAGCGGACATTGAGCGAATGTGAGCGACAACGTTGGTCGCTCGACGCGCATCCGCAATCATTTCGCGCGTTATTTCTACGATTTTGTTGACGTTAGGGGGTACTCGATCGAGCCAACGTAGAGCCGCCTCCCCATTTACACTGATCGCGGCCAATGGCTGATTTACTTCGTGGGCAATTGATGCTGTAAGCTCGCCGAGGGACGAAACCCGAGCAGCATGAGAGAAAGTGGCTTGCATCTCTGCCATGGCGCTTTGTGCCTTAACCTTGTCGCTCATGTCCACGATGGCAAGCAACAACTGGCCGGCACTGCGCAGGGTGCTGGAGGCCGACTTAGTATACAGCACGTCAATCGCATTTCCAGTCAGCGTACGCATCCGTGTAAGGCCTCTGTAATTGGGCTCGCTGTTGAAAGACGCTGAAAGGCTTCCTATTAAGGTCTCGAGATGCGTTGGAAACCAGAAAGGCGTGATGGAACGCCCTATAACTTCGCTTCTATCTCTCACCTGAAACATACCGAGAGAGGTTGCATTGAGATCTACTACCTTTATCGTCTCCATTATCTCAAGTATGAGCTCTGGGTGCCGTGCCGAATGTGCGCGCAAATCAGTAACGCCGCGACGCCTTAGATCTTTGTAAATTCCCTGGGTTTCGGAGGCGTCTAAATGCCAAGCCGAGAATGCAGAGCCGTGAAACATATCTCCATAGAATGCCTCGCTTTTCCTTACGGCGGCTTGGCCTTCTTTGATAGCCGAATAGTCAACTATGGTAACAACCACTTTGCCTTCATCCGCCATCCCGGCGGCGAAACTAGCCGTAAAGAGGGCATCGAACTCCTCACCGTTAAATCGACATTGTCGCGTTTCGCACGCAAAATACGGCTCCTGCGCAAGCGCCGAGGCAACCCAGTCTGCGAAGGCCGAGGTGCTGCCGCTCGGCCAGAATCTCTCAACACTTATAAGCAGGTCTTCGCGAACGCACGGTCCGAATAGCTCGACCGCTCTATCATTAACGTCCCGGACAAAGGTGGCTCGCATTAGCGCCCTTACCTGATCGGGTCGCGTTGCAAACCATTCGCGAGGATCAATGGTGACGCTTTCCAACCAGTTCTTGGCGATGATCCGAGCTCTCGAGAAATCAATGTCCCATACTGACGCCGGTATCGCCTGGAATACGTTGCGGTAGTGCCTGCGACCGGCCTCCGCTGCGGCTTCCGCTCGCTTTTGAGAGGTAACGTCGACTCCGGTCTCCACGAAATCCAATGGATCTCCAAGAGGACTGTATCTGAGGGAAAGCTGTGTGCTTACGATGATGTCTTGCCCGCAGGCGGTTTTTCGATGCAATTCTATAGGGCTGCTCTCGCACGTCATCTGCTCGGCGCTGGGCCAGGATCGGCCGCCTAACATCTCGTCAAAATGCCGACCCTCTGCATCTTCACAGGATCTTCGGTAGATCCGTTCTGATGCCTTATTCCAGCTTAGGATGCGGCCACCCAAGTCAAATACAATGAGACTTTCCTGCACAAAATCCAGGATCCCTGATTTGAATATGCCCATTGCTCCCTCACAGTTATCAGGCATGGCGAGCACGGTGCGGGCGGGGATATTGCCACTCATATCTGACAATCAACTGGCGCCGAGAGCCTGAGGTCGGCCGTAGCTAGACAAAAATGATTCGGCACGAGTTAACTCCACCTAGTTGGGTTCGCCTACATCTGAGGGCCTGCCCAAACGGAAGCGAAGTCCAGTCTTGGGATACAGGGCCATTTGCCATATCGAGTGAAGCCGCAATGGACGGTCCTCATCCTTGGGAGAGCCGCACAAGCCGTTGCGATTGATCTATTGAGCAACTCAGAGCATCGCGATAGGCTGCTCTGGAGCTCGGTAGAGTAATGTGGGGAGCGACATGTTTAGCGGACAGTTTATTCTACTGTAATCCGGTCAGGTCATTGTTGCCTTGTCGGCGGAAGTGATAAACTGCATCGTCATGTCCCCTCTTTAAGAATGGTTCTTCGGTTCGGGTTTCGCTCCATGAGATATGAAAACGCCCTGTGACTAGCCTTACAAAGTCAGTGCAAACCGGTCCAATCGGACGTCGGCTCTTCCCCCGAGGACGGTGCTGCTCCCGTCCGACATCCAGTCGGAGCGTCAGCAGCAACCAGCGTGCCTGACTTGTCTTATGTAGTTATTCGGCTCTGATTTCGGACGGTTAGTGGGGCCATAATCAAATGCACTCTCTGTTGGCTTTGTGTAGAGGCCGAATCATATCCGTGGAAATCAAAAAAGAATTGTGCTGCCATAGGCGGCGTGGATGACGGGAAGATTGATCCGAATCCCGTGAACGGCGTTCGACCGCGTTGCCAAGCTTGGCACCATCGAATGTGCGAGGGCCGACAGCCGGCTCAACAGGCTCAAGCAGGCCGGGATCATCGGTTATGACAAAGGCATGTGTGTCATCCCTCCCCGTTCACGATGCGACATCGAACCGACCCTGAACAAATTCCCGTCTGATCGGCCATATTTTGTAAGGTTAAACGAAGGTATAACTGTTCAACATCTTTCCGACACGGCATAGATGAGAAGCCCAATCTGCTGCGAAAACCTCCACCGTGCATCGTCATCCTAGTAATGAACGAGGGTAGTTGCAGTTCTTCGATACCAGGGAAAGCTCATACATTTCTTTCAACAGGTAACTAAGGAAAATGTTGTGAATAGGTCAGATTTAGAGCATACTCACGCTGCTCCGGGACGCGTTGAGTCAGCTCTGACGCCCGTAGCGTCGCTCCTTGCTCGTGGGGGTCTCGCCGCTTGGCAATCAAAGAGGATAAACATATATGTCATGGACAACCTCGGCTCCAAGATCCGAGTGGCCGATCTGGCGGGACTAACGAGGCTAAGCGTCAGCTATTTCTCCGTGGCGTTTGGCCTGAGTTTCGGAACGACCGCGCTCGCTTACGTCACGGCTTGCCGGATTGAGCGTGCACAAGGGATGATGAGATCGACCGCACAAAAGTTGAGCAGGATCGCCCTCGAATGCGGTTTTTCGGATCAGGCTCACCTGTCTCGGCGGTTTCGTAGTGTGGTCGGCACGACACCGTTACGCTGGCGCCAAAAAGACCGTTTATTGAGGTCGGCGGCCAGCGCAGAAGCAAGCTTAAAGTTAAAATGAAGTATCGTCTTTAATCGTGAAACGAAGACCTTGCCAGAAACTTGTTGACTCCCGGGCAGTAGTTAACTGACCCTATTCGTCCTTACTTTCGAATTATCAAGCCGACGACGACCAATCCGAATGGTGTCCGCTGCGTCGCGCTCGCTTTCACGGTGGAGAGGCGCGCGGACGTCGGCGTCACCTTGGCGACGCTGACGAGTATGCTAGCCTTGGTGAATCGGACGATGTCCCGGGACGATGAAGGTCCCGCACCGTCAGATTCTCCTAATTATGCGGGTCGCCCCTCTAAGAGAAAACTATAATCAACGTTCTGAATTTCGAGTATCAACTGCATTCTGCCAGGGCTGACCGATCAACTTGACGCAAGACAGAGCATGCAAAGCCTCTGGTTTTCTTCAGTCGGCGACGTTGGGTAAACCAAGCGCTAATTGGGTCCGATGGTGAGCTTCCTCAGACATTAAGCTGGACAGCGTCACTCCCAGCAGCCTTACACTGCGAGGCGGAGGAAAACAGGGTCTCAGCAGTTCCAGGGCGACCCGCTCCAACTCACTTTGCGACGCCACAACCTCGACGAGCGATCTCCGGCGTGTGATTTGCTGGAAGTCAGAATGCTTAACTTTGACCGTCACCGTTCTTCCCGCGTGCCCTCCTCGCGTGCAGGCCATCCAGACCTTCTTGAATACCGCATCAAGGCCGGCGCCACCTCTTCCCATGTCGTCAGATCGCGCTCAAATGTTGTCTCGGCACCCACCGACTTGCGGGCGCGATCAGCCTCAACAGGACGATCGTCGACCCCGCGGGCAACGCCATAGTAGTAACCTGCGGCTTTGCCAAAGTGCTCCGCCAGGAATCCATATGACTGTTCCCGCAAGTCCATTCCGGTATGGATACCGAGAGCATTCATTTTAGCTGCCGTCACAGGACCGACGCCGTGAAACCTGCCTATCTTCAGATCTTCCACGAAAGCCGGACCCATCTTCGGCGTGATGACGAATAGCCCGTCCGGCTTACGTTGATCCGAGGCAAGTTTGGCAAGAAACTTGTTATAGGAGACGCCCGCCGACGCCGTCAGCCCAGTCTCCGCCCTGATTGCAGCGCGAATCTCCTCAGCAATCGCCGTCGCAGACCCACGATTAAGCAGTGGCACGGTGACGTCGAGATAGGCCTCATCGAGAGACAACGGTTGGATCAACGGCGTGTAGCGCGCGAAGACGCTGTGGATCTGCTGGGACACGGCCTTGTAGACGTCGAAGCGCGGCGGCACGAAGACCAGGTCGGGGCATTGCCGGCGCGCCGTCACCGAAGGCATGGCGGAATGGACGCCGAACTTGCGCGCTTCGTAGCTTGCGGCCGCCACGACACCGCGCTCGCGACTTCCTCCAACGGCGACAGGCAACCCGCGCAGGCTCGGATTATCCCGCTGTTCAACGGAAGCGTAAAAAGCATCCATATCGATGTGGATGATCCGCCTTACTTCCGCAGGTTGATGCGCCGTTTCCATGTTCAGGCAGGGCAGAGGTAGACGGGATCTCGCTTACTGACGGCGCCGGCTTGGGCCACCGGATATGGCGCCATCACAGTGTCAGCCCGCCTTCGTCCTTCTTCTCGCCGCGAGCGACGATCACCAGCGCGTCGTCCTGTAAAGGGCGTTGCAACTTGAGGACATCCGGCGTTGGCGCCGTCATCCAGAGATCGATCTCCTCCTGGGTCGTGAGGATCACCGGCATGGCCTTGGGATGGAATGTGCGACCAGCGCGTTTGGTTCGGTCGTCAGGAACGCAAACACGTCATTCGTCGTCTGCCCCTCCTTCACCTTGCGAACCGAGGTCCAGCGCGTCCAGATGCCTGCGAAACACGCCAGTGGTCGGCTCTCGTTGAGTGCGAACCAGATCGGCGGCCTTGACCCATTCGGCAGCACCTCGTTTTCGCTGAACGAGGTCAGCGGCACGACACAACGGCTCTCAACCCCGAGCCATCGTCGCCAATGCGGTGACGCAACGTTGCGGACGTTAGTGCCGCCGGGATCGAAATTGCGACCCTTCAACGCAAAGACACGCGATGGCATTCCCCAACGCGCCGTGGTCAGCTCACGCCCCTCCGGCTGGTTGCGGACGATCGGCGCTTGATAGTCAGGGAAGATGCCAGGAAGCGGCGGCAGATTGCCTGTCTTGTCCGTCATCGCCCGCGTCAGATCACGGATCGCCTGCTGGCTCGACGTCATCGCGTAGAGGTTACAGATTTGCGCCTCCTGTCATCGCCACATACCGCGCATCCGCGCGCCAACGTCGATGCGAATGTGGCTAATCGCCGCCTGCCTCGCCACCTCAGTTGCCAAGACGGGCCAGGTCACGCTCTCGAACAGCGGCAGCAAGCTGGCCGGGATGAAACGGGAGCGCGACGCATAGACGTGCCGATCACCCATGGACGGCTGCCCGTGGGTGAAGAAGCGGTGCGGGGTGATCAGATGCAGCGTGTCTTTGGCCCGCGTCATGGCGACATAGAGTAGCCGGCGCTCCTCCTCGATCTCCGCCGTCGTGCCGGTGCCGAGGTCAGATGGCATGCAGCCATCCACCACGTTGAGCACGAAGACCGACTTCCATTCCTGCCCCTTGGCCGAGTGAATGGTGGACAGGATCAGGTAGTCCTCATCCAGCAGCGGCACGCCTGCCTGGTCGCTTGTGGCATCCGGCGGATCAAGGGTCAGGTCGGTAAGGAAGCGCGATCGCGACGGATAACCGGCTGCGATCTGCTCAAGCTGCAGCAGGTCCGCCTGTCGGGCGTCCGCATCCTCGTGCCGGCGCTCTAGATGGGGCGTGTACCAGAGCCGACCACAGCCGAGTTCGGCAGGCCAACCCGCCTTGCCCGATCGCAACTGCCAAAGCGTGGCGACGAGGTCCGTCCACCCCTCCCCGGCCCGAGGTGGCGAGGCGATCTCCGACAGCGCGCCAATTGGATCAACCTGGTTGGACATGGCGTCTAGCACCCGCTGCGCCGATGTCGGTCCTACCCCCGGTAGCAACTGTAAAATGCGAAAGCCGGCCACCTGATCGCGCGGATTCTCCACGAAACGTAGCAACGCCAGCAAATCCTTGACGTGGGCGGTGTCCAGGAATTTGAGCCCGCCGAACTTGACGAAAGGGATGTTGCGCCGGGTTAGTTCGATTTCGGTCGGGCCGCTATGGCTTGATGTTCGGAAAAGCACAGCTTGCTGCTTGAGGTCGGTGCCCCCTTCCCGGTTTTCAAGCACCCGCTCCACCACGTAGCGGGCTTGATCTGCTTCATCGCGCACGCTCACCAGCGCAGGCAGCTCAGCGGATCGACGCTCGGTCCAAAGGTTCTTGGTGAACCGCTCCGCCGCCAGGCCGATGACGCCATTGGCGGCGGCCAGGATCGGCTGTGTGGAGCGGTAGTTGCGGTCCAGCGTGATGATGGCGGCTGGAGGGCTGAATTGACTGGGGAAGTCGAGGATGTTGCGAACGGTCGCCGCCCGGAATGCGTAGATCGACTGGGCGTCGTCCCCCACCACGGTCAGGCCTGCGCCGCTGGGCTTCAGGGCCAGCAGGATGCTGGATTGC
Organism: Acidisphaera sp. L21; assembly: GCF_009765685.1. GTDB lineage: Bacteria > Pseudomonadota > Alphaproteobacteria > Acetobacterales > Acetobacteraceae > LMUY01. The sequence continues at coordinate 14,322 of NZ_LMUY01000122.1, read as the reverse complement.
AGCCGATTGGTATCCTGATACTCGTCCACCAGCACGTGGTCGAAGCGCTCGCCGATATGGGCCGCCAGGGCCGGGTCGCTGACCATCTGCGCCCAGTAGAGCAGCAGATCATCGTAGTCGAGCACGCCTTGGGCCTGCTTCGCGTTGACGTAGCCGGCGAACAAGTCCCTCAATTGAACCTCCCAGGCCGCGCACCAGGGGAAGTGACCCTGCAACACGGCCTCCAGGGGCATCTCGGCGTTGACGGCGCGGGAGTAGATGGAGAGGCACGTGCCCTTGGTCGGAAACCGGCTCTCGGTCTGTGAGAAGCCCATTTGGTGCCGGAAGAGGTTCATCAGATCGGCTGAGTCCTCTCGATCATGGATCGTGAAATTGGGCTGAAGGCCAATTTGCTCTGCATATTCCCGCATCAGCCTGGCGCCGATCGCGTGGAACGTCCCAGCCCATGTGAGCGCATCGGTCATGACGCCAGCCTTGGCACCCAGCACCTTAGCGCAGATGCTCTCGACGCGTCGGCTCATCTCGGACGCGGCACGGCGGGAAAACGTCATCAGCAGGATACGGCGTGGATCGACGTCGTTGACGATCAGGTTTGCAACCCGATGGGCTAGGGTGTTGGTCTTGCCCGATCCCGCGCCGGCGATGACGAGCAGCGGCCCAGCCAGGCCAATGGCCACGCCGCCGATGTCATGCTCGACGGCGCGTCGCTGTTCGCTATTCAATGTGGCGAGGTGGTCGAGAGGCATCTATGAGCTACCAGCGGGCAAAGGGGCGCCAATCAACCATGTTTCTTGTTTTGTTCACAAGAGCGGAAAAGCTGCCGATATGTCGAACCGGCTGTGAGCGGACGTCGCCAGGCTTTAATTTCAACTCCGGCGAAGCATGAACGACCTACGAGCTCCTGGGACGAGGTTCACTGCCGCTGAACGCGACTACGTGCGCCGTGAACTCGACATGTTTTTTTCGAGCTTCCCGACGGTCGCCGAGGGCTTTCAGCTGAAGACCTGGCGAGGCGGCCCGCAAGCCGGACAACCAAAGCTGCCACCGGCCGCTAAGACCCTGCTGGAACGAGGGCTAATGCGTCTCGACACCACCGCTCGAATCCCACGGCTATTTTTCACCGACGCGGGACTGGACGACCTTCGGGCGATGATGGCCGACCCGCGGCTGGCAAATCGCGAGAAGTTTGCCCATATCCGGCAAGAGCTTGGCCTGAGCGGCTGACAGAGCGTGGTTGAGGCGAGGTGATGCCCGAGAAGCCCGGTTTCAGCATCGCGGTACTAGAGCCAGTTGAGGGTAAAACCGGCGCAACGGCGGCTTTCCCCTATGACCGCATGACGGTTGAGCGCTTTCGGTCTGCTTTCCCGGGCGCCCGCTGGCGGGACGATCTCCGGGCGTGGTTCGTGCCCGGCACAACCGCCGAGCGCCGGCTCAACCGTTGGCTCGGGCGCGAGATGGCGGGTGTGCTTGCCTATGCCGACGATCGCGGCCGAGACGCCTTCGCGTTCCAGGCCATCGAGAGCCGTTATTTGGAGGTGGCCGACGATTTGCTCATACGCACCCCCTACTCCAAGACGGTCGTGGAAGAACTGCGCGCAGTGCCGTGGGCGGCGTGGGATGGAGATCTGAAGGCGTGGCGCGTCCCTTTTCGGTCGTGGGAGGACCTGCAGAGGTGCTGGCCGACGATCGAGGCGGCGGCGCAGCGCAACGAGGCGGCTGAACGAAAACAACGACAGCAGGACCGCAGAGGGACGCCAGGGCAGCTAGAGACCGCGGCAAGGGCGGCCGAGAGGCAGCGGCGCCGCTATCCGGTTCCCGATGAACCGCTGCCGCCGCTGGACCAAGTTGTCATGACCCACCTGGGCGCGATGATGTTTACCGACGTCACCGGGGGACTGGTCGACGATGACATCGCTAAATCCTTCTATCCGGACGTGTCGACCGCGGGCGCCACCCTGATATGGGTGACCTGGCGCAAACCGACCCACGAGGAACTGGTCAAAGCTTGGCCGGCACGCTGGGCTGCCGACGACCGAGATCGGGCGCGAGGATGGTGGCAGCCGACCATCGAAGAATCGCGCGTAGCGCGACGCAAGGCGGCTTCGACCGAACGAGCACGGGAGACGCGTCGCTAGGTTAAAATCGCTGGATGACGAAGGAGCGCATTCTCGCTCCGACGGCGATACTCTACGCCCGTTATCGCCGTCAACGTTGGCAACGACTCTCATCTGACTTGATCGATGAACGATACGCCCGCAGGCGAACGGAGCAGTCTTGAACGAGAGGACGATAGGTCGGCTCGTCATCACGACTATGCAGTCGGCCGAGCGCAACACCCATTCGTCTGCAGAGGCGTGGCCAAGCGCTTGAACATCGGTGGCTTGTTCGGGTGCCCAGGCGGCAGGATTGTAGAAAGCTTTTTGATGTCGATCCGGCAGCCAAGGCTCCGGTTGCCGTCAACCATTTGGCCCGCTCAGAACTCGCCCCTCCTTGACGCGTTTCGATCCCATGACAAAAAAGCCGACGGTTCGGGACACGTCGATGGCGACATACCGTGCCCGGCGCGACTTCGCCGTAACGGCCGAGCCCGCTCCCGTCGAGCAAGCGACCCTCTCCGATACGGCCATGTTCGTCATTCAGAAGCATGCAGCACATCGCGCCGGGCTGCATTGGGACTTTCGCCTCGAACATGGGGGCGTCCTCTGGAGTTGGGCGGTTCGGGAGGGCCCGTCGCTTGACCCGGCGGACCGTCGGATTGCGGTTCACGTGGAAGACCATCCGATCGGCTACGCAGACTTCCCGGGCACCATTCCGGACGGACAATATGGCGCGGGAACCGTGGAAACTTGGGATCGCGGCACCTGGACACCGCTGGAGAATCCAGAAGAGGGGATGAAAAAGGGCACCCTTCGCTTTGAGCTGTCCGGCCAGCGTCTGCGCGGTCGCTTCACGCTTGCCCGACTCCGACACGACCCGAAGAAACAGGAGGCCTGGTTCCTTATCAAAGGTCATGACGAATACGCCCGGGAGGGAATGCACGCGGGCGATGTCGAGCGAGAGACGCCGTTTCAGATAACAAAGACGAAACAGCCAAAGACCGCCGTCAGGAAGCTGCGGAAATTGGAGGCGCCGGCCAAGGGGGCCGTGATGCGGGCCATGCCCGAAGCACAATCGCCGCAGCTTTGCTCGCTGTCTGAGGACCCACCAGACGGCGCCTTGTGGCTCAGCGAGATTAAGTTCGACGGCTACCGCATCCTCGCTGCCATTGAAGATGGCAAAGTCAGGCTCCTCACGAGAAATGGACACGATTGGGCCGATCGCATGCCGAGCATCGCCGCCCACTTCAAAGCGCTGCGGGTTAAATCAGCCATGTTGGACGGCGAATTGGTGTCCCTGGCCAAGGATGGCGTCTCTACCTTCCCAGGCCTCCAGGCAGCGCTGAAGAATGGGCGCGACGACACGCTGACGTTCTACGCATTCGATCTGCTGCACATCGATGGCTGGGACCTGCGAGGCTGCGAACTCCTGGAGCGTAAGCGCGTGCTCGCCACCTTGGCGGAATGGCAAGGCGCCCTTCGCTACAGCGATCACCACATCGGTCAGACGCATGAGATGCGCAGAGGTGCTTGCCGAATGAAATTGGAGGGCATCATCTGCAAAAGGGCGGACAGCCTCTACCGGGCCGGTCGCGGCGGGGACTGGCTCAAGGTCAAGTGCTCCGGGCGGGAGGAGTTCATCGTCCTCGGTTGGACGGCGCCCGCCGGCAGCCGCATCGGTATTGGGGCGCTCCAAGTCGGCTACCGTGATCCAAAAGGCATCTTGCAATACGCGGGCGCGGTCGGCACGGGCTTCGACGATAAGGAGTTGACGGCACTCCATCGTCGCATTCAGGCCATGGCGGTCAGCGAACCGCCGGACATGATGGTGGCGGGTGATCCGGTCGATCCCACCACCACGTGGGTTGGCCAGGAGATCGTCGTCGAGGTGCAGTACACCGCCTGGTCCGGTGCCGGACGTGTTCGGCATGCGGTTTATCTTGGAATCCGGGAGGATAAAGCGGCCGAGGACGTCGTGCGAGACTTGGCCGACCCAGAGGCGCCGCGCACCCGGTTTCGGCCATCGCGAGGCGCCCGGATCACGACGGCACGCAAAGGCTGGCACGGCGCAGTTCCGCCTCTTCGGTCGCCACCGAAGGAGCTTCCGCAGGCGACAGGACCCTTGCGTTCAGGCAGCATCGTCGTCGCCCGGCCACCTTCAAAAGCGGCCTTCGAAGTCGCCGGCGTTCGGATCACGCATCCCGACCGCGAGCTTTGGCCAGGCGTCTCGAAGCGCGCTCTAGCTGCCTACTGGCAGGCTGTCGCCGACGTTGCGCTGCCCGGAATAGCACGACGGCCGCTGTCCATCCTGCGGTGTCCAGAGGGAACCGACGAGACCAAGGAGCGGTTCTTCCAGAAGAACGGCCATGGCGTATTGCCGGCGGCAATTCGCGAGGGCTCAACGGCCAAGCAACCGTTCCTAGCGATCGACGACGTGGAAGGCTTGTTGTCGCTGGCACAGATGTCGGCCATCGAACTGCACCCTTGGGGCGCCTCGGAGGCGGACCCCACCCGGCCCGATTGGATCGTGTTCGATCTGGATCCTGGCGATGGTGTGGCATGGCCGGATATCGTGCAGGCGGCCCACGATACGCGCAAGCGGCTGGAGCGCATCGGGCTGGAGTCGTTTTGCCGCACCACTGGCGGCAAAGGCCTGCATGTCGTGGTGCCGCTCCTACCGGATGCCGACTGGTCCATCGTCAAGCCATTCTGCCGGGCCTTCGCCGAATTGATGGCCGCCGAGGAACCCACGCGATTCCTCGCCCATCTCAAAATTGCCGACCGGCGGGGTCGCATTCTGGTAGATTGGCTGCGCAATGGATTAGGGGCGACTGCCGTCGGAAGTTTCTCACCAAGGGCACGGCCGGGTGCGACCGTAGCGACGCCACTGGCGTGGCGAGAAGTGACCACCAAGCTCGACCCCAAAGCTTTCACGGTCCTTTCGGTCCCGGCCCGCATCGCGGCGCTCAAAGCTGACCCTTGGAAGGGCTTCAAGGCCACGGCGCAGCGCTTGCCCAGTTTGCCGACGGCCGGCCCGACCAACCCGCGGAAAAGCACCATCGTTCGCGCCGCGCCGCCAACGCGTGGGCGGTAGCTGGGATCGTGGAGGCAAATGTTCTCTCGCGGGAACGAGGCATGATGCCGGGCGTCAAGTGCTCAGACTCGCACGGTCAGGGCACCTGATCCGCCGTCGATCCTGGGTCCGGAAGACTCGCGAACCAGGCAGCGTAAGGCGTGGTTCGCGCCATGTGGCGGTTGAAGTCTGGAGCGCCATCAGTCCACCATGCGGGGCCGCGCTCGCCTAATTCCATCTTGATCGCGTCGATGCGTCGCCGAGCATCTTCCCGGCCGGATGCATCTCCGGCCCGCGTCGCAATGCCCTTCGCCCGTCGGGCTGACATCAACTCCCTGGTCAACGCCTGCCGCCGATCAGGAGCTAAATCCGGGTTCGTACAACGCCATAGGCGTCCCCGCACCACGAAGTAGCGACCGTCAGGTGTCACCGGCGCCATGTCAGATCGCGGCCGCCTCTTCCTGTTGCTCCACCACGGTGCTTATCCGGGCTGAAAGCGTGTCCAGCATCTCACCTGCCGCTAAGACGAATAAACGAGCTTCATTGGAATGGCCGCCCCATGGTTATGCCGTCGCCGAAGGACCACCTGTCGCTGGCCCTCGATAAGGCAAACCAGGCAATGTATCTCGTCCGCTGTAACCAAATGACCCAACTCTTTGTCACTCATTTCGCAATTAGGACAGATGAAGTGGTAGCATCGTAGCTCGGCGCGCTGGGGAGTCTTCATGTTTTTCTCCGTTCTACTTGCTACTCGCGCTGCCTCTGGCCGCTCTGGCTGATAAATGCCCTTATAGGGACGCCCCGCTGGCCCGCGCGGGCTTGGTGCTGGCCGACATGGACAGCTTCAATCCCTGCTGGAGGATGAAACGCATCGTGTCCCGAACGCCCGCCAATTTCTGGTCGGTCAGGTATGCCATCGGCGTGGCGCCCCCGAAGGGCGCACCCTTGATCGGCCGATTGAGCCAGGCGCGCGGTTCGAGTTCGAGCGACGCCAAGGCAGACGCGATCTCCTTGAGCCCCCTGAACATCGTCACCTCATCGCCAACCAGCTTGAAGCGCGGGCGGGTGCCCTTCTTCGTCAGCCCTCCAGGATGTCCGATCAGGGCAAGGGCCTGGATATCTTCAACGTGCCAGTCATCCATCAACGCCCAGAACACAGTCGATGCGGTGCTGTTGGACGCGGGTGTCAGATCGACGGGCGAGCGTCCGGCGACTTCATGAGGTTCGTTTATCTGCGTCGCCGCTTGCGTCGGTTCCGGCACGCTTGTCACGATGGCCGGTCGCTTTGCCTTCCTCTCTGCAGGCGCCGGGGCGTCCACCCGGGGTTTTGTCGCAGCTGAAATCGACTCTGCTGCAGCCTCTTGCCGCGATGGACCCGCCGGCTTGGGTGGCGGCGATGGCAAGGGCTGAGAAAGGACAGGCTCCAGGCGGGCAGGCGATGCGCTTCCGGCAGGCCCCTCACCAAGCAGGTCAACGTCGAATTGGCTGGCGAGGTCCTTCAGCAAGGCTGATGTGGCGAGGATAGCGCCACGAATGACGTCGCGACCAGGCACCGGCTCCGCGTCACCATCTTGTCCGACGGCAGGAAAAGGCTGGGGACTTGGTTGCGCCTTAGCGATCTCAGTCAGAGTGGCCTTAAGCGGGTTGGCGTCGGGAATAGCGCTTAAATCTGGATCGGCCGAAGGCAGCGGCCAGCCCCGCTCGGTGGATATAACGGCCAGCGCCAGACGATCAAAGGCCAGTCGGACCAATGCAGGAGCATTGGCGGCGCTACGGCCGGATGACAGGAGGCTGGCATCTTTGAGGTCCAGATTAGCAAGGCGCAGCAAAGTACCCACGGCATTGTCCACCGCCGATGCACCACCCGCACCCTCCTGCTTCTTCTTCAAAAGTCAGCGACCGGGTGGAATCAAAACGTGATTGGACGTTCGACAGGCGTCGACCAACATCCGCGCTATAATTCTTCGATCTGCCGAGTCGCGGCGCATCAGTTGAGGGACCTTGTATGTCCACCACTACAAAGCAGACGAACATTCTCCTTTGGCACTATAGCTGCCCGGACTGTGGCTTTAGCGATGCCGATACCGGCTATCATGGTCAGACGCACATGATCCATTGCGAGGTTTGTCTGGAAGACAACCGGCACGTCAAGCTGAAGCGGTGGCCGGTCGACCACGACTCAAGCACGCTTCCGGGCGGTGCCCTTAGCCGGAGCTGAAGGCTTTTTCAGCGCCGGGGCCTCCTCCTTGGCTTTCGGGGCCGGCTTTGGTTTGGCAGCAGCTTTTGACGCGCTGCCTTTCTTCGGCGCTTCGGCCTTGTCCTCCGTCTGACCAAGGCTCTTTCGTAGCGCGGCCATCAGGTCGACCACGTTGCTCCGATCGGGCTCCTCGGTCGTCTCTGCCTCGATCCCTTCGCCCTTGAGCTTGGCATCGATCACCGCTCGAAGGCGTGTCTCGTAACGGTCCTCGATGTCAGCCGGGGCATACTTGCCGGTTTGTCGATCGATGAGCTGCGTTGCCAGCTGAATCATGTCGGGGTCGGGCTTGGTGGATGGCAGGTGGTCGAAGATTGCCCCATAGTCGTTGAGGTCGCGTTCCTCGTGCAGCGTATGCACGACCAATCCCTTACCCATCGGCATGATGGCGATCGGATGTTCCCGGCGTGCGATGACCACGCGTGACAGAGCAATTTTCCCGGTGCTCGCGATTGCGTCCCGCAATACGAGATAAACGTCCTGGCCGGCGTCGCCGTCCGGCGCGACGTAGTAGCTTGCATCAAAGTAGATCGGGTCGATGGAATTGGTGTCCACGAACTTCTCGATTTTGACCGTGGTCGAACTCTCGATCCGGGCGCTTTCGAAATCCTCGTCGTCGACGATCAGATAGTGGTCTTTCTTAAATTCGTATCCCTTCACCAGATCACCCCGCGACAGTGTGTCGCCTGTCTCGGCGTCTTGGGTGATCATCTTGATCCGATTGCCGGTCTTGGGATTGATCAGGTTGAAGTGCAACGAGCCGCGGTCATGGTTGGCGCTGTAGAGCGCGATCGGGCACGAGACCAGCGCCAGACGTAAATGTCCTCGCCAAATTGGACGCTGCGGCATCTCTCATTCCTCAAGGATGTTGGGACAGGGGCGTTGGTTAGAGACGAACAAATGTGAAGACGTCTAAGTTGTGCCGCGACGGTTGATAAGCCCGCTCAGTGAGCATGGTTTCATCGCCCCTGCAGCGCGAGGAATCAAATCCCCAATGCGCCGCCCTCCGCTGATAGAGGCGTTGAGCCAGTCGTAGCTGGCGGCTAGCACTTTAGCGGCCATACGGGTGCGGGAATGAATGAAGCCGTGAGGAGCCTCGGGCAGCAGATGCAAATCAACGGGCGCCGCGTCGCGCCAGCGGTCCGCCATCCGCAGCATCAACGGGCAGAAAATAAGCAAACCAAGCTGCATAAGGCGTGGTCCGCGCCATTCTGCGGTTGAGGTCAGGCGTGCCATCGGTCCACCACACCGGCCCACGCTCACCCAATTCCGTTTTGGCGGCGTCAATGCGCTGATGCATCTCCTGCCCGTATCGCGACGCGCTTGGCGCGTCAAACCGATATTGATTCGTGCGTGAGCGCCTACCGTCGATCCGTCCAAGCCCCGAGC
>NZ_LMUY01000122.1:3069-5500 GCF_009765685.1 Acidisphaera sp. L21 | reverse complement strand
AACCCACTTGGGCGCCCGCTCGACTGGCCATGCCTCGGCACCCGTATCCCTGCCACCCGACCGTCTGCGGTGCAGGATTCAAATTTAGGCGCTAAGATCAGGTCATGGACACCGCCGCAGCATTTGGCACGAGCCCAATGATGCTCGCCTACATGGCGGCGCAGACCTCCGCGCCCGACCACATCATCCTCTATCGGGTGGGCGAGTTCTACGAGGTGCTGGGCAAAGACGCCTTCACGGTTTCCCGTACGCTCGGCCTGCAGCTCACTCGACGGCGCCAGAAGGACGCCGCCGACGTTCCCATGTGCGGCATTCCCAGCAATGCTTCGGACCAGGCCATCGCTCGGCTGCTGGCGGCTGGCCATAAGGTCGCAGTCTCCGAGCAACCCATCGAAGGCGGGGACGGCCGCCCGCTGCGTCGGTTCACGGCTGCCACGTCGGTGGACGCCGACGTGGTCCCGGGCGGGCGGCCCAACAACTTGACCGTAGCGCTGACCGAGGATCGGGCGGTTGCTTTCGCATGGACCGATCTATCCACCGGAGAAACGGGCGTGACCACGGCGTCGCTCGAGGGGTGCGGGCCCGCCCTGGCGCGCATCTCCCCCGCCGAGATCCTGGTGGCGCGCTGGCCGGCAGACTCGGAGGCGCTGGCAATTGCCGTCCGCAGCTTTGGCGCGCCCTTCTCCAACCTGCCGGACGCGGATCTATGCCTGGCAGAGCCCGGCGCAGCGCTGGCGCAAGTCTACGGGGATGGCTGGCGCGAGCGACTGCGCGGCTTCTCGCCCGCGGAGCTGGCAGCCTTGGCGGCCCTGCTGAACTACGTTCGCGGCACGCTCGGCCGGCTACCGGACGGACTGCCGGCGCCACGACGGACTTCGATGGGCGACACCCTGCAGGTCGATGCCCCGACGCTACGGGGTTTGGAAGTGCTCACCTCCGCCTCCGGCCGGAACGGATCGCTGCTGTCCGTCGTCGACAGGACCGTCACCGCCGCCGGAGCGAGGCTGCTGGCCCGCCAACTCGTGGCGCCGCTGACCAGCTCGGAGCAGATTGGGCGGCGGCTGGCCATGGTACGTTTCCTGCTGACCAATCCCGAGGTGAGGACGAATTGCCGCGAGGATCTAGGTGCCATGCCGGACATGCTGCGCGCGTGCGGCAGATTGTCGCTCGGCAAGGGTGGCCCACGCGATCTGGGGGCCATCCGCGACGGGCTCGAAGGCGCAACGGCCGTGACGGCGCGGCTACGTGGTGCCGACGATCTTCCGTCGGGGCTCGCGTCGGCTGCTCGGGAGCTTGCCGCGGCGTCGGAGGGGGCTTGCGTAAGCGCCGCCCGCAGTCTTCGTCGAGCGCTAACCTCGCAGTTGCCCGGGACCGTAAAGGAGCCGGGCTTCGTGAAGGCGGGCTACGCCGCCAGGCTAGACGAGGCTCGCTCGGATGCAGCCCGAATGCGAGAAGCGGTCGACGAACTGCAGGCGCGTCTCGTAGTCGAGACCGGCGTCAAGGCGCTGCGGATCCGAGTCAACACGTTGGTCGGCTACCACGTGGAAGTGCCGTCAGCTCAGGCAAAGGCACTTGGCGATGGTTACACCCTGCGGCAGGGCCTCGCGTCGTCCACCCGCTTCAGCACGTCCGAGTTGGACCTGCTCGCGGCGCGGCTGGAGGACGCCAAAGCCCGGGTCGCAGCTGCGGAGCAGGCCGTGTTCACCGAGCTGTCCCGTGCGGTCTTGGACGTGCGCGCGGCGGTCGCCCGAGTGGCGCACGCCGCGGCCGCGTTGGACTTAGTCGCCGGGTTGGCGCAAGCGGCAGCGGAGGGAATGTGGACGGAGCCGGATCTGGTAGACGGTGCGGTTCTCGACATCGAAGATGGTCGCCACCCCGTGGCCGAGCGGCTGCTCGAGGCGCAGGGCCGGAGCTTCGTGGCCAACGACTGCAGAATGGGGGAAGGCAACCGCATTTGGCTGCTTACGGGTCCGAACATGGCGGGCAAGTCGACCTACCTGCGCCAAGTCGCCCTCATCGTGCTCATGGCGCAGGTAGGTTCGTTCGTGCCCGCAAAGCGAGCCCGAATCGGAGTTGTGGACAAGCTGTTCAGCCGTATCGGCGCCTCCGACGATTTGGCCGCCGGCCGCTCGACGTTCCTGGTCGAAATGCTGGAAACGGCGGCCATCCTTACCCAGGCGACGGAGCGGTCACTGGTGATCCTTGACGAGGTAGGACGCGGCACCTCGACGCATGATGGGCTCGCCATCGCGCAGGCCACGATGGAGCACCTCCACGACGTCGTGGGCTGCCGGACGCTGTTCGCGACCCACTTCCACGAATTGGCGGACGCGGCCGACGCCATGCGACATGCCGAATGCATGGCAATGGACGCCTCGGCAGGGCGGCACGGGGACGTGTTCACCTTCAAGGTCGCGCCTGGCCGGGCCGG
>NZ_LMUY01000122.1:0-2950 GCF_009765685.1 Acidisphaera sp. L21 | reverse complement strand
GGGTTCAATCGGAATCAGGCAACGAATTGCACAACGACCGAGCGTCTGTCGAATTGAATCCGACGAGTGCAAGGGCCGATGAACAGATCCTCGGCAACAAGGTTCTCATTTTAGGGTTTCGGGGTGCCGTTGGGAAGTTATCTTGCCGCATGCTACGCCCGCCGTAATCTTTCGCCTTGATCGACCGGGTAGTCTGGAAGAAGACCGACGGCAGCGAGGCCGCTCCGACCACAACTGTGAGTTTTCGTTGAAGACCGGACTGGGACGATTTCCGATAAAGGGGTCCTCCTCAATCTGCGTGCAAGTAGCAACTTGGCATTCCGAAGGCGCCCTCATTGATTACTCATGAAAAACATGACGAGGTGGGCACCCGGCCCCTGTATCGAGGTGTCGGAAGCCAAAATCCTTAACCATGTCGTCCGTATTCGCGACGATGCGCGCGTTGGCGATGCGTTTCCGTGGCATCCTGCGTGGAAATGACACGGCAAAACTCGATGCTTGGCTACACGATGCCGAACGATCCGGACTTTATTGCCTCCGGCGCTTCACTCGATCATTGCGTCACGACCTCGCGGCAGTTCGGAATGCAATCACCGAGACATGGAGCAATGGCCAAACGGAGGGTCAAATCAATCGCTTGAAGACACTGAAGCGGGCCATGTACGGCAGCGCTGGGGTCGAATTGCTCCGCGCGCGCATGCTCCCCCTCCGTGCATTCGAATAGCACGCAGATTGAGGAGGACCCCTTTAGCGGAAACTGACAGATGATCAGGATCCTGGTTCTCCGCGACCGGTCGTTCGCCGGGCTGGTGAGTGCAATGATGGTCGAAAGCGACGGAAAGCCGGTGGCGAAGGTCCGTGGTGGCGGTCGGGCGACGTTCGAGATCCCTCGCGGCGACCATATGATGACCGTCCGAAGAAATTTGCTACGGTCGCGTCCCGTCGAGATCGCCGCCGACGGCGGTGACAACCACGCTTCAACTGCCGGTGTCGGCGCTATGGGGAGTCGGTGTACGCATGGCTCCGCGAGGCGGGCTTCGAACATTGGCGTTTTTGACGGGGTTGGGCGGTTTTTTGTCGCCATACATGGGTCGCGAGGCCTTCGAGGGCGTTACAAACGTGTGAGGTGTCCGGACGGTCGGGGCCAGTGAGTCGGAGGTCGGAGACCATAGGCATGGCCCATAAGCCCAAGCGCCAACAGAAACTCGGACAGCAGTTCGCCGCCCTGCCGATGAAGGAGGAGGATGGCGAAACGCTCGTCCTCCTCGTCACCAGCCGGGACACCGGAAGATGGGTTCTCCCCAAAGGCTGGGCCGAAAAGCGTTTGAGCGGCGGGCAACTGGCGGCCAAGGAGGCTTTCGAGGAGGCGGGCATCGAAGGCGAGGTGATCGGCGGCTCCGTCGGCTCTTACACCTATGCCAAGGGCCTGCCCGGCGGTAAATCCCGGGAATGCCTGGTCGAGGTCTTCCCGATGCGGGTGACCCGGCTGCTGGATAAATGGCCGGAAGCCAAGCAGCGGCGGCGGGAGTGGTTCACGTTTGGGCAGGCTGCGCTGCTGGTCGAGGAGGCCGAACTGGTGAGCATGCTCCTCCAGCTAGGGGCGCCGGTCTCGGAATTGCCGCCCGGCGCGATCGAGAGCGACATCCAACGAGGAGGTGGGTAGGCACCCATGTTCATTCGGTTCTTCCGCTCCCTGATGCCGCGCGACGAGCGGTTCATCGAACGCTTCTCCGAGCATTCGCGCCTGATCGTCCCCGCCGCCGTCTCTTTCCGCGCCCTGATGTCAGGCGACGGCCAAGCCGAGGTGCACGCCGCGGAGATAGCGCGCCTGGAGGAAGAAGCCGACAAGATCACCCGGGAGACTGTCCTCGCAATCCATCGCACCTTCGTCACCCCATTTGACCGCTCCCAGATCCTGGAACTCATCACGGCCTTGGACGACACCATCGACCTGATGAAGGACACCGGACGTCGGGTCATCCGCTATGGCGTCGGCTTCACGCCGGAAATGCAGGGAATGGCCGATTGCGCCGTGCGGGCGACGACGGCATTGCGGGACGCCATGCCCTTGCTAGGATCCATCGACAAGAGCGCAGACAACCTCAGCGCCATGTCGGTCGAAGTCCGCCGCATCGAGAGCGAAGCCGACGACCTGCTGGACCGCGGCCTCAAGGCGCTGTTCGCCAGCGGCGAGTCACCGGGCACGAAGCTGACCATTGAGAAAGTCTACGACCTGGTGGAGGCCGTGGTCGACCGCTGCGAGGACGTGGTGGACGTCATCGACGGCATCGTCGTCGAGCAGGTCTAAGCACCGTGGCGGGTGCGCAGGCGAGTACTTTCATGCTCGTGTTTCTTATCGGCGTGGCGCTGCTGTTCGACTTCCTCAACGGCCTGCACGACAGCGCGAATTCCATCGCAACCGTCGTCGCGACTCGCGTGCTCCGGCCACTCACCGCCGTGCTCTGGGCCGCATTCTTCAACTTCATCGCCTTCACCGTCTTCGGCCTGCACGTGGCGGCGACGATGGGCAGTGGGGTGGTGGACTCCAACATCGTCGACCCGGCCGTCATCTTCGGCGCCCTATCCGGCGCCATCTCATGGAACGTGCTGACCTGGTGGTTGGGCATCCCCTCCAGCAGCAGCCACGCGTTGGTCGGCGGCTTGGTCGGCGCGGCGATGGCCAAGGCCGGGCCGGGCGCCGTGTTGTGGGGTGGCCTGGGGACGATCGGCTCGGCCATCGTCCTATCGCCGCTGATCGGCCTTCTGCTGGCGATGCTGCTGGTGTTGGCCGTGTCGTGGCTTGCGGTTAGGTCTACGCCCTTCACGGTCGACCGCCGTTTTCGCGTGCTCCAGTTCGTGTCCTCGTCGTTGTTGAGCCTGGCACACGGCGGCAACGACGCGCAAAAAACCATGGGCATCATCACCGTGCTGCTCTACTCGCAGCACATGC
>NZ_LMUY01000121.1 GCF_009765685.1 Acidisphaera sp. L21 | reverse complement strand
CCATCACCGCGGCGGCGAAAGCCGCCAGCCCCGGATCGCGCATGGCGGAGGCGATGGTTTCCTCCCCAGCCAAGTAGCCGAGATAGGCGAGGGCGGAGTGGCTGGCGTTGAGCAGGCGCAGCTTCATTGCCTCGAACGGCGCAACATCGGCGACCATTGTGGCGCCAGCCTGTTCCCAGGCGGGACGGCCGGCGGGGAAGCGGTCCTCGATGATCCATTGGGTGAAGGGTTCGGCGATGACGGGCCAGGCATCGTCCAAGCCCAGGACGCTGCCCACGCGCGCACGGTCCTCCGGCGTGGTAGCGGGGACGATGCGGTCGACCATGGTGTCGGGGCTGGCGATCTCACCGGTGATGAAGCTGCCGAGATCGGGCGATTGCAGGGCGGCGAAGCGTGCGAGCAGGCGGTGCACCGTGGCGCCGTTCGACGGGAGGTTGTCGCAGCAGAGGATGGTGAACGGCCGCAGCCCCAGGCTGCGGCGCCGGGCGATGGCGGCGGCCAGGAAGCCGAGGGCGGAACGGGGGAGGGTGGGGTTGGCCAAGTCATGCAGGATGTCTGGGTGGGACTCGTCCAGCAGCCCGGTAGCGGCGTCGCGGCAGTAGGCTTTTTCGGTGACGGTGAGGCTGACGATGGCGGTGGCGGGCGCAGACATCACGGTCAGCAAGGCGGCCGGGCTCTCGGGGGCGACGAGGGATTGGTGGACGCTGCCGATGACGGCCAGGCTGTCCGACTCGCCGCGGGTGTTGACCGTGTAGAGGCCGTTTTGCGGGGCAAGGGCGTCGCGGGTGGCGGGATTGCGCAGGCTGGCGGCGGCAATGCCCCAGCGCAGATCGCCGGCCGCGAGCACGTGTTCGGTATAGACGGCCTGGTGGGCGCGGTGGAAGGCGCCGAGGCCGAGATGAACGATGCCGGTTTGCAGGGCGGTGCGGTCGTAGCCGGGGCGGGTGACGGTGCCGGGTAGGTCGGACAACGTGGCGTTGCAGAGGCGAGACATGGCTAGAGGGCGAAGCCATGCTGGTGGGCCAGAGCGGTCATGACGCCGCGGATTTCCGCCAGGCCGCGCATGCGCCCGATGGCCGGGTACCCGGGGTGGGTGGCTTTGCCAACGTCATCCAACATTTCGTGGCCGTGGTCGGGGCGAAAGGGCAGGCGCCAATGCGGGTCGGAGGCTTTCTGGCGGCGCTGCTGTTCCGTCAGTAGCGCTTGGACGACGGCGACCATGTCGGTGCCGCCGCCGAGATGGTCTGCCTCCATGAACGAGCCATCCGGGTCGGTGCTGACGTTGCGGAGATGGACGAAGTGGATGCGGTCGGCAAAGCGCTTGGCAATGGCGGGCAGATCGTTGGCCGGGCGCGCGCCGAGTGAGCCCGTGCAGAGGGTGAGGCCGTTGGAGGGGGACGGGACAGCGTCGAGGATAAAGGCGATGTCATCCGCGGTGGAGGTGATGCGGGGCAGGCCGAGTAGCGGGCGGGGCGGGTCGTCCGGGTGGATGGCCATGCGTACGCCAGCTTGCTCCGCGGTCGGAATGATTTCTTCCAGAAAGCGGACGAGGTTGGCGCGGAGTTTGGCGTGGTCCACCTGAGCATAGCGGGCCAGCATGGTGCGGAGGCCGGCGATGTCGTACCGGTCGAACGCGCCGGGGAGCCCCGCCATGATGGTGGCGAGGAGGCTGCGCTTTGTGTCCTCCGTGGCTGCATCGAACCAGTGTTTGGCGCGGTCGAGCACATCCCGGGAATAATCCGCCGCGGCACCCGGTCGGGCGAGCATGTGGACGTCGAAGGCGGCGAATTCATGGGCATTGAAACGGAGCGCGGTGGCGCCGCCGGGTAGGGGGTAGCGGAGTTGGGTGCGAGCCCAGTCCAGCACGGGCATGAAGTTGTAGCAGACCGTGTCGATGCCGGCGCCGCCGAGGTTACGGAGGGATTCGCGGTAGGTTTCGTAGAATTCCTTGGCCCCGTCTTCCGCGAGCTTGATGCTTTCGTGGACCTGGATGCTTTCCACCACGCTCCAGCGTAGGCCGAGGGATTTGTCGGTCTCGATGATGGATTTGCGTTCTGTGACGGCGTCTTTCGTCCATGCGGTTCCGGTAGGGATGTCGTGCAGGGAGGTGACGATGCCGGTGGCGCCCACCTGGCAGATGTCGGACAGGGTGATGAGATCGTTTGGCCCCCACCAGCGCCAGGTCTGTTCCATCGATTTGTCCTTATTCGGGTTCGTCGGAGTGGGTGCCGCTGCCTT
Organism: Acidisphaera sp. L21; assembly: GCF_009765685.1. GTDB lineage: Bacteria > Pseudomonadota > Alphaproteobacteria > Acetobacterales > Acetobacteraceae > LMUY01. Next base: position 4,584 of record NZ_LMUY01000121.1, on the reverse strand, counting down.
CGAAGAAATCCTCGTGGGCTGTGGCGATACGACCGATGGCGGCGAAGGCGGTGCGGAGATGGGCGGTCATGATGCGCACGGCCCCCGCTGGGTCATGCGCGGCCACGCAATCCACAATGCCGCGGTGTTGGTCCATGATCATGCTGGGCCATTCCTCGTCCCCCAATGACAGGAACCGGACGCGGTCCAGTTGTGCCTTCGCCCCGGTGATGACCTGCCAAACGAACGGGCGTCCGGCGATCGTCATCAACGTGCGGTGCATCGCCTCGTCGAGTGCGAAGAAGGTTGCGAAGTTGCGGGATTTCATCGCGGCCGTTTGGTCGGCGAGCAGGGTGCGTAGGACGCCGATCGCCGGGTCGGTAGCGGCGCGGGCAGCGTCGGCCACGGCACGGCATTCCAGGGTTTCCCGGACGAACTGGCTGTCGTAGACGGCGGGGATGTTGATGGGGGCGACGAAGGTGCCAACCTGGGGGATGACGCGGATGAACCCGTCCTCCCCCAGGCGCCAGAAGACTTCGCGGACGGGCGTGCGGCTGAGGCCGTAATGCTCGGCAACCTTGGTTTCGGAGAGGGCCTGGCCGGGGGTGAGCTCGCCGCGCACGATTTGACCGTGCAGGTCTTCGTAGACCTGCTGCCCGGTGGCGCGTGGCGCCATTTTGGCGAGGTTGTCCAGGCGGGCCATGATGGTGGGCTAGCCGTGGATGCTGCTAAGGAATTGGCGAGCGCGCTCGGTTTTTGGCGCGGCGATCATGGCGCGGGGGTCGCCGTCCTCCACGATCTTGCCCTGGTCCATGAACACCATGCGGGTACCGACATCGGCGGCGAAGCGGATTTCGTGCGTGACGACAAGCATGGTCCGGCCCTCCTTCGCGAGATCGCGCATGACCCCCAGAACGTCGCCGACGGTTTCCGGATCCAGGGCGGAGGTGGGCTCGTCGAACATCAGCAAGTGGGGTTGGGCGCAGAGCGCACGGGCGATGGCGACGCGTTGCTGCTCCCCGCCGGAGAGTTGCGAGGGGTAGGCGTTGATGCGGTGGGACAGGCGGACCTTCTCGAACAACGCGCGGGCGCGTTCCTCGACGGTTTTCTTTGCCTCCTTATGCACGACCATCGGCGCCAGCATGACATTCTGCAGCGCGGTGAGGTGGGGGTAGAGGTTGAAATGTTGGAAGATCATGCCAACGCGCTTGCGGACGGCGCCGATGCTGCGGGGTAGGACGGCGGTGCCCTCGAAACTGATCTGGCCGCCCTGGATCTGCTCCAGCCCGTTCACGCAGCGCAGCAGGGTGGATTTGCCGGTGCCGGAGGGGCCGACGAAACACACGATCTCCCCGGCGTTCACCGTCATGCTGACGGTATCGAGGATGGTGCGCGAACCGAAGCGTTTGACAATCGAGTCGAGTTGCAGGACCGGGTTCATGCCATGGCTCCGACAGTGTCCAAGCGTCGCCCGATGTGGAAGCGGCGTTCCAGCGCGCCACCACCGAGCGAGATGGCATAGTTGATGAGGAAGTAGATGACCGCGAGGGCGAGCAGCGGGATGAACCCGCCATCGGTGGAATCGCGGATGAGCAGGCCCGTCTTGGTGAGTTCGATGTAGCCTATGATGGAGGCGAGCGAGCTTTCCTTCAGCGTGGTGATGAAGACACCGACGGAGGGGGGAAGCACGACGCGGATGGCCTGGGGGGCGATGACGTAGCGCATCGTCTGGATCGGGGTGAGGCCGGCCGCCTGCGCAGCCTCCCACTGGCCGCGGCCGACGCTTTGAATGCCGGCTCGTACGACCTCGGACATGGTGGAACTGGCGTGCAGCGCGAGGGCGACAGTGGCGGCGGTGAAGGGGGAGATGTCGATGCCCAGAACCAGCGGCACGCCGAAATAGCAGAAGAACATGACGATGAGGATGGGGACGGAACGCCAGAACTCCGTATAGACCAGCGCAAGCAGCCGTAGGATGCGCCAACGCGACAGGCGCAGCAGGGCGATGCCGGTGCCGCCCACGGCGCCTACCAGCATGCCAAGCCAGGACAGCCACAACGTGATGCCGGCGGCGCGCAGGATGAGGGGGGCGTAGGCGAGCCAATCGACGGTCATCGCGCGACGGCCCCCTGGCGAAAGAGCATGCGGCCGATGCCGAGGCGGCCGAGGTTCACCGCCTGGCACAGCACGAGGTAGACGATGGCGGCGACCACGAAGGTTTCGAAAAAGCGGAACGAGGTGGAGCCGACGGTTTCCATCCAGGACGCGACCTCGTCCACTGCGATGGCGGAGGCAAGCGAGGAGGCGAGGATCACCGCGATCACCTGGTTGCCAAGCGGGGCGTAGATGGTGCGGAAGACCTGGGGAAACACGACGTAGCGGAAGGTCTGCAGGGCGGTGAGGCCCTGGGCGTGCGCCGCCTCGAATTGACCCGGCGCCACCGCGATGAGTCCGGCACGCAGGATTTCCGCCATGTAACCGGCACTGTTGAGCGACAGGCCGATAAGGGCGGCATTGAACGAGGACAAGCGAATGCCAATGGAGGGGCCGGCGAAATAGACGATGTAGAGGATGACGAGCAACGGCGTGTTGCGCATCACCTCCACATAGGCAGCGCCTATGAAGCGGAGTAGGCGGGAGTGGCTGCGGCGGAGGATGGCAATGCCGGCGCCCAGTACGATGCTGATGACGATGGCCAGCAGCGATAGCGCGAGGGTGAGGCCGGCCGCCTGCCAGAGGGTGCCGAGATACGGGTAGATCGTCCGTAGGGTAAAGGTGTAGCCCATGATCCCGGCAACCCGTTCGGCGGCTTAGAAGTGCGCGGTGATGGCGGGCTGGTCGAAGCCGAACCACTTCTTGAACATGGTTGCGTTGTCACCGGAGGCGTTGAACTGTTCCACGAACAGGTTCAGCACGCGGTGCAGATCCGCATCGCCGGCGGGCATGCCGATGGCAATTTCGGCCCGGGCCAGCGAACCGTCGAGTTGGCGCAGCTTGCCGGGGCGGTCCTTGATGGCTTGGGTGTTGTAGAAATCATCCTCCGCCATGCCGTCGACCTGGCCGGAAAGTAGCGCGCTCATCTCGTCCGCCTGGGTGTTGAAGCGGGTGATGGTAGCCTTGGGCAGGGCGGCGGGAACCGCACGCTCGGCAGTGCCGCCGCGGGAGATGGCGATCTTGATGCCTTCGCCGGTGCCCATATCGGTGATGGCGCGGGCCTTGTTGCCGTCCAGAACCAGCATGCGCATGGTGGTGACGAGGTATGGGTCGGTAAACGCGATCGTCATCGACCGTTCCACGTTGCGGGTGAAGTCGGCGATGGTGACGTCCACCTTATGCGTCTGCAACGAGGTGACGCGGCCGGGGATGTCGGTCACCACGAATTCTGGCTTCACCTTCAGCGCATCGGCCAGGCGCTTGGCGATGTCGATGTCGTAGCCCTCCGGATCCCCACTCGGCGTCACTTTGCTGTAGGGCGGCAGGCTGGGTAGCACCGCGATCCGCAGCGTCCCGCGGGAGATGATCTGCTGCAGCACACTCGGCGTCTGCGCCCGAGCCGAGCCGGCGGTGATCGCCAACGCGGCGGTGCAGGCCAGCAGACAGCGCAGCATGGTTCGGCGGCTGGACATGGCGTTCGGTTCCCCTGGTGTTCGTTCTGGCAGCGGTTCGCCCGCCACTCTTGTATCCTTGGATACAAGCTGCTTCAGTGCCGGTCAACCAAATGCTCGCCCGTTCATGAGGCGACGCCTGGGAGGAGGAATTCCGATGATGACTTCCGTCGCAACAATGCGCCGCCGGATCGCCACGGCGCTGGTAGGGCTGTGCCTCACCGCCGGGTCCGCCATGTCGGCCGACCTGCCACCGCCGCCCGCGCCCGGCGCCAGCCCCCGGGTCGACGCCATCCGCAAATCCGGCACGCTGCGCGTCGGCGTGCTGTCCAATCCACCCTGGCTGGTCGAAAACACCACCGGCAGCGGCGAGGCATGGGCTGGCCCGGCCTGGGTGCTGGCGCAGGACTACGCCAAGGCGCTGGGCGTCAAACTCGCCCCCATCCCCGTCTCCCACGAGACCAAGGTGCCGGTGCTCGCATCCAACCAGGTGGACATGACGATCTCCCCCCTGTCCGTCACGCCCGAGCGGGAGAAGGTTGTGGACTTCGTCACCTATTCCAGCACCAGCCTCTGCATGATCGGCCGCGCCGACAATCCGAAGCTGCGCGACGCCAAATCCATCGACGATTTGGACAAGCCGGACGTCACCATCGCCTACTTCACCGGCGGCGGCGAGGAGAACTGGGTCAAGAAGCGCTTCCCCCACGCCACCCTGCGCGGTGTGTCCACCGCCGGCACTGCCGTCCCGCTGGAGGAACTGATGGGCCGCCGCGCCGACGTCAGCCCGATCAACCGCGTCCCCTGGGTGGCGCTGAACCGCAAGGTCAAAGGCCTCGCCGCCCTGCCGCGCGAAAACAACTGCCAGGACAGCAAGGAACAAGCGACCGATATCGGCTCCGCCATCGACAAGAACCAGACCGTCTTTCTGGACTGGCTGCGCGCCATGACAACCGCGCTGCACCCGCAGGTCCAGGCCGACGAACTCCGCATCATCGGA
>NZ_LMUY01000120.1 GCF_009765685.1 Acidisphaera sp. L21 | reverse complement strand
CCCCATTAAGCCCTAACCTCAAGAAAGTACATAACACCCTCTAGCTGAACCGCGTTGATCCATCTCGGCTCGTCTTCATCGACGAGATCTCGGTCAAGACGAACATGGCGCCCACCCGCGGCTGGAGCACTTGCGGCACCCCGCTACTGGCCAAGATACCGCATGAGAATGGAAGACGCTGACTTTCCTCGCCGGGCTCCGGCCCGACCGCATCGTTGCATCTTGTGTCATCGATGGACACATCAATGGGATATTCTTCACCGCCTGGGTTAGCCATTCCCTCGCCCTCACCCCTAAGCGCGGGGACATCGTCATCGCCTACAATCTCGGCAGCCTTAAAGCCAGCCGGCCCGCGCCGCACTCCGCAACGTGGGTGCAAAACTCATCATCTTGCCTGCTTATAGCCCCGACCTGCATCCAATCGAATGGCCTCTGCCAAACTCAAGACCTACTCCGCAAGGCCGTTTAGCATTCCAGCGAAGCGACATGGCGAAGGGTCGGTGACTTGCTCGGCAGATTTACCGCAGACGAATGCGCAGAATACCTTCGACACAGATCGTGCCCCATCGCGTGGTGTAACACGCGGTCCTCGGTTTAGTCCGAGGTGGTTCAGGCTCTCAGTGCTGACAGCTTGACCATAGGATCTTCGCTGACCGAACCGATGCTTTCAAGGCTCATATAGCGTCGGCCGACGGTCCACTAGTCGTTTTGTTCGAGCGTGAGCGCGCCCACCAGGCGGAGGACGGCGCGGTCGTTTGGAAAGATGCCGACCACGTCGGACCGTCGCTTGATTTCGCCATTGAGGCGTTCGAGGGGGTTGGTGCTGGCGATCTGCGGCCAGCGCCCCTTGGGAAACGCGGTATAGGCGAGACATCATCACGTGCCTCGTCCATCAGGCCGGCTGGTTTTGAATTCGCTCACGTAACGCATCGGCGATGACCTTCCATTGTGCC
>NZ_LMUY01000118.1:1053-1690 GCF_009765685.1 Acidisphaera sp. L21 | reverse complement strand
TTTGCTTGTTGAATTTCGTCAAGACAATACCGATCCGCTTCTAACATTTGTATAAGGCCACGCACTTGGCCCTCGATCCGACGGAGCCGCTTCAGCAAAGGATCACGCTCCTCCGGAGAACGTGACACAAACAGCTTTCCATCGCGAAACTCGTAGTCCATAACTCCGTAGTACTCCCCGACAGTATCTAAAGCGCCATCATCCGAAGGGAGTTGCTGACATGTTTATGAGAATTGATAAACTGCAGGCCGCACTACCAGAACCTAAAAAGCCCGATCCCAACGCCGCGACTGCGCTCCAGGAATTGCTGGGCGGCAAATACGGCGAGATGTCGACCCTGGGCAACTACATGTTCCAGAGCTTCAACTTCCGTAACAAGACCAAGCTTCGTCCGTTTTACAGCCTCGTCTCGGCGATTTTCGCCGAAGAACTTGGCCACGTGGAACTCGTCAGCACAGGCATTGCCATGCTGAACAATGGGCCCGGCGATCCAACGCCGGACGTGGATGTCTCCAAGGCGCCGTTCAACTCCATGCAAGACACTGTCCTGCCGGGTGCCTTCCTATCCAATGGCGGTGGTGCAACGCCGGTCAACAGCAATGGCCTGTCCTGGAACACCGACATGGTCACAACCACG
>NZ_LMUY01000118.1:908-1043 GCF_009765685.1 Acidisphaera sp. L21 | reverse complement strand
GGTGTCGAGATCGAGAAGATGCTGCCCACGCCGAATATCAACCTGGATCGCATCCCCGAGTGCCAGAAATACCTGGCTGAAGGCAGCCATCGTCGCCTGTATACCTTCAGCCCGGGCGATTACGGCGAGGCATCC
>NZ_LMUY01000118.1:0-551 GCF_009765685.1 Acidisphaera sp. L21 | reverse complement strand
ACCGGCGCTGGGTCCGGGATCGGATTGGCAGCCGCGCTGCACTACGCAAGCAAAGGATGGATGGTCGGCCTGATCGGCCGCGGGGAGACTGCGTTGGCAGGCGCTCTCCGTCAGATTGAGGCTGAAGGCGGTATTGCCCATGTCGCAATCGCCGACGTCACAGATAGCCAAGCCCTCGAAACGGCGGCAGATGCAATCGAAGCTGCTTTGGGTCCGATCGACGTCTGGGTCAACAACGCCGGGATTGGCTTCTATGGTGCGTTCGTTGACGTGCCGGAAGATGCATTTCGCCGAGTCATTGACGTCAACCTACACGGAACCGTGAACGGCACTCGGATCGCCCTGGCACGCATGCGTTCGCGCAACCAAGGCACGATCATCCAGGTCCTATCGGCGATCTCTTACCGGGGGGTACCTCTCCAATCGGCCTACTCGACAACAAAATATGGCCTGCGTGGTTTCACCGAGGCGGTGCGGGCTGAACTCATCAACGAACGATCCCACGTGCATGTGACGATGGTGCACCCGCCGTCCGTGAACACCCCGTTTTA
>NZ_LMUY01000068.1 GCF_009765685.1 Acidisphaera sp. L21 | reverse complement strand
AAAAAAGACGCTCCATGCCGCCGAACAAGAGCGTCCCGATGTTGCGCGCGCACGCACCGAATGGCGTCAGAGCCAGTCTAGTCTGACATCAGGACGGTTGATCTTTCTCGACGAGACGTCGGTCAAGACCGACATGGCTCGGACCCATGGAAGGGCGCCCCTGGGCGAGCGTCTCATTGCCGCCGTGCCGCAGGGACATCGCAAAACGTCGAGCTTCATCGGTTGTCTTAGTGAGGACGGCATGATCGCACCCTACGTACTCGACGGTGCCGTCAACGCAGAGTTGTTCATTGCTTATATAGAGCAAGTCCTCGTTCCTGCTCTCAGACGGCATGACACCGTCATAATGGACAACCTTCCCGTCCATAAGGTTCCTGCCATTCGCAGCGCAATCGAGGCGGTTGGGGCCAAACTCTTGTACTTGCCACCGTATAGCCCCGACCTCAATCCGATCGAGATGGTCTTCGCTAAAATGAAGGCAGAGCTGCGCCGCGAGGCCCACCGCGCCATTGATGCACTATGGCGTGCTCTCGGCCGCATCGCCGACGCAATCACTCCAACCGAATGCGCCAACTACATCCGACACTGCGGGTATTAAAGGTCAGGCTAAAAACGCTCTAA
>NZ_LMUY01000116.1 GCF_009765685.1 Acidisphaera sp. L21 | reverse complement strand
AGGCAGGCCGCCGACCTCATGCGGAGTGCATAACACCCTCTAGCCATGAGAAGGGCCAGCAAGAACGCGAGCACCACTTGCAACGGGTTCACGATCACGTTGAACGCCAGCGTCACGCGGACGCTGTTCCAAAATTCCGGGTCGCTGGCTAGAGCCGTGTAGTTGTCAAAGCCCTGGAACGACGTCTCGCCAGTGAGGTCAGTCCCAGTAAAACCACCAACGAGCGATAAGAGGATCGGCACCACCCGGAAGAGGAATAGGCCGATGAGGGCTGGTGCCAGGAAGGCATATGGAACCCATTTAGCGCGCACCCGGCCGACTCAGACCTTGCTGTATTTAAGCAATTGTCGGTCGATCTTGGCCGCAGTGTCAGTGAGCATACTCTTCACGTCTCCACCCGACTGCATGTCGCGAAGGCTTTGGCGCAGCAAATCCTCATACTCGCGCCAACCCGGCGTGGATGGACGAGCGGCAGCGGTGTTCTCCACCTCGTAGCGAATGATCTTCCAGGTTGGGGTTGCGAATACCTCCGGCAATTTGTCCCATACGTCGAGCCTTACGGGGACATAGGGGCGTAGCTTGAACCATTCCACCTGTAACGCGGAGGAGGTCATGAATCGGAGGAACTCAGCCACCGCGTCCTTGTTCCGCGTGCGTGGGTTGGCACCAATGTGCCATGACCCGGTCGGGGTAACTGGCTTGCCTTTGGCAAAATACGGATGCGGCGCTATGCCCCAATCCAGATCTTTATACTTGGTGCGGAACAAATCGAGGTTGAAGGTGCCGGCCAGAAACATTGCCGACCGACCCGATCCGAACAGGTCTGGCGTCACGTTGTTGTCGAATACGCCCGGTGGCGATATTTTCCAATCGGTATACAGGCGCTGCAGGAAGCTGAACCCCTCCACGAAGGCTGGCCCATCGAGGTAGCCGGTCGCTCTTAGTCCGTCCGCACTCAGTGCAACGCCGCCCAGCGATTGGCCCAGCGGCAGCAGCTGGTATGGGCGCTCGGCCTGCTCGATGATCAGGCCCCACCGGTTCTGGGCCGGGTCGGCCATTTTGCGTCCTGCCTCGACGACCTGCTCCCATGTCCAGCGTTTCTGCACGTCAGCCGCGGGTGGTTCCAGCCCCGCCTGTTTGAAAAAGGCGCGGTTATAGAACAGCAATTGGGAGGAGGTGGAGAAAGGTGCCGAATATAGCTTGCCGCGAAAACTGGCAGCATCCACCGCGGCCTTGGCGAACTGGCTCGTGTCGAGTACGTCGTTCAACGCCAGCGCCTGGTTGCGTACCCCGTAACTGGCTGAGAGGGGGCTGTCACAGGAATATAGATCTGGATCCGCCGTGCGAGCGCCCAAGCGGATCTCGAGCGTCTGAAACAGGTCCGAAAACGGGATCAACTCGTATCCCGCCGCTATGTCCGGATGGGCTTGGTTGAAGGCGTCGAATAGCGGTCGGACCTGGCTGTCTGGCCAGCCATTCCACGTCGCCTTCAGCGTCGTGGCAGCCCGCGCTGGTGTCGCAAGCCCCGCCAGCCCGAACCCTGCTCCGGTCAATGCCGCCCGCCGTGTCAGTCGCATGCCGCCCCCCTTTGGCCGGAACGGTCTTGACGACGTGCCGGGTTTATAGACTTACCTGAGTTATAGGGCGGAGGCCGAAATTGGCCAACGAGGGAATGGAGTGGTCGGCATGACACGCACGAAGATCCTGATCGACTGCGATCCCGGCCACGATGACGCCGTCGCTATCCTCTATGCAGCACGGCATTGTGACCTGCTTGGCGTTACCACGACGCATGGCAACAATTCGCTCGACAACGTCACGCGCAACGCCCTGTCCGTCCTAACGCTCGCTGGTCTAGACACACCGGTCGCCAAGGGCTGCGCGGATCCGATCGCCGGGGTCCGGATCCACGCAGGCAACGGCCACGGCAAGACCGGGCTGGACGGCACGACCCTGCCGGAGCCAGATCGGACCCCGATTGATCGCCATGCCGTCGACTTCCTCATCGATACGGCACAGCAGCATAAGGACGAATTGGTTCTAGCCGTCATCGGGCCGGCCACCAACGTCGCCATGGCGATCAAGCGCGAGCCTCGCTTCGCCGGTTGGCTGCGGGAGATCACGGTCATGGGCGGATCAACGGGGCTGGGGAACATCACGCCCGTGGCGGAGTTCAACTGCTGGGCCGATCCCGAAGCCTCCGGCGTCATGTATGGGTGCGGCGCTCCGATCCGTATGGTCGGCTACAACGTAACTTCTCGCACCGGAACCAACGAGGACGACATCCAGCGGCTGAAGGGTGGTGGTCGGATCCCCAGCCACGTTGCCGACTTACTGGAGTTCTACCTTGAGCGGCAAAGGCAATTCTTTGGCCTCAACATCGCACCAATGCACGACGTCTGCGCGATCGTTCCCTACGTTCATGACGATATGCTAACCTATCATCACTGTAATGTTCAGGTGGAGCTACAAGGCAAGTTCACCCGCGGCATGACCGTCTGTGACTTGCGCACCTTAACTGAAGAAGGGAAGGCAATGCGCGGCAGCGGCGACGCGAACGTCCTGGTTGCTGTCGAAGCGGATGCGCCCAGGCTGATCTCGCACGTGATCGACACGATTCTGTCTTACTCCTGAGGGGGCGTGCCCGATCTGGCAGCAACAGCGCCGCCTCGACCCAACCGTGAGGGGAAAAGCATGTTTGGCGACCCTCATTCGTATATATCTGAGCGCATCAGCTCGGCATCTTTGGCCATCAAGCACCATCTGGATCGGAGCGGTGTCAGGGCAACGCTTGGCGGAGAGTGGGTTGGTCGCTTTAGACCGTCGGTCTCAGGGCACGCTCATTCAGATTGATTTGGGCATCGTCGGAACGTGATCTCGAGCCACATTGGAAGCTGAAGCCTATAACCGAGCTTCCAAAGCTGGAGGGACATTACAAGTGTCAATCCAGAATGAGAAACAAAACTCAAGTTTCTGCGCTGATGAGCGAAAGTCGATCAAAGTTTTCTGTAACGGAGCGCTTCATTGCGGCAAATGGCCATCCACAGAGGCATCGCGTGGATTACCGCGCGATATATTGCTAAGGTCAAGATCAATATTTATCCCCGACTAGAGTGCTATCGGTGGCGGATGTGGTTGTATTCTCATCCCTTCGATATCGGGGCAGCCCGGCGAGGACAGCAACCCGAGCGTTTGCCAACCGACGCTAGCGGCGGGGGCTAAGTCCGTATAATCTGGTCGCGAGCTTAAGTTGGTGCGCTAGTTTGGCTGTAAGACAGGAATAATGATATGCTCACACTTACAATCAACGGGCAGTCGCGGGCAGTCGAAGTACCAGACGATATGCCGCTTCTGTGGGTGTTGCGTGATCATCTCAATTTGGTCGGCACCAAATATGGTTGCGGCATCGCCCAATGCGGTGTCTGCACCGTGCATGTGGCGGGCAAGGCGGTGCGTTCCTGCCAACTGACCGTGGGCGATGTTGGTACTCGTGCTGTCGTCACCATTGAGGGGATCGGCGACACGCCCAATGGCGCCAAGGTCCAGCAGGCCTGGATGGAGGGCTCAGTGCCGCAGTGTGGCTATTGTCAAGCTGGCCAAATCATGTCGGCCACGGCGTTGCTAGACAGCAACCCGCACCCTGATGATTCGGACATTGACGCCGCCATGGCAGGTAATCTCTGCCGCTGTGCGACCTATATCCGTATCCGCCGAGCGATCAAGAGCGCCGCCGCCAGATCGGCGTGACCATGAAAAAGACCTTTGGCATGATCGCTGCGGTCATTGTCGTGGCGGCGTTTAGTGTTGCAGGCTGGCTGTTTCTTGGCCGTGACCCAATGGCCTTCGCCAGCGGCTCGACCGTGGCGGTGCAAGACTACAAGGGCGGCAACGTCACCGGCGTTCCGGTCCAACTCTCCAATGCCGATCTGGTGAAGCGCGGCGAATATCTCACTCACGCTGCAGATTGCCAAGCCTGCCATACCGCCCCTGGCGGCGCGCCGTTCGCAGGCGGCTTCGCCTTCAACATGCCGTTTGGCACTCTGTATTCCACCAACATTACCCCCGACAAGCAAACAGGCATCGGCAATTACACCGACGCCCAATTTCTGGCTGCCGTGCACAAGGGCATTCGCGCCGATGGCGCGAAACTCTACCCCGCCATGCCCTACACATCCTACACCTACATGACGGACGACGACGCGCTGGCCATCAAGGCCTATCTCTTTGCGTTGGCGCCGGTCCATGCCCCGGCCAAGCAAAACCAGCTTTCCTGGCCCTTCGACCAGCGTGGGATGCTGACGTTGTGGAACGTGATGTTCAATCCCGATGAACGCTTCCATCCCAATACCGGCCAAAGCCCGCAATGGAATCGCGGCGCCTATCTGGCCGAGGCGATGGGCCATTGCGGCGAATGCCACACACCCCGCAACGTCGCCTACGCGCTGGACAACCACGACAAATATGCCGGTGCGCTCACCGCGGGTTGGCGGGCCTACAACATCACGAGCGATAAGGATTCCGGCATCGCGGATTGGAGCGACCAGGATATCTATCTCTACCTTTCTACTGGTCACGCCAACGGCCATGGCGGTGCGGCGGGTCCGATGGGTGAGGCCACCGACAACAGCCTCAGCTATCTGCTGCCGGATGACGCGCATGCTTTGGTGACCTATCTGCGCAGCATCCCCGCCCATGCGAGCGACCTGCCGCGGACCGTCACCACGCCCGCCTCAGCGTCCTACAAGGAGGGTCCGGTGGTGAACGCCGATCCACGCGGCGAAAAGGTCTTTGCCGGCGCCTGTGCGAGTTGCCATGGCTGGACTGGCGTCAGTCCGGTAACCGGTTATGCCACCCTCACGGGTGTGCGCGCCGTGAACGACCCCAGCGCCACCAATGTGGCGCAGCAGGTCCTCCATGGCGTCAACCGCCAGACCGCCGAAGGCACGATCTTCATGCCGGCTTTCGGTGAGGGCTACTCCGACGAAGACATCGCGGCCGTGGCCAATTACGTCACCGCCCGCTTTGGCGCCAAGGGCGCAAACTTAACGGACAAGGATGTGGCCAGCCTGCGGAAGCAGGCGGCCCAGCATCCTTATGCCCCGGAGGCAACCAATGGCTGAAATCCTGTCCAACGCTGCCCGTTCCGATGCTTATTTCTCGGCGCTGATCCGCGAGGTCCGCTCCATACCTGCGGCATCATTGACCACGGGACGGCGCAGCTTCTTCAAGCTGGCCGGCGCGAGCGCGGCGGGCCTGGTCTTGGGCTTTCATTTCGGAGACACCGCATTCGCGGCCGAGACGGCGGAGGGCAGCCAGGCGATGAACGCCTTCATCCGCATCGCCCCCGACAATACGATCACCATCTACTCCAAAGCCCCGGAAATCGGCCAGGGCATCAAGACCTCCTTCGGCGTGATCATCGCCGACGAGCTCGACGCGGATTGGAACCACGTCGTGATGGAACAGGCGGACATCAACACCAAAGTCTATGGCTACCAGGGTGCGGGCGGTTCGACGTCGATCCCGCGTGCCTGGGATCAGTTGCGGCAGGCCGGCGCCGGCGCCAAATCCATGCTGATCGCCGGCCGCCCAGCAATGGGCCGTGGACCCCTCGCAGATTACCGCCCGGGATTCGGTCTTGACACACGCGGCCAGCGCCCGGTCGGCGTCATACGGGTCGCTCGCCATTGCGGCGGCGAAGATGCCGGTGCCCGACCCCAAAAGCCTGGCGCTGAAAACCCGGGCTGAATATCGCCTGATCGGCAAGCGGTATCACGGCGTCGATGATCCCAAGGTCGTCACCGGCCAGCCGCTCTTCGGCATCGATGTCCAACGTCCCGGCATGGTCTATGCCAGCTACACCAAATGCCCGGCGGCGGGCGGCAAGGTCCGCTCGTTCAATGTGGACGAAATCAAGGCCCAGCGTGGTGTCATCGACGCCTTCGCGATTGACGGCACGGGCCTGATGGTCGAAGCGATGCCCGGTGTCGCCATCATCGCCAAGGACACCTGGAGCGCCTTCCAGGCGAAGGACAAGCTAAAGGTGGACTGGGACCTCAGCGAGGCATCGACAGATTCCTCGTCGCAATTCTCGGCTCAGGCCAAGGCGGTGGCGAACCATTTCCCAGCCACGCCAGACGACGATGTCGGGGACGTGGACAAGTCCTTCGCCACTGCCGCCAAGACCGTGGAGGCTTACTATGAATATCCCTTCGCCGCGCACGTGCCGCTGGAACCCATGAACACGACGGCGCACTGGCATGACGGTGTGATGGAAATGTGGGTTCCCACCCAGCAGCCCGATCGCGGCCTGCCGCTGATCGCGCACGTGGCCGGAATCCCGCAGGACAAGATCGTCATGCACCAGACCCGGGTGGGCGGAGGCTTCGGACGGCGGCTGGTCAACGACTATGCCTGCGAAGCGGCGGCGATCGCAAAGAAGGTCAACGCTCCGGTCAAGCTACAATGGACCCGGGAGGACGATTTCAGCCATGATTTCTACCGCCCCGCCGGCTACCACCAGTTCAAGGGCGCAATTGACAAGGACGGCAGGCTCGACGCCTGGCGGGAACATTTCATCACCTTCACCGCCGACGGTAAAAAGGAATCCACCGGCGCCAACCTCACCGACAACCTGAAATACTCCATCAAGGCGCCGAATCTGCGCCGCGGCAAGACCATGTTCCCGCTGAAGATCGCCACCGGCTCGTGGCGCGCGCCCGGCGACAACGCCCAGGTTTTTGCGGCGCAAAGCTTCATGCACGAGCTGTCGCTCGCCTCAGGCCACGATCACGTCGAGTTTCTGATTGATGCCGTCAACCGCGACGTGCCTGCGCTGGTGCCCAAAGACCCAAGCGTCAACTTCAGCCCCAAGCGGGCCACCGACGTGATAAGGATGTGTGCCGAGCAGGCGGGCTGGGGCAAGAAATTGCCCAATGGCAGCGCTCTGGGCCTGGCCTGGTGCTATTCCCACGCCGGCCATGCCGCGCAGGCGATCGAAATCAGCATGGACGCCAACAAACGGATCAAGGTCAACCGCATCGTCGTGGTGCTTGATGTCGGCCCCATCATCGACATGGCCGGATCCGAGGCTCAGGCGCAGGGCGGATCCACCGACGCTCTCTCCACCGCCATGGGCCTGAAAATCAACATCGAAAATGGCGTGATCCGAGAACAAAACTACAATGCGTATCCCATTCTGCGTCTGCCTTTTGCGCCAATGGCAATTGATTCCTATTTCATCCAGTCGGAAAACCCACCAACCGGTATGGGCGAACCCGCTTTCCCGGCGCTGGCGCCCGCGCTGGGCAATGCTATCTTCGTCGCCACCGGAGAGCGGGTACGACGTATGCCGTTGCGTGATTTAGGATATTCGCTGGCTGTCTGACACACCAACATTGCTCCTAAGGCTCCGTCAGGAAATAAGTGAGCGACGTCTTCTGATTTG
>NZ_LMUY01000115.1:1465-48296 GCF_009765685.1 Acidisphaera sp. L21 | reverse complement strand
TGCCGTTGAGTTTCGTCATTCGCTGAGGCGCCATGACAGGCGGGTCGGCCCTCGCTAGGCTGGCGCGGTGTCGATCCGTCGCCCCCAGGTGAAGTTGAGTGACGTCGCCGCGGCCGCGGGGGTTGCCCCGATGACCGTGTCGCGCGTGCTCAACTCGCCCGAGCGGGTGGCGCCGGATACGGCCGAGCGGGTGCGGGCCGCGATCGCGTCCCTGGGGTATGTGCCGAATTTGCTGGCGGGTGGGCTGTCATCCAGCCGGTCTCGCATCGTTGCCGCCATCGTGCCGACCGTGGCCAGCCCGATCTTCGCCGCCAGCCTGGCCAGCTTCACCGACGCGCTGGGGGCGGCCGGGTATCACGTCGTGCTGGGGCTCAGCGGTTATGGCCCCGCCGAGTCGGAGGAAGCGCTGGTCGCCGCCATCCTGGGCCGCCGGCCCGATGGGCTGCTGCTGACCGGGACCGAGCACTCGCCCATCACCCGCCGGCATTTGGCGCTGGCCGGCGTGCCGGTGGTGGAAATCTGGGACTTGATCGACAACCCCGCCGACATGGTCGTGGGGTTCGACCATCGCGCCGTGGGGCAGGCGGTGGCGGCGATGTTCCTACGCCAGGGCTACCGCCGGTTTGCCGCGATCGGGGCGGACGATCCGCGCGCCGTGGCCCGGCGCCGCGGCTTCACCGATGCGTTGCCGACGGGCAGCCTGTTGCTGGACCATGTTCTGTCCGCCCCCGCCAGCATGCAGGGGGGGCGCGACGCCATGGCTCGGCTGCTGCCCCCCGGTGAGCCGATCGCGCTGTTCTGCTCCTCCGACGCTGCGGCGGCGGGTGCGATGATCGAGGCCGCGTCGCGTGGCGTGGCAGTGCCCGGCGACCTGGCAGTGTGCGGGTTCGGCGATCTGGAGGTGGGGCGGGCGATGAACCCGCCCATCAGCACCGTCAGCGTCGATGGAGCGGAGATCGGCCGGACCGCGGCGCGCTGTCTGCTGGGCCGGCTGGCTGGGCAGGAGGGGCCGCGCCGCATCGCGATACCGTTCCGGATCGAGGAGCGTGGGTCGACGCGGAACCTTCGCGACCCTTGACGGGATTTTCGTGGTATCGCTACCATTGAGATGAATGGACGCCGGGTCAACCAGGCGCCGAGTAGGGGGAACGAGAATGGCGCTGATCGGACGGCGGACTGTATTGGCAGGGGCGGCGGTGGGATTGGCAGGTGGGGCGATGGCCCAAACCGCCAAGCCGAAATCGCCACTGGCCATCAGCATCGTCGATGTGGGCGGCGCATTGGCGCTGACGCAGAAGGCGTTCGAGGCGTATCGCAAGGCCAAGCCCGAGATGGTGTCGCGCTTCGTCTTCACCAAAGCGCCCGCACCCGAACTGCCCGGCAAGCTGAAGGCGCAGCAGGATGCCAAGCGGCTGGACATCGACATGGTGCTGGGCGGGACCGACATCATGTCGTCCGGCATCGCGCAGGGTATCTGGACTGAGTTGTTCCCGGCCCATGCTGCCTCGCTGCCGAATCTGAAGGACATCCTGCTGGAGCCAGCGTGGCAGATGCAGCAATTGACGAAGGGGCAGGGCTGCGTCGTGGTGTATTACCCGTCCGGTCCGCTACTGGAATATGCGCCGGATCGCGTGCCGACACCGCCGACGACGGCGGCCGGCTTGCTGGACTGGGTGAAGGCGCATCCTAACCGGTTCATGTACGCCCGCCCGGCCAATTCCGGGCCGGGGCGCACATTCATCATGGGGCTGCCGTATCTGCTGGGCGATTCGAACCCGAAGGATCCGCAGAAGGGCTGGGACAAGACCTGGGCGTTCCTGCAGGAAATGGATCACGGCATCGAATATTACCCTACCGGCACCGCCGCGGTGATGAAGGAACTGGGCGATGGCTCGCGCGACATGATCGTCAGCACCACGGGGTGGGACATCAACCCGCGCGTGCTGGGCATCGTGCCAAAGGAGGTGAAGGTGCAGGCGCTGCAGGGATTCCACTGGGTGGTGGACGCGCAGTACATGTACGTGCCGAAGGGCGTGTCGGACGAGCGGATGGCCGTGTTGCTCGACCTGATGAGCTTCATGTTGCAGAAGCCGCAGCAGGCGGTGGCGTATGACGAGGGGTATTTCTACCCTGGCCCGGCGGTGAAGGACGTGCCGCTGAGCATGGCGCCGGAGGAGAGTCAGAAGGCGATCGCCGAGTATGGCCGCCCCGAATACGCCCAGTGGATCGACAGTGCGCCGAAGGAAATTCCGCTGGATCCGGACGCGATCGTCTACGCATTCCGCCGATGGGACGAACAGATCGGTTCGCGGAAGACCAAGTAGATGGCAATCCACGCCGCCGATTTTCGGGAGCTGCGGCTCGACCGGCTGAGCCGCCAGTTCGGCGCCATGAACGCGCTGAACGACGTGTCGCTGACGGTCCGGCGTGGGGAGTTCATCGCGCTGCTGGGGCCATCCGGCTGCGGCAAGTCGACCACGCTGAACTGCCTGGCCGGGCTGTTGCCGGCGACGGGGGGCGGGATTTTCCTGGACGATCGCCGCATCGACAACCTGCCGCCGGAGCAGCGCGGCTTCGGCATGGTGTTCCAGAACTACGCGCTGTTCCCGCATATGTCGGTTCGAAAGAATATCGGCTTCGGCCTGACGATGCGCCGCGTGTCAAAGGCGGAGATTGCGCGCCGGGTGGCGGATGCGGTGGCGCTGGTGCGGCTGCAAGGGCAGGAGGATAAGCTGCCGGGTCAGCTCTCGGGCGGGCAGCAGCAGCGCGTGGCGATTGCCCGCGCCGTGGTGGTGGAACCGCCGTTGGTGCTGATGGACGAGCCGTTGTCCAACCTGGATGCCAAGTTGCGGCTGGAAATGCGGGCGGAGATCCGGCGCATCCATACGACCATGGGGGGCACGACGATCTACGTGACGCACGACCAGGAGGAGGCGCTGTCCCTGGCCGACCGGATCGTGTTGCTGCGCGATGGGTCCGTCCGCCAGGTCGGCACGCCGGACGAGTTGTATAATCGCCCGGCCCATCTGGACGTGGCGGAGTTCATGGGCTTTCGCAATCGCGTGCCCGGTCGCGTGGCCCAGCGTGACGGCGACCAGGTGATCGTGGCGGTCGAGAACGCGACGGTGGTGGCGCAATTGCGCGAGGATCTGGCGCCGGGTGCGGAAGCGGTGCTGGCTGTGCGGCCGGAGGATCTGGTGGCGTCCGACGATGGTGCGCTGGTGGCGACCGTCACCTCCACCGAATTTCGTGGGCGCGACCATACCGGGTTTGCCCGCATGGCGGATGGGACGGAGTTGGTATTCCACTCCGAACACAGCGCGCCGCGCGGCAGCATCGTCCGCTTGCGGCCGGCGCCCGAGCGGACGTTGGTGTTCGCATGACCGCTTTGGCGCCCAGCTTGCCGCAGCGCCTCGGATTGCGGATGTCCCTGGCGGCGCGCGGGGTCGATACATTGACGCTGCTGATGCTGCCGGCCGCGGCGTTTCTGTTGCTGCTGTTCGTGTATCCGTTCCTGTACGGGCTGTGGATTTCGTTCCAGCCGAAGGAAGGCGGCGCCTTCGCCAATTATGGCCGGTTCTTCTCCGATCCGTTCCTCTACGACACGATCTGGTCCACGTTGCGCCTGGCGTTGCCGGTGACGTTGGTGAACCTGCTGATCGCCGTTCCCATCGCGTTGCGCGTGCGGCTGATGCGGCGGCAGCGCGTGCTGACCACCATCCTCGTTATCCCGATCACCTTGGGGACGGTTTTGGTGGCCCAGGGGCTGCTGAACTATTTGGGGCCGCAGGGTTGGTTCAACCGCACTTTGATGGCGGCGCATCTGATCAGTTCGCCAGTGCGGCTGCTGCATAATTATTGGGGCGTGTTCCTGTCGCTGCTGATCACCGGGTTGCCGTTTACCTTCCTGCTGACCCTGTCCTACGTCAGCGGGGTCGACCCGGCGTTGGAGAACGCGGCCGCCACGCTGGGTGCCGGGGCGCCGTCGCGGTTCCGCACCATTCTGCTGCCGCTGTTGTTGCCGGGCCTGGCGATCACCTTCTGCCTGTCCTTCGTGCAGGCGTTCAGCGTGTTTCCGTCGGCCGTTCTTCTGGGCGCACCATCCGGGCCGACGCGGGTGATCTCGCTGGCCGCCTACGAGGCTGCATTCGAGCAGTATGATTACGGCCTGGCCTCCGCCATCGCGATGATCATGGGCGCGGTGCAACTGGGTGTGGTCGTCGTGGTGTTGGCCGGGCGAGGGCTTCTGTATCGTGGTGCCAGCGGGGGGAAGGGCTGATGGTTCAACGCCCGTCCTGGCTGGCGCGGCTGTGGGTAACCGCGGTTTGGGCATTGGTTGGCTTCTTCATCCTGAACCTGTTCGCCATGATCGCGACGGTGGTGCTGGACAGTTTTGCGTCCCGTTGGCTGGGCACCTGGTTGCCGCTGGGTTGGACGACGCGTTGGTACGGGTCCGCCTGGGACGAGTTCCAACTGGGCGACGTGCTGATCGTGACGTTCGAGGCGGTGTTCCTGGTGGTGCTGATCTCCGGCCTGCTGGGCGTTCCGGCTGCCTATGCGCTGGCCCGGCGGGACTTCCCGGGCAAGCGGCTGGTCATGCTGCTATTCCTGCTGCCGCTGCTGATCCCGCCGATCACCTACGGTATTCCCATGGCGACGGTGCTGTATCAGGCTGGGTTCGCTGGGTCGCTGTCAGGCGTGGTGATGGCCAATCTGGTGCCGACGGTGCCGTTCGTGGTGCTGGTGATGATCCCGTTCATCGAACAGATCGACCCACGGATCGAGGCGGCGGCCCGCGTGTTCGGCGCCAACACGCCGCGGCTGTTCCTGCACGTGCTGCTGCCGCTGCTGTTGCCGGGCGTGTTAGCTGCGCTGCTGTTGGTGCTGGTGCGCACCATCGCGATGTTCGAACTGACGTTTCTGACCGCCGGGCCGACCAGCCAGACGTTGGTGGTGGCGCTGTATTACGCGGTGTTCGCGGCCGGCGTGCGGGCGGTGCAGTCGATCGACGCCATGGCCGTCATCTATATGGCGACGACGCTGGTCTGGCTGGTGCTGGCGCTGCGCTTCGTCAATCCGACCCAGATCGTCGGCCGGGCGAAGCGGGCCTAGCCCCGGGCGGCGGCTCCCGCCTCGCTCCAGGCGGCGCGCCGTTCCAGGATGTAGGACAAGGCCGTCACGCCGAAGCCGAGCATGGCGACCAATGCGCCCAGCAACGGGAGATCGCGGTATGACCAGCCGGCGGAGATCGCCATGGCGCCGATCCAAGCGCCGGTGGCGTTGCCCAGGTTGAACGCCCCTTGGTTGAGCGTGGCGGCCAGGTTTGGTCCGTCAACGGCCTGGTCGACCACACGCATTTGCAGCGGGGAGGCGATGGCGAAGGTCGTGGCGCCCCAGACGACCATCACCGCGATGGCGGGAATCGGCATCGGGCTGGCGACGTAGAAGCCGAGCAGCACGACGACCAGCAGGGCGAACAGCGCCAACACGGCAGGCATCAGCCGCCAATCGGCGAGGCGACCACCGACGAGGTTGCCGATCGTGAGCCCGGCACCGAACACCAGCAGAACCAGGCTGACGGCGTGAGCACTGAGGCCGGTGACGGTTTCCAGCAGCGGTGTGATGTAGGTGAAGGCGGTGAACAGGCTGACCGAGGACAACACGCTCATGCCCATCGCCAGCAGGACTTGCGGCCGGCGAAGGGTGCGGAATTCCGCCAGCAGGTTTGCGCTCCTGTCCACGGGCATCGCCGGCACCCACACCCACAGCGCCGCCACCGCGGCTACGCCGATCAGCGATACGGCCCAGAAGGTCGCCCGCCAGCCGAAGGCCTGGCCCAGCAATGTGCCGAGCGGAACCCCTGTGACGTTGGCGAGCGTCAGCCCCATGAACATGAGCGCAATCGCCTGGGCGCGTTGGTTGCGCGGGACTACCTGCGTCGCCACGACGGAGCCAATGCCGAAGAATGCCCCATGCGCCAGCGCCGTGACGACCCGGGCGCCCATCAGCGACCAATAGTTCGGCGCCAGGGCGCACAGCGTGTTACCGACGATGAAGATGCCCATCAAACCCAGCAACGTTTGTCGCCGGGGCAGGCGAGCGGTGGCGATGGCGACCAAGGGTGAGCCGAACGCCACTGCGAGCGCGTAGCCGGTCACCAGCAAACCGGCCTGTGGAATGGTCACGGCCAGGGTCTGCGCGACCTCGGGCAGCAGGCCCATGATGACGAATTCGGTCGTGCCGATTCCGAAGGCCGCGACAGCGAGGGCAAGGAGGGGAAGGCGCATCACGTCTCGCAATCCATTGTGCAGTGCACAATAGAATGGCCGCCGGATGCGCCGGGTTCAACCCTCAGTTTGGTGGGGAAGGTCCGCCTAGCTGACCTTGACGCCTTTCCAGAACGCTACGCGATCCTTGATCTCTGCTGCAGCCGTCTTTGGCTCCGGATAAAACCAGACCGCGTTCTCGTTCATCGCGCCGCCCACATCGAGCGAGTAATAATGCGCCGTGCCCTTCCAGGGACACACGCTGGTGAGGGTGGACGGCTTCAGCACGCCGGGCACCACGGCGGCGGCGGGGAAGTAGGCGTTCCCCTCCACCGTCACGATGTCGTCGCTTTCGGCAATGGTGGTGCCGTTCCAGGTCGCCTTCATTCGACTTCTTCCGGCTCGCGCTCGGTCCCGCCTTCGTCGCCGCCGCTCTCGGGCTTCGGCTGATCCTTCAGCGCGGCTTCCGCCACGTCGAACACGAGCTTGCCTTCGACGAGGTTGACCTTGACCGAGCCACCCTTGACCAGCTTGCCGAACAGCAATTCCTCGGCCAGCGGCTTCTTGATGTGCTCCTGAATGACGCGGGCCAGCGGCCTCGCGCCATACAGCTTGTCGTAGCCGCGCTCGGCCAGCCACTCCTTGGCACCGGAGGATAGCTCGATCGTCACGTTGCGGTCGGCCAACTGGGCCTCAAGCTGCATGACGAACTTCTCGACGACGCGACCGACCGTCTCTTCCGTCAGCCCGGCGAACGGGATGATAGCGTCGAGGCGGTTGCGGAATTCGGGGGTGAACAGGCGCTTGACCGCTTCCTCATCCTCGCCCTGCCGCTCGGTACGGCCGAACCCGATGGCTTCTTTTGCCATATCGGACGCGCCGGCATTGGTGGTCATGATCAGGATCACGTTGCGGAAATCTACTGACTTACCGTTGTGGTCGGTCAGCTTGCCGTGGTCCATCACCTGCAACAGGATGTTGAACAGGTCCTGGTGCGCTTTCTCGATCTCGTCCAGCAGCAGCACGCAATGGGGATGCTGGTCGATCCCGTCGGTCAGCAGGCCGCCCTGGTCGAACCCCACGTAGCCCGGCGGGGCACCGATCAGCCGGGAGACGCTATGCCGCTCCATATACTCGGACATGTCGAAGCGGATCAGTTCGATCCCCAGCGTGGAGGCAAGTTGGCGCGCGACTTCCGTCTTGCCGACACCGGTCGGGCCGCTGAAGAGGTAGTTGCCAATCGGCTTCTCCGCCTCGCGCAGGCCGGCACGGCTCAGCTTGATGGCGGCGGACAGCGCTTCGATCGCGTTGTCCTGGCCGAACACCATCGCCTTCAAGTCACGCTCCAGGTTGCGCAGCGTCTCCTTGTCGTCGGCGGACACGCTCTTGGGCGGGATGCGCGCGATCTTGGCGACCACTTCCTCCACGTCGCGCAGGGTGACGGTCTTGCGGCGCTTGCCCTCGGGCAGCAGCATCCGGCTGGCGCCGACCTCGTCGATCACGTCGATCGCCTTGTCCGGCAGCTTGCGATCGTTAATATACTTCGCCGCCAGTTCCACCGCACCGCGGATCGCCTCGTCGGTGTAGCGGACCTTGTGATGGCGCTCGTAGTTGGTCTTGAGGCCACGAAGGATCTTGATCGCGTCCTCGATCGACGGCTCGTTCACGTCGATCTTCTGGAACCGGCGCACCAGGGCGCGGTCCTTTTCGAAGTAGTTGCGATACTCCTTGTAGGTCGTGGACCCGATGCACCGCATGGTGCCGCTGGCCAGGGCCGGCTTCAGCAGGTTGGACGCATCCATCGCGCCGCCGCTGGTGGCGCCGGC
This sequence comes from Acidisphaera sp. L21, assembly GCF_009765685.1. Classification (GTDB taxonomy): domain Bacteria; phylum Pseudomonadota; class Alphaproteobacteria; order Acetobacterales; family Acetobacteraceae; genus LMUY01. Next base: position 40,204 of record NZ_LMUY01000115.1, on the reverse strand, counting down.
GCCGATGACGGTGTGGATCTCGTCGATGAACAGCACAGCGTTCGGCTGCGCCTCAAGCTCGGTCACAACCGCCTTCAGCCGCTCCTCGAAATCACCACGGTAGCGGGTGCCGGCCAATAGGGCGCCCATGTCCAGGGAGAAGATGGTGCTCTTGATCAGCACCTCCGGCACGTCGCCCTCGACGATGCGCTTGGCCAGGCCCTCGGCGATGGCGGTCTTGCCGACGCCGGGGTCGCCCACGTACAGGGGGTTGTTCTTGGTGCGGCGGCACAGGATCTGGATCGTGCGCTCGATCTCCATCTCGCGCCCGATCAGCGGGTCGATCTTCCCAGCCGTCGCCTTCTTGTTCAGGTTTACGCAGTAGGTGGACAGCGCGTCCTGGTTGCGGCGGGCACCCTTCTCCTCGCGCTCGTTCTCGGGGCCATTGCCGCTCTCGGGCTTTTCGGCCGCGGGCGGACGGGCAGGCTGGCGGCCTGGGGCCTTGGCGATGCCGTGGCTGATGAAGTTCACCGCGTCCAGGCGGGTCATGTCCTGCAACTGCAGGAAATACACGGCATGGCTCTCCCGCTCACTGAACAGGGCGACGAGCACGTTGGCGCCCGTCACCTCGTCGCGGCCCGAGCTTTGAACGTGGATCGCAGCACGCTGGACGACCCGTTGGAAGCCGGCGGTGGGCTTCGGGTCGCCGGGGCGATCGGTCGCAAGGCCGGGCAGGTCCTTGTCGAGGAACTCACCGAGTTCCTGACGTAGCTTGTCCAGGTCCACGCCGCAGGCGCGCAAGACCGTGGCGGCGTCGGTATCATCGGCCAAGCCAAGCAGAAGATGCTCGAGCGTGGCGTATTCATGCCGCCGCTCGCTGGCGAACGACAGAGCACGGTGCAGCGTCTGTTCTAAATTACGTGACAGCATGGGGGTACGCTGCTCCTTCGTCCGGCTACTACGTCACGCTCAAATCGCAGGCTTGTCGAGCCTTGTTCGCAAACAACGTGCAGCCGGTTTCATCGAGTTGACATGACACAGACATGGGAGTGCTGGGGGAAGTTTGCAGCCCTCATTCTTTCTCGATCGTGCATTGCAGGGGATGCTGATTCTGCCGGGCCAGGTCCATGACCTGGGTCACCTTGGTTTCGGCGACCTCGTAGGTGAAGACGCCGCAGACCCCGACGCCGCGGCGATGGACGTGCAGCATGATGCGCGTCGCTTCGTCCCGCGTCTTTTGGAAGAAGCGCTCCAGCACATGCACGACGAACTCCATGGGCGTATAGTCGTCGTTCAGCATCAAGACTTTATACAAGGCCGGCTTGCGGGTTTTCGGCCGTGTCTTGGTAACGGTGCCGATTCCTGGGCCGTCGCCGTCTCGTTTGTCCGTATCGCTCATCAGGGGTTAGTCCGGGCCGCGTGACTTTTCATAGTGCGACCATATCGGAATGGCGGCGCGCCAGAAAAGGCCCCTGTTCGTTTGACCGGCCGCGGAGTGCGATCCGGCCAGTTTTACGGCGCCCGGACAGAAAAAAAGGCCCGGGGTATGAACCCGGGCCTTCCAGTCGGCGGGGCGCCAGAGGCGCTTGGCCAGAAATCAGCCGACGCGGCCGAACTTCTCTGCTGCCAAAGTCATGCGGGCGGTAATGGGAGCGAAAACCTGCTCCGACAGCTTCATGGAGGTGTCGGTGATCTGCCCGGTCTGGGAGACGGCCTTCTCCATGGTGCTGCGGATTAGGCTGGTCTGCAGGTCCATAACGTCCTTGATGGACTTCACGCCGGACATCGCCTTGAACATGCTCATGGTTTCGTCCATGGAGGCCTTGGCCACCGCGGCGAAGTTCTGCGTCATGGTCTGCATGCCGGTCGCCAGGATCTGGCTGGATTTGGCAACGGCTTCAAGGTTGCCCTGGCCGAAGGAGAACATCTCCTCGGCGGACTTCATGGCCTTCTGCATGCCATCACGCATGGTGGCCTGCGCCTGCTCCAGCCCGGCGGTGGCGCCGGCCATTCCGTCCTTGAGGCCGGAAACGGTGCGGTCAATATTTTCGTTGGTCATCGTCGTGCTCATTTTTTACGTCTCTCCGTTGTGGCTGATCGTCCCGCCGGGCAGTTTCTTTGAACTTCGGCGTCTGTGACCGTGCTGCACTGCAACACAATATTCGTGTATGAGAGGAGTGACGACCCAGTCAACAAAAATTGTGCGCTGCACAATTAATCTTTTCAGGGTGTTCAGGACCTAAGAAACCAAATTCGTCGCGTAACATCCTGGCATCGCATCGAAACAGTTGGTCTTTGCTGGACATACCGTCGGGCGAGCATTTAGGGTGCAAACGTCGTACGTGGGGAATTCGGGCATGCTGCGCTGGTTGCGGATTGGACTACGCGGAGTGCCGTGCCTTGTTGTCCTTCTGGCGATGATGCCGACCAAGCAGGCCGCCGCGCAGGTTGGCTCCGCCCGGTACGCCTCCATGGTGATGGATGCTGCGTCCGGCCAGGTTCTGTCCGCCGCGAATGCGGACGAGCCGCGCTATCCGGCCAGCCTCACCAAGATGATGACCATCTATATGCTATTCGAGGCCCTGCGCGATCGGCGCGTCAGCCTGACCGAACTGGTTCCGGTGTCACCCCATGCCGCCTCGATGCCGCCGTCCAAGCTCGGGCTGGTGCCGGGCACGTCCATTACGGTGGAGCAGGCGCTGTTCGGCCTGGTGACGAAGTCCGCCAACGACGCGGCCTCCGCTTTGGGTGAGCTAATGGGCGGCGACGAAGACCGGTTTGCCCAGATGATGACCCTGCGGGCCCGCGCCCTGGGGATGAGCCGGACCACGTTCCGCAATGCATCCGGCCTGCCCGATCTGGAGCAGACCACCACGGCGCGCGACCTGGCGCTGCTGGCCCGGCACCTGATCCAGGATTACCCGCAGGAATATCATTATTTCAGCGTCCCCTCCTTCGTGTTCCATGGCCGGGTGATCCCGAACCATGACCGTATGCTGCAGACCTATCCCGGGGCAGACGGGCTGAAGACCGGCTATATCGATGCGTCCGGCTGCAACCTGGTGACCTCCGCCGTTCGCGGCGATGTCCGGATGATCGGGGTCGTGTTGGGCGCGCAGAATGGTTGGGAGCGTGATACCCACATGGCCTCCCTGCTCGACGCCGGGTTCGAGCGAATGGGCGTGCCGATCACGCATGAGGAACCGCGACGTCCCCGGTCGCAGGGTCTGATCGCCGCCGCCTCAGCTGCGACGCTCCCCGCGTCCTCGATGCCGCCGACCTGGCACCGGGGTGCTCGTCCGGTGGTGCATTACGCCGGCGCCCGCACGTTTGTGCGGGAGCGCGAGGCCGAGATGCCCATGCGCGCGATGCCTCGCGGCGGCGAGCGTCGTGCGGCCCCGGCGCGTCTACAGCCGGTGCGTGTCCAGGAAAGCGAGCGCCGGGTGCGCAACCGGCCGGAGCCGGAGTTGCGGCCGTTGGTTCGCCCGAGCCGCAATGGCCGATCCACGGCCAGCACATCGCAGGCCCATCCGCGCGGCTGATTTGGGCTAGATCGACATAGCTGCCCGGCTTGGTCTTGCGCCGGGCGAGTAGCTTGCGCATTTTCAGCAGTCTGGATGGGTGTAAGCGGGGCTGAAATGGACGGCGGCACGGACGGGCGGCGCATCACCCTGTATGGGAAGGACGATTTCGCCGGCGTGCGCGCCGCGGGGCGCCTTGCGGCCGAGACGCTCGACATGATTACCGAGCATGTGAAGCCGGGTGTCACGACGGGCCATCTGGACAAATTGTGCCACGAATACATCGTCGACCATGACAGCACTCCGGCGCCGCTGAATTATCGCGGCTATCCGAAATCGGTCTGTATCTCGATCAATCACGTGGTCTGCCACGGCATCCCTGGCGAGCGGCGGCTGATCGAGGGCGATATCCTCAACATCGATGTCACCGTGATCCTGGATGGCTGGTTCGGTGACAGCAGCCGGATGTACGTTGCCGGGCAGCCCGGCACGCGCGCACGGGTGCTGATGGATGTGACGTACGAGTCGCTGATGCGGGGCATCGCGGCGATCAAGCCCGGGCGCACGCTGGGCGATGTGGGCCATGCGATCCAAAGCTACGTCGAGTCCCAGCGGTTCAGCGTGGTGCGGGATTTCTGCGGCCACGGCATCGGCCGGCGCTTCCACGAGGCACCGAACGTGCTGCATTTCGGCCGTCCGGGGGAGGGTGCGGTGCTGCGCCCGGGCATGTTCTTCACCGTCGAGCCGATGGTGAACGCCGGGCGCCCCGAGGTGAAGGTGCTGGATGACGGCTGGACCGCGGTTACGCGCGACCGCAGCCTGTCCGCTCAGTTCGAACACATGGTCGGCGTGACCGAGGACGGGTGCGAGATCTTCACCATGTCGCCGGCGGGATATACCAAGCCGCCCTATGTCTAGTCGGGACTGAGGCGGACATGACCGCCGAGGGCGTGCCGGCCGGCGAGCTGATGGCGGCCGATATCGCCGAGCAGCCGCGACTGTGGCGCGCCCTGCTGGCCCGGCGCGCCGAGTTCGCCACCGTTGCCGCCAAAGTTGCCGCACACCCGCCGCGGTTCGTGCTGCTGGCTGCGCGTGGCACGTCGGACCATGCGGCGCTGTATGCGAAGTACTTGGTTGAGATCCTGCTGGGTCTGCCGGCCGGGTTGGTCTCGCCCTCCACCATGACGGCGTATGCGACCCAGCCGCACATGCGCGACGTGCTGCTGCTGGTGGTGAGCCAGTCTGGGCACTCGCCGGACCTGGTTCGCACCGTCGAGACCGGGCGGCGCGGCGGGGCGCTGACGATCGCGGTGACCAACACCGCCGACTCGCCGCTGGCCCGGGCGGCGCAGCTGCATCTGGACGTCGGCGCGGGCACGGAGCGGGCGGTCGCGGCGACCAAATCCTACACCGCGCAATTGCTGGCGCTGTATCTGCTGGTGGACCATATCCGCGGCCGCACCGGGGCGGCGGCCGATCGGGTGCCGGATCTGGGGGAGGCTTTGTTGGCCAAGGCGGACCTGGCGCCGCTGGCAACGCGCTACCGGTTCGCTCAGCGCATGGTGCTGACGGGCCGTGGCTATGCCTACCCAACGGCGCGCGAGGCCGGGCTGAAGCTGATGGAGACCAGCTACATTTCCGCCCAGGCATTTTCCGGAGCAGATCTGCTGCATGGTCCGCTGGCGATGCTGGACGCGCAGATCCCGGTGCTGGCGATCGTGCCGTCGGGCGTGGCGGGGGCGGCGATGGAGCAGGTGTTGCCGAGGATCCGGACTGCAGGGGCGGATCTGTTCGTGGTCGGGTCGCAGGAGGCCGTGGCACAGGCGGATGCCGGGTTTGTATTGCCGCCGGGCGCGCCGGAGGAGTTGTCGCCGCTGCTGGAGATCCTGCCGTTCCAGTTGCTGGCGATTCATCTGGCATTGATTCGCGGCGAAAACCCGGACGCGCCTCGCAGCATCCGCAAGATCACGGACACGATGTGACGCGGCTTGCCGTGCCGGCGCTGCTGGCGCCGGGTGGTGTCTGGACGGGTCCGGCGACTGTCGACATCGCGGATGGGCGCATCGTCAGGGTGTCGCCGGGTGCGTTGCCGGACGCGAACGCGCTGTCCGGTGGAGTGCTGACGGCTGGGTTGCTGGATTTGCACAATAACGGCGCGTTCGGCGTCGATTTCGCGGCGGCCGATGGTCCGGGGTGGAGCACGGTATTGACCGGGCTGGCGGCGCGTGGCGTGACCTCGGTGCAGCCGACCATCATCACCGCGCCAATCCCCGATATCCTGGCCGCATTGGGTCGCATTGCGGTAGGGCAGGAGGAATGGGCCGGATCGCCGGTCACGCGGATCCTGGGCACGCATTTGGAAGGCCCGTTTCTGGCCGCGGCCAAGCGCGGCGCGCATCGGCAGGATTGGCTGGCCGATCCCGAGCCGGGTGTGGTGGACGCCTTGTTGGCCATTCCGCGCGGCCTGTGCACGGTCACCTTGGCGCCCGAGCGCCCCCATGCGCTGGAGGCAATCCGGCGGTTCGTGGCAGCGGGCGTGGTGGTGTCGCTGGGCCATTCGGATGCCAATGCGGCGCAAGTGCTGGCCGGTATCGATGCTGGCGCGAGCATGGTGACGCATCTGTTCAACGCCATGCGGCCGCTGGGCCATCGCGACCCTGCGTTGCCCGGCGTGGCGCTGACGGACGCACGGCTGGCCTGCTGCCTCATCGTCGATGGCCAGCACGTGGACCCGATCGCGTGTCGCCTGGCGTTCCAGGCCGCGGGGAAGCGGCTGGTGGCGGTGACCGACTCGATTGTCATCGCCGGGTTGCCGCCAGGCACGACGCTGGATTTCGGCGGGATGCCGGTGCGGGGGGACGACACCGGGCTGGGCCGCCGGCTGGACGGGACGATCAGCGGCGCAGGGATTGTGCTGGATGAGGGCGTGCGGCGGATGATCGCGGCCGGGATCGAGCCCGCCACCGTGATGTATGCCGCAACGGAGGCTGCTGCCGACGCCATCCGCCGGCCCGATTTGGGTCGCATTGCGCCCGGCGCGCTGGCAGACCTGGTGTGGTGGGATGCCGATTGGATGCCGCGCCGGGTCTGGATCGGCGGGGTGGAGGTGCCGGATGTCTGACACATTGGATCGCCTGGGCACGGAAGGCGTTCGCCCGGGGCTGGAGGATCTGGATCAGCGCAGCCCCGCCGCGCTGGTCGGCGTATTGCTGGAAGCGGAGCGGGAGGCGCAGGTCGCCCTGGCCCGGGCCGAGCCGCAACTGGCTGCCGCGGCAGAGGCGGTGGCGACGCGGATGCTGGCGGGCGGGCGGCTGTTTTACCTGGGCGCAGGCACGCCTGGCCGGTTGGCGACGCTGGATGCGGCCGAACTGGCCCCGACCTACAGCGCGCCGCCGGGCCTGGTCGTGCCGCTGCTGGCGGGTGGCCCCAATGCGATGATCCACGCTGCAGAGGGCGCGGAGGACGACCCGGATGCCGCGGCACTCGCGTTGGGCCAGCACGGATTGGCGCCCGGGGATTGCGTGGTCGGGATCGCTGCGTCGGGCCGGACGCCGTACGTCGTCGGCGGGCTGCGTCATGCGCGTGGGGTGGGCGCTTTGACGGTCGCCATCGTCAACAACCCGGACAGCCCGGCAGCCGAAGCCGCGGAGATGGCGGTCGAGATCCTGACCGGGGCGGAAATCGTGGCCGGCAGCACCCGGATGACGGCGGGCACGACGCAGAAGATTGCGCTGAACACGCTCAGCACCGCCGTGATGATCGCGATGGGGAAAACGTATGGCGCACGGATGGTGGATGTTCGCGCCACCAACGCGAAGCTCCGGCGCCGGGCGCTGCGCATGGTGCAGGAGATCACTGGCGCCGACGAACCGATTGCCGCTGCAGCCCTGGCGGCGGCGGGCAACCGGGTGAAGCCGGCGATCGTCGCCCTACTGGCGGGACTCGATGCGGCGGATGCAGACAGGCGACTGGAAGAGGCTGGCGGGTTCGTGCGCCGGGCTATCGCCGCCAGATAGAAGGGAGGCTGCCATGGATCCGGTCTGGGCCGTAGGGTTGATGACGGGCACCGTACTGGACGGCAATATCGACGTGGCGCTGGTGCGCACCGACGGGGAGACGGTGCAGGAATTCGGACCCTGGATCCTGGCCCCTTATCCGCCGGACATCCGCCCCGTCCTGGCACAGGCCCTGGCCGATGCCGCTGCCTGGCAGTTCAGCGGCCCCGACCCGGCGATCTTTCGTCAGGCGGAGGACGCGCTGACCCGGGCGCAATCCGCTGCCGTGACGCAGTTTTTGGCGGAGTGCGGCCTGTCACCGGCGGACATCGCGGTCATCGGGTTCCACGGCCAAACCGTGCTCCATCGGCCGCCGCAACCCGGCCGCATCGGTGATACCCGCCAACTAGGCGACGGCGCGTTGATGGCGGCAATGACTGGAATTGACGTGGTGCATGATTTCCGCACCGCCGACGTGCGGGCAGGCGGGCAGGGGGCGCCGCTTTCGGCCAGCTACCATGCGGCGCTACTGCGATCCTTGGGCGCGCCTGCCTCCACCGCGGTGCTGAACCTTGGCGGCGTTGCCAACCTGACTTGGCGTGGGACCGACGGTTCGTTGGCAGCGTTCGACACCGGGCCGGCTAACGCCCCGATCAACGATTGGGTGGAACGCGCCACTGGGAACGGCATGGATCGCGAAGGGGCGCTGGCCTTTGCCGGCCAGGTGGACGAGGCGCGGCTGGCCCGGTTGCTGGACCACCCGTTCTTCACCGCGGCCTATCCCAAGTCGCTGGATCGCTTCAGCTTCCAGGCCGACATGGCCGAGGGGCTGAGCCTGGAAGACGGCGCCGCCACGCTCACTGCCTTCACAGCGGCGGCGGTTGGGCGGGGGCTGGACCTCTTGCCCCAGCGACCCACCCGTCTCATCGTTTGTGGTGGCGGGCGCAAGAACCCGGCCATTTTGCAGGCGCTGCGCATACGGGCGGGGGTCGAGACGATCATGGCGGAGGAGGCTGGCTGGCGAGGTGACGCGATCGAGGCCGAGTGCTTTGCCTTCCTCGCCGTGCGCACGCTGCGCGGCCTGCCCATCAGCTTTCCCAACACCACGGGCGTGCCCACGGTCATGACCGGCGGCACGCTGTCACGAAGGGCCGTCGCATGATCCGTTCCTGGTTGTATGTCCCCGCCATTGCACCGCGCTTCGTCGCAAAGGCGGCCGAGCGTGGTGCCGACGCCATCATCCTGGACTTGGAGGACAGTGTGGCCGAGGCGGAGAAGGACGCTGCCCGGGCCGCCCTGGCCGACGCCGTGCCGATCGTACGGAAGGGCGGGGCGACAATCATGGTGCGGGTGAATTCGGAGCCGGAGCGGCATCGCCAAGACGTCGAAGCGGCCTGTCGTGCCGGAGCGGATGGCGTGCTGCTGGCCAAAACGCGCGATCCGGCGGCGCTGCGTGCGCTGGCGGAGTGGCTAACCCCAATCGAGGCGTCGCTCGGCCGCCCGGCCCTGCGCTTCGTTCCCGTGCTGGAGGACCCGGCGGCCGTGTTAGATGCGCGGCCGATCGCGATGGCCACGCCGCGGAACCTGGCGCTCATTACCGGGGGAGAGGACCTCGCGACCGCGATGGGGGCAGAGCCAAGCCCGGAGTTGCTGCGGTTGCCGAAGCAAATGGTGAATTTGGCTGCTAAATCCGCCGGGTTGCTGTCGGTCGGGCTGATGCGGTCGGTCGCGAACTTCCAGGATGTCGAAGGGATTACTGCCAGCGCGACTGAGGCGCGGGCGCTCGGTTTCGATGGCGCCACCTGCATTCACCCGAACGTCGTGCCGGTCCTGAATGCCGCATTTTCCCCAGGCGAGGCCGAACTGGATGCCGCACGCCGGATGATCGCGGTCTACGAGGAACAGGCCGCACGCGGAGTGGGAGCCTTCACCTTCGAGGGCAAGATGGTCGATTTGCCGATCGTCGAACGCGCCCGGCGCCTGCTGGCCCGGGTGCGATAACCCGCTACTCCGCGGCGTGCACCATCTCATCCCGCTCCTTCGCGTAGCGGAGCAGGGCGGCGAAGCGGTAGATGCCGTGGACGAACTTGCCGTAGGGCATGGTGACGAACAGGGCGAATACGACGCCCAAATGGATCGCCAACAGAACGCCCATCGCACCCGTCGTGCGGAACAGCAGCAGCAGCAGTCCGGTCAGCCCGGTGGCGAACAACATGGCGATGAAGGCGTGCTCCATGCCGCGATGGGTCTCGTCGCGTGTGGCGACGTCGCGCTTCAGCTTGGCGGCGAACAGTCCGGCGGTGCCCACCACCAGCCCGGCGCCACCTAACGTGCCCAGCACGACCGGCACGTCCCACCAGGCAAACGGCGCCTCCCGCCCGAGGAGGTAATGATACAGCGTGGCGACCGAGGTGGAGGCGAAGCAGAGCATGAAGCCATAGGCCGTCAGGTGGTGATACAGCCGGCGCGTATCGGTTGGCCGGTCGTCCTCGTTCATGCAGCCGACGCCGCCGCCATCGAGGTAGCGGAGCGAGGCAGAGTCCTTCAGCGCCTGCCATAACCAGCGCAGCACGCCGGGTCGCGAGGTGGGCTCGCCAGTGTCGCGCCAGAAGCGGCGGACGCCCATGCCGAGCGCCAGGATCGCGTAGAGGAAGGCCGCGCCGAATAGCAGCGCCATCGCATTGTGCGGCATCAGCGCATAGAACGCGCCGGGGCCGGTGTGGCGGCCGAATAGGGCCGCGGTGTCGTTCGCGGCGGCGAAGCCCAGCAGGAACAGGGCCACGCCTAGCGCGGTCGCGACCGCCATCGCCAGGCCGTTGCGCGCAAACATCGGGGCCATAGCGGCTGGCCATGCGTAGTGCGCATAGGACTGCGCCCGCACCGCTGCCAGCGTCGCTGGCACGTTCACATTGAACTCGTGCGGCGGGGAGAACTGGCAGTCGTAATAGCAGGCGCCGCAGGAATGGCAGAGATTGGCCAGGTAGTTCAGATCGGCATCGGCAAAGCCGCGCCGCATTTCCATGGCCGGGAATACAGCACACAGCCCCTCGCAATAGCGGCAGGAATTGCAGACCGTCATCAGCCGGTCCGCCTCGGTCAGATCAGCGGTTGCGTGCATTCCTGGCGGCCTCCCGACCCGCGATGCGGCCGAACACGCTGCCGATCGTCATGCCGATGCCGGCGGCGTAGCCCTGGCCCAGCACATTGCCCGCCATGATCTCCCCGGCGGCGAACATGTTGGAGGATGGGCGGCCGGATGCCATGGCGATGCGCGAGTCTTTGTCCACGCGGGTGCCTAGATAGGTAAAGGTGATCCCGGGCCGAACCGGGTAGGCGTAGAACGGCGCCGTTTCGATCCGGCGGGCCCAGTGGGTCTTGGGCGGGGTCAGCCCCTCGGTCCGGCAATCGTCCAGGATGGTGTGGTTGAACGTGCCGGGGCGCACGGCGGCGTTGAAGCCGTCGGCCGTTGCCTGCAACGCCGCCGGGTCCAGCCCGAGTTCGCCGGCCAGCGCGGCGATGCTGCTGGCCTGGATTGGCGGGTAGAGCGACGGCATGAACATCCGAAGGGATGGGGCGTCGAAGATGATGTAGGCGATCTGGTCCGGCTGCTTGGCAACCAGGCGGCCCCAGATGGCGTAGCGCTTGGGCCAGACATCCTCGCCCTCGTCGTAGAAGCGTTCGGCCAGCCTGTTCACCACGATGCCGAACACCACGCAATCCAGCCGGGTGATGATCCCGCCGTCGAATTTTGGCGACCGGGCATCGATGGCAACGGCGTGGCATTGTGTGGAGTCGCCGATTTGTTCGGCGCCGTGGTCGATCAGCATGCGCAGCACGGTGCCGCGGTTGTAGGGTGTGCCGCGGATGAGGAAGTTCTCGGCGATCTCGCCCCAGCCTTCCTTCAACCACTCGATATTCGCCTCGAAGCCGCCGCAGGCCGTCACCAGCGACCCGGCGTTTACCGTCGTCTCGACGCCGTCGATCCGCGCGGTGGCGGACAGGAAGTGCCCATCCTGGATGTCCAGCGCGGTGACCTCCGCGTTGTAACGGATGTCGATACCCAGCCGCTCGGCGGTGAAATACAGCGCGTTCAGCATGGAGCGGCCGCCGCCGAGGAAGAACGAGTTGGTGCGGCCGAGGCTGAGCGTGCCACCCAGCGAGGGCTGGAAGCGGACGCCCTGGCCTGCAATCCAGTGGAGCATGTCCTTGCTCTCGTGGATCATCATCTTTGCCAGGGTTTCGTCGGTGCGGCCGCCCGTTACACGCAGCAGGTCGTCCCAGAACTCTTCTTCGGAATAGGGACCGGACAGCGTGTCGGTGGCGCTATCATGCGCGCAACGCATGTTCCGGGTGTGCCTCGTGTTACCACCGCGGTAGAATTTCGGTGCGGCTTCCAGCACCAGAACGGAAGCGCCTTCGCGGCGGGCGCTGATGGCAGCACAGAGGGCGGCATTTCCGCCGCCGACCACCAGCACGTCATATCGATCGGAGATCGGCACCGAAACAGGGACGACCGGCATAGGGCTCAACAGCTTGGCGTCACCTTCGCAGCACTGCTTCCGGTTAGCACCGCGTTATAATCGTCTCAAGGATGGTCAATGATGCAGGGCTAGCCCGACCAGGCCCCAGAACGGGACAGAGAATAGCAGGCTCATCGCGATCCCGCGCACCGGTGCCACCGGATCCTGGCCGGGTCGCAGCGCAACATCGGGCTCCAATGGCTCGAACAGCACACCGTCCCCGGCCGGCTTCCGAAGCAGCGGGATCAGTTCTGCGGGAACAGCGCGGCGGCCAGGCCGCCGACGCTCGGCTGCAAGGGAAGCGTTCTCGACGGGACGACCTTTTGTGTCTGTCATTATTAACGCACTTCCCGATCATTCTGGCCGAAGGGTTGCTCCAGCGACCTTACGGTTATGTTACCTCAGCGCAGCGCGGTTGTATTCTTTATTATTCTACAACTCGACGCGATTTTAGAACGCTGGTGTGGAAATGCCCAGTTTCTCAGCCGTCTCGAGAATCGCAGCCCATGTGCCGAGTTGGAGTGGAATCCCATCGCGTTGACGGGTGGCGCGGGTCCGAGCTTCCGGCTCACCGGGTATCAGCACCTCGGTATCCGGCACGGCCGGGCGGGATGCCTTGACATACAGCGCGTATTCCCGCGCGGTTTCAGCGAAATGTTGGGCGCCGAAATGCCCCGGGTCCAAGTAGATCGACAGCATTCCGTTTGCGATGCGCCCCCGGCGGCCCCCGGGGATGGGGCCGGAGGTTGCGCCGCCGGTCAGGCACCCGGCCAGGATCTCGCACATGAATGCGATACCGGATCCTTTGTGATCCCCGAAAGCCCGTAGCGCCCCGGCACCATTGGCCGAGTCGCGCAGACTGGTCCCCGCAATCGGCCCGTAGAGCGATTCCGGGTTGGTGGAGAGCGTGCCGTCCGGATCGATCAGCGCGCCGGGCGGCAGCGGCTTGCCGCCGTTGGAGGCGACCAGCACCTTGCCCTCCGCCACGGTGGAGGTGGCGAAATCCAGGATCAGCGGATCGGTGCCGGGCTGCGGCGCGCCGATGCACATCGGGTTGGTGGAGAAACGACGGTCGACACCGTTGAAGGGCGCCACCAACTCGCCACCGGCAACGTTCACGAAGTGGAGCGACACGAGCCCGGCCCGGGCCGCTCGCTCCGCCCAATCGCCGATGCGTCCGATATGTCCGGAGTTGCGCAGCGCGATCACCGCCATGCCCGCCTCGCGGGCCTTGGCGATGCCCATGTCGACGGCCAGCGGCCCGATCGTTTGGCCGAACCCATAACCACCATCCAGCACCGCGTGGGTGGCGCTTTCCTTCACCACCTCCAACGTGCGCCCGGCGACGACCGAGCCGTTCTGCAGCCAGAACACGTAGCGCGGCACGCGGATCACACCGTGGCTGTCATGGCCGGCGAGGTTGGCGCCGATCAGGTGGTGGGCGATGCGCTCGCCTTCCTCCTGGCTGGTGCCGGCCTTGGCGAAGATGGCGGCGATGAAGTCCTGCAGCGTGGCGACTGGGACAGATTGGGTCGGCAGGTCGGCCATGGGTTATCCTTTGGCGTTTGCTTGGACGGCTGTTTGGGCGATTCCCCGGGCGAACGGCCGCCAGATCTGATTGTCGGTCGCCAGGATCGTCATATCAGCGACCGTCGCACGTCCTGGCAAGGAGGCAGCGAACACCGCAGCCGCAGCAATATCGTCGGCATGCAGCATCAGCGCCCGATCCTCTGCCGAGGGTGGCTTCGGCCGGCGGTCCAAAATCTCCGTCGCGACCTCGCCCGGGTTGATGCAGATGGAGCGGATACCGTGAATGCCTTCCTCCGCATTCAGATGGGCGCTCATCATGCTCACCCCGGCCTTGGACGCCCCGTAGGCCGGGCCTGAGGCGGGGAACATCGTGACGGCGGAGACGGAAGCAATGTGGATCAGTGTTCCCGTCTTCCTTTCCCGCATGGCCGGAAGCACCGCCATGCTGCAAAGAAATGGCGCACGCAGGTTCACGTCCATCATGGTCGCCATCGCCTCGGGCGCAAGCTCGTGCCAATGGCGATGCCTGGTGTTGCTGCCGGCGTTGTTCACCAGGACCTCCACCGGGCCCAGGCTGGCGACGACGGCCGCATGCGCGCGAGTGATCTCCGCCGGGTCGGACAAATCGGCGGCGACCACGATGGCGGCGTCGCCGATCATGGCGGCGGTGTCGGCCAAAGCCTCCGTTCGCCGCCCGGTCAATGCGACCCGCGCGCCCATCTTGGCGAATGCGACGGCGGTGGCGCGGCCGATCCCGCTGCCAGCCCCGGTGACCCAAACCACACGATCCATCGAATCCTCCTTTTAGTTGGCGACTACTCCAGACTGACGGCTGTGAGGTCGACGAACCAGCTTTGAACGGGAACGAACCCGTGTACCCGCTTGCTCATCGCGCGCGGGTTCAGGTCGTGCACGACATACAGCCAGGGCGGATCATCGACCAACCGCTCGTGCGCCTTCTGGTAGGCGGCGGCGATGGCGGCTGGGTCGGTTGCCTCCGACAGGGCGGTCATGGCGGCTTCGAACTGGTCGTCCTTCCAATGCTCCCAGTTGAAGCCGGCGGGGGACCAACTGCTGGCGAGGAAATACCGCGCCAGGATTCCGGCGTCGGAGGAGGGGGAGCTGGTGTTCAACGCGATCGCGCCCTTCAGTGTCGGGCTATCTGGCGCCTGGCGGCTGGCGGTCAGCAGCACCTGCCACTCCACCACGTCGAACTCCACCTTCACCCCGCAGGCCGAGGCGAGGTTCTCCTGCAGGAACTCATTCATCGGCAGGGGCACCATCTGGCCGCTGCCGCTGTTGCTGATCATCACCTTGAACGAGAGCGGCTTGGTGGCGGTGAACCCGGCGGCAGCCAGTAGCGCCTTACCCTTCGCCGGGTCGAAGCCGTAATGGTTTTCCGGCTTGCCGAAATTCGGGTCGGACGGCTTCAGCCAGCCAACGGCCGGTTCGGCCGTGCCGTTCAGCAGGCTCACCAGGCCATCGCGGTCGACGCAGTAGTTCAGGGCCTGGCGCACGCGCACGTCGCGCAGGGGGCTGTTCTCGCCCAGGCCGAAGAACCAAGGCCAGACATGCGGGTAGGACCCGGTGGTGACCACGAAACCGGCTTGCTTCAGCGAGGCGATGCCGTCGGGCGGGGGCACCTCGATCCAGTCCACCTGCCCATTGCGCAGGGCGGCCAACCGGGTATTCGCCTCCGGAATGGGCAGCAGCAGGACGTGGCCGATTTTCGCCTTGTGCCCGGCATCCCAGTAATTGTCCCACCGGCCCAGCGTCACGGATTGGCGCGACACCACGCTGTCGATGCGGAACGGCCCGGTGCCGGCCGGCGGAAGCAGGGCGACCTTGCCCCAATCATGCCCGGCCTTTTCGTAGGATGCGGGGGAGGTGAACAGGATGTAGACGGCCTGGTAGGGGAAATAGGACGCCGGGACGCGCGTGGTGATCGCCACCGTCATGTCGTCGACTTTGCGGTAGGTATCCAGCACCGGCACCCGCGCGCGCATGAGGCCGGACCCAGCGGCCTCGAACTGCGGGCTGTCGGTCTTGAAGAAGCGGTCCAGGTTCCAGACCACGGCATCCGCATCCAGCTTGGTGCCGTCGTGGAAGGTGACGCCGGGGCGCAGGTGGAACGTCCATGTCAGCTTGTCGGCGGATTGTTCCCAACTTGTCGCCAGGCCGGGGCGCAGTACGGCGGGCTTGCCGGTCGGCGACAGGTCCCACAGCACCAGCCCCTCGAAGATCGGGTAGCCGAGGAAACGCACGCCCTCGAAGCCGTTATTCGGCGCGCCCGTCGTGGTTGGCACGTCGGAGGCGGTCATGCCGATGCGCAGCGTGTCGTCCGCGGCCTGCGCTGCGCCCGCGCACAGCGCAGTGGACAGCAACAGGGCAGCGGCCAGGCGAATGGCATGCATAAGGGACGTTTCCTCTTCAGGTTTGTTTCGTTCCTAAGCAACTCTCGCGCCAGACGAGAGCAACTCTCGCGCCAGACGAGAGGTTTCCGTTGCCCGGCAGGCCCCGTTATGCGATGGCTCCGCCCGACCGACCCGGAGGGCCCGCCGATGAGCTACAGCCATTTGGACATCGAGGACGAGCCGCTACCCCCGGCTTTCCTGCCGCAACTGGGGCGCTACGCCCGCCTCGCCGTGTGGTCGGTGTTGAACGCCGCGTTGGTGTTTGGCGAGCAGATCGGCGAATTGCTGGCGCCACTGTTCATTCTGGCGGGGATCATCTGGTGGGCCGTGCCGAAGGCGCTGGAGGCTATCACGCTGGAGGGGCCGGCCGCCGATCTGCTGCAGAACGTTCGCAACCATGTGCCACATGATGTGTATCTGAGCGGGTCCTATTACTCGGCCAGCTCGCTGATTTCGGACGGGCTGTGGCTGATTGCGCTGGTTGCGATCTGCCGCACCGCAACGACCGCGATCACGACCCTGCTACTGGATCGGCGCTAGAAAGCGGCGGCGCGGCGGCATAGCATCCGCGTCATGAGATACGAGCCGCCACCCCACACCACGCAACACTGGTCCGTCACCAAGCCGGCCGCCACAGGGCGCCGGGGCATGGTGGTGTCGCAATCCGCCGACGCCGCCATGGCCGGGGTCGCCATCCTGGACGCCGGCGGCAACGCCATCGACGCCGCGGTCGGCACCGCCCTGGCGCTGGCCACGACGGAGCCCTGGAACTCCGGCCTGGGCGGCATCGGCTTCGCCCTGGTGCATCGCGCCGGGCAGGCGTCGGCGGAGACGGTGGATTTTGGCCCGGTGGCGCCCGCCGCCCTGCAGCCGGATGCGTTCCAGCTGACCGGGCGGATGACGAACGATCTGTTCGCCTGGCCGGAGGTGGTGGGCAACGCCAACATCCACGGCCCGCACTCCTTCACCATCCCATCCGCCGTTGCCGGATATGCGCACATGCACGGCCGCTGGGGCGTGCTGCCGCTGTCCGACGTGATTGCCCCGGCGATCGCGCTGGCGCGGCGCGGCCTGTCGCAGGACTGGTTCACCACGCTGAAGGTGGCGAGTTCGGCCTCGGTGCTGAAGCTGTATGAGGAGAGTGCGGCGATATACCTGCCTGGCGGGCTGCCGCCAGTGCCGCCGTATCAGGGCTCGCCCGGGTATTTCCGCCAGGGCAATTTGGCCGAGACGTTGGAGCGGCTGTCGCACGCCGGGTTGCGGGATTTTTACGAGGGCGACGTCGCCGCCACGCTGGCCGCCGACTTCAAGACCGTCGGCGCGCTGCTGACGGCGGAGGATCTGCGCCGCTGCGAGGCACGCATCCTGCCCGCCACCACTGTCGAGTGGGGTGGCCGCAGCATCCAACTGCCGACCGGGCTGACTGCCGGGCCGACCTTCACCCGGGTGCTGGAAGGGATGCGCGACGTGCCGCGCGGTGCCGCGCCCGATGCCGCCTGGTTCGCCGCATTGGCCCGGGTGATGAAAGATGCCTATGCCGAGCGCCTGGCCGGCCTTGGCGAGTCTGAGCCCAAGGCGGCCGAAAGCTGCACTACCCATCTGAGCGTTTGCGATGCGGACGGCACGATGGTCGCGATGACGACGACGCTGCTGTCCTCCATGGGGAGTCGCGTGGTGCTGCCTGGCTCCGGCGTGCTGATGAACAACGGCGTCATGTGGTTCGACCCGCGCCCGGGCCAGCCGAACTCCGCCGCACCCGGCAAGCGGCCGTTGACCAATATGCTGCCCGTGATCGTCAGCAAGGCCGGGGCGCCGATGATCGCGGCTGGCGCATCCGGTGGCCGGCGGATCATGGCTGCGGTGGCGCAGATGCTGGCCTTCACGCTGGATTTCGGCATGGTCCCGTCCGCCGCAGCGCATCACCCGCGCATCGACGTGTCCGACCCGGGCAGCGTAAACGCGGATTCCCGGCTCCCCGCGGAGGTCCTGGCGGCGCTGCAGGCGGATGGCGCGGTGGACGTCGTCCAGCACAGCGTCGTCCCCGTGAACTTCGCCTGCCCCAACCTGATCCACCAGCAGGGCGGCGAGCGAACCGGCATCAGCGACGTGATGTCCCCCTGGTCGGCGGCGATTGCCCAAGCATGATTGTGACCCGATGACCTACACCGCATGACGGCCCGTCGATGGGCGGCGCTTTGCATCGTGCTGACACTGGGCGGCTGCGCCAGCGGGCCGAAGATGGTCATGGTCAACCCACATAGCGGCGCCACCGTGGATTGTGAACTGCCGGATAGCGGTGGCAGTTCGGCCGACTATCTGGTGTCGCGCATGTGCCTGTCGGCCTGCCAGGCGCACGGCTTCCGCCCGATGCCCGGCGTGCAGGCGTTGGGAAATGGGGCCGACGTGCCTCAACCTTGCCTGAACTGACACCATGCCCGACCTGACCGACCCGGCGCTGATGCCGGCGGAGCTGCTGTTGGCGCATTACCGGCGCGGCACGCTCAGCCCGGTGGAGGCGCTGCAGGCGGTGATCGAGCGGATCGCCCGGTTCAACCCGCGGCTGAACGCGTTTGCCGTGATGAACCCGCAAGCGTTGGAGGCCGCCGGGCAAAGTGCTGCCCGCTGGCGCGCCGGGCGGCCGCTGGGTTTGCTGGATGGCGTGCCCTGCACGGTGAAGGACCTGCTGGACCTGTCCGGGTTCCCGACCCGGCGCGGCAGTCGCTTGACCTCGCCCGAGCCGGTGAGCGAGGACGCACCCGCCGTGACGGCGCTGAAGAATGCGGGCGCGGTGATCGTGGGCAAGACCACCACCACCGAATACGGCTGGAAGACGCCGGGCGATAGTCCACTGCACGGCATCACGCGCAACCCGTGGAACCCGGCGCGAACGCCGGGCGGCTCGTCCTGCGGGGCGGGTGCGGCGGGGGCGGCGTGCTTTGGCCCTCTGCATATCGGAACGGATGCCGGTGGTTCGGTGCGGTTGCCGGCGGCGTGGTGCGGGCTGGTTGGGCTGAAGCCGAGCTTCGGCCGCATTCCGCAATGGCCGCTGGGCGCGTTCGCCAATGTTGCCTGTGCCGGGCCGATGACCCGCACCGTCGGGGACTGCGCGCTGATGCTGAGCGTACTGGCGCAGTTCGACCGGCGGGACCCGTTCTGCCTGCCCGATGACGGCCGCGATTGGCGGGATACGCTGAGCCAGGGTGTGCAGGGGCTGCGGATCGGCGTCCTGCGCCAGCCCGGCTTCGACGCCCCGGCGGACGGCGACAGCATTGCGGCGGTGGAGGAGGCGGCGCAGATCCTGGTGGATGCCGGGGCCGAACTCGAAATGGCCTCGGCCGATTTGCCCAATATTTGTGCCGTGTTCGGCCGGGTGTGGGGGGTGGCGCTGTCACGCCTGGTGGCCAGCATCCCGGAGGGCGATCGCGGTAAACTGGACCCCGGTTTGCTGGAGGTTGCGGCCCAGGAGGGCGGTATGCTGGCGACCGATTTCGTTGCGGCGGAGACGCTGCGGATCCAGGTGGCGCACGCCATGGCCCGGCTGCACGCCCAGTACGATTTGGTGCTGAGCCCCACCGTAGCGAAGGGCGCCCCGCTGGCCGATGCCCCGACGCTGGACCCGGTGTGCGCGCTGTGGACCGAGTGGGCCCCCTGGACCGGTCCTGTACAACCTGTCGCGCCAGCCCGCGATTACGGTGCCGATGAGTCCGGGTGCGGACGGGATGCCGCGGTCGGTGCAACTTGCCGCCCCACTCTACCGCGACGACCTGGCCTTGCGCGGCGCATGGGCGATCGAGCAGGCCGGGGCGTTTGCAGTCGTGGCGTTGGACTAGCGCCGGCCGCCACCGCCGCCACGAGACCCCCCGCCTCCGCCGCCGAACCCGCCGCCGCGAAACCCACCGCCGCCGCCGTTGAACCCACCGCCGCGAAATCCACCGCCGCCGCCGCTGAACCCGCCGCCACCACCACCAAAGCCACCACCACCAAAGCCACCGCCGCGGTATCCGCCGAAACCGCCGCGGAACCCACCGCCGTAGCCGCCTCCGAAATAGCCGCCGTAGCTACGGCCGTAGAAACCGCCATAGCCGCCGTAATATCCGCCGATGGGGCCAAAGTTGCCGATGTAGCCATAATCCGGCCCATAGAACCCGCCCGTATTGGCACCCAACACGTAGGGCGTATCGTAGGTCGCGTATGCGCCGGGATAGCCATACCCGCCGGCCACGCCATAAGCGCCATACGGACTGTAAACGCAGGCCGATAGACCCAGCGCCATCGCCAACGGCACGACCACTCGCAACATCCGCTTCACGTCAGCGACCCCTGCTATACGGCAGTGATGTGGGGCGCTGGGGTGGCGAGGTCATCCGTGCTCACGAAGGGTTATGCCCGGCGGGGCTGGCTAGCCCTGCTTCTTGCGGATGGCGGTCAGCCGGCGCATGGCCGCGGTCTGTTCTTCCTCGCCCAATTCGCGCCACAGGCGCAACAGCGCCAGTTCTTCAGCACCCTGGGCCGCGCCCTCGGCGCTGGCATCGGTGCCGAACATCAACCACGACGCCTGCACGCCGATCACTTTAGAGACCCGGCGGGCGTTGTTCAGCCGCATGCCGTGCAGCCCGGTCACCCAAGCGTGAACGGTCGGCTGCGAGACATCCAGCTTGCGGGCCAGGTCGGCGGCAGTCATGCCACGATCCTTCAGCATCTTCTTCAATCGTGTCGCGGGCGTCGATCGCGCCATGAGTATCCTCCTACGGACGTTGAAAATCCCTGCATTCGTCTAGCCTTAGGGTGCGCCTATTGCAACTGCGAACTCCCGTAGGCTAGGTCTATCCTATCTTTTTCAATCGGAACATGCGGTTTGCCTAAGACTATCTACCTAAGACAAAATTGTGATCGTCCTTGATCTGTTCAGTGGTATCGGCGGGATGGCTCTCGGGTTGCATCGCGCCGGGTTCCACATCGCGGCATTTTGCGAGGCAGACCCGTTTGCCCGCACCGTCTTGCGCCGCCATTGGCCAGGCACGCCCTGTTACCCCGACATCCGCACCGTGTCCGCTGTCGGGCTGCTGGCAGATGGCATTCCGGCGCCGGGGCTGCTGTGCGGCGGCTTTCCCTGCCAGGACGTCAGCGCCGCCGGGAAGGGCGCTGGGCTGGAGGGCGGGCGCAGCGGATTGTGGCGCGAGTTGCTGCGCCTGGTGCAGGAATGCCGACCCGGTTGGGTGGTGGTTGAGAACGTTCCTGCGCTGCGCGTTCGCGGCGCCGACGCAGTGCTCGCCGGGTTGGAGGCGGCGGGTTACGCCTGCTGGCCGCTCGTGGTGGGTGCTGTCCATGCCGGGGCGCCCCACCGGCGGCA
This sequence comes from Acidisphaera sp. L21, assembly GCF_009765685.1. Classification (GTDB taxonomy): domain Bacteria; phylum Pseudomonadota; class Alphaproteobacteria; order Acetobacterales; family Acetobacteraceae; genus LMUY01. The sequence continues at coordinate 18,895 of NZ_LMUY01000115.1, read as the reverse complement.
GCGTGTCTTCATTTTGGCCCACGCCACTGGCGCGCGACTGGAAGGCGGGTTGCCGCAGCCAGCAGACCCGCCGCCGGTCCTGCCCATTGAGCGATGCAGTGGGTGGCCGGCTGAACCCGGCCTGGGTCGAGTGGTTGATGGGCTTCCCACCGGGCTGGACCGAAACCGCCGGGCCAGGTTGATGGCGCTGGGCAACGCCGTCGTCCCCCAAGTCGCCCAGGCGATCGGCCAGGCGATCGGCCAGTCGGTTCTGGCGGCTCAGGCTGCGGCGGAGCGGACCCGGTCGGCGAACACCTTGCGGAACTTCGCGACCTTCGGCGCCACCACGGCACGGCAATACCCGGCGTAGGGGTTGCGCTCGAAATACTGGTCGTGCTCGGCCTCCGCCGGATAGAATTCCGGCGCGGGGACGATCTCCGTCACCATGTCGTTGCCGTAGATATTGGCGCCATGGATCTCCTCCATCACCGACGCCGCGATTTCGGCCTGGGCGTCGGAGTAGGTGAAGATCACGGACCGGTATTGGGTGCCGGTGTCGGCGCCCTGGCGGTTGAGCGTGGTGGGATCGTGAATGGTGAAAAACACCCGCAGCAGGTCGGCGTAGTCGAGTTGGGCCGGATCGAATTCGATCTTCACCACTTCGGCATGGCCGGTCATACCGGTACAGACGGCGTCATAACTCGGGTTCGGCACCCGGCCGCCCATATAGCCAGACTTCACCGAGGTGACGCCCCGCAGATCGCGGTATACTGCCTCCAGACACCAGAAGCACCCTCCGCCCAGTGTCGCCGTCTCTGTCGCCATTGACCCCATCCCATCCAACAGTTTGATGCAGGTGGTAACGAACGATGCCGATGTCGAGATCCACGCGCTTGTCGTCTACGGCGCAAAACCGCGGCTCTCGCTACTCCTTTACCGCGCCGGTGAGGCTGGACACGTAGTATTCTACGAAGAACGAGTAGAGCAGGGCCACCGGAATCGAGCCGAACAATGCGCCGGCCATCAGCGCCCCCCATTGGTAGTCGTCGCCCTGGACCAACTGCGTTAGCACGGCGACGGGCACGGTCTTCTTCTCGCTGCTCTGGATGAAAGCCAGGGCGTAGATAAACTCGTTCCAGGACAGGGTGAAGGCGAAGATGCCGGCCGAGATCAGGCCCGGCACGGCCAAGGGTAGGGTGATGCGGCGCAGGATCTGCAGGCGGGATGCGCCGTCGATCAGGGCGCATTCCTCCAACTCGTAGGGGATCGACTTGAAGTAGCCGATCAGCAGCCAGGTGCAAAACGGGATGAGGAAGGTCGGGTAGGTCAGGATCAGCGCCCAGGGGGTGTCGAACAGGCCCAGTTGGAACACCATGGTCGCCAGCGGGATGAACAGGATCGACGGGGGGACGAGATAGGCGAGGTAGATCGCCAGCCCCACCCAGTTGGAGCCGCGAAACCGCAGCCGCTGCAGCGCATAGGCGGCGAGCACGCTGGAGATGACGGAGATGATGGTCGCCGCCGCTGCCACGCCCATCGTGGTCATCAGCCATTGTGGATAGTCGGTGTCGAACAGCAGTTTCTTCACGTTCGCCAGGGTGGGCGAGTGGACCCAGAGCGGGTTGAAGTCCTTGTAATTATACAGCTCGTTGTTCGGCTTCAGCGTCGTGATGGTCATCCAATAGAACGGAAACAGCAGCACGATGATGAACAGGATCAGCGGTGTGTAGACGGTGACGATCTTGCGGGGCAGGCTTTCCCAGCCGAGTGGGGCGCCGGGTTGGTCGGAGGATTTACTCATCGGCTTCACCCTGCTGCCAGCGGCGCCGGGCCAGGCCGAAATAGCTGAACAGCGTGGCGGCGACCAGGAACGGGATCATTGCCATGGCGATGGCCGCGCCCTCGCCCAACTGGCCGCCGGGGATGCCGCGCTGGAAGGCGAGGGTGGCCATCAGGTGGGTGGCATTGGCCGGGCCGCCGCGGGTGATGGCGTAGACCAGTTGGAAGTCGGTGAAGGTGAACAGGACTGAAAAGGTGAGCACTACCGAGAGCACCGGCATCAGCATCGGCAGGGTGACATAGCGGAACCGTGCCCAGGAACTCGCGCCATCCAGCATCGCCGCCTCGTAGAGCGAGGGGGAGATGGTTTGCAGCCCGGCCAGCAGGCTGATGGCGACGAAGGGGATGCCGCGCCAGATATTCGCCGCAACCAAGGCCAGGCGGGCGTGCCAGGGCGTGCCGAGGAAGTCGATGTTGTAATCGATGATCCCCATGGCCTTCAGCAGGTAGGAGATGATCGAGAATTGCGGGTCGTAGATCCACCAGAACGCGATGGCGGACAGCACCGTCGGCACGATCCAGGGTATTAGCACGATGGCGCGGATGAGGCTTTTGAACGGGATGTTGTGATTGAGCAGCAGGGCCAGCCACAGCCCGAGCCCGAATTTTCCGACCGTGGCGGCCGCGGTGTAGAACAGGGTGTTGGTGACTGACAGCCAGAAGATGCGGTCGTGGAACAGGCTGTCGAAGTTGTCCAACCCGACGAACACGCCGGAGCGGCCGATCTTCGCATCGGTGAAGGCCAGCCATAGGCCGAGCCCAAGTGGGTAGGTGAGGAACACCACCAGCAACCCTACCGCCGGGGTGAGGCACATCACGACCAGGAAGGTCTTGTTGTCGAACAGCCGCGCGAGCGGCGTTGGCTCCCGCGTGGTGAAGCGCCAGGGGTGCGCTTCGGCAATCGGGAGTACGCCCTCCCGCACGGCGTTCGACATGCGGGTTATGCCTTGTAGTAGCGCTTGGCTCGGCGTTCGGCTTCCTTGGCGGCTTCCTCCGGGGTGGCGTCCCCGCTGTTGACCGATGCGACCATGTCGACCACCACGTAGTCCGCCACCACGGCACCCGATGCCTCGTTGATTGGCCCGGCGTATCCCAGCCAGAGGCTGTTCTGCATCGTGTCCTTGTAGGCCGCGATCTTCGGGTCCTTCTTCCAGACGTCGCTTTCGGCGTAGGCCTTTAGCGGCTGGGCCCAGTAGCCGAAGCTGTCGGTCATCCAGTGGTCGTATTGCGGCGCCTCCATCATGTAGGCGAGGTAGGCCTTGGCGGCGTTGGGGTATTTGGTGTGCTTGAACGCCATGGCGTTGATCGCCAGTGCCACCTCCGTCGCATGGCCGACGGGGCCGATCGGCATGCGGGCGTGGTTCAGGTCCGCCGCCATCGCCGCCACTTTCGGATCGGGCGAGTTCTTGATGGAGAAATACAGCGACACGCCGTTCTGCGTCAGGCCGATGTCGCCGGCGATCAGCGCCTTGTTGTTGGACGGGTCCAGCCAGGATTGGGTGCCGGGGATGTAGGTCTCGTACAGCGCCTTGCTATACTTCAGCGCCTCGACCGTTTCCTTGGAGTTGATGACGACCTTCTGGTTCTCGTCCACCATTTTGCCGCCGAAGGCCCAGAGCAGCCAGTAGCAATAGCCGTTGGAGTCACCGACGGCGTGCCCGGTGGTGAACCCGGCTGGGTGGCCGCTCTTTTTCAGCTTGCGGCACAGGTCCAGGAATTTGTCGGTGTCGGTGGGGAAGGTGTCGTAGCCGGCTTCTTTCACCCAACTTTCGCGGTAAACTGCCGGGCCGCCGGAACCGCCCATCGGGATCGCGATCCAGCGGTCGGTGCCGAACTTCTTGCCGTAGCGCTCGGCCAGCGGATACCAGCCGCCGTATTTCTTGCCGAGGTAGTCGGCGATATCGGTCAGGTCCAAAACCTTGTCGGCGTAGAGATGCGGGTCGTCGGTCCAGCCGACCACCACGTCGGGGCCCGCGCCGGTATTGGCGGTGACGGCGGTTTGCGGGCGTAGATCTTCCCAGCCGGCGTAGTCCACGCGAACCGACACGCCGAACTGGCTGGCGAAGCGATTGCTGTTTTCGGTGAAGATCGCCTCGTCCGGGTCGACGAATTTGGACGGGCGCAGCACGCGCAGGCTGGCGCCTTTTTCGATGTCCAGCTTCGGCATCGGCACGTCCGCTGTCGGGATCGCGGCTTGTGCGCCACGCACCAGCCCAGCCGATAGCAGCCCGGCGCCAAGGCCCAGCGCGCCGCGTCGTGTCCATCTATTCATTCTTGTTTCCCCCTTATTGGTTTTTGTTGGCGTCAGGTCAGCAAGCGTTGCCCCGTGTCGCGGTCGAACAGATGGGCAAGATGGGCGTCGGCGCCGATGCCGATCGCTTCGCCGGGCGCCACGGCAATCCGCTCCCGGAACGCACCCAGCAGGGGGGAGCCGCCGACATGGCCCAGCACCTGGGTTTCGGAGCCTGTCGGCTCCAGCACCTGCACCGTCATCGGCAGGCCGCCCTCGGCCAGGCGCAGATGCTCGGGCCGCACGCCGTAGATCGCGGGGCGACCTGGCTCGGCGCCAGGGGGCAGGGGCCACACGGCGCCGCCTTGGTCGCGGAAGCCGTTCTCGACGACTTCGCCATCGATGAAGTTCATCGCGGGGGAGCCGATGAAGCCGGCGACGAAGCGATTCGCGGGGCGGTCATACAACTCCAGCGGGGTGCCGATCTGTTCGACGCGGCCGGCCTGCATCACCACGATGCGGTCGGCCATGGTCATCGCCTCGATCTGGTCGTGGGTGACGTAGACGGTGGTGGTGCCCAGGCGCTGGTGCAGGCCCTTGATCTCGGCCCGCATGTTCACGCGCAGCTTGGCGTCCAGGTTGGATAGTGGCTCGTCGAACAGGAATACTTGCGGGTCGCGCACGATGGCGCGGCCCATCGCGACGCGCTGCCGCTGCCCGCCCGAAAGCTGGCGGGGATAGCGGTCCAGCAGCGCATCCAGGCCCAATATGTCGGCGGCGCGGCCCACGCGTTCGTCCATCGCGGCCTTTGGCGCGCCGGCGAGTTTCAGGCTGAACGCCATGTTGTCGCGTACGGTCATGTGTGGGTACAGCGCGTAGTTCTGGAATACCATCGCGATGTCGCGCTGCTTCGGGGGGACCTTGTTCACGACCTGGCCGCCGATCGCGATCTCCCCGGCGCCAATCGCCTCCAGCCCCGCGATCATCCGTAGCAGGGTGGATTTGCCGCAGCCGGATGGCCCGACGAGGACGCAAAACTCCCCGTCTGCAATTTCGACATCGACCCCGTGCAGGACGGTGGTGCTGCCAAACGACTTCCGTATGCCCCGGATGCTGACCGATGCCATGGACGTCCGATACTCCCCTGACGAGCCGCTTTCGGGCCCTGTCCCGGGCATCATATCGAAGCGACAACCAACACGCTAGCGGGCGCTTTGCATCCAAAGCTGCAGTGGTCCCGTTACGGGAGCACAGGTCGTTAGCGAAAGGACGCTCCGATGACCGGCTCAATTGCCCTCGGCGGCTTGCTGATGGGGTTTGTTACGGCTAACTCTTTTGACAGAATGCAGCCCGACGCAGCACCACCGCGCCTGACCGTCGTGAGTGACGCAGCCGGATCCAAGACCGCCCAGCTTTTGGTGCAGTGCGCCCAGGCGGACGCGAAGGCATTTCGCCAGCTTTACGAACTCTGCTCGGCCAAATTATACGGCGTGGCGCTCCGCATTACGCGCAACCCGGCGCTGGCCAGCGATGCGGTGCATGACGCGATGCTGCAGGTTTGGCGCAATGCCGACCGTTACAGTCCCGATCGCGGCAGTGCCGATGGCTGGCTGGTGAGCCTGGTGCGGTATCGCGCGTTGGACATGATCCGCAAGCACGGCCGTGAGACCACCGGCGTCGACGCGCCGGAGCAGGTGGACGAAGACCCAGACGCGCTCAGCCGGCTGGTGGCCGATTCCGATGGCGCCGCCCTGCGCAACTGCATGGAAGACGTCGACCCGGCGCGCCGCCGCCTGATCGTGCTCGCCTTTATCGAGGGATTGACCCAGAGCGAGGTCGCCGTGCGCGTCAATCAGCCGCTGGGCACGGTGAAGTCCACCATACGCCGGGTGCTGATGTCCCTGCGGTCCTGCCTGGAGCAGGGTGCCAAGGTGCTGCGGTCATGAGCGATAGCACCGACGATCCGACCTTGTTCGCCGCCGAATACGCGCTGGGTTGCCTGGATCTGGCCGACATGCGCGAGGCCGAGGCGCAAGCGGCACGCGACCCGGCATTCGCGGCCGAGATCGTGAACTGGCAGGCCCGGCTGGGCGCGCTGCACATGCTGGTGCCCCCCGTGACCCCGCCGGCGATCCTGTGGAGCCGGCTGGCGCTGGCGACAGGGATCGGCAAGCCGGCGCGACCGAGCGGACGTGCGTTCTGGCAGGCGTCAACCGCCGGGTCGTTGGCGATCGCGGCCAGCCTGGCGCTGTTCGCGTTCCTACCGCGGCCGCCCGGCCAGCCAACCGAACCGGCGCGGTTCGCGGCCGCTCTGTCGCCACTGGCCACACCCGCAAAGTTCATGGCGGAGGCGCGCCCGGATGGCGCCATCGCCATCACCAGCCTAGATGGCGCGCCGGCGCCGTCCGGTCGCGCCTATCAGTTGTGGGCCCTGCCGCAGGGGGCGGCTGTGCCGGTATCGCTTGGGCTGCTGACGCCGGGCACGCAGGTCGTGACGCCGCCAGCCCGTGCCTCCGCGCAGGAGCAATTGCTGGTCTCCGATGAGCCGGCAGGTGGATCGACCACGGGCGGGCCGACGGGGGCGGTGCTGTTCGGTGGCCGGCTGGTCCCGATCAGCCCGGCTGCAACACCCGGTCGATAACGAACACGACGCCGTTGGCCTGCTTGGCGTCGTAGAGGATGATATCCGCGGTGCCGCCCCTCGGGTCTTTCAGGATAAGGTTGGGCGGCCCGTTGGTGGTTAGCGTCAGCTTGGCCTCGCTGACGGTATCGAGCTGGGTGGTGCCCTTGCCGTAGCGCAGCAAGTAATGCAGCCGGGCGGAGGAGTAGTTGCCCTCGAGAATCTGCATGGATAGCAGCGCCACCAGGGTGTTCTTGTTCTCCGGCTTACGCAGCGAGTCGAGCATGCCGCCGGGTAGGGCGGCAAAGGCGGCGTTCGTCGGCGCGAACAGGGTAAATGGGCCGTGGCTGCGTAGTGCCTCCGTCATTCCGGCCAATTGCAGCAGGCCGAGCAGCGTGGTGTGGTCGGTGGAGTGCGACAGGTTGTCCATGATGTCGTGGTCCGACACCATCGCCGCGCCGCCGACGATCACCGAGGTTGGTGGCACGCCCTTCTGAGCGAGGGCAGGCGCGGCGTGCCCCAAGGCCAGGCCAAGCCCTGCTGCCAAGGCCCACCGCAGCCGCGCCGTCATGTGCTGTGCAGCCTCGACCGGTCGCTGCTGGAAAGCGGCACTCCCTCGGCAAACAGGATCTCGGACCGGCCGACATCGACGTGGAACAGGTCGACATGGCCCAAGTCCATTTGGCAAATGGTGGTGCCGTTCACCAGCCGGGCGGCGGGGACGGGGATCGGGTCGACATAGACCGGTTGATCCGGCGCCAGGCAAAGCGGGCGACGCGGCAGATCCGGCCCCAGCGCCCCGGCGTCGAACCAGATCGGCGCCGCGGTCGCGATGCTTTTGCCGATCCAGGCGATGGGCAGCAGGGCGGGTGCCCGCAGCGACAGGGCGGCATCGCCCGGCAGCAGCTTCTCCACCTCCAACTCTCCGCGGGAGGTGAGGATGCGTGTGCCTGCTGCCACGCCAGATCGCCCGTCGTCGGCCTGGTCGTAGGAGAACCCGCTCCATGGCGCGGCGCGGAAGGTTTGTGGCCGGTAGATGCCGCTGTAGGAGGCATCTAGTTCTACCGGCAGGAAGTCGCTGAGCCTGGCGAGGACGGTAAAGACGATGGGGTTTGCCAGGCCGAGCTGGTCCGCCTCGAGCGGGATCGATGTCAGTTCGGCCGGCCCGGACCAGATCGTGTCCGGTTCAGAGTGCGGCTCGGGCACTGGCGCTGGAATATACAATGGCGCCAAATCGTCCAGCGTCGGCGGTGGGACGTAGCTGTCTGTGGCGGCAAGCTCCTCTGGTTCGAACGAGTGTTCTTCCAGGGTGTATTCGGCGGCTGCCCCGGGTTCTGGGGTGTAGGGCAACTCCGCCTCTGGCCCGGGTTCGGCCTCGGGTTCGAACGCCCAACCGGGATTGGCGGCGGCTTCGGCAAGCGGGGCGAGCTCGTATTGGGCGTGCTCGTATTGGACGTGCTCGGGTTCTACGTCGCCGGGTTCCGGATCCGGCTCGGATTCGGCCTCGGGTGACAGGTCACCGTCTAGGACGAACGGCTCGGATGCGTCGTGGGCGTGCAGAGGGTCTTCGGCCGGCTCGGCCTCTGGTTCTTCAGACAGGCTGGCCTGGGCCGGTGCAGGGGGCTCGTTGCCGGGCTCGTCCGTGACGACAGGTTCAACCTCGACGAGGGGGGCCTCCGCCAGTGCGGCAACTGGTTCGTGTGGTTCCGGCACGGCGGGCGGGGGGTCGGCGTAGTCGGGTTCCGGCTCGACCAGCGCGGCCGCGGCGTGGACATGCGGCTCGAGCACGACGGGCGGCGGCTCGACATGCACCGGTTCAGGATCGGCCACGGGCTCGTGCGGTTCGTGCTCGACATGCAGCGGCTCGATATGCGGCGGCTCGATATGCGGCGGCTCGACATGGACCGGTTCGGGCTCCGGCGGTGTGGCGACGACCGGCTCGGGCTCAGCGGGCACCGGCTCAGCGTGCACCGGCTCGGGCTCGACTGGTGCGGCGGCGATCGGTTCTTGCGGAGCTGGCGCGGCGGGCTCGGGTTCCGGCTCTGCTGGCGCAACTGCGAGCGGTTCGGGTTCAGGCGAAGGCGGTTCGACGTGAACTGGCTCCGGCTCGGCGGGTGCGGCGGCGATTGGGGTGGGTTCAGCGTGCGGCAGCTCTTTGGCGGCTGGCTCAGGCGCTGGCGCTGCCGGGGCGGGCGCCGGGCGATGGAAGATGCTGAAAATTGCAGTGTCGACCATTATCGCTCCTCGATACCGTCACTCCATACGGCGTCTTCGCCGGGCCTGCTATCCATCCGATGGGTCAGATTGACGGAAACACAACACTCGCATGCAGAACTGAGCGGGCCAACCGTATCGAAGCCCGATCTGTTGCCAATACCCGTTAAAGACCGAGCAGTTCCGCCTGAATGGCGGCCGACTGCGCCCGGGCGCGCGCTTCTGGCGATGCATCCAGCAGGCGGCCGTGCGATGTGGCAAGTTGCTCGGCATAGTTTGCGGCGGTGCGGAGTGCCTTCATGGCGTGGTCGGTGGCCGTGGTGTAGCGCAGCTCGCTGCCCAGATAGCGGATCGGGTCTTCCACCAGCGGGATGGCGGGCAGGGCATTGGCCATGCGGGCTGCGTCGTGAAAGATCTCTCCCGGGTTGCGGGACAGGGCGTCCAGCATATGATTGTAGTGCTCGGCGTGGTTGGCCTGCACCGCGGGGGCGCCGGCGGCCAGTACCTTCAGCCGGCCCAGCGTCGCCTTCATGACGAACTGGGCCGGATGCCGGACCGGGTAGTGCGCCAGCGGAATATCGACCAGTTCCACTGCGGCCACCGGGTCGCCGCTGAACGTGGCGTCGTGATTGCCGGCGCCGACATGGATGTATTCGGACAATCCGCCGCGCAGCATGCATTTCAGGACCCGCCGGTCCGCTGCGTCGCGCAGCACCATGCGGCGCGGGATCAGCAACTCGCTGGCATCCAGGCCATCGGCAAAGTAATTGCGCAGCGATAGCTTGGCCGCCACGGCTTCAGGCGGGATCGCGGCCAAGGCGGCGTGCAGGTCGCCCATGCGGCTGTCGATGAATTCGTCCGTGTCCAGATGCAGGATCCAGTCTGGTTGGAACGCCGCGTCGGCCACGCGGTAGATCAGCGTGTTGTATTCGGCTTCATTGAAGAACACCGAACGGCATTGCATCACCGTCAGCGGCATCCCTTCCTGTCGCAGCGCCGCCAGGATCTCCAACGTGCGGTCGGTGCTGCCATTGTCCATCAGCACGATGTGCCCGACGAAGGCCAAGGTGTGACGGACGAATGCCTCGATGATGTCGTCCTCGTTCAGCACCCGGGCGACGGCAACGACACGCACGGCTAGGACATCGGGCCGGCGCAGTGGTCGCGATAGGCGGGGCGGGCCAGCAGGCGGTCATACCAGGCGCGCAGGTTTGGCTGGGCCGGTCGCTCGACGTCGAAGCTGAACCAGCGATGGACATGCACGCCGACCGGGATGTCGGCGATGGTGAAGTCGGGGCCGGCGACGTAGGCGTGCTTGGCCAAGTGCCGGTCCAGGATGGACCAGACGTCCCCCAGTTTGACGACCGCCGCCGCAATCGCCGGCATGTCGCGTTGTGCCGCGGGGGTGCGAACCAGGCCGGTGAAGACGGCGCCGCCGGGGGCGGTGATGGTGGTCTGCTGCCAGTCCATCCAGCGGTCGATATTGGCGCGGGCTTGTAGATCTTCCGGCCAGATCGGGGTGCCGGCGGCGTGGGCGGCGGCCAGGTAGCGCAGGATGACGTTGCTCTCCCACAGGGTGAAGCCGTTCTCCTCCTGCAGCGTGGGGACCATGCTGTTCGGGTTCATCGCCAGGTAGTCCGCATCGTGGGTGCGGCCGTATGCGCCGCCGACGTCGATCCGCTCGTAGGGCAGTGCCAGTTCTTCCAGCAGCCAGATTGTTTTCATGACGTTGGACGAGTTCGCCCGGCCCCATAGCTTGCGCATAGTTTGCACCCCGATTTCGCTGCGCCCGCACGCTACGGCGTTTGCACGCGGCGCGGAAGCAGGCGAAAACCCGCGTATGACGAGAACCAAGGTGCTGGCCTTCCTGTCCCTCCTGGTGGGCATTGCCGCGCTGGGCGTGGCCCTTGGGTCGGAGAAGTACGGCGGGCTGGTGCCCTGCGCGCTGTGCCTGGTGGAGCGGTGGCCCTACCGAATCGCCCTGGTGTTCGGCGTAGCGGCGCTGGTGCCCTGGCGCGTGCTGCGTGGCCGCTGGTTCCTGTGGGGCGTCGTGCTGTGCATGATCTTCTCGCTTGGCGCGGCCAGCGTGCATGTGGGGGTGGAGCAGGGATGGTGGCCCAGCCCGCTGCCGGAGTGCGCGGCCCCGAACCTGGGTGGCGGCAGTATGGCCGAGCGACTCGCCCGCATGCCGGCGCGCCCCGCCAAGCCGTGTGACGACCCGACCTACCTGGTGCCCGGGCTGCCGGTGTCGATGGCGGCAATGAATGGCCTGCTGTCCCTGGTGTTCGGGCTGTTCCTCGCCATCTCGTTGGTCAGGCCAGAAGAACGGAGGCACGGATGAGCGCGACGAGACTGCCCGGCGACCCCACGCGGCGCGAGCGCCTGGCCAGCATGATCCGCGTCGATCACGCCGGCGAATATGGCGCGGTGCGGATCTATGCCGGGCAACTGGCGGTGCTGGGCAAGGGCGCCAAGGGCGACATGCTGCGCCACATGCTGGAGCAGGAGGAGGTGCATCGCGAGACCTTCGCCAAACTGATCGCCGATCGTCGCGTGCGCCCCACGGCACTGCTGCCGATCTGGCACTTGGCCGGGTTTGCGTTGGGCGCGGCGACGGCGCTGATCGGCGAGCGCGGCGCCATGGCCTGCACCGTGGCGGTGGAGGAGGCGATCGACGAGCATTACGCCGAACAGGCCGCCAGCCTGGACGATGACGAGGCGGGCTTGCGCTCCACGATCGAGAAGTTTCGCGAGGAGGAGTTGGAGCATCGCGACATCGGCCTGGCGAACGAGGCGGAGTTGGCGCCCGCCTATGCGCTGATGAGTCGGGTGATCAAGCTGGGCTGCAAGGTTGCGATTGCCGTCAGCAAGAAAGTTTAGGCGCTGTCTCCCGGAGGCAGCGCGCCGCTTCACTCCGGCATGCGCGACCGCTAGCCTTTGCTGCCGTAGAAGGTGGTCATGGGGTTCGGAACGTCCATCGGCACGATTACGACAGTGTGGAGGAGAATCTGATCTGGCGCACCGTGCAGCGAAATCTTGGGCCGCTACTGGCCATGGTGGAAGGGTGAACTCGATCAGCCGTCCAGCAGTTCCGAGTCCCAATAGAGGTAGTCGCGCCAGCTTTCGTGCAGGTAGTTCGGCGGAAAGGCGCGGCCGTTTTCCTGCAACTCCCAGGTCGTGGGCTGGCATGGGACCTGCCGTGGGTGCATGCCGCATTCGCGGGGCAGGCGGGAGCCTTTGACCAGATTGCACGAGCCGCAGGCGGTGACGACGTTTTCCCAGGTGGTGCGGCCGCCTCGGCTGCGGGGGATCACGTGATCGAACGTGAGGTCGTGCGTGGGCAAACGGTCGTTGCAATATTGGCAGGCGAAGGCGTCGCGCAGGAACACGTTGAACCGGGTGAAGGCTGGGCGCCGGGCTGCGGGGATGTATTCCTTCAGCGCGATGACGCTGGGCAGGCGCATTGACATCGAAGGGGAGCGGACCGCCGTTTCGTACTCGTTGAGCACGGAGACGCGATCCAGGAAGACCGCCTTGACCGCATCCTGCCACGCCCAGACCGAGAGCGGAAAATAGGATAGCGGGCGGAAATCCGCGTTGAGGACCAGAGCCGGGAAATGCATTCCGCCGTCAGGCAATGCGTGCTCCTTCTCGGGAGCGGCATCAAGAACTGGGATCACACGAAGGCCGGACCGCCAGATCTATGCGCCGCCAAAACCCGCCCCGCTTATCGCAGACCGCCCCGTTGCCCGCAAGGCAGCCCCCCAGGATTCACGGGGCGGTCACAAACCGAACCCGGTGCGCAGGATTGCGGCACCTTTGGCCAATCCATGCGGATCAATGCTGTGGCCCAGCCCGGCGGTGAACACGGTTTCCACCGGCACGCCTGCGGCCCGCAGTGCGGTGGCGGCGTCGCGGGAGCGGAAGGCGGGCACGACATCGTCCGACTCGCCATGCACCAGCAGAACCGGGGCGCTGTTCGTGCGGTCGGCCAGTTGCTCGGGCGCCACCAGGGCACCCGAATAGGCCAGGATCGCGCGCGGCGGCGTGGCCCGGCGCAGCCCGGCATACAGCACCATCATGGCGCCTTGGCTAAACCCCATCAGCGCATAGGCGTCGGCGGGAAGGGACAGGCGCGCCAATTCGGCGTCGATGAAGGCGTCCAGCAGGGGGCGCGCCTTGGCGACTCCGTTGGCCATGCGTGCCGGGTCACGGTCGCCGATGGACCACCATTGGCGGCCCATGGGGGCGCCGTCGTAGGGCTCGGGCGCGTCGGGGGCGGTGAAGGCGGCGTCCGGCAGGGCCGCGCCCCAATGCGGCGCCAGGTCGATCAGGTCGCGGCCGTCCGCGCCCACGCCGTGGCACAGCACGATCAGTTGCTTGGGTATGCCACCGGAAGCCGGGCCCCAGCGTGTTGCGTGCAATTCCACCATCGTCGCCTCCCGTGTAGATCGGTGGCCCCACTATCGCCGGCAGCCCCGCCATGTCCATCACGACGCGTTTCGCGCCCAGTCCGACCGGAATGCTGCATCTGGGGCACGCCTTCGTGGCGCTGGATGCATGGCAACGCGCGCGCCGGGCAGGCGGGCGGTTCCTGCTGCGCGTGGAGGACATCGATGCCAACCGGTGCCGTCCGGACTATACCCGGGCGCTGCTGGAAGATCTGCGCTGGCTCGGGCTGGATTGGGATGGCGCGGTGCGCATGCAATCGGCGCATCTGCCGGAGTATCGGATCGCGCTGGACCGGCTGCAGGGCGAGCGGCTGCTCTACCCGTGCTTTTGCACCCGGGCCGACGTCGCCCGCTCGGTCACCGCGCCGCATGGGCCGGACGGTGCCGTGTATCCCGGCACCTGCCGGCACCTGTCCCCGGACGAGCGCGCGCGGCGGATCGAATCGGGGGCGCCTTTCGCGCTGCGCCTGGATCTGGCCGCTGCCTGCATCCGAACGGGACGGTTGAGCTTCGTGGAGCAGGGGCGGGGGCGGGTGGATTGCCAGCCGGAGCGATTTGGCGACGTCGTGCTGTCCCGCCGGGATGCGGTGGGGAGCTACCATCTGTGCGTGACGCACGACGACGCGGCGCAGGGTGTGACGCTGGTGTCGCGCGGGACCGATCTGCTAGCCGCGACCGACATTCATCGCGTGCTGCAGGCGCTGATGGGCTGGCCCGAGCCAGAATACGTGCATCTGCCGCTGCTGACCGGGCCAGATGGCCGCCGTCTGTCCAAGCGCGACGGTGCCGACAGCCTGCGTGGTATGCGGGAGGCGGGACGGACGCCGGCGGATGTTCGCGTGCTGATGCGGGACGCTTCCAATCGCGTGGCGCCATGATACGGTCCGCCACCCTCAAGACAGGTTCCGCCATGCTGCTTCGCGCCGCCCTTGCCGCACTGTTCGTCTCGTCCGCGATCGTCCACGGGGCGCATGCGCAGGAAAAGGTGCTGAACGTCTACAACTGGACCGACTACATCGACCCGGCGGCGCTGGAGCGGTTCAAGAAGGAGACGGGCATCGAGGTCCACTACGACGTCTACGATTCGCTGGAGACGCTGGAAGGGAAGATGCTCGCCGGGCACTCGGGCTACGATGTCATCGTGCCTACGGCCGAGCCGACCTTCTCCCGCCTGATCGCGGCCGGGGCGTTGCAGCCGCTGGACAGGGGCAAGATCCCGGCCATGGCTGGCGAGGACCCGGCGTTGCTGAAGCGGGTCGAGACATCCGACCCTGGCAACAAATATGGCGCGATCTACCTGTGGGGCACGATCGGGCTGGGGGAGGTCGCGTCCAAGATCAAGCCGCTGATGGCCGATGCGCCGCTGGATAGCTGGGACCTGCTGCTGAAGCCGGAGAATGCGAAGAAGTTGGCGCCGTGCGGCATCACCATGATGGACAGCGCAACCGACGTGATTCCGTCGGTGCTGAAGTACCTGCATCACGATCCGGCCAGTACCGACCCGAAGGATCTGGCGGATGTCGAGAAGACGCTGATGGCGATCCGGCCATATATCCGCACCTTCGCCAGCGGCGGCGCGATAGAGGCTTTGGCCGCCGGGCAGACCTGTCTGGTGATGAGCTATTCCGGCGACGTGATCCAGGCCAGCGCCCGGGCGGCGGAGGCCAAGCGGGACGCGGTGACGTATGTGGCGCCGAAGGAGTTTACCCAGCTTTGGTTCGACATGCTGGCGGTGCCGAAGGATGCGCCGCATGCCGCGTTGGCGATGCAATTCATCAACTTCATCCTACAGCCGGGGACGATCGCTGGTGTGACCAACACGGTGCATTATCCGAATGCCGTTCCGGCAAGCCGCGACAAGGTGGACCCTGCCGTCCGCGATGATCCGAACGTGTATCCGGACGCGGCGGCCTTAGGCCGGTCCTTTACCGTGGCGGCGGTGAAGGAAGCCGCGGTTCGGGCGCGCACCAGGATGTGGGCGAAGTTCAAGGCCGGGCACTGAGCGTTTGAGTCATGTCGATGTCGCCGGGCTGACAGTTCGCTACGGCGGTTGGACGGCGCTGGAGGGGCTGGACCTCGGAATTGGCCGGGGCGAGTTGTTCGTGTTGTTGGGTGGCTCCGGCTCGGGCAAGACGACGTTGTTGCGCACGCTGGCCGGGTTCATTGCGCCGGCGGCGGGGCGCATTATGCTGGGTGGGCGCGATATCACGACGTTGCCGCCGCATAAGCGGCCGGTGAATACGATGTTCCAATCCTACGCCCTGTTTCCGCACATGAGCGTCGCCGCCAATGTCGGGTTCGGGCTGCGGCGGCAGGGGATGAACCGGGCCGACACCGACCGCCGGGTTGCCGAGTTGCTGGCGTTGGTGCGGATGGAGGCGTTTGCCGACCGCCGGCCCGATGCGCTTTCCGGCGGGCAGCGGCAGCGTGTGGCGCTGGCGCGCAGCCTGGCGCCTCGCCCGGAATTGCTGTTGTTGGACGAGCCGCTATCGGCGCTGGATCGCGGGCTGCGGGAGGCGACGCGGGCCGAGTTGGTGCGGGTGCAGCGGCAGCTTGGAACGACGTTCGTGCTGGTGACGCATGACCAGGAGGAGGCTCTGTCCATGGCGACACGGATTGGCCTGCTGGAGCAGGGTCGGCTGGCGCAGGTGGGGACGCCGACCGAGATCTACGAGCGCCCGGTGAGCCGCAGCGTCGCCGCGTTCATGGGGGCGGCCAATATCCTGCCGGCGACGGTGCGCGAGCCCGGCATGTTGGATCTGCCCAGCCTGGGCGTGGTGGCGCAGGCGGACACGCGCGGCATGACAGGCGACATCCACCTGGCGCTGCGGCCGGAGCGGCTGCGTGTTTCCCGGGCGTCCGCTGGTGGACCGAATTCGGTGGCCGGCGTCGTGGCCGAGAGCGCCTATCGCGGCATCGTGGTGGATCACCGGGTGCGGGTGGGGGAGGCGGCTTTGCTGGTCAGCCAGCCGCTGGGGGACGGGGCCGGGGTGGCCGCATTGCCGCCGGGGGAGGCGGTCTGCGTGTCATGGACGCCAGACGCCTGCATCCTGCTGGCGGAATGATGCGCTGGTTGGTTCTTGGCCCGGTTTGGGCGTGGCTGCTGCTGTTCATCGCCGCCCCGGCGCTGATCGTGCTCGCGCTATCCTTCTCCCAGGCGGCGGCGAGCGTGCCGCCGTACGACCCGCTGGTGACGTGGGTTGGGTGGTGGCCGAGCCTGCATTTGCTGGCGGACAATTACGTCACGCTGGTGCAGGACGATTTCTACCTCGATGCCGCGTTGCAGAGTTTGCTGGTGGCGTCCGTCTCGTCCGTGTTGTG
The DNA here is from genome assembly GCF_009765685.1 of Acidisphaera sp. L21. Taxonomy (GTDB): domain Bacteria; phylum Pseudomonadota; class Alphaproteobacteria; order Acetobacterales; family Acetobacteraceae; genus LMUY01. The sequence continues at coordinate 2,241 of NZ_LMUY01000115.1, read as the reverse complement.
CCTGCTGATCGGATATCCGATGGCGTTGGCGATAGCTCGGGCGCCGGAAAGGTGGCGGTCGTTGCTGCTGCTGCTGGTGATGCTGCCGTTCTGGACCGGGTTTCTGCTGCGCATCGTCGCGTGGATCGGGCTGCTGGGGGATGATGGCTGGATCAATGCGGTGTTGCTGTGGTCGGGCCTGGTCGGGGCGCCGGTGCACATGCTGTACACCCGGTTCGCGATGTATGTCGGCATTGTCTATTGCTACGTGCCGTTCATGATCCTGCCGCTCTACGCCCGTCTGTCCAAGCTGGACCCGGCGTTGGAGGAAGCAGCCGCCGATTTGGGGGCCGGGCCGGTCGGGGTGTTCCTGTCGGTGACGCTGCCACTGTCGGCACCGGGCATCGCCGCTGGGTTGGCGCTGGTATTCATGCCCGCAGTTGGCGAGTACGTGATTCCGGAACTGATGGGCGGGCCGTCGGCGCAGACGATCGGGCGGGCGCTGTGGAATGAGTTCTTCGCCAACCATGATTGGCCGATGGCGGCGGCGCTAGCGAACGTGATGCTGGTGGGCCTGCTGCTGCCGCTGGCGCTGCTGCGGGCGGGGCAGCGGCGGTTGTGACGACGGGCAGGGGTGGTATATAGCAATGGTATATAGCATGGGGTGATGCCATGGCGACGGCGAAGGTGTTCTGGTCCGGTCGGTCGCAGGCGGTCCGGCTGCCGAAGGAGTTTCGGTTCGAGGGCACGGAAGTCCGGGTGCGGCGGGAAGGCAAGGCGGTGATTCTGGAGCCGGT